>NZ_JBIBKR010000002.1:0-464706 GCF_042959365.1 Streptomyces sp. NPDC007907
ACGTCGGTGCGGTCGCTGGTTCTGGGTGGTGAGGCGGCTTCCGCCGAGCTGGTCGGGGAGCTGCTGGCCACGGCTGTGTTCAACCACTACGGGCCGACGGAGACCACGGTCGGCGTGGCCACCACCGCGCTGACCGCGGAGGATGTGGCTGCCGGGGTGATCCCGGTGGGCTCCCCGGTGGCCAACACACAGACCTACGTCCTGGACGCGAGCCTGCGGCCAGTCCCGGTGGGTGTAGTGGGCGAACTCTATGTGGCGGGCGCACAGGTGGCGCGCGGGTATGTGGGCAGGCCCGGTCTCACCTCCGAGCGTTTCGTGGCCTGCCCCTTCGGCTCACCCGGCGAGCGCATGTACCGCACGGGTGACCGCGCACGGTGGACGGCCGATGGCCGGCTGGTGTTCGCCGGTCGTGCCGACGACCAGGTGAAGATCCGCGGGTATCGAGTGGAGCCCGGCGAAGTACAGGCAGTCGTAGCCGCACACCCGCTGGTCGCCCAGGCCGCAGTCGTCGCCCGCGAAGACACCCCCGGCGATGTCCGCCTGGTCGCCTACATCGTCACCAACGAGACGGAAGGAGAAGACCTGACCGCAGCCATCAGGGAGTTCACTTCGGCCCGTCTGCCCGAGTACCTGGTCCCCGCGGCCGTGGTGGTCCTCGATGCCCTGCCGCTGACGGGCAACGGCAAACTGGATCGCAAGGCTCTGCCCGCCCCCGACTATGGGGCGGCGGCGACGGCCGGCACGGGGCGTCCTCCGGCAACCGTGCAGGAGGAGATTCTGTGCCAGGCCTTCGCCCAGGTGCTGGGTCTGCCCGCGGTCGGCGTCGACGACGACTTCTTCACGCTGGGCGGGCACTCCCTCCTGGCCGTCTCGCTGGTCGAGCAGCTGCGCAGCCGGGGCGTGTCTCTCTCGGTCCGCGCGCTGTTCCAGACACCCACTCCCGCAGGCCTGGCAGGGGTCGCGGCTCCGGACACGGTCGACGTTCCGGAGAACCGCATCCCGCACGGCGCCGAGCACATCACCCCGGACATGCTCCCGCTGGTCGAGCTGAGCGAGGCCGAGCTGGAGCATGTCGTCGGGCAGATACCGGGCGGCGCGGCCAACATCGCCGACGTCTACCCGCTCGCCCCGTTGCAGGAAGGCATCCTCTTCCACCACCTGGTCGCTGATCAGGAGGGCGGAGACGTCTATGTGCTGCCGATCGTGCTCGAGTTGGAGTCAAGGGAGCGGCTGGACGCGTTCCTCGGAGCGTTGCAGCGGGTGGTGGACCGGCACGACATCTACCGGACCGCGATCCTGTGGCGGGACCTGAGCGAGCCGGTCCAGGTGGTGCTGCGTGAAGTGGGGCTGCCCGTGGAGGGGTTCGTGGCCGATCCCGAAGGCGGCGACACCGTACGGCAGTTGCTGGCGCACGCCGGGGGCCGGATGGACCTGAGCAGTGCTCCGCTGATCCGTGCGCACACCGCCGCCCTGCCGGGCGGTGACCGATGGGTGTGCCTCATCCGGATCCACCAGACCGTTCGGGACCACACGAGTCAGGAAGCCCTGCTGAGAGAGCTGGGCGCGCTCTTGTCGGGCCGGGGCGACACGCTTCCCGAGGCGCTCCCGTTCCGGGACTTCGTGGCGCAGGCCCGGCTGGGGGTGCCGAGGGAGGAGCACGAGCGGTACTTCAGCGACCTGCTCGGGGACGTAGAGGAGACCACCGCACCGTACGGTCTGCTGGACGTCCACGGCGACGGCACCGACGCGGACCGCGCACGGTGGTCCGTCGACGACGAACTGGCGGGCCGCGTACGCGAGACGGCCAGGTCGCTCGGTGTCAGTCCGGCCACGGTGTTCCACCTGGCGTGGGCCCGGGTCCTCGCGACGGTCAGCGGCCGGGAGGACGTCGTGTTCGGCACCGTGCTCTTCGGCCGGATGAACGCCGGGGCCGGAGCCGACCGCGTCCAGGGGCCCTTCATCAACACGCTGCCCGTTCGGGTACGCGTGGGATCGTCGAAGGTGGGCGATGCCCTGCTCGGACTGCGCGACCAGCTGGCCGAGTTGCTCGTGCACGAGCACGCCCCGCTGGCGCTGGCGCAACGGGCGGGCGGTGTCCCGGGCGGCAGCCCGCTGTTCACCTCGATCTTCAACTACCGGCACCATCAGGCCGCCGCCCGGGCAGCGGAGCGGGGCAGCGGCACCATGCCGGACGGTGTGAGCCTGCTGCTCACCCGGGAACGCACCAACTACCCGGTCGCGGTGGCGGTGGACGACCTCGGAACGGGGTTCGCCCTCACCGTCGACGCGGTGGCCTCCGTGGACGCCGACGCCCTGTGCTCCATGCTGCACACCACCCTCGGCAACCTGGTCATCGCGCTGGAAGAGGCACCCGACACACGGTTCGTGGCCGTCGAGGCGGTGCCCGCGCAGGAACTGCGGCGGGTGCTGACGGAGTGGAACGACACCGACGGGCCGGTCGACGCGGCGACGGCGCCGGAACTGTTCGAGGCGCAGGCGGCCAGGACGCCCGACGCGGTGGCGGTCGTGGCCGGCACGACCGAGGTGTCGTACGCGGAACTCGACACGCGGGCCAACCGCCTCGCGCACCTTCTGCGGAACCACGGGGTGGGGCCCGAGTCCGTGGTGGGCCTGTGCCTGCCGCGAGGCGTGGAGGCGATCGCGGCGATCCTCGGCGTGTGGAAGGCAGGGGCGGCCTACCTGCCCCTGGATCCGGAGTATCCGGGGGAGCGGCTGGCGTTCATGCTCGCGGACAGCGGGGCCGGTGTCGTCGTCGGGCGGAGCGACCTGACGGGCCGCTTCTCCGCTTCGGGGCCCCGGGTGCTGAACCTGGACGATCCAGGGGTGGCGGCCAGTGTGGAGACGGCTCCGGTGACCGCTCCCCGGGTGGCCGGAACGCCCGACCGGATGGCCTACGTGATCTATACGTCCGGTTCGACGGGACGGCCCAAGGGCGTGGCCGTGTCCCACGCCGGACTGGCGAACCTGGCGGCCGCGCAGACGGACCGGTTCGCCGTGGACGGATCGAGCCGTCTGCTGCAGTTCGCGTCGATGAGCTTCGACGCGGCGGTGTCGGACGTGGTCGTGGCGTTGTCGTCCGGCGCCTGCCTCGTCGTGGCCGGGGCGGACGAGCTGCTGCCCGGGCCCGGGCTGGCGCGTGTCCTGTCCCGGCACGCGGTGACGCACGTGACCCTGCCGCCGGCGGTCCTGGCCGAGATGGCGCCCGAGGACCTGGCACCGGTGACGACCCTGGTCTCGGCCGGTGAGGCGCTGGGCAGGGAACTGGTGGGGCGCTGGGCGCCGGGGCGGCGGCTCGTGAACGCGTACGGGCCGACGGAGACGACGGTGTGCGCGACGATGTCCCGGCCGCTGGCGGTGGGCGACGACCCGGACATCGGCGGCCCGATCAGCGGTGTGCGGGCGTACGTCCTCGACGACCGGCTCGCCCCCGTGCCGGTCGGGGTGGCCGGCGAACTGTACGTCGCGGGCTCCAACCTGGCCCGCGGGTACGTGGGGCGGCCCGACCTGACGGCCGAGCGGTTCGTGGCGTCCCCGTACACCGGGCCCGGAGAGCGGATGTACCGGACGGGGGACCGGGTGCGGTGGACCGCCGACGGCAGGCTGGAGTTCGCCGGGCGGGCCGACGCGCAGGTGAAGATCCGTGGCTTCCGGGTGGAGCCGGAGGAGATCGCGTCCGTTCTGACCGGACACCCCGCGCTGGCCCGCGCCGCGGTGACCGTACGCGCGGATGCCTCGGGCGACAGGCGTCTGGTGGCCTACGTGGTGCCCGCGGGCGACCGGTCGGACACCGACGACGTCGCGCTCGGCCGGACGGTGCGCGACCACGTCGCGCAGGCTCTGCCGCAGTACATGGTGCCGTCGGCGGTCGTGGTCCTCGACGCGCTTCCGCTGACGGTCAACGGCAAGCTGGACCGCGCGGCGCTGCCGGAGCCGGATGTCGCCGCGCCGGCGGGAGCCGGCCGGGAACCGGCCACGGAACAGGAGCGGATCCTCTGCGAGGCGTTCGCACGGGTGCTGGGCCTGCCGACGGTCGGTGTCGACGACGACTTCTTCGCCCTCGGCGGTCATTCGCTGCTGGCCACACGCCTGGTCAGCCGGGTGCGTACGGTGCTGGGTGAGGAGCTGTCGATCCGTACCGTCTTCACCTCGCCCACGCCGGCCGCACTCGCGGGCTGGCTCGCCGACCAGGGCGACCGGCGGCCGAAGGCCAGGCCCGCGCTGCGGCGCATGCGCAGGCCCGACGGCGTGTGAGCCGTCGTACGGCCGCCCGATGACGGCCGGGCCCCCGCCGACGAGCGGAGGCCCGGCCCGTGCGGCGGCGCACCCGAGCGACGCCGCGCACGGCTCGGAGCACGTACGCACGAGGACAGCCCGGCCCTTTCGGGGCCGGGCTGTCCTTTCATGCCGCCGGTGTCGCGTCCTGCGTCACTCGGTGCGCAGGGCCGTGGCCGTGCGGGCCCGGGCCGCCCACCCGGCCGGGATCATCGCGCCCAGCATCGCCAGCACGACGCCGCCCAGCCCCAGCAGGAGCAGCTCGACCGGCCCGTACACGTCGAGGACCGGCGACGGCATTCCGGTGCCCACCGCGCGCCCCATCACCGGCATGACGACGCCGTGCAGCAGGTATCCCGCCGGCACGCCCAGCAGCCCGCCGACCACGCCGATCGCGGACACCGAGGCGAGCACGAGACTCACCGTCTGCCGCGGCGACATGCCGATCGCCTTGCACACGCCCAGGTCGTGGACGCGTTCGCGGGTGTCAAGGACGACGGAGTTGAGCACGCCGAGACCGGCCACGGCGATCAGCATGAGGGTCAGCAGCACCGCCATCGCGTCCATGATGAGAATGACGCCGCTCTGCTCCGACTCCACGACGGTCGTGGCGTCACCGCCCATCGGCTGCACCACCGCCGCGAGCTTCCGGGCGAACGCGTCCGCCGACACATCCGACTTCACGTCGACGAGGAACGTCTCGGGCTGCGCCGACGGAAAGTTGGCCATGTCCGCGTGGACCTCCAGCTCATTGCCGGAGGTGTCGAACGACTCACCCACGATCCGCAGGTCGGCGCTCTCCTTCTCGAACGTCATCCGCACCGTGTCGCCGACCTTGGTGCTGGTCCGCTCCAGGAAGCGCGTGGGCACGACGACCTGGCCCTTCCCGGTGATCCAGTGCCCCGAGAGCATCTCGTAGCTGCCGGAGCGCGAGTCGCCCTCGTAGAGGCTGGCCTCCACCGCGCCGGAGACCCCGGCCACGGCGACCTCCGTCTGGAGCTTGCCGTAGTACGACTCCAGCCCCGCCTCGGACTTGACGGCGGCCCGCACCTTCGCCGGGTCGGCCACCTTGGGCTTGGACGAGCCGGCCGCCGGGCTGGGGGCCGCCGGAGACGGGCTCGCCGCGGCGTCGCCCCCCACGGGAGGCGGGGGCGGCGGGGGAGCGATGTTGTTCATCCTGACCGTCGTGACCGTGACCGCGGCACGGCTCTCGGGGTCCTGCGACTTGCCGACCTCGTTCAGGGACGAGGTCAGTCCCACCGCGAACGTCGCCGCGACCGTGCCGAACGCCACCGCGAGCAGCATCGCGAGGGCACGCACCGGATGCGTGAAGGGAGTGGCGAGCCCGTACGTCACCGGCCGGGGCAGCGGCAGCCGTCCCATGGCCCGGTGCGCCCACTGGCCGCGGCCCGGGCGCGGCGCCCGGCCGACCGCAATGGCCTCGACCGTGTTCAGCCGTCCGGCACGCCGTGCGGGGATCAGCGCCGCGAGCCCGACCACGAGCAGCGCGGCGGCCGGTACGGCGACGTCCACCCACCAGGCCACCGACAGCGAGACGTTGCCGTACACCGACTCCGTGTCCGCCAGCAGCGGCACCGCCAGCAGGTTGCCCAGCACGACACCCAGGGCGATGCCGACCGTGGCCGGGATCAGCGCCTGCGCCACGTACGCGCGGACGACCTCGCGAGGCGTGAAACCGATGGCCTTGAGGATGCCGATCCTGCGCAGACTCGTGCCGACCGCACCGCTGATCACACTGCTGACGATGATCACCGACATGACGATGCCGAGCACGCCGAAGGCCATCACGAACGGGACGGTCGCCGCCGCGCCCTGATCCGCGGCCCGCTTGGTGTCCAGCCAGGACTGCGTGCCCAGCAGGGCCCCGGAGTCCACGGCGGAGGCGAGCTTCGCCCGGTCGGCGACGATCTGCTGCTTGGTGCTCGCGGAGTCGAAGCGGTACAGCATCTGGGTCGTGAGGGGGCTGCCCAGCGCCGCCAGCGACTCGACCTGCTCCGCGGTCGCCCAGGCGTCGGCGGACTTGCCGACCGACACGGCGAACCCGACGACCGACAGCGTCGGGGCGTTCGGGGTGTCCGACGTCTTCAGGGCGGAGCCGATGTCGACGGAGGGGCCCTGGAAGGACGCGTCGACCACGATCTCGCCGGGCTTGTGCGCCCACCGGCCGGACTTCAGCTCCACGCGGTCGACATCGGCGTCGGCGCCGGATCGCCCGACCACCGTCAGCGTCGGCATCCGGAACCCCGACCGGTCCACCGGGCGGAACGCCGTGGACGGGTACGGCCCCGCGCTCGCCGTGACGCCGGCCAGCTCCTTGGTGCGCTCCAGCTGCGCAGCACTCGCCTTGGCCGGATCGAACTGCGCGGTGATGTGCGCGCCCTGCTGCTTCTTGAAGGCGTCGTCGAAGGGAGCGGCCGCGGCGACCATCAGGGCCCCCGCCACCACGGCCGAGGCCACGGCCATCATCGTGGCCACGGCGATCACCAGGGTCTGCACCCGCCGCCGGCCGACCCCGGAGCGCACGACCCGGCCCAGCGCGCCGTTACCGAAGAGGCTCATCGGACGGCCTGCGCATACGTGTCGAGGGCGAGGTGACCGTCCACCAGGTGGATCGTGCGGCTGGCGCAGGCCTCCGCCAGTGCCAGGTCGTGCGTCACCAGCACGATGGTCTGGCCACCGCGGTGCAGATCGATCAGCAGCTTGCGGACCTCCGCGCCCGAGGCGGAGTCCAGCGCACCCGTGGGCTCGTCGGCCAGCAGCAGCTCGGGACGGTTGATCAACGCCCGGGCGACACCGACGCGTTGACGCTCACCTCCGGACAGCCGGCCCGGGTAGGCGCGTGCGTGCTTCTGGATGCCCAGCATCTCCATGAGCTCACCCGCGCGGGCCGCGGCAGCGCGCCGGCTCGTCCCGGTGAGCTGGGCCGGGAGCTGGATGTTGTCGGTGACGGTGAGGTCGTCGAGGAGGTTGAAGAACTGGAAGGCGATGCCGATGTGCTCGCGACGGAACTTGGCGAGGGCGTGCTCGCTCAACTGGTCGATCCGCCGCCCCGCGACGAGCACGGAGCCCTCGGTCGGCTTGTCCAGGCCGGCGATGAGGTTCAGCAGCGTGGACTTGCCGCTGCCGGAAGGGCCCGTCACGGCAAGGGCCTCGCCCTTGGCGACGCTGAGCGTGAGCGGTCCGAGCGCCGGCGCACCGGCGGTGTCGTAGCGCTTCGCCACACCTTCCAGCTCGATCACTTGATTCATGCGGGTTGTCCGTCCTTACGATCGCGAGAGACACATGCCGTTGCCGACCCTGTGAACCTAGAGGCTGCCGCCCGCGCGGCGCGTCGGCCGCGGAACCAACATCGGCCCCTCCCAGCGGATGATTCGCCCGGGGAGTCCTACCTGAGGAGTAGGCCTCGAAGGCAATGCCCTGATCAGACAGGTGGACGCGGACCGGGCGGCGGGCGCCCCACAATGGACGGATGGAGACGCAAGACCGGTGCCGCCGGCTTCACCAGCTCATCGACGCGCTGCGCCCGGAGGCGAAGTCCGCCCCGCAGTCGAAGCGGGCGGTGCGCGTGGACGTGGTGCTGGCGGTCGTGCTGACCGCCGTCGCGCTGTTCGTGGCGGTGCGGTACCCCGGCAACGGGCCGGTGGATGTGAACCCACCCAAGATCGACGTGGGAACCGGTGTGCCCGCGCCGCCCTCGCCCGGCCCCGACCAGGCGCCCGCGGAGGAAGAGGCCCCGCCCGTCCCCTGGGCCATGGTCATCCTGTCGACGCTGCCGCTCGGTCTGAGGCGCCTGTACCCGCTGGCCACGTTCGTGACGGTGCTGGTCGCGGCACTGGCCATCGGCGGCTCCGCCTCCTGGATCACCGTCCTGGCCTGTGTCGTCGGCGCCTACAGCGCCATCGTGTACAGCCGTTACCGGATACTGGCGATCGCCGTCCTGGTGATGGCCGCCGCGCTGTCCGGTTACGCGTTCCGCAACGCCGACCCCCTGCTCCCGGGCTGGTCCAGCCCGGGATTCGTGCTGCTGGTGGCCGGGATGCTGGCCAGCCTCGTCCGGTTCCTGCAGCTGCGGCTGGCGACCAGCCGGGACCGGGTCACCGAGCTGCAGCAGGCCCAGGAGGAGGCCATGCGCCGGGCCGTCGCGGAGGAGCGTGCGCGTATTGCCGCCGAACTGCACGACGTCGTGACCCACAATGTCAGCGTGATGGTGATCCAGGCGGGCGCGGCCCGCAAAGTGATGGACGTGGTCCCCGAGCAGTCCAAGGAGGCGTTGTTGGCCGTCGAGGCGGGCGGCCGGGCCGCCATGGCCGAACTGCGGCACGTGATGGGCCTGTTGGCGGCCCCGGACCACGAGAGACCCGACGGCCTGGAACCGCAGCCGGGGCTGGCTCAGCTCGACGCGCTGGTCGCCCGGGTACGGGCCGCCGGCACGCCCGTGAGCGTCGGTGTGTCGCTGCCGTCGGAACCGCTGCCCTCGGGGGTGGACCTGGCGGCGTACCGGGTCGTGCAGGAGGCACTGACCAACACGATCAAGCACGCCCGCGGCGCGGAGGCGTCCGTCGCCATCGGATACACCGACGACTGCCTGGAGATCGAGGTCACGGACACCGGAGGCGGGAAGGACGCCCCGCCGGTGGAGAGCAACGGCCGCGGCCACATGGGGCTGCGCGAGCGACTGGCCGTGTATGACGGCGAACTGACGGCCGGTCCGACGCCGGACGGCGGCTACCGGGTGGCCGCGCGCATCCCGAGGAACGCGGCATGAGCGGGGAGCGGCCGCCGCTGCGCGCCGTCATCGCGGACGACCAGGCCCTGGTGCGCACAGGTTTCAAGATGATCCTGGCCGCGGACGGCATCGAGGTGGCGGCCGAGGCCGCCGACGGGTCCGAGGCCGTCGCGGCGGTGCGCCGCACGCGGCCCGACGTCGTCCTCATGGACATCCGGATGCCGGTGATGGACGGCATCGAGGCCACCCGGCGCATCCTCGGCGGTGACGGTCCCCCGGAGACCCGGGTCATCATCCTCACCACGTACGACCTCGACCAGTACGTCTACGCCGCGCTCACGGCCGGCGCCAGCGGCTTCCTGCTCAAGGACGTCACCCCCGAACGCCTGGTGTCCGCCCTGCGCATGGTGCAGTCCGGTGACGCCCTCCTCGCGCCCACGATCACCCGTCGGCTGATCGAGCGCTTCGCCGTGCCCGACGAACCTCAGACCGTCGCACCGCACCGCGACCTGTCCGGTCTGACGCCGCGTGAACTGGAGGTGCTCCGCCTGCTGGCGACGGGCCTCAGCAACGCCGAGTTGGCCGAACGGCTGTTCCTGAGTCCCACCACCGTCAAGAGCCATGTCGGCCGCATCCTGTCGAAGCTGGACCTGCGCGACCGCGTCCAGGCCGTCGTGTTCGCCTACGAGACGGGTCTGATCGCTCCGGGCGGTGGCAACTAGCACCGTGACGTGAGCGCCCACGGGAACTGATGAGCCGTCATGAGCGTTGAGATGAACGGCTCATGACGGATTCTGTGAATGTCGCGTTCCTCTATCTGAGGGCTCGACAATGACCAGAGTGACGCGTGAGCATTGGTGGTGCAGGCGCGGGCGACATCTCAGAACGGGGGGAGATGCACGGAATTCCAGATTCCTCCAGTGGGGTGTGCCCGGGCTCCGGACCGGGCCGTGAACCGGTCCGTTCCGGTCGTGCGGACCGGTGGTGCTGAGCCGACCGGTCGCGGCGCAAGTCAGATTCTGTGAGCTGTCAGTCAACGGGGTGGACAGAATGAATCAGATGATCGGCGTCCCTCACTCTTCCTCGGCCGCGGACTTAACCGGAGCGGCCGCCACCGGAGTCGTCGCCCGCGACGCCGGCCCGACGACGTCCTCCGGGCCTGCGCGGGTGAGTCCGCCGGCGGTGCAGGACATCCCCATCACTTCGATCCTGCCGGGCATCTCCCTGCGTTCGCGCGGGCCGGACGCGGAGCACGTGGCCCGCCTGGCGGAGGTGGAAGGGCCTCTGCCGCCCATCCTCGTCGACCGCCGCACGCTGCACGTCATCGACGGCATGCACCGCCTGATGGCCGCCTTCGTCAGGGGACAGCGGACCATCGGCGTGGAGTTCTTCGAGGGCAGTGCCGACGAGGCGTTCCTGCGTGCCGTGCAGGCGAACGTGACCCACGGCCTGCCGCTCTCCCAGGCCGACCGGCGGGCCGCGGCGGCGAAGATCGTCAGATCCCACCCGCACCTGTCGGACCGGGCGGTGGCCCGCGCCTCCGGGCTCGGGGCCAAGACCGTGGCCGCCATCCGCCGGCAGTACGACGACGTGCTGCACCTGCACGCGCGCGTGGGCAGGGACGGCAAGATCCGTCCGCTCAGCAGCGACGAGGGCCGCAGGCGCGCCGCTGAGCTGATGGACGAGCGCCCGGACGCCTCGCTGCGGGAGATCGCGCGCCTGGCGGGCCTGTCTCCGGCGACCGTGAGCGATGTCCGAAGACGATTGCGGGCCGGACAGGATCCGGTCGTCCGACGCGCACAGAAGGCCCGTCAGGACGAGGCCGCCCAGCCCGCCGGCGTGGTGTGCTCACTGCCCGCGGGACGCGCGGACGACCGGGGCGGAAGCGACCCCCAGGACGTGCTGGAGAAGCTGTTGCGAGACCCCTCCCTGCGCCACAAGGAGGAGGGGCGGAACCTGCTGCGCCTGCTGCACCAGAACGCCGTCGGCATGCAGCAGTGGACCGAGCTCACCGCGGCGGTCCCGCCGCACTGCGGTGCCCTGGTGATGAACCTGGCCCGCCAGTACGCCGAGACCTGGTCGCAGTTCGCCCAGAACCTCGATGCGCAGCTGCAGGCCTCGAGCCGGCGGACCGTGGGCGGATAACGGGGCGTCGAGCGGGCCTCTTCCGGGTCCGGGCGCGTGCGCGCAGGGGCGTCTGACGGGCTTCGGCCTGGTTCAGGCGCCCATTCTGTTTGCCCCGTCAAAAAGTGAAAGCGAAACGGAATTCTCGACTTCTCGATGACGGGCGATGCATTTATCGTGGACATATGGGAACCGCAGCGGAATTCTACGTAGTCAAGTATGGTGACACCCTCATAAAGATCGCGTCCATGTTCCATGTGACACTGGGCCAGATTCTCGAATGGAATCCCCAGATCGAGAATCCGGACATCATCTTCCCGAACCAGAAGATTCGTGTCAGGGCGCCGGAGATGAACGGAGAGTACGAACCCTTCCCGGGTGCCGACTTCTTCCAGTCCTCCGTGACCAGTCCCGTCATCGAGGCCATGGGGTACCGCCTCATCGAGGAGGGCTGCTCGGCGTACGCCGGCGGACCCGACTCGCAGTGGAGCGAGGCGGACCGGAAGTCGTACGCGAAGTGGCAGCACAAGCTCGGCTTCAGGGGCCCGGACGCCGACGGCACGCCGGGTCGCAAGTCCTGGGACAGGCTGCACGTACCCGCCGTGTACGAGTGACCGGCACCGAGACCAGGACCGCCCGTACGCGCCGACGGGCCACGAGGGGGCCGCGTGCCGGCCCGCCCCGGACCGCCTGGCGCGCACGGGCCAGAGCGCGTATCGCCTATCTCGAGGCGGAACTGGAACACGAGAGCACCCGACGGGTCCGCGGAGACCGGACAGCGCTCATCGAAGGAATGCGGGGACATCTCGACAAAGCCCGCGCGGCCGCGGACGAGGATTTCGGATGGCGGAAGCCGTGGTCGGGGTCGGCGGCCCGGGAGGGGGTGTGTTCGAATATCCGCAACGCCGAGGTGTTGCTCATTCAACTGGTTTCCGACGAAGAAGCCGCGGGCCGCGCCAGTGAGGTCATGGCCCTGGTCAAGGATCACCTGGACGCGGACGACCCGCGCCGGGTGCGGCTCGCCCTGAGAATGCGGTCCATCATCTCCGGCGACGTGAGCCCGAGCGACCGGGATCTCATGGGCCGGGCGCTCGACGCCGCGTACAGCAGCCTCGACGACGAACTGGCCCGGGTGCGCAGCCTGCGCAACATCCTCTGGGCCGCGACCTTCCTCGTACTGGTCGGGGTGGTGAACCTGGCCCTCTACGGATGGTTCTCGCCCAGCTCGCTGAGCCTGTGCTTCTCGCCCTCGGGCGGCTCCGGAGGCACGGTCACCGTCGTGTGCCCCACCGCCGAGTTCCACAACGAGCGGGCCGACACCGACCCCAGCGGACTGGCCGGCCCCACGGACATCCTCACCGTCGAGATCGCCGGACTCGCCGGTGCCGCCCTCACCGTCATCGCCTCGCTGCGCCGCATCCGGGGCACCGACTCCCCGTACATGCTGCCCCTGGCGTCGGCGGTGCTGAAGCTGCCCACCGGCGCCCTGTCGGCCTTCCTCGGGCTGCTGTTGATCCGCGGCGCCTTCGTCCCGGGGCTCAGCGACCTCGACAGCAGGGCGCAGGTCCTCGCCTGGGCCGCGGCCTTCGGCGCCGCGCAGCACCTGGTGACCCGGCTCGTCGACGACCGCGCCCAGATGACGCTGTCGGAGGTGGGCAGGACCACCGACGCCGTGGTCGACCCCGAGCGGGTCGCCGTGAAGGAGGGCCCGCCGCCCCCCGCCGCAGGGTCACCCAACGGCGCCGGACCGCACGAGGAGCCGCACGAGGCCGACGGCAAGGACGGTGAGCCGGTCCCCGACGGCGCGCCCCCTGACCGCCGCAGCGGTGCGTGAGCCGTCTCCGGCAGCCGCAGGTACACCACCGACGACACCGGACAGATCACCGCGACGTACCAGGGGAACAGCCCCGCGTGCACCTGCTCCTTGAACAGCGTGCCCACGTACGGGGCCGTGCCGCCGAAGAGGGCCACCGTCAGGGAGTACGGGAAGCCGATGCCCGCCGCGCCGACCCGGGGCGGGAAGATCTCGGCGTCACGGCCGCGCTGATCGAGGTGAAGCCGGTCAACAGCGCCATGCCCGCGCACTGCACGAGCAACAGCACGGCGAACGAGTCGCGCAGGGCGTGCAGCAGCGGCACCGCGAGCAGCGCGAAGCCCAGACCGAAGAAAAGCAGCGGGGGACGGCGGCCGGTGGGGGTCCCCCCACGTGAAGGCGACCAGCTGCCCCACCGTCGTCGACACGTACTGGAGGCTGGAGAACAGCCCCCGTCGGCCCGGGCCCGCCGACTCGACCAGGAACGTCGTCGACGCCGTGAACTCACCGCCCACGGAGAGCCCTTGCAGCAGCCGGGCGAGGACGAGGATCACCGGCGCCAGGACACCCACGGACGCGTAGGTCGGAGTGAGCCCGACCAGCAGGCTGCTGCCGCCCATCAGCAGGATGGTGATCGTGAGGGCGGCCCGCCGCCCGTGCCGGTCCGCGACGGCGCCCATCAGCAGCCCGCCCACCGGCCGCATGAAGAAGCCGACCGCGAACACCGCGAACGTGGACAGCAGCGGCACCAGCGAGTTGTCCGCGCTCTTCGGAAGACCTGGGCGGCTATGTAGGTGGCCAGAAACGTGTAGGCGTACCGGTCGTACCACTCGACCGCGTTGCCACGGAGGCGACGAGGAGCCGGCGAACGGGCCGTTTCGTCGGCGGGGAAACCGTCTGCGTCTCTGTCACGCCCCTCACCCTCCCCCGGCAATGCCTCGGCACACCGTCCGTACCGGCGACTTTCACACGAGTGTCACGCGCCCCTTCCTTGGCGTTTGGTGTCCCTGAAACACTCCTTCCGCGCAGATTCCGTCACGTTCCGGCCATCCCGCACCTCAGGATGAGAGGTCTGTCCTTCATGTCCGAAGTCAACCGGCGCCGCTTTCTCCAACTCGCGGGTGCCACCACGGCCTTCAGTGCCCTGTCCGCCAGCATCCAGCGCGCCGCCGCCCTGCCGGCGAACCACCGCACCGGGTCGATCGAGGACGTCGAGCACATCGTCGTCCTCATGCAGGAGAACCGTTCCTTCGACCACTACTTCGGCACCCTGAGAGGCGTCCGCGGCTTCGGAGACCCCCGCCCGGTCACCCTCGACAACGGCAAACCCGTCTGGCACCAGGAGAAGGACGGCAAGGAGATCCTGCCGTTCCACCCGGACGCCGACGACCTCGGCATGCAGTTCCTGGAGGGCCTGCCGCACTCCTGGCCCGACGGCCACCAGGCCTACGACGGCGGCAAGTACGACCGCTGGGTGCCCGCCAAGGGCACCACCACCATGGCGTACCTGACCCGCGAGGACATCCCCTTCCACTACGCCCTCGCCGACTCCTTCACCGTCTGCGACGCCTACCACTGCTCGTTCATCGGCTCCACCGACCCCAACCGCTACTACATGTGGTCCGGTTACACCGGCAACGACGGCACCGGCGGCGGTCCGGTCCTCGGCAACGACGAACTCGGCTACGGCTGGACGACCTACCCCGAGCGCCTGGAGCAGGCCGGCATCTCCTGGAAGATCTACCAGGACATCGGCGACGGCCTCGACGCGAAGGGCTCCTGGGGCTGGATCCAGGACGCCTACCGCGGCAACTACGGCGACAACTCGCTGCTGTACTTCAACAAGTACCGCGACGCCAAGCCCGGTGACCCCTGGTACGACAGGGCCCGCACCGGCACCGACGCCAAGGCCGGCGACGGCTACTTCGACGTGCTGAAGGCGGACGTGAAGGCCGGCAAGCTGCCGCAGATCTCCTGGATCGCCGCCCCCGAGGCCTTCTCCGAGCACTCGAACTGGCCCTCCAACTACGGCGCCTGGTACATCGCGCAGGTCCTCGACGCGCTCACCTCCAACCCGGAGGTCTGGTCGAAGACCGCCCTGTTCATCACCTATGACGAGAACGACGGCTTCTTCGACCACGTGGTGCCGCCGCTGCCCCCGAAGGACGCCTCCCGCGGCCTGTCCACCGTGGACGTCTCCCTCGACCTCTTCCCTGGGGACGCCAAGAACACGGCCGGCCCGTACGGCCTCGGTCCCCGGGTCCCGATGCTGGTCGTCTCCCCGTGGAGCAAGGGCGGCTACGTCTGCTCCGAGACCCTCGACCACACCTCGATCCTGCGGTTCATGGAGCGCCGCTTCGGTGTGCGCGAGACCAACATCTCGCCGTGGCGCCGGGCCATCTGCGGTGACCTCACGTCCGCGTTCGACTTCTCCCGCAAGGACGCCCGCCCGGCCCCGCTGCCCGGCACCGAGGCGTACGAGCCGCAGGACCGTCAGCGCCACCCCGACTACAAGCCCGTCCCACCGGCCGACCCGCGCATGCCCCGGCAGGAACGCGGTCTGCGCCGCACCCGGCCGCTGAAGTACGCCCCGCACGTGGACGCTTCTGTCGACGCGGCGACCGGGAAGCTCACTCTCACCTTCGCCTCCGGAGCGAAGGCCGGCGGCGCCTTCCACGTCACGTCCGGCAACCGCACCGACGGCCCCTGGACGTACACCACCGAGGCCGGCAAGACGCTCTCCGACACCTGGAACTCGGCGTACTCCGGAGGTTCCTACGACCTGACCGTGCACGGCCCGAACGGCTTCGTGCGCGTCTTCAAGGGCTCGAACAGGGCGGCCGGCTGCGAGGTCACGGCCCGCCACACCGGCGACGACATCGAGCTGACCTTCACCAACAAGGGCTCCGGCACGGCCCGCCTGAAGCTCGTGAGCGGCTACGGCGGCCGTCCCTCGACCGTCACCGTCCGCCCGGGGGCCAAGGTGTGCCGGACCGTGGACCTCGCCGCAGGCCGGCGCTGGTACGACCTGACCGTCACCGCCGAGGGCGACAAGGCGTTCCTGCGCAGGTTCGCGGGACACGTCGAGAACGGGCAGCCGGGGGTGAGCGACCCGGCGATCATCACCGCGTAGCGGGAGCGAGGTGCCCCGGCTCGTGCGGCCGGGGCACCAGCACCGGTTCGGCCGCGGCCGAGCCGGGCTCCAACGCCAGGACGGCGGCCACCGGATGGTCGTCGTCGACCGGTCGGTCCGCGTCGACCGGTCGGTCCGCGTTCACCGGCTGGTCATCGTTCACCGGGCGGTCGTGGTCCACCGGGGAGGCCGTGGGTGCCGCCCTGGTGAGCAGCACCACGCCCCACGACGCCAGGCCCGCCCCGGCGAGTGCGAGCAGCATGCCCGCCGGACCGCCCTGGAGGCGTTCGCCCAGCAGCGACAGGCCGATCACCGCGGCGGCCAGCGGGTTCGACAGGGTCACCATCGCAAGGGGGCCGCCCAGCCCACCCCGGTACGCGGTCTGCGACAGCAGCAGGCCGCCGGCCGCGAACGCCGCCACCAGCAGGGCCACGCCGATCACCTGGACGCTCAGCACCGGCCCGGACCGGTCCGTCGCGGCCACCGTCACCGTCTGCGTGAGGGCCGAGGCCACCCCGGAGGCGAGACCGGACGCGGACGCGTGCCGCAGCCCGGGGCGGGCGCCCGGCCGGGACAGCACCCCGATGAGCGCCGCCGTGGCACCCGCCACCGTCAGCGCCTCGGGAACGCTCAGCACGTCGTCCGGCGCCGGACCGGACGCCGTCACCAGGAGGGCGCCCAGCCCCAGCAGCGTCAGCGCGGTGCCCCTCCACTCGACCGCGCTGACCCGGCGGCCCGCCAGCCGCGCCCCCATCGGCACCGCCGCGACCAGGGTGAGCGCGCCGAGCGGCTGGACCACGGTCAGCGGGCCGTACCGGAGGGCGACGACATGCAGGAGCGCGGCTGACGCGTTCAGCCCGACGGACCACCACCAGGCCCCGGTGCCGAGCAGCCGCAGCGTGCCCGCGCCCCGGGAACGGGACGCCAACCGCTCCTGGGCGACCGCGGCGGCGGCATAGGCGACGGCGGAGACCAGGGACAGGGCGACGGCGATCACGACGGCGCTCATCGGCCGGCCCCCGCGAGTGCCCGCTCGTCCCGCTGCGCCGGTACGAGGCCGCTCCGGGCACGCCGGGCCGTGCTCGCCGTGCGGTGCGGCAGGTGAAGGACGGCGAGCGCGAGCCCGAGCAGGGCCGCCGCCACGAGCGCGTCGAGCCAGTAGTGGTTGGCGGTGCCGACGATCACCAGCAACGTCAGCAGGGGGTGCGCGAGCCAGAGCCAACGCCGGCGTGAGCGGGTCGCGACGATCAGGCCGACCGCGACCATCAGCGCCCAGCCGAAGTGCAGGGACGGCATCGCCGCGAACTGGTTCGACAACGAGTCCGTCGCGGGGTCGCCGTACACCGACGGCCCGTACACCCGCGCCGTGTCGATCAGGCCGGTCGCGGCGAGCATGCGGGGCGGGGCGAGCGGGAACAGCAGGTGCAGCACCAACGCGGCGGCGGTGACCGCCGCCAGCACCCGGCGGGCCCAGACGTAGTGGACCGGCCGCCGCAGGTAGAGCCAGACCAGGAAGGCGACGGTGGCGGGGAAGTGGACGGCCGCGTAGTAGGTGTTCGCGACGTGCGCCAGGCCGTCGCCGTGCAGCAGCAGGGACTGCACCGCCCCCTCGCCGGGCAGATGGACCGCCCGCTCGACGTCCCACACGCGGTGCGCGTTGCGGAGGGCCTCACCGGTGTGGCCCGTGGCCAGTTGCCGGCCGAACTTGTAGACGAGGAAGAGCCCTGCGACGAGCAGAAGCTCCCGGACGAGCGGCGGTCGCGCTATCGCGTCGGACCCCGCCGGCGCAGGCTCGGTGCGGGCATTCATCCCCCGGCCCCTTCGGTGACGGTGGTGCTGTTATCGGTACGAGAGCGTACCGATACGCTAGTGTACCGATACGGCTGCGTACCGGTACACTGGCGTATCGATAGACGTACGACACACCGTCGGCCGGGAATTTTCCGGCCGCCTACCGAAACCAGGAGCACCGCCATGACGTCGCAGGCTGCGGACCGGCCCGAGCCGGTCGGTGCCACGCGCCGCTCCAAGATCACGCCGGAGCGTGAGCAGGAGTTCTACGACGCCGTCCTGGAACAGCTGGGGGAGTGCGGCTACGACTCCGTCACCATGGAAGGCGTCGCCGCGAGCACCCGGTGCAGCAAGTCCACGCTCTACCGCCAGTGGAAGACCAAGCCCCAGTTGGTGGCGGCGGCGCTGCGCTCCCACCGGCGGACGCGCTGCATCGACACCGGCTCGCTCGCCGACGACCTGCGCGAGGCCGCCCGGGCGGCGGGCGAGCTGTCCGGCCGGGACACCAAGCTGCTGCAGGCGCTCGCCCATGCCGCGGGCCAGGACCCGGAGTTGCAGCGTGCGCTGCGCGAGACCCTGGTCGAGCCGGAGATCGCCGCGCTGAAGGAGATCATCCGCCGCGGGGTAGAACGCGGAGAGGTGCCGGCCGACCATCCGGCGCTGGAGTACATCCCCGCCCAGCTGCTCGGGGTCCTGCGGGTGCGGCCTGTCCTGGAGGGCGAGTGGGCCGACCCCGACTACCTGGTCCGCTTCGTGGAGGCCGCCGTGCTGCCGGCACTCGGCCTGACCTGAGACCCGGGCCGCCGTCCGCCGGATGACCGGACGGTGACCCGACCGCGCCGACCCGTGGGGACGGGGGCGGCGCGCACCCCCGGCCGGGTGGGGTGCCCCTGTGAGCGGCGGGGGCGCGCCACCCGGCCGACCGGCGTCCGGGTCAGGGGCGTCAGACGTCCTGGCCGTTGCCGCTGCCCGTGGACACCTTGATGCCCTTGGTGATCTCGTCCAGCACGGCCTCCTTCTGGTCCGCGTCGACGCCGAACCGCACGACCACCATCTGCTTGGTGTTCGCGGGGGAGGGGAACGCGAGCGACTCCACGATGCCGTCGGCGCCCTTGCTCGTGACGGCCTTCCAGCGGACCAGGTAGCCCCGCTGCCCGGCCACGGTCACGGCCTTGGAGTCGAGTACGTCGTGGGAGGTGATCCCGCCGTAGGACTTGCCGCCGTAGGACTCCTCGGCGTTCTTCGCGATGTCCGCCTTCGCGATCTCCTCGGCGGTGGCGCCCTTGGTGCCGAGGAGAAGAGCCGGGGCCGAGTAGGCGCCGCCCTTCGTGCACGTCGAGGAGGTGTCGCCGGGGCACTTGTAGGAGTCGTCGGACGTCACCTGCGCACCGGCGTTGGCCTGCTGTCCGTACCAGCCCTTCGGTATCGGCAGACTGATGCCGCTGACCGTGTCGGTCACCGACCCGCTCCTGATCTTCGGCGGCTGGGACTGCTCGGGCCGCGGACTCTGCCCACCGGACCCCCCGTCCCCGCCGGACCCGCCGGAGCCCCCCGGCCCGCCCGTACCGCCCTGGCCCCCGGGCGCGCCGGGCCCGCCGGGCACCTGCGAGGTGGGCGAACCGCCCTTGCCGCCGTCCTCCGCCAGCGCGTACACGCCCACACCGATGCAGGTGAGGACGACCACGGCCGCGGCGACGGCGGCCCCTGTGCGCAACCGCCGCCCCTGCCTGCCCGGCGGGGCAGCGGGATAGGTGGGGTAGGCGGGATGAGCGGCGGAATATCCGGCAGCCGCCGGATAGGCACCGCCGGGCTGCCCGCCGAATCCCGGCTGGCCGCCGGATCCTGGCTGGCCGCCGGATCCCGGCTGGCCGCCGAATCCCGGCTGCTGAGCAGCACTCGGGTACCCGGTGGCCCCCGGCCCCCAGGCACCTGCCTGCCCGGCGCCGCTCGGTTGCCCGGCATCGTCCGTCTGCCCGTCGGCTCGGGGCTCGCCAGGAGCCTCGGCGGCGGTTGCCTTCCCAGCCCCCGGCGACCCTGCGCCGCCCGGCTCTCCGGCCCCCGGCGCCTCGGTCCCCGCCTGCTTCCCGGCTTCCGGCGCCCCATCGTTCGTCGGCGACGCCGCGCCGGTCGGCCCTCCGGCCCCCTGCACCTCGGGTTCGGCCGAGGCAGGCGCCATGCCGCCAGGGGACTGGTCGGTGGGTGCGGCGCCCCTGGACGCCGGGCCTGTCGGGGGACCCCAGGTCGCGGGCGGCTGTGCCGGGCGGATGCGGTCCGTCCAGGCCTTGCCGTCCCACCAGCGCTCGGTGGCGGGCCCGTCACTTGTCTGTCCGGGGTCGGCGTACCACCCGGGAGGAGTCTCCGTCATGCCCCCACCGTAAGAGGCGTCGGTGAAAGAGGCATGAGAGGAGTCGGAACCGGCTGTTCCACCACCGGTCGCATCAGGCCCCGCCCGCCCCCTCGCTCCTTCGGACGGCCGAAAAGCGCCGCTCCGGCGGGACGGAGGGGGAGGGGGAGCGCGAAGCGACGCAGCGCCCTCGCCGGGGCCTCGTCCCCCGCCACCGGCCCACGACACGGCGAACCGCGCTTCGGTGATCGCCACCCGGCAGCCGCGGACGCCGGATCCGTACTCCCGGCACTGGCAGCCGTGGCAACGGACCCGCATGCTCCGCACTGCTGAGGGAACGTCACCTCTGGTGACTTTGCCCGCCGTTGACCTCAAGGCGGCTGGTGACGGGACAAGTGCGTCGCCCGGCTGCACTCGGTGTCACCCGTCACGGCAAGAGGTGCCGCGACCACCCTCCACTCGGGCAATGGGACGGCTACGCTCGACATCTGTACGTCGTTCGGGCGACTTGGGGAGGTAGCGGGATGACGGAGGTACGGCCCACGGCCGCCGCCTCGGCTTCCCTGTGGGAGCGCGACGAGGAGGTCGCCGCCGTCGAGCGGGCGGTCGACCGCCTGTGCACGGACCGTTCCTCGACCGGCGGACTGCTGGTCTTCCGCGGCGAGGCCGGACTCGGCAAGACCGCGCTGCTGGCCGAAACCCGCCGCATCGCCGAAGCACGCGGCTGCACGGTGTGGTCGGCGCGCGGCGGCGAGACCCTCAGGTCGGTCCCCTTCAACGTGGTACGGCAGTTGCTGCAGCCGGCGCTGGTGTCGATGCTGCCCGAGGAGGCCCGCGAGTACCTCGGCGACTGGTACGACATCGCCGGCCCCGCCCTCGGCATTGCGGACCCCGGAGACCGGCAGGCCGACCCGCAGGGCGTGTGCGACGGCCTGGTCGCGGCCGTACGCCGGCTCGCCCGCCGGGACTGGCCGCTGGTGCTGCTGATCGACGACGCCCACTGGGCGGACCACGAGACCCTGCACTGGCTCGCGGGACTCGCCGAGCGGCTCGACGAGATGTCCGTCCTGGTCGTCGTCACCCGCCGCCCCGAGGAGGTCTCCGGCGCGAGCGCCCGCCACCTCGACGCCGTCGCCGCAGCCGCGGACGGCCCCGCCACCACCCTGAGCGCCCTCACCCCGGACGCCACCGCCGGACTCACCCGCGCCACCCTGGGCGAACACGCCGACGCCGCCTTCTGCCGCGAGGTCTGGGCCGTCACCGCCGGCAACCCCTACGAGACCGTCGAACTCCTCGCCAAGGTGCAGGACAGCGAACTCGAACCGGTCGAGGCCCGGGCCGGCGAACTGCGCGAACTGAACCGCTCGGCCCGCGGCGGCGGCCTCGTCGCCCGCCTGGAGGAACTCGGCATCGACGCCACCCGGTTCGCCTGGGCCGCCGCGATCCTCGGCACCGGCATCTCCGTCGACCTCGTCGCCAAACTGGCCACCCTGCGACCGAACGACGCCCGCCGCTGCGCCGAACTGCTGCGCACCGCCCGCATCCTCACCGCGCCCGACCCGGCGGCCGGCCGCAGCGCCGAAGGCGACCTGGAGTTCGTGCACCCGCTGATCGCGACCGCCGTCTACAACTCCATCCCCGACGCCCTGCGCACCGCCATGCACGGCATCGCCGCCCGGATCGTCTCCGACGAGGGACACGGCGCCGCGGCCGCCGCCCGCCACCTCCTGGAGGTCCACCCGGACGACGACGAGGAACTCGTCGGGCAACTGCGCGAGGCCGCCCGCGAGCACCTCGCCGTCGGCGCCCCCGACGCGGCCCGCCGCTGCCTGGAACGTGCCCTGAAGGAACCACCGCGGCCCGAATCCCACCCGCACGTCCTCTACGAACTCGCCGAGGCCACGTTCCTCACCGCGCCCGCCCGCACCATAGGCCACCTGCGGACCGCGCTCGGCATGCCCGGCCTCGAGGGCGACCAGCGGGTGGACGCCGTCTTCCGGCTCTCCCAGGCACTCCTGCACAACAACCAGCTGGAGGAGGCCGTCCGCACGGTCGAGGCGGAGGCCGCCCGGCTCCAGCCCGGACCCGCCCGGATGCGGCTGCAGGCCGTGCACTTCATGTGGGAGGGCATCCACGCGGGGGAGGCCACCTCACCCGGCCGCTCCCAGCGGCTCGCCGACCTCGCGAGCACCTGCACCGGCCGGGACAACTCCGAACGCGCCCTGCTCATCCTGCGCGGCTTCGACGCCCTGATGCACGGTGAGAACGCCGAGGAGGTCGTGGAACTGTGCGACCGCGCCCTCGTCAACGGCCGGCTCGCCCCGGGGCTCGGCTGGACCGACACCGAGTGGGGCATAGAGCTGCTGTTGATGCTGGCCAACGCGTACGGCTTCACCGACCGCCTCGACCGCGCCGAAGCCCTCTACAACGAAGCACTGCGCGCCTACGAGACGGCCGGCTGGAGTGGCGGCCACCTCGCCCTGGCCCACGCCTACGTGGGGATCGGCCACCGCAGGCGGGGCCGGCTGAAGGAGGCGGAGGCGTCCCTGCGCGAGGCGCTGCGCCTCGCCGAGCGCGTCGGCCGGGGTCTGCCCCTGTACTGGTCCGCGACGTGCAGCCTGGTCGACACCCTGCTGGCCCGCGGTCAGGTCGAGCAGGCCTGGGACATCGCCGAACGGCACGGTTTCGCGCCGCCCTACCCGTCCACCATCGTCCTGCCCGACCCGCGATCCGTGCGCGGCCGGTTGCTGCTGGCCGTCGGCCGCACCAAGGACGGCATCAACGAACTGGAGGCCGCGGAGAAGGCGGCGGCGGCCCGCGGCCACCACAACCCCGTGCTCGTTCCCTGGGCGGCCGACCTCGCCCGCGCCCTGCGCACCGAGGACCCGGCCCGGGCCGCCCGGCTCGCCGTGGACGTACGCCGCCAGGCCGAGCGCTTCGGCACCGACACCGCGATAGGAGAAGCCCTGCGCTGTGCCGCCGACCTGGAGACGGGGCAGCGGGCGGTCCGGCTCTACGGCCAGGCCGTCACCTATCTCGAGGCCTCGCCCTGCCAGTACGAACACGCCGCCGCCCGCATCGAGTTCGGCATCGCGGCCCGCTCGGCCGCCGATCTGCATCGCGGCCTCGACCTGGCGGTCTCGTGCGGCGCCGACGGACTGGCGGAGCGGGCGCGGGCCGCGCTCGGGACCGGCGTCGGCCCGGCCTGACACACACCCGGGGCAATCGCCCGACGGCCGCGCGCGACCCGCCGCCCTGCGCGGGTCAGATCGCCGCTCGGTGTCCCGTGGTCCGACCATCGCCGCTCCGGCCTCCTGTGTGGGTCCGATCACCGCCCTGCCCGCCGCGTGGCTCTGGTCACCGCCCCGCCGTCTTGCGTGGCCGGTCACCGTCCCGCCCCGCAGCTCTCACGAGGTGCCGGCCTCCTCGGCCAGCACCCGCTGGGCCGTCGCGAACGCCGAGTTCGCCGCGGGCACGCCGCAGTACACCGCCGTCTGCAGCAGTACCGCGCCGATCTCCTCCGGGGAGAGGCCGTTGCGGCAGGCCGCGCGGATGTGCATGGCCAGCTCGTCGTAGTGGCCGTGTGCGACCAGCGCGGTGAGGGTGATCATGCTGCGTTCGCGGTGCGACAGGGTCGGGTCGGTCCAGATTTCGCCCCACGCGTAGCGGGAGATGAAGTCCTGGAAGCGCGCCGTGAAGGGGGTCTGCCGGGCCTGGGCCCGGTCGACGTGCGCGTCGCCGAGCACCTCGCGCCGTACCGCCATGCCCCGCCGGGCGTCTTGGCCGAAGTGGGCGCGCAGAGCGGTCAGCACCGCCTCCGGGCACTGGGCCGGCGCCAGATGGGAGGCGCCCGGCAGCTCCATGAGCGTCGCGCCCGGCACGGCGTCGGCGATCTCCCGCAGGTGCGCGGGTGGAGTCGCGGGATCCTCCCGGCCGGCGACCAGCAGGGTCGGCACGGTGATCTCCGGGAGCCGCTCCCGCAGGTCGAACGCGGCCAGCGCGTCACAGCAGGCGGCGTACGCCTCCGGGTCGGCGTCCCGGTGGTCCCGGACCAGGCGGGGCACGGTGAAGTCGCCGGCGAACCAGCGCGCGCCGGCGTTCTCGGCCAGCCCGGCGAGCCCTTCGCGCCGGACCAGCGCGGCCCGCTCCTCCCAGGGCCTGGAACCGTTGAAGTGCGCCGACGAACAGATCACGGCGAGCGACGACAGCCGCTGCGGATGGTGCACCGCCAGGTGCAGCCCCACGGCCCCGCCCAGCGAGACACCCGCGTACGTGAACCGCTCGATGCCGAGCGAGTCGGCGAGCGCCAGCACCCGTCCGGCGAGGTCACCGACGCTCGCGCCCGCGCGGATGAGACCGGCCGCCGAACCGCCGTGCCCGGGCAGGTCCCAGCGCACCACGCGGTGGGTGATGGACAGTTCGGGCGCCACGCCGTCCCACAGGGCGTACGACGTGCCGAGCGAGGGGCCGAGCAGCAGCGGGGGAGCGGAGGCTGGCCCTTCGGCGCGGTGGTTCAGGAGGGTCAATGTCGCTCCAGAGCACGGTCGGTGAGGGCTCCGGCGGAGCCCGTGTAATGAGCAGGGTCGAGGTCCACCCCGGCCAACTCCGGCGCCTCGGCCGGCGGTCGTCCCTCGCAGGCCAGGCGCGTGAGGAGCTCCTTGGCGCGGGCCCGGCCCAGTACCGGGGTCAGCTCGGCGGACAGCCGCTCGGAGACGATCAACCCGTGGGTGAGGTCCAGGTGTTCACGCATGACGTCCGGACTGATCCGCAGCCCCCACGCCAGCTCGGCGGCGTCCCGGGCGGCCCCGCCGACCAGCCGCAGCAGATCCCGCAGCGGCTCCCACTCGGCGTGCCAGGCCCCGGCCGGGCGTTCGTCCTCCGCGGCCATCGCCCCGTACAGGATCGCCGCGAGCTGCGGCGCCCGCCGCGCGGCGGAGGCGATCAGCGTGGACCGCACGGGGTTGGACTTGTGCGGCATGGCGGACGAGCCCCCGCCGCTGCCCTCCGCGAGCTCGGCGATCTCGGTACGCGACAGGGTGAGCACGTCCGCGGCGAGCTTGCCGAGCGCGCCCGTGGTGAAGGCGAGGCATCCGGCGAGGTCGGCGACCGGAGTCCGCAGGGTGTGCCAGGGCAGGTCGGGTGCCCGCAGGCCGAGTTCCCGGGCGTACGCCTCCGGCAGCCCGGCCGGATCGCACGCGCCGTACGCCCCGAAGGCCGCCAGCGTTCCCGCAGCGCCCCCGAGCTGGGCGGGCAGCGACTCCCGGACGGCTCGCACCCGGTCCCGGGCGTCCAGCACCAGCGACCGCCACCCGGCCGCCTTCAGCCCGAACGTGGTCGGCACCGCGTGCTGGGTGAGGGTCCGCCCCGGCATCGCGGTGTCGCGGTGCTCGGCGGCCAGCCGGGCCAGCGCCTGCTCGGTGCGGGCGAGGTCGGCCAGCACCACGTCCAGGGTGCGCCCGGCGACCAGCATCGTCGCCGTGTCCATGATGTCCTGGCTGGTCGCGCCGCGGTGGACGTAGGGGCCGTACAACTCGCCAACGGCCTCGGTCAGATCGGCGACCAGGGGGATGACGGGGTTGCCGCCCGCACGGGCGCGCTCGGCGAGGGAGCGGACATCGAAGACGGTGGCACCGGCCGCCTCGGTCACCGCCGTGGCCGCCTCGGCCGGGGCGAGCCCGGTCGCCGCCTGGGCGCGGGTCAGCGCGGCCTCCGCGTCGAGCAGGGCCCGCAGGTAGGCCTCGTCGCCGGTGGCCGAGGAGGCCGCCGAGTCGGCCCAGCCGGGGGCGAGCAGGCCGGTGTCACCGGGATGCGCCGTCACGTGAACTCCAGGAAGACCGTCTCGCCTTCGCCCTGAAGGCGGATGTCGAAACGGTATGTGCCGTTCCCCTCCTCCGTCGCGATCAGCGTGTCGCGGCGGGGGTCCTCCAGCGAGGACAGCAGCGGGTCGGCCGCCAGCACCTTCGCGTCGTCCGGCAGGTAGATCCGCGTGTACAGGTGCACGAGCAGCCCGCGAGCCAACACGCACACGCTCAGGTACGGGGCGTTGCGCCCCCGCGCACCCGGCCGCAGGGTGCGGGCGCACCAGTGGCCGTTCGCGTCGGTCTGGACGCGTCCCCAGCCCGTGAACTCCACGCCGTTGCGCCCGAGGAAGCCTCCGGAGGCCGGGTCACGCCGCATCGAACCGTCGGCCGTCGGCAGGTTGCCGTCGGGGTCCGGGCCCCACAGCTCGATCAGGGCGTCCGGCAGCGGGGCGCGCCCGCCGTCGGTGACGTGACCGTGCACGGTGACGGTGTCCGGATGCCCGAGGGGTGCGATGTCCTCGCCGCCGCGGAACGGCAGGGCGTGGCCGTAGAACGGGCCGACGGTGTGCGACGGGGTGGGCAGCACGCTGTCGGGCCGGCTGGTGTCGATCTTCGTCATGGCCGGTCAGCGCCCTTCTTCGATCCAGGTGGCCTGCGGGCCGTCCAGCACGATGTCCCAGTGGTAGCCCATCGAGAACTCCGGCACCGACAGGCTGTGGTCGTACGTCGCGACCAGCCGCTGCCGGGCCGCGTCGTCCGTCACGGACTGGATGATCGGGTCGTAGGGGAGCAGGGGGTCGCCCGGGAAGTACATCTGGGTCACGAGCCGCTGGGTGAACGCCGTGCCGAAGAGCGAGAAGTGGATGTGCGCCGGCCGCCAGGCGTTGACGTGCTGGCGCCAGGGGTAGGGGCCCGGCTGGACGGTGGTGAAGCGGTAGTGGCCGTCGTCGTCGGTGAGGGTGCGGCCCACGCCGGTGAAGTTGGGGTCCAGCGGGGCGTCGTGCTGCTCGCGCCGGTGGGCGTAGCGGCCTGCCGAGTTGGCCTGCCAGATCTCCACGAGCTGGCCGCGCACGGGGCGGCCGTCGCGGTCCAGCAGCCGTCCGGAGACGGTGATGCGCTCTCCGATCGGTTCGCCGTCGTGCTGCCGGGTGAGGTCGTTGTCGATCTCGGTGACGTCCCGTTCCCCGAAGGCGGGGGAGGACAGCTCCACCAGCTCGGGGTCCTTGCTGACGTCGATGGTGACCGGCGGCTGCCAGGGGTGCCGCAGCACCGAGGAGCGGTACGGCGCGTAGTCGCGGCGCGGCTGGTGCTCGACGGGTCCGCCGTCGGCGAGCCGCTTCTCGTACGCGGCCCGCTCGGCCGCGATCGCCTGGTCGATGTCGTGCTGAGTGAGAGTCATGAGAGTCCCTGAAGGTTCTTGAGGGTCGTGCTCCGTCTGGAGCGCGGGGAACTGCGCGACCGGCCACGCACGGCCCGCAGCCGCGCGCATCGCTCAGCGCTCCAGAACGAGGGCGAGCCCTTGCCCCACCCCGATGCACATGCGGCCACACCAACTCCACCGCTGTGCGGACCGCGTCGACGATGGAGACGTCCTTCACCGCAAACCCTCCGGCACGGTCAGTCCGGCGTCGGTCCGGGCGACGATCTCCCCGGCGGTGACCCCCGGCGCGGTCTCCACCAGCACGAGCCCGTCGTCGGTGACGTCCAGGACGCCGAGGTCGGTGATGACCCGGTTCACGCACTCCTTGCCGGTCAGCGGCAGGGAGCACTCGGTGAGGATCTTCGGCGAGCCGTCCTTGGCGGTGTGCCTCATGACGACGACGACCGTACGGGCCCCGTGCACCAGGTCCATGGCCCCGCCGATGCCGGTGATCAGCTTGCCGGGGACGGCCCAGTTGGCCAGGTCGCCCCGCTCGGACACCTGCATGGCGCCGAGCACGGCCACGTCGATGTGCCCGCCCCGGATCATCGAGAAGGACAGCGCCGAGTCGAAGAAGGAGGCGCCCGGCAGGACCGTCACCGTCTCCTTCCCGGCGTTGATCAGGTCCGGGTCGACGGCGTCCTCCGTGGGGTAGGGCCCGGTGCCCAGGATGCCGTTCTCCGATTCGAGGACGACCTCCACGCCCTCGGGGAGGAAGTTCGGGATGAGCGTGGGCAGACCGATGCCGAGATTGACGTACTGGCCGTCCCGCAGCTCCCGCGCGGCCCGGGCCGCCATCTGCTCGCGTGTCCAGGCCATCAGGACTTCACCGTCCGCTGCTCGATCCTCTTGTCCGCCGCCTGCTCCGGGGTGAGCGCGAGCACCCGCTGCACGAAGATGCCGGGCAGGTGCACCGCGTCCGGGTCGATCCCGCCGGGCTCCACCAGCTCCTCCACCTCGGCGATCGTGACCCTCCCGGCCATCGCCGCCAGGGGGTTGAAGTTCCGGGAGGACTTGTTGAAGACGAGGTTGCCGTGCCGGTCGCCGCGCGCGGCCCGCACCAGGGCGAAGTCGGTACGGATGGCCCGCTCCAGCACGTACTCGGTGCCGTCGAACTCCCGGACCTCCTTCGGCGGTGAGGCGAGGCCGACCCCGCCCTGACCGTCGTAGCGCCAGGGCAGTCCGCCGTCGGCCACCTGCGTGCCGACCCCGGCCGGGGTGTAGAAGGCGGGGATCCCGGCGCCGCCGGCCCGCAACCGCTCGGCGAGTGTGCCCTGCGGGATGAGCTCGACCTCCAGCTCCCCGGCCAGGTACTGCCGCGCGAACTCCTTGTTGGCGCCGATGTAGGAACCCGTGACCCGGGCGATCCGGCCGGCGGCCAGCAGCACCGCCAGGCCCGACTCCATCGCCCCGCAGTTGTTGGAGACCACCGACAATCCGGCCACGCCGCGCTCGTACAGCGCCCCGATCAGCACGTTCGGCACACCGCTCAGCCCGAAACCGCCCACCGCGAGCGACGCGCCGTCCGGTACGCCGGCCACCGCCTCCAGGGCCGTGGCGACCACCTTGTCCATCCGAGAAGCCCCATCTCTTCCGAGCGACCCAACCAGATTCATCAGGGTACTGAGCATTTCCGCGAGCTGCTCCTCACGCTGTCACCACGTCGGAGGGGCGTCAAGACCTCCGTGGATCCGGCAGTGAACCTCTGTGTGACCGGAAGACGGAGGTTGGTGTATTGCGTATTGTTCAGTGCACCAACGAACAGAGCGCACCAACGAACCAAGCGAGGAATGTCCATGGCGGTTGCGGACCTCACCACCCACCCCGGGCACCTGGCCCGGCGGCTCCAGCAGGCGCACTACCTGCTGTGGAACGCGATGGTCTCCGAGGAGATCACGTCGCCCCAGTACGCGGTGCTCAACACCCTCGTCGGCGAACCCGGCCTTGACCAGCGCACGGTGGGGGAACGGGTGGGACTCGACCGGTCCACCATCGCCGAGGTGATCAGCCGGCTGAGCCGGCGCGGGCTGCTCGACAAGGTGCGTGACCCCCAGGACGGCCGCCGCTCGCTGCTGCGTCCGACGGACGAGGGGGTGCGCACGCATCGCAAACTGACCGTGCGCACCGCCCGGATGAACCAGGTGTTCCTCGCCCCGCTGACCGCCGACGAGCGGACGGTGTTCTTCGATCTCATCCGGCGGGTCGCGGACGCGGCCGAGGGACTCCGTCATCCCGGGGAGCCCGTGGTGACGCCCCGCTGATGCGGGGCATCTGGAGGGCGGGGCCGGTCAATGCGCCTCGGCGAACATCACCCACACCTGGCCCTCGGCGAAGTTCACCGGTGTGCCGTCGCCGGTGGTGAACGAGGTCCCGTCCGCGGGCTTCGCCCGCTTCCAGTTCACGTCCCAGGCCCGCCCGTCGCGCAGCACCTGCGCCTTCCCCGAGCCGACCGTCTCGGTGTACGGCGTGTTGTTGCCGAGGAAGTCCCGGAAGGACGAGGCGCGCACCTTCACGTACTGCACGACGACCGTCGCCGCCGTCATCCGCTCGCCGTCGGCCGTCGTCGCGGGTGTGCCGTCCATGCCGACCAGCCAGCGGTCACGGGAGTCCGACCAGGTGAAGCTGAAGCGGGCCGCCGGGTAGCGCACGGTCCGGGACGCCGTCGCCGTGCCGCCGGCGGGCGCCGCCCCGTAGTGGAAACCGGTGGTCAGGGCGGCCTCGCCCGGGGTCTCGGGCACGATGCGCCCGGGCTTCAGGTAGAGGTTGTGCGGGGCGGGCCGGTCGGTGTCACGGAAGAAGGCGTCGGCGGCGTTTCCCGGCGTCTCCGCCCGCAGCGGCGCCTTGTCGACCAGCGGCAGCAACTTCTTCTGGGCTCCGGAGAAGGCGAGCGTGGGCCGGTCGAACTGGCGCAGCAGCTCCAGATCCGACTCGCGCGCGCTGCGCACCGGCCCGACCGACTTCGGCAGCCGGGTCGCGTACACCGCGATCAGCCGGCTCAGCCCGCCCTCGATCTGCTCCGCGTAGACCACGTCCGCGGCCTCGACGCCCGTGTGCGGGCGGGCTGCGGCGGCGTTGTCGATCTTGACGGCGAGTGCGGAGGGCCCGGTCGCCGAGGGGGACGTGCTGTGCTGCGAGTCCTTCGGTGCTCCACGGCCGTCGTCGCCCGGTCCGCTCCCGTCGGTGCAGCCCGCCGCCAGGGCGGTCGTCACCGCGGCTGCCAGCAGCGCCGCCGCCCTCGTGGCGCGCCGCCCGTGCGCCCCTCGCCCCATGCTCACCGTCGCCACCGCGCCCCCATGTCCTCGATGTGTCTTGATTGTGCGCTTATCTGAACATCGATGGCCATAGTCGATCGATCCAGGTGGGGAGGTGTCTTTGCCGCGTCCGCCGATCGGCTCAAGGTTCAGCGCGGGGTGGCCGGGTACCCGGACGGCGCCGTACGACCGACGCGCACGCCGACGGAGGGAGCGCGAGGCGATGAGGGCAGTGACCTGGCAGGGCAAGCGGGACGTCCGGGTGGAGAACGTGCCCGATCCGACGCTCCAGGAGCCGACGGACGCGATCATCCGCATCACCTCCACCGGGCTGTGCGGGTCCGACCTGCACCTGTATGAAGTGCTCACCCCGTTCATGACCCCGGGCGACATCCTCGGTCATGAACCCATGGGCATCGTCGAGGAGGTCGGTGCGGGAGTCCCGGACCTCCAGGTGGGGGACAGGGTCGTCGTCCCGTTCCAGATCGCCTGCGGCAACTGCTGGATGTGCCTGACCGGCCTGCCCACCCAGTGCGAGACCACCCAGGTGCGGGGCGAGGGCATGGGTGCCGCCCTGTTCGGCTACACCCGCCTGTACGGCGCGGTGCCGGGTGCCCAGGCCGAGTACCTGCGCGTCCCCCAGGCGCAGTTCGGCCCGATCAAGGTCCCCGAGGGCCCGGCAGACGACCGTTTCCTCTACCTGTCCGACGTCCTGCCCACCGCCTGGCAGGCGGTCGCCTACGCCGACGTCCCGAAGGGCGGCAGCGTCGCCGTGCTCGGTCTCGGCCCCATCGGCGACATGGCCTGCCGCGTCGCCCGGCTCCAGGGCGCGGAACAGGTGTTCGGCGTGGACCTCGTCCCGGACCGGTTGCGCCGGGCGAAGGCACGCGGTGTGGAGACCTTCGACCTGAGGTCCTTCGACGACGAGAAGGAACTCGTCGAAGCGATCCGCGACCGGACGGGCGGCCGCGGCCCCGACGCCGTGATCGACGCGGTCGGCACCGAGGCGCACGGCAGCGCCGCCGCGCGCATGGTGCAGAACGCCGCGGCGGTCCTCCCCCGCAAGCTGGGCGCCCCGATCGCCGAGCGCTTCAGCGTCGACCGTCTCGCCGCGCTCCACACCGCGATCGAACTGGTGCGCCGCGGCGGCACCATCTCGCTGTCCGGCGTCTACGGCGGCATGGCGGACCCGCTGCCGTTGCTCACCCTGTTCGACAAGCAGATCCAGATGCGCATGGGCCAGGCCAACGTCCGCCGCTGGGCCGACGAGATCCTCCCCTACCTGACCGACGAGGACCCTCTCGGCGTGGACGACTTCGCCACCCACCGGGTGCCGCTGTCGGAGGCCCCCCACGCGTACGAGATGTTCCAGCGCAAGCAGGACGGCGCGGTGAAGGTCGTCATGCAGCCGTGAGGGCTCGGGCCCTCGGCGCCGTGTGAGCCGCTGTGCGCGGCTATGCGCCGCTATACGCCCAGGATCTGCGCCAGGTCGTAACGGACCGGCTCCTCCAGTTGTGCGTACGTGCAGCTCTCGGGGGTCCGGTCCGGGCGCCACCGGCGGAAACGGGCGGTGTGCCGGAAACGCTGCCCGTTCTCCATGTGGTCGTACGCCACCTCGGCCACCCGGTCCGGCCGCAGCGGCACCCACGACAGGTCTTTCCGCCCTGACCAGCGGCTCGGTGCCCCGGGCAGCCGGGCCTTCTCGTGGGCGGTCTCGTCCGACCAGGCGGCCCACGGGTGCCCGCTCGCATCGTCCAGGCGCAGCGGCTCCAACTCCTCCACGAGTTCGGCACGCCGCTTCATCGTGAAGGCGGCGGACACCCCCACGTGCTGGAGGGTGCCCCGGTCGTCGTACAGGCCGAGCAGCAGCGAACCGACGACGGGGCCGCTCTTGTGCAGGCGGTACCCGGCGACCACGACGTCCGCCGTCCGCTCGTGCTTGACCTTGAACATGGCCCGCTCGTCCGGCCGGTAGCGCACGGCGGGCGGTTTGGCGATGACGCCGTCGAGACCGGCCCCCTCGTACTCCTCGAACCACTGCCGCGCCACCTCGATGTCGGTGGTCGCCGGTGCCAGGTGCACCGGTGCCCGCACCCCGGACAGCGCCTCGGTGAGCCGCTCCCGCCGCTCGGTCAGCGGCGCGTCCATCAGCGACTCGTCGCCCAGTGCGAGCAGGTCGAACACGACCAGCGAAGCCGGTGTCCGCTCCGCCAGCATCCGCACCCGGGAGTCCGCCGGATGAATCCGTTCCGTCAGCGCGTCGAAGTCCAGATGCCCCTCGCGCGCGATCACGATCTCCCCGTCCACCACGCAACGCTGCGGCAGCCTCTCCCGTACGGCTGTCACCAGCTCGGGAAAGTACCTGGTCAAGGGCTTGCCGGTGCGGCTGCCCAGCTCGACCTCGTCCCCGTCGCGGAACACGATCGCCCGGAAGCCGTCCCACTTCGCCTCGTACTGCATGCCCTCGGGGATCGCCGCCACGGACTTGGCGAGCATCGGCAGGACAGGGGGCATCACCGGAAGATCCATGGGTCGACTCTACGAGTCGTCCATGGTGTCCGCCTGTTATGCGTGGCGTCCGCAAAAGCCCATGTCACCTGCCTATTCGACGCCGTCTGAGAGCAGGTGTGTGAGACGAGTGTGAGACGAGTGTGAGACGACGCCCGGCGGGATCCTCAGGCAGAAGCTGACGGCTCCTGCTCCGGCCGGCCGCATCACCGTGCCCGTCATGTGGCAGTCGCTGTTCTTCGGCGGCCTCCCGCGCCGGGGCAAGACGTTCACGCAGCGCCTCATGACCGCGGCCGGTCTGCTCGACCCCTACGTGCGGCACTAGGTCGCCGACGGCAAGGGCGGCGCCGACTGGATGCCCATGAAGGCCGTAGCGCACCGGCTGGTGATGGGCGCCGAGGATGACGCCGTCGACGCCCTGAAAGCCATGCTGAAGGAGCTGCTGGGGGAGATGGAGCGCCGCTTCGTCCTGCTGCGCGGCCTGCCCGTGTCGGTGTGCCCTGAGGGCAAGCTGACCCCTGGGATCGTCGAGAAGTGCAACCTGCCGGTCATCTTCGTGACGATCGACGAGCTGCAGGAATACTTCACGGTGATGGAGCGCGACGACCGCGAGCAGGTCATCAACGACCTGTGCCGCATCGCCCGGCGCGGCCCGGCGGCCGGGTTCATCTGCAACTTCGCCTCCCAACGGCCCGACGCCGACAGCGTGCCCACCAAGCTGCGGGAGATCATCACCCTGCGGTACTCGACGCAGGTCGTCGACCAGACCTCGTCCGACATGGTGCTCGGCAAGGGCAAGGCCGCCCAAGGCGCCGACGCCTCCGTCCTCTCCGAGGAGCACAAGGGCACCAGGCTGGTCACCGGCCCCGCCTCGTTCGTCACCGTGCGGGCCGACTTCCTCGACGGGCCCGGGTTCGCCGAGCTGTGCCAGCGCGGCCGCACGCTGCGGCAGAAGCACAACCAGCTGACCGGCGACGCCACCCAGGACGTGACCGCCGCAGCCGACCAGGCCGGCGTGTCCATCGCCGCGGTGCTGTCCGACTGCCTCACCGTCATGCGGCACGCCGCCCGCATGCACACCGTCGACCTGCTGCAGCGGCTGGAGAACCTCGACGAGGACTACGGCGCTGGGACGCCGAGCGTCTCGCCCGCGAGCTCGAGGACGCGGGCGTGAAGCGCACGACGAAGCAGGTGAACATCTGCGGGAAGAACCTTGCGGGCTACCGCCGCGAGGACCTCGAGGCCGCCGTTCCGCCCGAGCTGCTCGACGCCCGGTAGACCCCCACCCCCTCTACAACCGACCCCGGAACGCCCTGCGGCCCCCCTCTACCCACACCAGTGGATCTAGAGGGGGGCCGCTACCCGCGTATAGGGGGGTGTAGTGGCCGCTGACCTGCGAAGTAGTGGCCCTAGAGGGGGTGAAAGGCGCATCTCTCGGAGCCGCTCCCGCGCCGGATCAGGGTTCGCACGCGACCCCGTCGCCGTCACGGTCCAGGTGCGGCCCGTACCCGGGATCGCCAGCAAACACGGGGGCTGCGCCGGCGGCCCGGGCCTCGTCGCAATTCTCGTAGTACACATCCGCGGCCGGACTGCTCTCTGGCGGATCCGACGTCGCTTCCTCGGTCGCCGTCTCGGTCTCCGTATCCGTGGCGGTGGGCACCGTAGGCACCTCGGTATCCGCGGTCGGCAGCCCGGTCGCATCTGGCGATGCAGGGGGCGACGGGTCCACGCTGCTCGTCACAGGCGGCTCTTCGGGCTTGTCCTCCGTCGCCCCGCACGCTTCCAGCGCGCCGCCCAACACGATGAACGCAATCAGTAACCCCAGCGCGATGGCCACGATGCGGCCCAACACGCCCATGCGCGCCCACTGTCGCCGCACCCGCCAGCGCGGGCCACGGCCTCTCTCGCTGCCAGCCATAGCACCTCCAGCCGACAACCCCCTGTACCGAGTGCACCACCCCGACCCGCGAGACGCATCCAGAGACGTGCCAAGCCAGTGCCATCAACCGCAAAAGTGCAGTTCAGTGCCCTCTAACCGCATACCCCATGCGATTAGAGGGGTGCTCGTTCGCTCCATCCAACCGGCGTCGTGCGCCACAAGGCCCCGCACGCCTGTATGCTCCCGCCGAGGCGGCAGCGCACGCCGGAATCCCCGCGGACCAGCACCCACGCCCCGCAGGCGGACAAGGTTCTCCGAATCGCGCACGATCACTGAAACTTCTCCTCGCTTCGGCGCGGGCGTGGGCGCGCCAGGGAGGACTCCCCGATGACCCGAAATCGTCGCCGGAAGCAAGACATCCGCGCTGCCGCAGCCGACTCCGGCGCCCGCTACACCCAAGCTCGCTGCGCCGGGAATGAGCATCGGAGCCTACCAGGGGGATATCCACATCTGCAGCGCCTGCGCCCAGCCCGCATACCGCAGTTCGCAGGGGGCAAGCCACTTCGCCGAACAAGACAGGGGCGTGTTCTGCCCGGCGTACCCGGCCGCTGTCGGGCTGCTCCGGATGGACTGGAAGCGCTCCTTCGCCCTCGACAGCGTGCGGCAGGAGTACCCGTTGCCGTTCTCGCCGACCGGCTCCGCGTGCGACGGGGGCCATTGGCGGGGCCGGTTCCGAGACTTCACTGGCGAAGTCGTGGTGTGCGGGAGTTGCGGTCAGCCAGCCTGCGACGGCGAGTACGGGTGGGAGCACTTCACCGATCAGTGGGACGGCGTGTTCTGTGACTGGTTCCCCCTCGCCGGGCGCCCCGTACGCGCGGCCTGGAATCCACGCTCGCTCGCCGAGTGGAAGGCGGGATATCGATGCAGCTACCCGCACGGCAGCTAAGGCCTGACCGACTCTGGCGGGGCATCGCTGTGTCCAGCGCCTCCCCCCTTCCGGTACTGCCGAAACGGGCAGGCACACTCAGGGCATGACCATGGAGGAACGTCCGATCGGACGTCACGACTACGAGCGGATCTACGCACTCATCACCGCCTACGACCTGAAGGTCAACGGCGGAGAGGACGAACCCCTTTGGAAGCTGCTCCGCAGCTTGCACGAGGACTACCTGGCGGACAGACCCGTACCGCTGGACGACTTGATCGGAGACCGCGGTGTGGCTCGCGAGCAGCGTCACGCGAGGCTCGTCCTGGAGGCTCTCATGAGGGGGCAGACGTCGGTCAGTATCAGGGACGGCGACCCGCCGTCGACGGTATGCGCTACGCCTGGCTGCCCGAACCTGACGCACGCCACCTACTGCCTGAACTGCGAGTTGGAGCACGCATGAGAGGCCGGTAGATACCTGCTCATACGAACGCCGGGTCACAACACGGCTACACGCCCCACCGGCGCTCTTTACGGGACGCATGATGCCCTCTCGACACACAGCACCTCAGGGGGATCATGCGTACCCGCGCCATCACTGCTATTGCAGTCCTGCTGCTCACCCTCACTGCCTGCAACGACGGTGACAGCACCACACAGAGCAACGCCGACAAACCCAGCCAAGCGGCCAGCTATAAGGCCCCTGCGGAGGCGTCGGCGCCTCCCAAACCGCTCCGGTTCGGCTCCGGCTGGAAGTGGGCCGACACCGACGAGGACGGCAGCCCGATCAGCGGTACCACGACCGTCCTCAGCTACACCCAGCCCGCCGACGACGTCGGCCTACCGGAAGACATCGCCGACTCCAAGAACCCGGAGTGGGCCGTGCTGGAAGTGAAGGTGTGTGTGGACTCAAAGAGCAGCTCCGTGACGGTCTCTCAGGAGCCGTGGGCGCTCGGCTTCCCTGATGACACGCGCCTGGACGCCCCCATCTTCAGCGGTTCCGGCGTGCCCAAGCCCGAGTACGCAACCAACGGCGCCACCGTCAACCCTGGTGACTGCCTCCGAGGCAAGATCACATTCGACATCGAGCGTGGGAGCCGACCCGACAGCGTCGTCTACGGCAGAGCAGACCGCGACACCGTTGAGTGGGCGATTCCCAAGAACTAGCGGTCGCCTTCCATCGAGCACCTGTCATCGCTGCCGCGCAGCCAGCGAGGCCGCGCAGCAGCGGTTCGTCATACACCGATGGCGGCGAGAGCCCGGCCAGTGTCCGACAGCCCTTCCAGCACGAAGTGGGCGCCAGCTGCCCGCAGGTCGCTCGCCGAGGTCTTGCCCGTCGCGACCGCCACCACTCGAACGCCGGCCTCGCGCCCCCCTGCGACGTCCGCCGGGGTATCTCCCAGGAACACAGCGTCCTGCGAGGCCACACCCGCCCGCTTAAGGGCCGCACGCAGCAGCTCGGGCCGCCCGTCCCCGTCCTCGCCGTACGCCCCTTCGTTGAGCCGCAGGTAGGCGTCGAGACCGAACACAGCCAGCTTCACCTCGGCGGCCTGGCGGACGTTGCCGGTCACCACGGACTGCCGCACGCCCCGGTCCGCGAGAGCAGCGAGCGCCGCGGCAGCGCCCGGCAGCGCGTGGCCCCGCTCGCGCATCTCGGCCGCCCGCCGGACGTGCACGGCACCGAGCGCGTCAGCGAACCGCCCGAACAGGTCGTCGCTGTAAAGGATGTCGTGCAGCCGCGCGGTCTCCCGCAGGATCACGCGTTCCGTCGACCCGGTCACAGAGGCCTGCTCGCGCAGCGCCACGCCGGTTACCTGCTCGAACGCCTCGGCCCACAGCTCGCCGCCGAGTCCTCGAGTCGCCATCAACGTGTGGTCGATGTCCCACAACACCAGTTCAGGCACCAGTGCCTCCCCTCTTCACGAACTCCCGGTCCCCACGCAGCGGGCACCCTACGCTCGGAACAAGCAGCGAGGAGCAGGCGCATGGTTGCAGCAGACCTCCCCATCGGGGACAGGATCCGCCACTACCGCGGCGGGCGCCGGCAGGACGCGGTCGCCGGCCTGGTCGGTATCTCGCCCGACTACCTGTCGCAGATCGAGCGGGGCCTCAAGGTGCCGTCGCTGCCCATCCTGTACGCCCTCGCGCAGGAGCTGGGGGTACCCACGGCCGCGCTTCTGTCGGAGCAGCCGCCGGCCGAGGAGGAGTCGACGGACACTGCCGAGGCCGCGGTCGGTTGCGCACTCCTCGGCTACGGCCCGGCGCTCAGCGCCCCGCCCATCTCGGCAGCCGAGCTGAGGAACCGAGTGGAGGCCGCGTGGCAGAGCTGGCAGACCGCAGGCGACCGCTTCACCAGGGCCGCCGAGACGCTCCCCGCCCTCGTCGCTGACACCGAGCACGCCGTGCGCGCCGCCCGGGCGGGAGCGGACCAGGCAGAGCGCCGCGCCGTACTGCGCGCGGCCTCAGACCTGTACTGCCTGCTCCGCTCGTACCTGCGCCGCACCGGACGGGTCGACCTGGCCACCCTCGCCGCCGACCGGGCGATGCGCGCCGCCGAGGACGCCGACGACCCGCTGCGCATTGCCGCCGCCCAGTGGAACCTCGGGCATGTGCTGCTCGCTGCGGGCCAGCCCGGCGAGGCCGAGGAGTTGGCGTTACGGGCCGCCGAGCAGGTGACCGCCGCCCGGGTAGCGGAGGCGGATCGAAAGGCGATGGGCGGTGCTCTGCAGCTTGTCGCGGTGGTGGCCGCCGCCCGTCGGCGCCGGTGGTGGGAGGCGCGGGAGCGGCTGAGGGAAAACGCTGCCCCGGCTGCCCGCGAGGTCTCGGACGCCAGCAACGTGGGCCGGACGGTCTTCGGGCCCACGAACGTGGCGCTGCACGCCGTCTCCATCGAGATGGAGGCGGGCGAGACGGGCGAGGCTCTCCACACAGCGGACGCCATCGACACGAGCGGGCTGCCGTCGCTGGAGCGAGAGTTCACGTTCGGGCTGGAGGTCGCGGCGTGTCAGCGCCGGGATGACGCTGCTGTGCTCCTCGCGCTCCTCGGCCTGGAGGCGATCGCCCCTGAGGATCTCGCCCGGACGCCGCTCGCCCGGCAGTTGGTCCTGACGGTGATCCGCCGGGCCCGGGCCATGCACGCCCGGCAGGCCGAGCAGCTCGCGGTGCGGATCGGTCTGGTGTAAGCCCGCCGAGCCTCTGGTTCACCCGAACTGTCAGCTCGGATCGACCCGTTTATGCCTGCCTACGGTCGTTGGTGTGAGTCGGATCACCGCAACCGTGGAGGCCCTCGTGCTAGGGGAGACGCGCACCAGCAGCAGCGCAGAGACTTCCGCGCTTGCCCTGCTACCGCTCCCCAAGGTCGCCAGTCTGTCGGCGTTACAGGCCCGCGGCGCGGCCTGCGTCTGGTGCCAGAACCGGCTCACCATCGAGACCGCCGTCGACCTCGGCGAGCGCCCCGGGCCCCACGGGGTGACCCTCTTCCCCCGCGGCTGCCCTGACTGCGTACGCGCTGCAGCGCTCCGCACATACGGCGTGCACTCCGGCGCCTGCGAGCAGTGCGTGGACAACCCCATCCTGTGCGACACCCGTCGCGCTCTGCGCCGTCTCGCGCTGGAGGTGCACGGATGATCCTCGCCGAGACGCCCGAGCAGGCCGCCCTATGGGATCACTGCCTGACGCGCCCGACGTGCCGGGCCACAGACGCGCAGGGCGCGAACCTCAACCTCCCTTGCGACACCGCCGCTCGCCTCACCGCGGAGTACCGGCAGGCACGCCGCAGCACCTGACCGGCCCAAGCCCCCGCTCGCCCTGTACCCCATGAGCACTGGGGCGGGCGGGTCTAGAGCCTCCAACCGGAGGCACCAGTCCCACACGAGGAGTAGGCACGTGACCATCGCGTTGGAACGTCCCGTGGGCACGACCGACCCGATCACCCTGGTTGACCCTGAGGTGACCGACCGGCTCGCCCGCCGCATCACCGCCGACCACCCGGAGATCACCGAGGCGACCGCTCGTCGCATCGTCGGCCAGGCCGCCGCGTTCATCGCCGCTTCCGGCAACCAGCCCGGCCAGTCCCTCGCCCCGAGCAAGCTGGTCGACTACGGCTGGCATGCGTTCATCCTGCACACCGTCGACTACACCCGCTTCTGCGAGGAGGTCGTAGGCCGCTTCGTCCACCACGTACCGACCGACGAGAACGACGAGACGCCCGGCGGCCCCCAGGCCACCCGCGAGCGCACCCTCGCCGCCATCACGGCCGTTGGCTACGCCGTTGACGAGGAGCTGTGGCCGGACATGGCCGACTGCCATCAGTGCCACGCCGGATGCACCGACAGCCCCAACACGTAGCCCCACACCCATGCAAGACTCCAGCCGTCCGGTGCCTCCACCGGGCGGCTGGCCCGACGAGCGGAGCTTGAGTGACGGACACGGCGATCGCCTGGGACACGTACTCGCGGCAGCGGCCCGAACGCCGACCCGTGAACGCCCGCGGCGAAACCACCTGGTTCAACTGGACGCAGTACCCCGACCATGGGCCGGGAGCTGAGCTTCTGCGCCTGCCGCCCGGGGGGCGCGCACTGGACCTCGGGTGCGGCAAGGGCGGCAACGCTGCGCACTTGGCCGCGATCGGCATGCGCGCCGTCGGTATCGACGTCTCGCCCGCACAGCTGCACGCAGCCGCTGAGCGCTGGGGGTACCTGCCCGGCCTGGACCTCCGCCAGGTCGATGCTGTCAGCTACCTGCGGGAATCGGCGCAGACCTTCGACGCGGTGTACTCGGTGTACGGCGCCGTCTGGTTCACCGACCCGGCCCGGTTGCTGCCAGTTGTACGTGAGCGGCTGCGTCCAGGCGGTCGGCTGGTGTTCTCGCAGCGGCCTCCTGTGGAGGGCTGCTACGGCTGCCAGGCCTCGTACATCCCGCGCGGCGACGATGAGGACCCGCTCGTCGTGAAGCGGTGGGACTACGAGCCCGACGCGTGGGAGCAGCTGCTGGCGGAGCATGGCTACATGGACGTGCGCGCGATGGTCTTGCCAGCACCGTCGGGGCCTCGAACGGTGGGGACCCTGATCGTCCAGGCCCGCGCCTGAGCAACGTGCCATTGCTGATCCGGTGGCGCCCCTGCCCGAGGGCCGTCTGGACGTGGTCACCGCGCGTGCTCACAGCCCTCTGGAGTTGTGAGAGAACCGCCGTGAGAGGAACGCGGAATGCGCCCTGACCTGCGGATAAGAGATTCTCCGCGGACCCATGGGTCGATTCTGCTCTGATACACCCCGGTCCGCCCGATATGCGAGGTGCGTGGGCTGCGCCTACCGTGTCCAGCATGGGTGACGCGGTGGAACTGGAGGTGGACGGCCGGACCGTACGGCTGTCCAGCCCGGACAAGATCTTCTTCCCGGAGCGCGGCTTCACCAAGCTGGACCTCGCCCGCTACTACATCGCCGTCGGCCCCGGCATCCTGCGCGCCCTGCGCGACCGGCCCACCACCCTGGAACGCTACCCGGAGGGCGTGACCGGTGAGAACTTCTTCCAGAAGCGGGCGCCCAAGAACATGCCCGACTGGATCCCGACCGCGCACATCACCTTCCCCAGCGGCCGCAGCGCCGACGAGATGTGCCCCACCGAGGCCGGAGCCGTGGTGTGGGCCGCCCAGTTCGGCACCCTCACCTTCCACCCCTGGCCGGTGCGCCGCGACGACGTCGACCACCCGGACGAACTCCGCATCGACCTCGACCCGCAGCCCGGCACGGACTACGACGACGCCGCCCGCGCCGCCCACGAACTGCGGGCGGTGCTCGACGAGTTCGGCGGACTGCGCGGCTTTCCCAAGACCTCGGGCGGCCGGGGACTGCATGTCTTCGTGCCCATCGAGCCGCGCTGGACCTTCACCCAGGTCCGCCGCGCCGCCATCGCCGTCGGCCGCGAGATGGAACGGCGGATGCCCGAGCAGGTGACCATCAAGTGGTGGAAGGAGGAGCGGGGCGAGCGCATCTTCCTGGACTACAACCAGACGGCACGCGACCGCACGATCGCCTCCGCCTACTCCGTACGCCCCCGCCCGCACGCTCCCGTCTCCGCCCCCCTGCGCTGGGAGGAGGTCGGGGTCGCGCACCCCCAGGACTTCGACCTCGCGACCATGCCCGCGCGCTTCGCCGAACTCGGCGACGTGCACGCGGACATGGACGACAAGCGCTACTCCCTGGAAGCCCTGCTCGACCTCGCCCGCCGTGACGAACACGACCACGGACTGGGCGACCTGCCGTACCCGCCCGAGTATCCGAAGATGCCGGGGGAGCCCAGACGGGTACAGCCGAGCAGGGCCCGTAAGGAGAAGGAACCTCCTACAGCTCCTTGATCCGGATGTCGCGGTACGAGACCACGTCCGTGGTGCCGTGCACCTGAAGCCCGAGGTAGCCGGAGGCGAAGCGCCGCCCGTCCGTGCCCGGGTCGTCCGAGCGAGGCGGGGTGAACTCCTGGCCCCCGGTGTTGTCGAACTCGTTGATCAGCACGCCGTTGCGGAACACCGAGTAGTGCTGGCCCTCCACCCGGATCTCGTAGTCGTTCCAGGTGCCCTTCTGGGTGACACCGGCACCGGCGAGACCGACGCGGTCGAACCCGTAGACCGAGCCCGTCTTGTACATGTCGCCGTCGGGCCGGTCGAGCACCTGCACCTCGTGCCCGTACTTGATGGCGACCCACTCGGGGCGGGACTCCTCCGGGTGGTCGTGGACCCACGGGAAGCGCACGAACACACCGGAGTTGGCGTTGCCGGTGCCCGGCGCGTCGTCACGCCACTGGAGCTTCAGCGAGAAGTCGCCGTACGTGCGCTGGGGGAACCACAGCATGCCCATGCCGGGCGTGGTGGTGCTGGAGGTGATCGTCCCGTCGGGGTTCAGCCCGAACGAACCGCCGCCCACCTGCTGCCACTTGGCCAGGGACTCCGCCGTGCCGTCGAAGAGCGCCCGGTAGCCCTCGGTCTGTCCCGGCTTGCCGATGCCCGACTGCCGGGCGGCCTTGCGGATCGCCTTGGACTCCCGTTCGTCGACCACCCCTTCCTTCAGCAGCGCGTCCAGGACGGAGGTCACGTGCTTGAGGAACAGCGCCTGCGACGTCCACTCCTTCTCGTCCTCGATCAGCTCGCCGATCCGGCACCGGTTGTCCGTGACGCGGTTGCGCACGCCCGAGTCGACCGTGCCGACGATCACCGTCAGCCGCTCGTCGTACTCGGGGCAGTCCGGCGCGGGGACCTGCCCCGAGACGACCGTGAAGGTCACCGTGCGGGCCGCCGCGGTGTTGCCGGCCTTGTCCGTCGCCCGGTAGGCCACGGTGTGCGCACCCGCCCGGTCGACCACCACCGGCGCCGAGTACGCCAGGTAGGGCCCGCCGTCGAGCGAGTACTCGATCTTGTCGACGCCCGAGCCGTGCGCGTCGGTCGCCGTGACGGTCACCCGGGCGCTGTTGACGTACGCGCCGCTCGCGTTCTTCGTGCCCTCCACGGTCACGCCGGTCACCGGCGGGGTGGTGTCCGCGGGTGGCGCCGCGACGACCGTGAACCGCACGCTCTTCTCCGCCGCCACGTTGCCCGCCTTGTCGGTGGCCCGGTAGCGGACGGTGTGTTCACCCACCTGGTGGACCATCACGGGCCCGGTGTACAGCTGCCAGGCTCCCGGCCCGACCGCGTACTCGACGGTGTTGACCCCGGACCCCGTGTCGGAGGCCGAGACGGTGACCGTCGCCATGTCGATGTACGCCCCGCCGGCGTCGCGCTCACCGCTCACCGTCGCCGAGGTCTCCGGCGCGGTGGTGTCGTCGGACTGGGGCGCCACGACCGTGAACCGCGCGCTCTTCTCGGCGGAGACGTTCCCCGCCTTGTCGAACGCCCGGTAGCGGACCGTGTGGCTGCCGACCCGATCGACGACGACCGGCGCGGTGTACGGCTGCCAGGCACCCGCGTCACCGATCGCGTACTCGATCCGCTCGACGCCGGAGCCGCCCTCGTCGGTGGCGTGCAGCGCCACGCTCGCCGAGCCGACGTACTCGCCCTGCGTGTTCTGCGTACCGCTGACGTGCGCCGACGTCTCGGGCGCCGTGGTGTCCCCGCCCGTCCCCTCGGTCACCGTCAGGATGCCCTGCATCTGGCCGTGGCCGGGGATCGTGCAGTGGTAGAAGTACCGGCCGGGTGTGAGCGTCACCTGGGCGGTGTGCCTGCCGCCCTGGGCGTCGTTGGGGTTGGCCAGGATGTTGAGCTGCACGTCGCTGTTGAACTCGGGGTCGCTGGTCACGAACGTCAGGGTGTGCGGCATGCCCGTGGTGTTGCCGGTGGCCGCGCTGTTCTCGAAGACGATCGTGGCGGCACCGGCGACCGCCGTCTTCGGCGCCGAGAGGTACTTGTCGATGTCGTTGCCGGCCGTCCAGGTCAGCACCTGGTCGGCGGCCGCCTTCGTCTCTGGCTGCCCGGCGGCGGGCAGTGCCTGCACGCCGAGCATCAGCAGCAGGGCGGCCAGCAGGGCGGCCCAGACTCTTCGTTGCCGGATCACTCGGTCCCCCTCGCCAGCTGGCCGACGGCCGGGGTGGGCCCGCCGCCCTTGTAGGTGACCCGCCACAGCGCCGACTTGGAGTCGGAGGTGAAGAAGCCGCGCCCGTAGTCGAGGACGTACAGCGCGCCGTCCGGACCGAACTTCCAGTCCATCAGGTTCCTGATGCCGTCGTTGCCGACCGGCACGATCTTCTTCAGCGACTCCGCGTGCACGGGCAGACCGCCGTCTCCTTGCGTCTTCGGGTCCATGAGCACCGCGTTGCGCGGCTGGTCGGCGTCGTAGAAGTCACCGACGAACCACTTGCCGTCCCAGTACGCGGGCCACTTCACGGCACTGTCGGCCGCGACCCCGTCGTACCGGTAGACCGGCCCGTTCATCGCGGCCTGCCCGCCGCCCTTCAGCCAGGGCAGCCGGTAGGTGGCCTCCGCGGGCTTGTACGACGGGACGCCGTTCGCGTCGCGCGGGTAGTCCGGGCCGCCGCCCGAGGGCGCGTACCAGATGTTGTTGCCGGTCACCGGCGGCAGGTTGACCAGCCCGTCGTTGTTCGGCGACTCGTTCTTCGGGTGGTCGCAGTCGTACCAGCCCAGCGGCTTGGACGGATCCGGCAGATTGCGGTCCCGGTACGGCTGCTTGTTGCCCATGCAGTACGGCCAGCCCCGGTTGCCCGCCTTGGTGATGGCGGCGAACGTGTCGTACTTGGCCGGGCCCCAGGTCGTCGAGGGCGCGCTCGCGTCCGGTCCGACCCAGCCTGCGTAGAGCACGTCGGTCGACTTGTCGACGGAGATGCGCGCCGGGTTGCGGACGCCCATCACATAGATCTCACCGCGCGTCTTGCCGCCGCCCTCGTCGGGCTCCTTCCCGGTGAAGAGATTGCCCGCGGGGAGCGTGTACGTCCCGTCCGGCTCCGGGTGGATGCGCAGGATCTTGCCGTTGAGGTTGTTGGTGTTGCCCGCGGTGCGGCGCGCGTCCGCGAAGGACACGCCCTTGTAGTTCGGCTCCGGGTTGTTACCCGAGTAACCGGAGCTGAAGCCGCTGGAGTTGTTGTCACCGGTGGCGATGTACAGGTTGCCCTTGGAGTCCCAGGCCATCCCGCCGCCCGCGTGGCAGCAACTGTGGATCTGCACCGGCCACTTCAGCAGCACCTTCTCGCTGGACAGGTCCAGCTTGTTCGTGGCCCGGTCGAGCGTGAACCGGGAGACCCGCCGCTCCGCCATCCGCGTCTCGCGGTTGATCCGCTCGTGCGGCGTGTAGTGCAGGTACACCCAGCCGTTCTGCGCGAACCCGGGGTCCAGCTCGATGCCGAGCAGCCCCTCCTCGACCTTGACCAGCTCGTCGCCGCCGCCCTTGTTGCCGAAGACGGTGAGTGCCCCGGCCAGGGTGACCTGCTTGGTCTTCGGGTCGTAGACGTGGATCTCGCCCTTGCCCTTGCCGATGTCCGGGTTGTTCCAGTCGGTGATCACCGGCTGCGAGGAGTCGGCGCCGCCCCGGCCGATGTAGAACACCCGGCCGTCGGGCGCGGTGACCATGCCGTGCGGCTCGCCGATCTGGTCGTTCCGGCCTGGCTGGTTGGGCTTGGTCAGCCGCTCCGCCACGTAGTTGGCGTTGATGGTCGCCTTGCAGTCGGCCTGCTCCAGCCGGGTCGTCCACATCAGCGCGCCGCGCAGATGCTCGCGGAAGTCGGTCTCGTCGTACGACGACACCGTCCCGCCCATGCCCGTGTAGAAGGAGCGTCCGCCGTCGTAGTCACGGCACCAACTCACCGGATGGTCCCAGCCGTTGGAGCCTGTTCCCGGCTGGTACGTGGACTCGCGGACCCGGGCCACCGTGTGCACGTCCCCGGAGGGGTTCTTCACCCAGTTCAGCCACCGGTCCGGACGCTTCCACTGCATCGGCAGGCCCTTGGTGGCGGGGTGGCCGCGGTCACCCACCTCCACCGTCGCCCGCTGGACGGCCGTGGGGCTCGACGCGGCCGGACGGGCACCCACCAGTCCGGTGAACCAGTCCGAGTACGGCTCCGCGCGCGCCGCGTCATGAATGCCGACGAACCCGCCGCCGGCCTCCATGTAGGCCTCCAGGCCCGCCTCCTGCTCCGCGTCGAGGACATCGCCCCCGCCGGTCAGGAACACGACCGCGTTGAAGCGGCCGAGCCGCGTCTCGTCGGTGAACACCGAGGCGTCGGCGGTGGCCTGCACCTTGAAACGGCGGTTCGCCGGGCCCGTCAGGCCGATGTCCTCGATGGCCTCGATCCCGGCGTCCACCACCGGCGACTCCTCCCCGGCCGCCGCGGAACCGTGGAAGATCAGCACCCGTACGTTCGCGCCGCCCGGCGGCGACTTGATCGACATCGTTGTCAGCGGGGGTTCCGGGAAAGGGCGCGCGGTCGCGGCGGGGCCCGACAGCAGCCCGGCGGTCACCACCCCGGCGGCGACGGACGCCGCCCAGACGCGTCTTGACTTGCTCAACCCTCGTAAGTGCATGGGCACCTCCTCGGTCACAGCAACACCGCCAAGGAAGCTAAACCCCTTTGCATGTCTCGCCAATACCTATGACCGGGATGGCACCAACTTTGTCTTGAGTGTGGATAAACGAGAGCGCGGCCGGTACCGTCGCACAGGTTCATCACAGGTACGCCTCCGTAAATGCCTTACCAGGGTGGGGAGTTCCGCATGGACAGACGCAGCTTCAACCGGCGGGTCCTGCTGGGCGGCGCGGCCGTCGCGACATCGTTGTCCGTGGCGCCGGAGGCCGTGAGCGCCGCCGGACCGGTGAAGACGGCCCCCGCCGGAGGCGAGGTCAAGCGCATCAAGCTCTACGCCGAGAAGCTCCCCGACGGGCAGATGGGCTACGGCCTGGAGAAGGGAAAGGCGAGCGTCCCGGGCCCGCTGATCGAGCTCAACGAGGGCGACACCCTGCACGTCGAGTTCGAGAACACCATGGATGTGGAGGTCAGCCTGCACGTCCACGGTCTCGACTACGAGATCACCAGCGACGGCACGAAACTGAACCGCAGTCATGTGGAGCCGGGCGGTACCCGCACCTACACCTGGCGCACCCACGCCCCGGGGCGCCGCAAGGACGGCACCTGGCGCTCGGGCAGCGCGGGCTACTGGCACTACCACGACCACGTCGTCGGCACCGAACACGGCACCGTGGGGCTCCAGAAGGGCCTCTTCGGCGCGGTCATCGTCCGCCGCAAGGGCGACGTCCTGCCCGACCGCACGCACACCGTCGTCTTCAACGACATGCGCATCAACAACCGACCGCCGCACTCGGGGCCCAACTTCGAGGCGACGGTGGGCGACCGCGTCGAGTTCGTGGTGATCACGCACGGCGAGTTCTACCACACGTTCCACATGCACGGTCACCGCTGGGCGGACAACCGCACCGGCATCCTTACCGGCCCCGAGGACCCCAGCCAGGTCATCGACAACAAGATCACCGGCCCGGCCGACTCCTTCGGCTTCCAGGTGATCGCGGGGGAGGGGGTCGGCGCCGGCGCCTGGATGTACCACTGCCACGTGCAGAGCCACTCCGACATGGGGATGGTGGGACTGTTCCTCGTGAAGAAGCCGGACGGGACCATCCCGGGACACGACCCGCACGAGCACGGCGACGAGCCGGCGGGCGGCGGCCACGAGCACGGGGAGGCGTCGGCGGGCGGAGGCCACGAGCACTGACGGCGCCGACGGACGGCGGCCAGGAGCATTGAGGGGCGCTGCCCGGAGGGGGTGAGCATTGAGGGGCGCTGCCCAGAGGGGGGCGAGAGCGCTCTCACCGCGCTGCGTGCCGGGGCTATCCTGAGCGGCAGCCGCAGGTGAGGAGCCCCGAAGTGACCGACACAGCGCCACGCCCCACGCTGGAGGCCGTGGCCGCCCGGGCCGGGGTCTCGCGGGCCACCGTCTCCCGCGTGGTCAACGGCGGGGACGGCGTGCGCGACGTCCTCGTGGAGCGGGTCCGCAAGGCCGTGGAGGAACTGGGGTACGTGCCCAACCAGGCCGCCCGCTCCCTGGTGACCCGACGGCACGACGCCATCGCGGTCGTCGTCGCCGAACCGGAGACCAGGGTCTTCGCCGACCCGTTCTTCGCGCTCCAGCTGCGCGGCATCAGTAAGGAGCTCACCGCCCACGACAATCAGCTCGTGCTGCTGCTCACGGAGGGCCGGGACGACCACGCTCGGGTCGGGCGGTACCTCGCCGGCGGGCACGTCGACGGCGCCCTCGTCTTCTCCCTGCACCTCGACGACCCGCTGCCGGAGCTGACGCAGCGGGCAGGCATCCCCACGGTCTTCGGGGGCCGTCCCGGCTGGAGCGGCGACCGGCGTGACGTCGTCTACGTCGACAGCGACAACCGCGGCGGCGCCCGTGACGCCGTACGGCACCTGGCAGGGCTCGGCCGCACCCGGATCGCGCACATCACCGGCCCCCTCGACCAGACCTCCGCCGTGGACCGCCTCGACGGCTACCGGGACGTCATGGTGGACGCCGACCCACGGCTGATCGCCGAGTCCGACTTCACCCCGGCCGGCGGCGAGCAGGCGATGCGCGAGCTCCTCGGCCGGTGCCCGGACGTGGACGCGGTGTTCGCCGCCAACGACCTCATGGCCTCCGGAGCGCTGCGCGTCCTGCGCGCATCGGGCCGCCGCGTCCCCGACGACGTGGCCGTGATCGGCTTCGACGACATGCGGCCCGTCGCCGAACAGACCGACCCGCCGCTGACGACGGTGCGTCAGGACATCGAGGAGATGGGCCGCCTGATGGCCCGCCTGCTGCTGCGCGGCCTCGACCGCGACGCCCCGCGGGAGGGCGTCGGGGCACCTCAGTCCAGCGTGGTGCTGCCGACGACGCTGGTGCGACGCGGATCGGCCTGAGGTGCCTGCGCTCCGCCGTGCCGTGGCGCCGTCGTCGGGCTCCTGAGGGGCGCGGGGATCTGCGCGACAAGCCCCCCGCCGCGGCACTCGCACGACGGCTGAGGACACCCGAGTTCTCAGGCGCCCCGCTCTGCCCCCGGACATTCGCGCGAGGCCCGCTCCCCGGCCGGCCCGGGGGCCGCCGGGGCGATCCGGACGGCACGCCGGGTCGGCTCAGCCCTGCTGCGGCTCGCTGTGGATCACCGCGAAACGGGCACCGTAGGGGTCGGCGAGTTTGGCGAGGCGGCCGACGGACGGCACATCGGTGGCCGGGAGGCGGACCGTGCCGCCCAGCTCCGCGGCCCTGGCGACCGTCGCGTCCGTGTCGGCGACCTCGAAGTACGGCAGCCAGTAGGCCTCGTCCTCCACCGGGTCGTCCGCCAGGGGCACGACCCCGCCGAACATGGCGCCCTCGCTCTGCCCGGCGGGGTTGAACGTGGTGTACGCACCGCCGGCGAAGTCCGCGCCGAAGGTCTCCAGGCCCAGCACGGAGTGGTAGAAGGCCGCCGCGGCCGGGACGTCCGCCGTGTACAGCTCGACCCAGCACAGCGAGCCGTGCTCCTGGACGACCTCCAGCCCCTTGTTGCGGCCCGGCTGCCACAGGCCGAAGGTCACCCCGGCCCGGTCGGCGAGGATCGCCATCCGGCCCAGGTCCTGGACGTCCATGGGCTGCACCCTCACCGCGCCGCGCGCCTGCTCGGCCGCCCGCGACGTGGCGTCCGCGTCCGGCGACTGGAAGTACACCGTCCAGGAGGGCGGGCCCTGCTCCGGCGTGGCCTGCATGCCTCCGGCGGCCGTCCGGCCGCCGAGCCGGAACAGGCCGTACCCCCCGACCTCCGGGCCGCCCGGCTGGAACCGCCAGCCGAACAGTGCTCCGTAGAAGGCGGCGGCGCCGTCGATGTCGGGGGCGCCGACATCGATCCAGTTCGGAGCACCGGTGACATAACGGGTGGTGAGCATCGTCGCCCTCCTCGCGCAGGGGCCCGTCGTCTGCACTGCCGAGTCTGGCACCGCCCGGTGACGAACGCCGCCGGAGCGCCGCCGGGACGTGAGGGGGGAGGTTTCCGCGCGCCGCCGTGCGCCGTCCCGTCCGGCGGGCGATCATCGAGCGGCCGGAGGGCCGTGAACGCGCTGTTGATCGCGCGTTGATCGAACGTTTTTCGCTGCCCGCGACGCTCTCGGTCATGCACATCCACACCATCACCTCGCCCGAACTCGAATGGCAGCAAGAGGCGTTGTGCGCGCAGACGGGGGCGGACTTCTTCTTCCCCGAGCCCGGCAGTTCGGTGCGGGAGGCGAAGCGGATCTGCGGTATGTGCCCGATCCGCGCGGCCTGCCTGGAGTACGCGCTGGACCACGACGAGCGCTTCGGCGTCTGGGGCGGCCTTTCGGAGAAGGAGCGGCTGGAACTGCGACGCGTGCGGTAGCCACCACGGGCGTGGGGCCCCGCCACGGGAGCGGGGGCCGGGTTCGCCCTGTCCGCTGCCGGAACGCACAGGGCCCCGGCCGCTCGTCGCGGCCGGGGCCCTGTCTCCGGGGGTGCCGGTCGGCGTCAGGCGCCGGCCCGGGCCGCCATGCGGGCCTTGCGGGCGGCCAGCTTCTCGTCGAACTTCGACGCCTCGGCGTCCAGACCGCCCATGAACAGGCCCAGCTCCTCCTGCGCCTTGCGGCCCTCGGGACCCAGGCCGTCGATCTCCATGATCTTCAGGAACCGCAGCACGGGCTGGAGCACGTCGTCGTGGTGGATGCGCATGTTGTAGATCTCACCGATCGCCATCTGCGCGGCGGCCCGCTCGAAGCCGGGCATACCGTGGCCGGGCATCCGGAAGTTCACGATGACGTCGCGCACCGCCATCATGGTCAGGTCGGGCGCCAGCTCGAAGGCCGCCTTCAGCAGGTTCCGGTAGAAGACCATGTGCAGGTTCTCGTCGGTGGCGATGCGCGCCAGCATGCGGTCGCAGACCGGGTCCCCGGACTGGTGTCCGGTGTTGCGGTGCGAGACGCGGGTCGCGAGCTCCTGGAAGGCCACGTAGGCGACCGAGTGCAGCATCGAGTGCCGGTTGTCCGACTCGAAGCCCTCGCTCATGTGGGACATCCGGAACTCCTCCAGCTTGTCCGGGTCCACCGCGCGCGAGGTGAGCAGGTAGTCGCGCATCACGATGCCGTGCCGGCCCTCCTCCGCGGTCCAGCGGTGCACCCAGGTGCCCCAGGCGCCGTCGCGGCCGAACAGCGAGGCGATCTCGTGGTGGTAGCTGGGAAGATTGTCCTCGGTCAGAAGGTTGACGACGAGCGCGATGCGGCCGATCTCGGTGACCTTGGACTGCTCCTTCTCCCAGGCCTGGCCGTCCTCGAAGAGGCCGGGGAAGTTGCGACCGTCGGTCCACGGCACGTACTCGTGCGGCATCCAGTCCTTGGCGACCTTCAGATGCCGGTTGAGTTCCTTCTCGACCACTTCCTCCAGGGCGTACAGCAGCTGAGCGTCGGTCCAGGCGCCGGCCGGGCTGCCGAGGTGGGGAGTGGTGATCGTCATGGACTCTCCAGGGGACAAGCGTTCGAGCGGTGAGCGGTCAACCTACGGCATCGTAGGCTACGTCTGCGTAGGTTACGAAGCCGTAGGTTAAGGGTGCTGTAAAGGCCGCTGAGCAGCGGGGTCGCCCTGGAGCGCGCGCCGGCTCCCCGGACCCGCAGGTCGAGGGGGCGAAGAGGAGGGGCACGGTCCGCTCAGACGTACAGATCCCGCAGCCGCACCGAGAGGCACGTCACACATCCCTCGAGCTTCTCGAACTCGCTGATGTCCACGACGACCGGTTCGTACCCGAGGTCGGCGAACAGCTCGGCGGTCTTCGGCGCGCTCGCCGCCATCAGCAGCTTGTCACCGCCGAGCAGCACCACGTGCGACCCGGCCTCCTCCGGGACCGGCAGGAAGCGCCCGAACAGCGAGGGCGTGTCCATCTTCGGGATGTGTCCGATGACCGTGCCGTCGGGCAGTGCCGTGACCGCCGACTTCAGGTGCAGCACCTTGCTCACCGGCACCGATACGACCCGCGCGCCGAGCGGCTCGAACGCGGCGCGCAGCTGCCGGACGCCGGCGGCGTTGGTGCGGCCGCCCCGTCCCACGTAGACCGTGTCGCCGATCTTCAGGACGTCCCCGCCCTCCAGGGTGCCCGGCTCCCAGATCCAGTTCACCGAGCAGCCGAGACCGGCCACGGTCTCCTCGACCGCGGCGGTCTCGTCCCGCCGGGAGTCGGCGCCGGGACGCGCGATCAGGGCCACGTTCTTGTACATCACGACCGTGTCCTCGACGAACACCGCGTCCGGGCAGTCGTCCGCCGGGTCCACCTCGACGATGTCCCAGCCGTGCGTGCGCAGGGCCTCCACGTACGCCGACCACTGCTCGACGGCGAGGCCGGCGTCGACCTGCTCCCGCTCGATGTGCGTCACCAGCCCCTCGGCGAGACGGGGACCGGGGCGGCGGACGAGGGCCTTCTTGCTGGGCACGAGCGTGACTCCGTATCGGATGGGACGTGTCGGGACCGCACCGACGGAGCCCCTGGGATCGACCGGAGCCCATCGGGGCGTCGGCCGACCATCATGCAGGGCGAACGGGGGAGAGGACAGCCCCGAGGACGGCCGGAGCGGGCCGGGCCACCGACCCACCGCCCCTGCGGGTACCCCGCCGCACGCCCCGGCAACGCACCCCGCGACCCGGCACCCCGTCCGCACACCGGCTCAGCCCACGGACCCTGCCCCCTCCACCCCCGCCGCCGGGCCGGTGTCGCGTGGTACGGGGGCGCGTCGCCGGCTCACCGGTGGTGCCGTACCGCCCGCCGCAGATGCTCCGCCGTGAACGACCCCTTCGCCTCCAGCAGCCGGCGCGGCGTCCCCTCGAAGACGATCGCGCCGCCGTCCCGGCCGCCGTCCGGGCCGAGGTCGACGACCCAGTCGGCGCGGGCGACCACGTCCAGGTTGTGCTCGACCACGACGACCGTGTTGCCCGAGTCCACCAGCCGGTCCAGCAGGGTGACAAGTCCTTCCACGTCCGCCATGTGCAGGCCGGTCGTCGGTTCGTCGAGGACGTAGACCGCCCCGGTCCGGTGCAGTCGTGTGGCCAGCTTGATCCGCTGCCTCTCGCCGCCGGAGAGGGTGGAGAGGGGCTGCCCGAGCGTCAGATACGTCAGTCCTACGTCCCGCAGGGCGCGCAGCCGGCGCTCTGCGCCCGGGTCGTCGAAGAAGTCGAGCGCCTGCTCGGCGGTCATCTCCAGGACGTCCGCGACGGACCTGCCCCGCACGGTCAGCCGTAGCACCTCCTCCTTGAAGCGCCGCCCCTCGCAGGCGTGGCAGGTCGTCGTCACCGGGTCCATGAAGGCCAGGTCGGTGTAGAGGAGGCCCCGGCCCTCGCAGGTGTCACAGGCTCCGCCGGAGTTGAAGCTGAACAGGCCCGCCTCGGTCCCCGTCTCACGGGCGAAGACCTTGCGGACCGTGTCCATGATGCCCAGGTAGGTCGCCGGGGTGGAACGGCCCGAGATGCCGATCGACGACTGGTCGACGACCACGGCCTCGTCGTGCGCCGCGGTGAACTCCCCGGCCAGGGTGCTCTTCCCGGACCCGGCGACCCCGGTCACCGCCGTGAGCACACCGACCGGGAACCGTACGGTCACGTCCCGCAGGTTGTGACGGCGGGCGCCCTTCACCCACAACTCCCCGGTGGGCTCCCGCACCTCGTCCTTGACCGCCGTACCGCGGCGCAGGCACCGTCCGGTGAGCGTGCCGGACGCCGCCAGCTCCCGTGCCGTCCCCTCGAACACCACCGTGCCGCCGCCCGCCCCGGCCCCCGGACCCATGTCGACGACATGATCGGCCAGCGCGATCACGTCCGGGTCGTGCTCGACGACCAGCACGGTGTTGCCCTTGTCGCGCAGCCGCAGCAGCAGGTCGCCGAGGCGGCCCACGTCCCGCGGGTGCAGTCCGACGCTCGGCTCGTCGAAGATGTACGTCATCCCGGTCAGGCTGGAGCCCAGGTGCCGCACCGTCTTCAGACGCTGTCCCTCCCCGCCGCTGAGCGTGGCCGTCTCCCGGTCGAGGCTGAGGTAGCCGAGGCCGATCGCCTCGATGCGCTCCAGCGCGGTGACGGCGGCCGAGGCGATCGGCCCGGCCACCGGGTCGTCGATCTCCTTCAGCACGGCGATCAGGTCCGTGACCTGCATGCGGGTGCAGTCGGCGATCGACCGGCCGTTGACGCGGGTCGCGAGCGCCGCCGCGTTCAGCCGGGCTCCCGGGCACGTCGGGCAGGCGCCCTCCACCAGGTACGCGCGCACCAGGTCCCGGGTCTTCTGGCTCATGGCCGACAGGTCCCGCTTCAGGTACAGCCGCTCGAAGCGGACGGCCAGCCCCTCGTACTCGGTGGTCCAGGTGCCGCCGGTGCCGTTGACGGTGACCTTGCTGCCCGGCCGCCCACGCATGAGGAATTCCCGCTCGGCGGCCGTGAACCGTCCGACCGGCTTGTGCGGGTCCAGGTCGGTGCTGTTGGTGTAGGCCTGCCCCTGCCAGGTGCCGGCGGCGAACGGCGGGAAGCGGACCGCCCCGTCGGCGAGGGAACGGTCCGGGTCCAGGATCCGGTCCCAGTCGGGCCGCACCGTCCGGCCGAGACCGTCGCACTCGGGGCACATGCCCGACGGGTCGTTGAACGAGTACGCCGTCGCCGGCCCGGCGCTCGGCGTGCCGTGCCGGGAGAACAGCACCCGGATCACGGAGTAGACGTCCGTCATGGTGCCGACGGTCGACCGGGAATGGCCGCCGATCTGCCGCTGGTCGACGACGATGGCCGGGGTGAGGTGCTCCAGGCCGTCCGCGTGCGGCCGCTCGAACTTGGGCAGCCGGTTGCGGACGAACCACGGGTACGTCTCGTTCAGCTGGCGCTGCGACTCCACCGCGATCGTGTCGAAGACGACGGACGACTTCCCCGACCCCGAAACGCCGGTGAACACCGTCAGCCGGCCTTTCGGGATGCGGAGGGTGACGTCCTTGAGGTTGTTCTCGCGTGCTCCGGTCAGGGTGATGGCATCGTGTGCGAAGTCGGTCATGCCTCCGACGCTAGGAGGGAATCCCGACAGCCTCTGGCGTGATTTCCTTCAGTTCTCCCTCCTCCAGCAGCAGCCAGCGCGTGATGCCGACGGACTCCAGGAACGGCAGGTCGTGACTGGCCACGACCAGCGCTCCCTCGTACGACTCCAGTGCCGTGGTGAGCTGCCGGACGCTCGCCATGTCGAGGTTGTTGGTCGGCTCGTCCAGCAGGAGCAGCTGCGGGGCGGGCTCGGCCAGCATCAGCGCGGCCAGCGCGGCCCGGAAGCGCTCGCCGCCGGACAGCGTCGCCGCCTTCTGGTCGGCGCGGGCGCCCCGGAACAGGAAGCGCGCCAGCCGCGCCCGGACCCGGTTGTTGGTCGCGCCCGGCGCGAACCGGGCCACGTTCTCGGCGACGGACAGCTCCCCGTCGAGGACGTCGAGCCGCTGCGGCAGGAACCGCAGCGGGACGTGCGCCCGCACCTCGCCCGACTCCGGGGCGAGCTCGCCGGTGATCGTGCGCAGCAGCGTGGTCTTGCCCGCGCCGTTGCGCCCGATCAACGCGACCCGCTCCGGTCCGCGCAGCTCGACGCCGCCCTTCACCCGGGCGCCCCAGCGGAGCCCGAGATCCTGGAGGGTGAGGACGGTCCGCCCCGGCGGCACGGCCGTGTACGGCAGGTCGACGCGGATCTCGTCGTCGTCCCGTACGGCCTCCACCGCCTCGTCGAGCCGCTCCCTGGCCTCGGCGAGCTTCTCCTCGTGCATGATGCGGTGCTTGCCCGCGGACTCCTGCGCCGCGCGCTTGCGCGCCCCCATGACGATCTTCGGCTCGCGCTTCTGATCCCACATCTTCTGCCCGTACCGCTTGCGGCGGGCCAGTTTGACCTGGGCGTCGGCCAGTTCGCGCTTCTGCTTGCGGAAGTCGGACTCGGCGACGCGCACCATGCGCTCCGCCGCCTCCTGCTCGATCTCCAGCGCCTCCTCGTAATCGGTGTAGTTGCCGCCGTACCAGGTGATGTCGCCGGAGCGCAGGTCGGCGATCTGGTCGACGAGATCCAGCAGTTCACGGTCGTGGCTGACCACGACCATCACGCCCGGCCAGGACTGGACGGCCGCGTACAGCCGCCTCCGGGCGTACAGGTCGAGGTTGTTGGTCGGCTCGTCCAGCAGCAGCACGTCGGGCCGGCGCAGCAGCAGCGCGGCCAGGCGCAGCAGGACCGACTCGCCGCCGGACACCTCGCCGATGGTGCGGTCCAACTCCACGTGGCCCAGGCCGAGTTCGCCCAGGGTGGCGAGGGCGCGCTCCTCGACGTCCCAGTCGTCGCCGACGGTGTCGAAATGCGCCTCGCAGGCGTCGCCCGACTCGATGGCGTGCAGGGCGGCGCGCTGTGCGGCGATGCCGAGGGCTTCGTCGACGCGCAGGGTGGTGTCGAGCGTGACGTTCTGCGGGAGGTATCCGACCTCGCCGGCCACGCGGACGGTGCCGTCGGCCGGTGCGAGTTCACCGGCGATCAGCTTGAGCAGGGTGGACTTTCCCGAGCCGTTGACGCCGACCAGGCCGGTCCGGCCGGGGCCGAACGCGACGTCCAGGCCCTCGAAGACGGGACTGCCGTCGGGCCAGGCGAACGCAAGGGACGTAACGGTGATGGAAGCGGACATGGGGGCCTCGCTCGCGGTTGCTCGAAGCGGTCAGGGGCAAACGCGTGTCGAGACACCTGCGACCAGGGGAGGAGGAGGCTCCGTGGGCACGTCACGGACATGAGAGATGCCCTGCACCGGGAGGACGGCTCGAACGCCGAGGTCGCACGCAGCGCACACCGGAGGGTGTGACGCGGTGTCTCAGGACCTCAGACGAGCAACGTCCTTCTCCAATCGGCGGCAACAGGACGTTGTACACCGTACGAAGGCGCTGTGAGCGATGTCAACGCCTTTACGGGGAACCCGGTCTTCCTGCTCGAAGGAGGCTCCCGTGCCCAACGCACCGCTCTCACTGCCGGCCCGGCTCTGTCTGCTGGCCTGGGACATCGGGCGACCGGCCGCCGGCACCGCCCCGCGCACCGAGCTGGTGCGGGCCGGCGCCCTCGTCGAATTGGCCCGGCGCGGGCTGCTGACCGACGTGGACGGCATCGCCACGCCGGTGGACCTGGACGCGAGCGCGGGTGACCCGGTCCTCGACGGGCTGCTGGACCTCGTCCGCGAGTCCTGCCCCCACTCCTGGCGCACCTGGGTGACGCTGCGGGCGCGGGTGACCTCCGACGCCGTGCGGGAGCAACTGGTGGCGCAGGGGTACGTCCGGGCGGAGAAGAGACGCGTGCTCGGCGTCTTTCCGTCCGTGGAGTACGCGCTGGCACGGGTGGTCGTCGTGGAGGCGCTGCGGGAGGAGACCGGTCAGGCTCTTCGGGGGCCGCTGCCGGCCGCCGGGATCTGCGACCGCGACGCGGCGGTGGCCGTGCTCGCCGCCGCCGCGCACCTCTTCGGTGAAGGCCCCTTCGAACAGCGCACCCGGGAGCTGTCCGAACGGGCCGGAGAGGCGAGGCCCGGGCTGGCCCGCATCGTCCGCGAGGTGAGCACGACCCTGACCGAGCGGAGGGCGAGGAGCGCGGTGACCGCCTCGCACTGAACCCCCCGCGGCCGAGTGCGAGGCCGACGCCCTGGCGTAGCCGGTCCGTCAGTTCAGCACGCGTCGCGCATCAGCTCGGCGAGGCCGTGGTCCAGATCGAGCTGGAGGTGCTCCAGGCCTACGGGCACGAGTTCGCTCGTGGCCTCGAGGAACCGGCGGATCTCGCTCGAGCGGACGTGGACCACGGCGGTGCCCTCGGGCGCGTGGAACTCCAGCACCGTGCGGTCGTAGCCGTAGGGTCGCACCCGCACGTCGCCGTGCCCCTCGGCGCTCTTCTGGCCCGCGGCGAGCAGCTCGCGGGAGAAGGTCCAGCAGACGTCGACGCCCTCCAGCGTGGCCGGGGCGGGGAAGGTCATGCGGACCGCGAACGGATCACGCCGGTCGTAGTGCAGCGTCGCGGGAATGCTCGGCATACGCGGCGCGGCGGCGACGAGGCGGGCCTCCACGGGCTGCTCGATGACGATGGACAACGCCTTTGCTCCCTTGTGACGGCTGGACGGACACTTCCGGGCGGATGAGGCCGGGCACTGGAAGAGACGACGGAATCAGCCAATCCGTGCACACGAATGGCGAGTGACCTCTGTCACCGCGTTCATGCACCGGAGTGACGTGACTCTCCTCGTGTGCCCCGAGGGCATGTCTGGTGCAGGGCGCACGAGCGGTGAGGCCGTCTGGACGGCACCCGGGACGTGGGCTAGCTTCGCCCGCCATGAGGCGTACGGGGAGCACGCGACGGGCGGGACGGACACGGCGCAGGGCGATCGCGATGGCGGCCTGCGCGGCGGCACTGGCGGCCCTGACCGCCGTACCCGCGCAAGGACACGAGCCGGAGCGCGGGGCGCCGCACTGGGAACTCAAGGACACCGGCGCCCCGGAGGCACGCTTCCGGGGCCTCGCCGCCGTCAGCCGGAACGCCGCTTGGGTCGCCGGCACCGGCGGCACCGTCCTGCGCACCACCGACGGCGGCGCGAGCTGGCGGAACGTGTCGCCGCCGGGCGCGGGGGAGTTGCAGTTCCGGGACGTGGAGGCGTTCGACGCGCGCCGGGCCGTGGTGCTGGCGATCGGCGAGGGGGAGGCGTCCCGGATCTACCGCACCGACGATGGCGGAGCGACGTGGACGGAGTCCTTCCGCAACCCCGACCCCAAGGCGTTCTACGACTGCCTCGCCTTCTTCGACCACCGCCACGGACTCGCGATGAGCGACCCGGTGGACGGCCGGTTCCGCATCCTGTCGACCGGCGACGGCGGCCGCTCCTGGACGGTGCTGCCCGACCGGGGGATGCCGGCCGCGCAGGAGGGCGAGGCCGGGTTCGCGGCGAGCGGCCAGTGCCTGGTGACGTCCGGGCCGAAGGACGTCTGGCTCGCCACCGGCGGGGCGGCCCGCGCGCGGGTCCTGCACTCCACGGACCGGGGCCTCACCTGGCGGGCCACCGACGCGCCCCTCCCCGCGGGAGATCCCGCCCGGGGCGTGTTCGCGCTGGCGTTCCGCGACCGCTCCCGGGGCCTCGCCGTCGGCGGCGACTACCGCCCCGACCAGCCCTCGCCGCGCGCCGCCGCCCGCACCGCCGACGGCGGCCGCACCTGGCGTCCGGCGGTCACGCCCGTGTCCGCCTACCGCTCCGGCGTCGCCTGGCTCCCGCACAGCCGGGCCGCCGCCCTCGCCGTCGGTCCCACCGGCACCGACCTCACCACCGACGCCGGCCGGACCTGGCGGGCCGTGGACACGGGCTCCTACGACACCGTCGACTGCACGCCGGACCACGGGTGCTGGGCCGCAGGTGAGAAGGGCCGGGTTGCCCGCCTGGAGCAGTGAGCATGCGGGGTGCCCTGATCGTTGGCAGTGTGGGTACCCGTTCACTGATCGGGAAAGGAAGTGAGCGCAGATGCCACGCGGTTCGAGCTCCAAGCGGGAGCGCCAGTACGAGCACATCAAGGAAAGTGCGAAGGACCGGGGCGAGAGCACCGGCCGCGCCAAGGAGATCGCCGCGCGCACGGTGAACAAGGAGCGCGCCCGCGCCGGCGAGTCCAAGACGGCCAGCCGCACCTCCACCAAGGACATGTCCTCGGGCAAGCGGGGCGGCCAGCGCTCGGGGCAGGGCTCCCAGGGGCCCACCTATGACCAGCTGTACCAGGAGGCCAAGCGCAAGGGCGTAGAGGGCCGTTCCAGCATGAACAAGAGTCAGCTTCAGCGCGCCCTGGGCAAGTGAGGCGGACGCCTCAGAGGGTCTCGCGGTAGGACTCGAGAGCGGGTGCCGTCTTCGTGGCCGTGAACTCGGTGACGCGGTAGGCGCACACGCCCGCGACGACGAACGGATCCTGCGCGGTGATCTCCTCGATGCGCGCGCGGTCCCCCGCGACGGCGATGATCACCCCGCCGTCGCGGGGGTTCTTGCGCCCGGACGCGAGGAAGACCCCCTGCCGGTACTGCTCGTCGAGCCAGACCACATGCTCCTCCAGCACGGCGTCGACGGCGTCCAGCGGGGCGGTGTACGTCAGTTCCAGCACGAACATGACCGGGAGCCTACCCCCGGGCACCCGTCCGGCCGCCGGGCAGCCCGTAGGCTCGGGCCCACCATGACGACCGTACGCATTCCCCAGGACTGGCCCGCCACCGAGGAACAGGCCCGTGCCGTGCAGGACGCTCTGCGCACCCGCGTGATCCTCGGCGACCCGGGACCGCCGCCCGGAACGGGCCGTGTGACCGGGGTCGACGTCGCGTACGACGACGAACGGGACGTCGTCGCGGCGGCGGCGGTCGTGCTGGACGCGTCGACGCTCGACGTCGTCGCCGAGGCCACCGCCGTGGGCCGGGTCTCCTTCCCCTACGTGCCCGGGCTGCTCGCCTTCCGCGAGATCCCGACGGTCCTCGCCGCCCTCGACGCCCTGCCCTGCCCGCCCGGCCTGGTCGTCTGCGACGGCTACGGCCTCGCGCACCCCCGCCGCTTCGGCCTCGCCAGCCACCTCGGCGTCCTGACCGGCCTGCCCACGATCGGCGTGGCGAAGAACCCGTTCACCTTCTCCTACGACGACCCGGACACCCCGCGCGGCAGCGCCGCAGCCCTGCTCGCCGGTTCGGAGGAGGTCGGCCGGGCCCTGCGCACCCGGGACGCCGTCAAGCCGGTCTTCGTCTCCGTCGGCCACCGGGTGACCCTGGACAACGCCTGCGCGCACACCCTCGCGCTGACCCCCGCCTACCGCATTCCGGAGACCACCCGCAGGGCCGATGCGCTGTGCCGCAAGGCGCTGCGGGAGACGCACCCGGCCTGACCGGCCGGACGGCGACCGGGCGATCTGAGTACCGGCCCTGAGTACCCGTACGGATGCCCGGGGCCGGCGCCGTCGGCAGGCTGGGGCGCATGACAACGCACCGCGCCCCCAAGCCAGTTGCCGGCCCGACCCAGACCGTCGAGCGGGCCGTCACCATAGGGCTGATCCTCGCCGTCCTGGCCGGGCTCGGCTGGATCGCCGGGATGATCTACACCGTCGCCGAGTGGCCGCTGTAGGTCCCGGCGGGACTCAGCGGGCCGCCGCGACGCGGAAGCGGATGCCCGCCGCGCGCAGCCGGTCGATCAGCGCTTTGCCCATCGCCACCGCCGTGGTGACCTGACCCGCCGTCTCCGGAAGGTCGTCGAAGGCCAGGCACAGCGCCGACTCGGCGAACATCTTCGCCGTCTCGTCGTAGCCGGGATCGCCGCCCGAGACCTCCGTGTACACCCGCGAGCCGCCGCCCTCGCCCACGAAGCGCACCGAGAACCAGCTCTTCGCCCGCTTCTCCGGGCTCGGCCCGTCCCCTGGCTTCAGACGGTCCGACAGCCAGCGTCGCGCGGGCGCCACCTGAGCCGCCGCGACCAGCGCGCCGACCGCCGCGACCCCGCCGACCGCGACGGGCAGATGCCTGACGGCCGCGTACTGCCGGTAGCGGAAGTCGGGCCCGTACCGGTCGAGGGCCGACGCCGAGCGCCGCACGATCTGCGGGTCGATGGTCGGCATCGGCAGCGCCCACGCGCCGACCTCCTTGGCGAACCGCGGCCCGCCCAACGGCGCCGACGCCCGCCGGCCCACCAGCCGCGGCTCGTGCCGCCGCCGGTCGCGCGCGGCCGCCGCCATCTCCCGCTGCCGTGCGAACTGGCCCAGCGCGGAGGCGAAGGTGCCGCCGGAGAACGCCGCGTCCGCGGTGACGAAGCCCTCCACGGTCAGGGGCACGTCCTCGGGCAGCTGCTGCACGGTGAAGTACACGCCCAGGTCGTGCGGGATCGAGTCGAAACCGGCGGCGTGCACCAGCCGCGCCCCGGTCTCCCGCGCCCGTGCGTCGTGCCGGACGTACATCAGGTCGACGAACTCGGGCTCACCGCACAGGTCCAGGTAGTCGGTCCCGGCGTCCGCGCAGGCGGCGACGAGTTCCTCCCCGTACGTCACGTACGGGCCGACGGTCGTGGCCACCACGCGCGCCTGCCCGGCGAGGTCGCGCAGCGAGGCGGGGTCGGAGACGTCCGCCCGCACCACCCCCACCCCGGCGTCGGCGGGCAGCCGTTCGCGCAGCCGCTCGAGTTTCTCCGCGTTGCGGCCCGCGATCGCCCAGCGCAGCTTCTCGGGCGCGTGGGCGGCCAGGTACTCCGCGGTGAGCGCCCCGGCGAAACTGGTCGCTCCGAAGAGCACGATGTCGTACGGACGGTCCGTCCTGCTTTGCCTGCTCATGACACCCCTCGGTCGTGCAGCCCGTGCCGCTGTCGGTGGCCGAGGCTAGCGTGAGGAGTGCGGAGCCCGACGACGATCCCGGAGGACGACGATGGCCGTGCCCAGGAATGCCCTGAAGAAGTGGGAGAAAGTGCGCGCGTTCGCACTGGGGCTGCCGGACGCCGTCGAGGAGTTCCCCTGGGGCGAGTCCGTCGCCAAGGTCAACAGCAAGGTCTTCGTCTTCCTCGGGGTGCAGGACGGCAGTTATCCCCTGGGGGTGACGGTGAAGCTCAAGGACGAGACGGCGCACGCCCACGCGCTGGCCTGCCCGGGCGCCGAGCCCGCCGGGTACGGCCTGGGCAAGGCGGGCTGGGTGAGCATCCCCCTGGAGCGGCAGGGCGCCCCGTCCGCGGAGGTGCTCTTCGACTGGGTGGAGGAGAGCTACCGGGTGATCGCCCCGAAGCGGCTGATAGTGGAGCTGGACGGAAGCTGACCCGTCCGGCAGATTGCTAAGCGCTTGCTCGGTCAGGTCTTGTGCCGAGTGGAACACGTTCTTAGCATCGCTGGTGTTACATCAGATGTGTCACAGCACTGGGGGCTGGATGACCACGGCAAGGACGCCAGGACACGGCCCGCTCACCGGCGTGCGCGTGGTCGAGCTGGCCGGTATCGGGCCCGGCCCGTTCGCCGCCATGCTCCTGGCCGACCTCGGCGCCGACGTCGTGCGCGTGGACCGGCCGGGCGGCCCCGGGCTCGCGATCGACCCGGCGTACGACGTCACCAACCGCAACAAGCGCTCGGTGGTCGTCGACCTGAAGTCCGCCGACGGCCCGGAGCGGGTGCTCGACCTCGTGGCCCGCGCCGACGTCCTGGTCGAGGGCTACCGCCCCGACGTCGCCGAGCGCCTCGGCGTCGGCCCCGAGCCGTGCCACGCCCGCAACCCGCGCCTGGTGTACGGCCGGATGACCGGCTGGGGCCAGGACGGCCCGCTCGCCCGGAGCGCCGGGCACGACATCGCGTACATCGCCCCCACCGGCGCCCTCGGCATGATCGGCCGGCCGGGCCAGGCGCCGCCGGCCCCGGCCAACCTGCTCGGCGACTACGCGGGCGGCTCCCTGTACCTCGTCGTCGGTGTCCTCGCCGCCCTGCACCACGCGCGGGTGAGCGGCACCGGCCAGGTCGTCGACGCCGCCATCGTCGACGGCACCGCCCACCTCGCCACGATGATCCACGGCATGCTCGCCGCCGGCGGCTGGCAGGACCGGCGCGGCGCCAACCTCCTGGACGGCGGCTGCCCCTACTACGGGACCTACGAGACGGCCGACGGCCGGTACATGGCCGTCGGCGCCCTGGAACCGCAGTTCTACGCCGAGTTCCTCAGCCTCCTCGGCGTCGGCGACCGGGCCGACGCCCGCAAGGACGTCACCCGTTGGGACGAACTGCGCGAAGAGATCGCCGCCCGCTTCAAGACCCGGACGCGGGACGAGTGGACGGCCGTCTTCGACGGCTCCGACGCCTGCGTGGCGCCCGTGCTGTCCCTGCGCGAGGCCCCGCACCACCCGCACCTTGCCGCCCGCGGCACCTTCACCGACCACGCCGGCATCACCCAGCCCGCCCCGGCCCCCCGCTTCTCCGCGACCCCGACCTCCGTCCGCACCGGCCCGGCCCGGCCCGGCGCCGACACGGCGGACATCGCCCGGGAGTGGGACGTCCCCGGGCTGCTCCCCGCGTCCCGAAACCCTCAGTGAAAGGCCCCCTCGTGAGCACCGAAGCGTACGTGTACGACGCGATCCGCACCCCGCGCGGCCGCGGCAAGGCCAACGGCGCCCTGCACGGCACCAAGCCCATCGACCTGGTCGTCGGACTCATCCACGAGATCCGCGCCCGCTTCCCGGACCTCGACCCGGCCGCCGTCGACGACATCGTCCTCGGCGTCGTCGGCCCGGTCGGCGACCAGGGCTCCGACATCGCGCGCATCGCGGCCATCGCCGCCGGGCTGCCCGACACCGTCGCGGGCGTCCAGGAGAACCGCTTTTGCGCCTCGGGCCTGGAGGCCGTCAACCTGGCCGCCGCGAAGGTCCGTTCCGGCTGGGAGGACCTCGTCCTGGCCGGTGGTGTCGAGTCGATGTCCCGCGTGCCGATGGCCTCCGACGGAGGTGCCTGGTTCAACGACCCGATGACCAACCTCCAGGTCAACTTCGTGCCGCAGGGCATCGGCGCCGACCTCATCGCCACCATCGAGGGCTTCTCCCGCCGGGACGTCGACGAGTACGCCGCGCTCTCCCAGGAGCGGGCCGCCACCGCCATGAAGGACGGTCGCTTCGAGCGGTCCGTCGTCCCCGTTAAGGACCGCAACGGGCTCGTCGTCCTCGACCGCGACGAGTTCCCGCGCCCCGGCACCACCGCCGACTCCCTCGCGGGGCTCAAGCCGTCCTTCGCCGACATCGGCGAACTCGGCGGTTTCGACGCCGTCGCGCTCCAGCAGTACCACTGGGTGGAGAAGATCGACCACGTCCACCACGCGGGCAACTCCTCCGGCATCGTCGACGGCGCCTCGCTCGTCGCGATCGGCTCCAAGGAGGTCGGCGAGCGCTACGGCCTCACCCCCCGCGCGCGGATCGTCTCCGCCGCCGTCTCCGGCTCCGAGCCGACCATCATGCTCACCGGCCCCGCCCCGGCCACCCGCAAGGCCCTCGCCAAGGCAGGCCTGACCATCGACGACATCGACCTCGTCGAGATCAACGAAGCGTTCGCGGCGGTCGTGCTGCGCTTCGTGAGGGACATGGGCCTGTCCCTGGACAAGGTCAACGTCAACGGCGGCGCGATCGCGCTCGGCCACCCCCTCGGCGCGACCGGCGCGATGATCCTCGGCACCCTCGTCGACGAACTCGAGCGCCAGGACAAGCGCTACGGCCTCGCCACGCTGTGCGTCGGCGGCGGCATGGGCGTCGCCACGGTCGTCGAGCGCATCTGACCCCCTCCCGACGGATCACACGGAGCACCTCCACATGAGCACTGAGTCCACCACCATCCGCTGGGAACAGGACCGCACCGGCCTCGTCACCCTGGTCATCGACGACCCGAACCAGTCCGCGAACACCATGAACCAGGCGTTCCGCGACTCCCTCGCCGCCGTCACCGACCGCCTGGAGGCCGAGAAGGACTCCATCCGGGGCGTCATCATCACCTCCGCCAAGAAGACCTTCTTCGCCGGCGGCGACCTGCGCGACCTCATCCGCGTCACACCCGAGACCGCCCAGGAGCTGTTCGACGGCGGCATGGCCATCAAGCGGAACCTGCGCCGCATCGAGACCCTCGGCAAGCCCGTCGTCGCCGCCCTCAACGGCGCGGCCCTCGGCGGCGGTTACGAGATCGCCCTGGCCTGCCACCACCGCGTCGCCCTCGACGCACCCGGCTCCAAGATCGGCTGCCCCGAGGTCACCCTCGGCCTGCTCCCCGGAGGCGGCGGCGTCGTCCGCACCGTCCGTCTGCTCGGTATCGCCGACGCCCTGCTGAAGGTTCTCCTCCAGGGCACCCAGTACACCCCGCGCCGCGCCCTGGACAACGGCCTCGTCGACGAGGTGGCCGACAGCCACGAGGACATGCTCGCCAAGGCCCGGGCCTTCATCGACGCCAACCCCGAGGCCCAGCAGCCCTGGGACAAGCCGGGCTACCGCATCCCGGGCGGCACGCCGGCCAACCCCAAGTTCGCCGCGAACCTGCCCGCCTTCCCCGCCACCCTGCGCAAGCAGACGGGCGGCGCCCCCTACCCGGCCCCGCGCAACATCCTGGCCGCCGCCGTCGAGGGCTCCCAGGTCGACTTCGAGACCGCGCAGGTCATCGAGGCCCGCTACTTCGTGGACCTCGCGGCCGGACAGACCTCGAAGAACATGATCCAGGCGTTCTTCTTCGACCTCCAGGCCGTCAACTCCGGCGCGAACCGCCCCAAGGGCGTCGAGCCCCGCAGGGTCCGCAAGGCCGCCGTCCTCGGCGCCGGGATGATGGGCGCCGGCATCGCCTACTCCTGCGCCCGCGCCGGCATCGACGTCGTCCTGAAGGACGTCTCCCTGGAGGCGGCCCTCAAGGGCAAGGCCTACTCCGAGAAGCTGTGCGCCAAGGCCGTCTCCAAGGGCCGTATGACCCAGGAGAAGGCCGACGCGCTGCTCGCGCGCATCACCCCGACCGCCGAGGTCCAGGACCTGGCCGGCTGTGACGCCGTGATCGAGGCGGTCTTCGAGGACACCTCCCTCAAGCACAAGGTGTTCCAGGAGATCCAGAACGTCGTCGCCCCCGACGCGCTGCTGTGCTCCAACACCTCCACCCTGCCCATCACCGCCCTCGCCGAAGGCGTCGAGCGCCAGGGCGACTTCATCGGCCTGCACTTCTTCTCGCCCGTCGACAAGATGCCGCTCGTCGAGATCATCAAGGGCGAGCGCACCGGAGATGAGGCCCTCGCCCGGGCCTTCGACCTGGTCCGGCAGATCAACAAGACGCCGATCGTCGTCAACGACTCGCGCGGCTTCTTCACCTCCCGCGTCATCGGCCACTTCATCAACGAGGGCGTCGCCATGGTCGGCGAGGGCATCGAGCCCGCCTCCGTCGAACAGGCCGCCGCGCAGGCCGGTTACCCGGCCAAGGTGCTGTCCCTCATGGACGAATTGACCCTGACCCTGCCCCGCAAGATCCGGGCCGAGTCGAAGCGGGCGGTCGAGGAGGCGGGCGGCACCTGGACGGCCCACCCGGCCGAGGCCGTCATCGACCGCATGGTCGACGAGTTCGGCCGCACCGGCCGCAGCGGCGGCGCCGGCTTCTACGACTACGGCGACGACGGCAAGCGCACCGGCCTGTGGCCCGGGCTGCGCGAGCACTACACCAAGCCGGGGTACCGGATTCCGTTCCGGGACATGCAGGAGCGGATGCTGTTCTCCGAGGCGCTGGACACCGTCCGGCTGCTGGAGGAGGGCGTGCTGACCTCGGTCGCCGACGCCAACATCGGCTCCGTCTTCGGCATCGGCTTCCCCGGCTGGACCGGCGGCGTGCTCCAGTACATCAACGGCTACGAGGGCGGCCTGCCCGGCTTCGTGGCCCGCGCGGGGGAACTCGCCGAGCGGTACGGCGAGCGCTTCGCCCCGCCCGCGCTGCTGGTGGAGAAGGCGGACAAGGGGGAGCGGTTCAGCGACTCAGACCGCGTCTGACCCGCCGGAGTCCGAAGGCCCGGTGAGCCACTCGCCCAGCTCTTCCTTCAGCGACCGCTGAAAGGCGGTGAGCAGCGCCTGCACCACCAGCGGGTGCATGTGCGCGGACAGGGACCGCACGTCCTGCGCGTCCCGCTCCGCCACCTCACCGCGGAAGAGCCGGGACAGCTCCCGGGCCGCGGCGTGCGCATGCTCGACGAGCAGGGTGCGCGCCGCGGAGATCGCCTCCTGCGAGAGCGGCACGTCCAGCAGTCCGGCGCCCAGCCGGAGCAGACCGAGGTCGGCCTCGTAGCCGCCGTCCGCGGGCCGGACCACGCCCATGGCCGCGAGCCGTTCGACGTCCTCGCCGGCCAGTGGCCGTCCGGCCCGCCGCTCCAGTTCCGCCCGGGTGACGGTCTCGACGGTCTCCGGCGCCCAGGAGGCCACCACGGCCCGGTGGATGGCGAGGTCGCGCGCGCTCAGGTCCGACGGCAGCTGCCGCAGGTAGCGCTCGATGCCCGCCAGTGTCATGCCCTGCTGCTGCAGTTCCTCGATGAGCGCCAGCCGGGCCAGGTGCTCACGCCCGTAGTGCCCCACCCGCCGCGGACCGAGCACCGGCGGGGGCAGCAGCCCCTTGGTGCCGTAGAAGCGGACCGTGCGCACGGTGACACCGGCCCGGGCCGCCAGCTCGTCGATCGTGAGGGTCGGCTCCTCGGTGTCGGTCGTCATGTGAAGCAGTATCGCTGTCTCACCACTGCTGTGAAACCACCCGGATCCCGGGGACGGCAGTGTGAGAAGTCGCGCTCTGTGACGTACGCCACCGCGTGAGCCGCAGAGCGTGGGGGAAGGTGGCCCCTTGGTCTGTGCCTTTACCGAGGGCACGGACCTTATGTACGTCCGGAAGCCGAGCGCGACCCGCTCGGGCACACCAGAGAGTGGATCCACCGTGAGCAAGGACGCCGTGAACACGGCTGCGGCCACGCCGCGTACCGATGCGGCCGCAGTGCCCGCGGACGCGGGCGACGCCGGGTACAGCAAGGACCTCAAGGCCCGCCACGTCAACATGATCGCCATCGGAGGCGCGATCGGCACCGGACTGTTCCTGGGCGCGGGCGGCCGCCTTCACAACGCGGGCCCGGCCCTCGCGATCGCCTACCTGGTGTGCGGCGTCTTCGCCTTCTTCGTGGTCAAGGCCCTCGGTGAGCTCGTGCTCTACCGCCCCTCCTCGGGCTCCTTCGTGTCGTACGCGCGTGAGTTCCTCGGTGAGAAGGGCGCGTACGTCGCAGGCTGGATGTACTTCCTGAACTGGTCGACGACCGGTATCGCCGACATCACCGCGATCGCGCTCTACACGCACTACTGGAGCCTGTTCACCGACATCCCGCAGTGGGTGCTCGCGCTGGTCGCCCTCGCGGTGGTCCTGGCGGTGAACCTGATCTCGGTGAAGATCTTCGGCGAGATGGAGTTCTGGTTCGCGATCATCAAGGTCGCCACCCTCGTCGGCTTCATGCTGATCGGCATCTTCCTGCTCGCCACGCAGCACGAGGTGGGCGGCCAGACCCCGGGCCTGAGCGTCATCACCGACAACGGCGGCGTCTTCCCGCACGGCATGATGCCGGTCGTCCTGGTCATGCAGGGTGTGATCTTCGCGTACGCGGCGCTGGAGCTGGTCGGTGTCGCCGCGGGCGAGACCGCGGAGCCGGAGAAGGTCGTCCCGCGCGCGGTGAACTCGATCATGTGGCGCGTGGGTCTGTTCTACGTCGGCTCGGTCGTCCTGCTGGCCCTGCTGCTGCCCGGTTCGGTCTACTCGGCCGACCAGAGCCCCTTCGTCACGGTGCTGTCGAAGATCGGCGTCCCGGCCGCGGGTGACGTGATGAACCTGGTGGTCCTGACCGCCGCCATGTCCTCCCTCAACTCGGGCCTCTACTCCACGGGCCGGATCCTGCGCTCCATGGCGATGGCGGGCTCCGCCCCCAAGTTCACCGCACGTATGAACCGCAGCCAGGTTCCCTACGGCGGCATCCTGCTGACCTGCGGGGTGTGCGTGCTCGGCGTCGGCCTGAACTTCCTGGTGCCGGCCCAGGCCTTCGAGATCGTGCTGAACGTGGCCTCCCTGGGCATCATCAGCACCTGGGTGATCATCATGGTGTGCCACCTGGTCTTCGTCCGGCGCGCGAAGGCGGGCCTGATCAGCCGCCCCTCCTTCCGGCTCCCGGGCACCCCGGTCACGGAGATCGCCACGATCGTCTTCCTGCTGGCCTGCCTCGGCATGATGTGGAACGACCCCGAGGTCGGCCGCAGGACCCTCCTGCTCATCCCTCTGATCGCAGCCATGCTGGTCGCCGGCTGGTTCGGCGTCCGCCGCAGGGTCTCCCGGACGGCGGACCAGGAACTGTCCCAGCTGACGAAGTAGCGGCCGGGGCCACTGTCAGTGGCCCCGCCTGATCCAGGAGCGGCCGGTGCGGCCGGGGACAGGCGTGACCGTGTACGACCCTCGGACGGGGCGGCTCAGCCCTGGCTGTCGAAGGCCGCTGTCAGGCACGCGGCGAGGCGGTGGGCGAGGGTGCCGTCGGGGTCCAGGCGGGGGTTGAAGATCGTGACGGTCAGGCCGGCGGCGCCGCCCGCGAACAGGGCCGTGCGCAGCACGGTCTCCAGGTCCTGCCAGGTCAGCCCGTCGGGCTGCCGGTAGTCGACGGCGGGCATGACCGCGTCGTCCAGGACGTCGACGTCGAGATGGATCCAGTACCCGGCGCCCGTGCCGTTGCCGGTCAGCAGTCGCACGGCGCGCCGGGCCGCCTCGGCTGCCCCCAGGGCGCGCACGGTGTGCAGCTCCAGCGCGTGCAGCGCGGGCGGCAGCGGCTGCATCCCGTATGCCGCGGACTCCTCCGCGTCCCGGAATCCCAGGGCGACGACGTCCTCGTCCCGCACGAGCGGGCCCCGGCCCTCCAGATCGGCCAGCACCCGCGGGCCGCGCCCGGTGACCAGCGCGAGTTCCATGGAGGCCACCTCGCCGGCCGGCTCGGCCGAGGGCTGGTAGAAGTCGCTGTGGCCGTCCAGGAAGAGCAGACCGTGCCGGTCGCGGCGACGCAGCGCGAGCAGGGTGCCGAGCAGCACGCTGCAGTCGCCGCCGAGCACGACGGGGAACCCGCCGGCGTCGAGGACCTCACCCACGGCATCGGCCAGCGCGACGGAGTACGCCGCGATGCCGTCCCCGTTCAGAACCCCCGTGACCGGGTCCCGCTCCGGGGCGTACGGAGGCGGCTCGACCCGGCCCGCGCGCACGGCTCCGAGCCCCTCGGCCAGCCCCGCCCCGAGCAGCGCCTCCGGCAACTCCTCCACGCCGGTGGGGCGCAGCCCGAGCACGGAAGGGGCCTCGACGATCACCACGTCCCGCACGCCCGGCTCCTCGGTCAGCCGCCCTGTTCAGCCGCCGGCCCCAGACGACCGGCGCGCATGGGCCCACGGTAGAGCGAAAGCCGAGCCCAACACGTCAGCCCGCCCCGCGCGTCAGCCCGTGCCCCGCGTGTCAGCCCGCGCCCGCGCGTCAGCCCGCACCCGCGTGTCAGCCCGTGCCCCGCGCGTCAGCCAGCACCCGCGTGTCAGCCCGTGCCCCGCGCGTCAGCCAGCACCCGCGTGTCAGCCCGCGCCCGCGGGTATGGCCGCGCCCCGCGCGTCAGGAGCGGGTCAGTGGCCGTGTGCCCCGTTCGTCGCGGCGATCCGCTTCCACGACTTGGGCTGGGTGACGCCCTTCGCCGTCTTGGCCACCGCGGCGGCGCGAGCCGCCGGCACCCCCGGCTTCGACGGCTGGTACAGCCAGGTGTCGAAGAGCGCGGCCAGCGGCTTGCCCGAGACCTCCTCCGCGTACCGCCGGAAATCCGCCACCGAGGCGTTGCCGTGGGCGTACGTCGACGGCCAGCCCTTGAGGATCGCGAAGAAGGCCTCGTCGCCGACCTTGTTGCGCAGCGCCTGGACGGCCAGTGCGCCACGGTCGTAGACCGCGATGTCGAACTGGTTCTCCGGCCCGGGATCCCCGGGCTTCACCGTCCAGAACGGGTCGTCGGCGGGGTGCGAGGCGTACACGTAGTCGGCGAGTTCCTGCGCCGTGCCCTCGCCCTCGTGCTCGGACCACAGCCACTGCGCGTACCGCGCGAACCCCTCGTTGATCCAGATGTCCTTCCAGCCCTTGAGCGACACCTCGTCGCCGTACCACTGGTGGGCCAGCTCATGGACGACGACCGACACGTTCGACCCGTTCGCGAACTGCCGCGGGCTGTAGAACGGCCTGGTCTGGGTCTCCAGCGCGTACCCGGTGTTCGTGTTCGGCACGTACCCGCCGAGCGCGCTGTACGGATACGGCCCGAAGTACCCGGCCAGCCAGTCCGCGATCTCCCCGGTCCGTTCGATGCTCGCCCGCGCCGCCCCGGCGTTCGCGCCGAGGTCCTTGCTGTAGGCGTTGAGGACCGGGATGCCGCCCTCGGTCGTGCCGGTCGTGATGTCGAACTTCCCGACCGCGAGCGTGGCGAGGTACGTGGCCTGCGGCTTGTCGGACCGCCAGTTCCAGCGGGTCCAGCCGAGCTTCGAACTCGTCGACTGGAGCGTGCCGTTGGAGATGGCCTGGGTGCCGTCCGGGACCAGCACGGAGACGTCGTAGGTCGCCTTGTCCAGCGGATGGTCGTTGGCGGGGAACCACCACGCGGCCGCCTCCGGCTCGTTCGCCGCGACACCCCCGTCCGGGGTGCGGTGCCAGCTGGTGAAGCCGAAGGCCCGCTTCGACGACGGCACCCCGCGGTAGCGCACCACGACCGTGACGGGCGCGCCCTTGGCCAGCGGCGTCTTCGGCGTGATCTCCAGCTCCTGCTCGCCCGAGGTCCTGAACGAGGCCTTCGCCCCGTTGACGCGCACCTCGCCGACGTCCAGCAAAAAGTCCAGGTTGAAGCTCGTCAGGTCCTGCGTGGCGCGGGCCACGAGCGTCGCCGTGCCCTCCAGTTCGTCCGTGGCCGGCTGGTACTTCAGCCGGAGGTCGTAGTGCGAGACGTCGTATCCGCCGTTGCCGTAGGCCGGGTAGTAGGGGTCGCCGATACCCGGCGCACCGGGGGAGAGGGGCGCGGCCGATGCCGGGGTCGCCAGCAGGAGAACGGCCGCCGCCAGGGCTCCCGGCGCGATGATTCTGCGGTGCACGCAAGGCTCCAAGTCGTAGGGTCCCGAGGTCTTCCGGGGTCTGTCCGGAGCCTATTGACTCCCTGTGCCCCTGATCATGTCCATGGCCCCCGCTGTCACACGATCGCCATTCGGCCGACATGAAGCACCCGCCCCGACCGTTCGATCGGGACACGCCGGTCCGTCAGCTGCCCTCTTCTGCACAGGAGTTCACCGATGTAGCGTCCGGCGCATGCCGAAACGCACGCGCTTCACGACCTGGAGACCGCTCGCGACGGCGGCCACGGCCGCCCTCTTGGCCACGCTTGTCACCCCCGCGGCCGCACAGGCCGCACCGGCCGCCCCGCGCGGGAGCGAACCCGTCCACTCCTACGAGAACGCCATCCGCGAGGCCGTCTGGGTGGACACCGGGCTCGACGGCGACCGCGACGGAAGGACCGACCGGGTCGCCGTCGACATCGTCCGCCCCCGCGAACCCGCCCGGCAGGGCCGCAAGGTCCCCGTCATCATGGACGCCAGCCCGTACTACTCCTGCTGCGGGCGCGGCAACGAGAGCCAGAAGAAGACGTACGACGCGCAGGGCCGTGTCGCACAGATGCCGCTGTACTACGACAACTACTTCGTGCCGCGCGGCTACGCCTTCGTCGGCGTGGACCTGGCCGGAACCAATCGCTCCGACGGCTGCGTCGACGTCGGCGGCCGTTCCGACATCCAGTCCGCGAAGGCCGTCGTCGACTGGCTGAACGGCCGCGCCAAGGCCTACACGAGCCGCACCGGCACCACCCGCGCCCAGGCCGGCTGGACCAACGGCCGCACCGGCATGATCGGCAAGAGCTGGGACGGCACCATCGCCAACGGCGTCGCCGCCACCGGCGTCAAGGGCCTGAAGACCATCGTCCCGATCAGCGCCATCTCCTCCTGGTACGACTACTACTTCCAGCAGGGCGCGCCCCTCTACGACTCCGGCCCCGAGTGGCTGTCGGACTACGTCGACAGCCCCGACGCCCGCGCCAAGTGCCAGGCGGTCCAGCAGAAGCTCGTCGACGGCGCCCCGCGCACCGGCGACTGGACCCCGCTGTGGACCGAGCGCGACTACGTGAAGGCCGCGCGCAAGGTCACGGCCAGCGTCTTCCTGGTCCACGGCATGCAGGACCTCAACGTCCGCATGAAGCACGTCGGCCAGTGGTGGAACGCCCTCGCGAAGAACGGCGTCGAGCGCAAGATCTGGCTGTCGCAGACCGGCCACGTCGACCCCTTCGACTTCCGGCGCGGCGCATGGGTCGATACGCTGCACCGCTGGTTCGACCACGAACTCATGGGTATCGACAACGGCATCGACCGCGAGCCCATGGCCGACGTCGAGCGTGCCCCCGACCGGTGGCAGACCTCCAGGACCTGGCCGCCGAGCGGCACCCGGGCCGCCACTCTGCGTCCCGGCCGGGGCTCCCAGGCCGGCGTCGGCACCCTCGGACTGCACCCCGGCCACGGCACCGAGACCTTCACCGACGACCCGAAGCTGAGCGAGACCGACTGGGCCGCGCAGGTCGACAGGCCGACACCCGAGAAGGCCGGTTTCAGCGCCGGACCGCTCACCCGCGACCTGCGCCTGGCCGGCTCCTCCCGGGTCACCGTCACCGCCACGCCCTCCACCCCGACGGCTCACCTCTCCGCCGTCCTCGTGGACGTCGGCCCCGCCACCATCCGCGACTACACCGACGCGGGCGAGGGCATCACCACCCTCACGAACCGCACCTGCTGGGGCCCGAGCACCACCGGCGACAGCTCCTGCTTCAAGGAGACGAAGGCGAAGACCGCCGACGTCGGCTACACGGTCGTCAGCCGCGGCTGGGCCGACCTCGGCAACCACGCCTCCGACCACAGGGGCTCCCCGCTCACCCCCGGCAAGCGGTACACGATCACCCTCGACCTCGCGGCGACCGACCACGTCGTCCCGAAGGGCCACCGCCTCGCCCTGATCGTCGGGGGCACGGACCAGGGCCTCATCGACCCTCCCGCCGACAAGCCGAAGCTCACGCTCGACCTCGCCCGCACCTCGGCGCGTGTCCCGTTCACCGGCGGGGCCGCGGCCTTCGCGCGCGCCACCACGGGCACCGCGACCGCCACCCCCGACGCCACGTACCTGGACGGCGTTCGGGAGCCACGCACCACGCACCGCGTCCCGGAGGGAACCCGGTGACCCGCGCCGGCGCCCTCTTCCTGACCACCGCCGCCCTCACGGCCTGCCTGGTCACCGCCCCGGCCCAGGCGTCCTCCGACTCCCCGCCGCGCACCGGCTTCGAGCAGTCCGACGGCGCCCGCTGGACCACCCAGCGCGAGGAGCAGGACTTCCTCGGAGCCGTCGACCGGTCGAGCAGGCGCGTCTCCGTGACCCGGTTCGGCACGACGAAGCAGGACCGCCCGCTCCAGCTGGTGCGGATCGGCAACCGCCCGAGCCCCGACAAGGTGCTGCTCGTCTGCAGCCAGCACGGCGACGAACCCTCCGGCCGCGAGGCCTGCCTGACCACCGTCCGCGACCTCGCGTACGCCCGCGACAGCCGCACCCGGCGCTTCCTGGACCGCACCACGGTCCTGGTCGTGCCCACCGCCAACCCGGACGGCCGGGCCGCGAACACCCGCGGCAACAGCGACGGCGTCGACATCAACCGTGACCACCTCGCCCTGAAGACCGCCGAGGGCCGCGCCCTGGCCGCCGTCATCCGCGACCAGCGCCCCGACCTCGTCTACGACCTGCACGAGTACGGCGCCACACCCCGGTTCTACGACAAGGACCTCTTCGACCTGTGGCCGCGCAACCTCAACACCAACAAGGCGGTCCACGACGAGGCCAGGACCCTGTCGGAGGCGTACGTCCGGCCGGCGGCCCGCAGGGCCGGGCACTCGACCGGGACCTACGGCATCTGGACCGACCCCGAGACCGGTGAGCCGGTCAAGCAGGTCGCCGGAGATGGACAGGAGCGCATTCTGCGCAACATGTCCGGCGTGAAGCACTCCGTCGGGCTGCTCATCGAGAGCCGCGTCGACCCGCTCACCGAGGCGGAGAAGGCGGACGAGTCACTCAACAACCGGCGCCGGGTCACCTCCCAACTGGACGCGCTCCGGGTCGTGTTCGGATACACCGATGAGCGCCGGGCGCGCATCGAGGCGACGACGGCGCGGGCCCGGCTCGAGGGCTACGCCGACACCGGTCCCGTCTACGTCGGCGGTGCCGACAACGATCCACCCGAACCAGAAGAAATCATCCCGAACCCGCCCTGTGGCTACCGGCTCACGGCCGCCCAGTACGCCGAGGTCGGCGACGAACTCGCCCTGCACGGCGTGCGGGTGCGCAAGGACCGCGACGGCGTGCTCGTCCCGCTGCGCCAGCCCCTGCGGGCACTCGTGCCGCTGCTGCTCGACGACCGGGCCGAGTACCACCTGACCGGAGGTTCATCCGAAACCGCTTGTCGAGAGGGGTGAAATTCCGCCACACGTGGTAGCAGCGTTACGAGGACCCGCGTCCTCACCTGCTGTCCCGATGAAAGGTGCCGCCTGTGACGCAAGAACGACCAAGCGACAAGGACTCCCCGGAGGGAGCCACGCTGCCGGGGTCGGAAGCGGGTCTGCCCGGGCAGGACCGGCCGCAGACCGACCGCATCGTCTTCGGCGTCACGGCGGCCCTCACGCTCGCCTTCGTGATCTGGGGCGCGACGGCGACCGACTCGCTGGAAGACGTCTCCACCAGCATGCTCGGCGGGCTGATGCACAACGGCGGCTGGGCGTTCATGCTCGCCGCCTCCGGCTTCGTCGTCTTCGCCCTCTGGCTCGCGATCAGCCGCTACGGCCGTATCCACCTCGGAGCGGAGGGCGAGGAGCCCGAGTTCCGCACCGTGTCGTGGGTCGCGATGATGTTCAGCGCGGGCATGGGCATCGGCCTGATGTTCTACGGCGTGAGCGAGCCGCTGTCCCACTACGGCACGCCCCCGCCGGGCACGAACCCGGCCGACTCCGGCGAGCGCATGGAGACGGCCATGGCCACCACCCTGTTCCACTGGACGCTCCATCCGTGGGCGATCTATGCGGTGGTCGGCCTCGCCATCGCCTACAGCACCTTCCGCAGGCGCCGCCGGCAGACCATCAGTGCGGTGTTCACCCCGCTCATCGGCAGGAAGAACGCCAACGGCGGCATCGGCCGGGCCATCGACGTCCTCGCGATCATCGCGACCGTCTTCGGCTCCGCCGCCTCGCTTGGCCTGGGCGCGCTTCAGATCGGCTCCGGTGTGCAGGAGCTGAAGTGGATGGACAAGGTGAGCACCGGGCTGCTCGTCACGATCATCGCGGTGCTGACCCTGGCCTTCGTCGCGTCCGCGATCTCCGGTGTGGAGAAGGGCATCCAGTGGCTGTCCAACACCAACATGGTGCTGGCGCTGATCCTCGCCCTGTTCGTGTTCGTGGCGGGCCCGACCATCATCGTCCTGGACCTGCTGCCCACCTCGGTCTTCGCCTACCTCGGCGACCTTCCCCAGCTGGCCGGCCGGACCGAGGCGAGCGGCGGCGAGGGCGTCGCCGACTGGCTGGGCAGCTGGACGGTCTTCTACTGGGCGTGGTGGATCTCCTGGACGCCGTTCGTCGGCATGTTCATCGCCCGCATCAGCCGCGGCCGTACGATCCGCCAGTTCGTCGGCGGTGTCATCCTCGTGCCCAGCACGGTCAGCCTGATCTGGTTCGCGATCTTCGGCGGCTCGGCGATGAAGATGAAGGAGGAGGGGCAGCTCGGCAAGGAGGCGACCCCGGAGGGCCAGCTCTTCGACGTGCTCCAGCAGTTCCCCATCGCCACCGTCACGAGCCTGCTCGTGATGATCCTCGTCGGCATCTTCTTCGTCTCGGGCGCCGATGCGGCCTCCATCGTCATGGGCACCCTGTCGCAGAAGGGCGCGCTCGAACCCGGCCGCTTCGTGGTCGTGTTCTGGGGCGTGGTCACCGGTGCGGTGGCCGCGATCATGCTGCTGGTCGGCAGCGGTCAGGGGGATGCGCTGACCGGTCTGCAGAACCTCACGATCCTCGCGGCCGCGCCGTTCGTCGTCGTGATGATCTTCATGTGCGTCGCCCTCATGCGCGACCTGCGCCGGGACCCGGTGATCGTGCGCGAGCAGATGGGCTCCGAGGCCGTCGAAATGGCCGTCATGGAAGGCCACAAGAAGTACGACGGTGAGTTCGAGTTCCGTGTCGGCCCGGGCCGCGGCCCGGACGTCGAGGGAGACCCGATCGGCAAGCACTGATCCGCACGGCAGCGGGCGGCCCGGGTTCCACGTACTCGGGCCGCCCGTGCGTCTCGCCGGCCGGCTCGCGTCGGCACGCGCCCCGCGTGGAGTGGTGGGCATCGGTTCCGGGTGGCCAGGATGGTGCGGCGATGCGGACCGTATGTGGCGGCTCACGCCGTTCTCCGTGCCCCTGGCGGGGCGCCGCCCGCCTCAGCCCGAGACCAGCCGGGCGGCCTCCTGCGCGCACCCCCAGGCCACGGTGACGCCCGCGCCGCCGTGGCCGTAGTTGTGCACCAGCAGCCGCCCGTCCGGCAGGGTGTCCCGCTCCAGCCGGACCGCGGGCCGGGTGGGCCTGAGGCCCACCCGGTGCCCCAGCACCCGGGCCCCGGCGACCTCCGGCCGCAGGGCCGCACAGCGGCGGACGATCGCCTCGGCCGTCGCGGGGTCGGGCTCCAGCGACCACGCGTCCTCCTCGGAGGTACCGCCGAGGACGAGCCCGCCCGGCTGCGGGAACAGGTACGCATGGTCCCCGGCCGCGTCGGTGGAGACCAGCCAGGTGTCGATCCCGGGGTTCTCCACGACGACCAACTGCCCCCGCACCGGCCGCACGGAAGGGTCCGGCACGAGCTCCCGCGCGGCGAGACCCGTGCAGTTGACCACGACCGGCGCGTCCACCTCCGCGAGGGCGGACACCGTACGCGTCTCGATCACGCCGCCCGCCGCGACGAACCGCTCCCGCAGCCACGGCAGATGGACCGGCATGTCGATGAGCGGCAGCCTCGCCCACAGGCCTGTGCCCGGGTACTCGTCGGCCGTGGCCGTCCGCAGCCCCGGCACCCGGCCCGCCAGCCACGCGTCGGCCTCGTCGAGGAGGGTCTCGCCCTGTACCCCTTCGACCATCCGTACGCCGGCCGGTTCGGTCCCCGCAGCCAGCTCCTCGTACACCTCCAGCGACCGCAGCGCCCACGCCCGTGCCGTCGCGAGCGGCTCGATCCGGTACGGCCACCACAGCGCGCCCGCAACGGCGGAGGTGGTCGCCCCGACGGCGTCCCGCGTCCACACCCGCACCCGCCGGCCCCGCTCCGCCAGGGCCAGGGCGGTCGTCAGCCCGATCACCCCGCCGCCGACCACCACGATCTCGCCACTCAGCTCACTCGACATGCCGGGACCGTAGCGGAATCCGTCATGCCGTGCTCACATCACGCGCAGTGTGGGGATACTCACCGTATGTGTGCCGAGTACGCGACCTTCGGCCTGGCGCCCGCGATGCGAGCCGGGGGAGTCCACAGCGACGGTGGTTACCGGGTCCACCGGGATTTCGTCGACTTCATCGTCGACGGACGCCCCCTGTTGTTCCGGCTCTCCGACCTCGACGCGGTCTCCCCGCTCGCCTCCGACGTCCCACCCGCGATCTTCATGGCACAGGTCCGCAGCCTGCTCCTGGAGAGCCCGGCCCCGCTGCCCGACGGCCGCTACGTCGTCTACGGCTGTCCCGAGTGCGAGGACCTGGCCTGCGGCGCCGTCACCGCGGTGATCCGCAGCGACGGCGAGGACGTCATCTGGCAGGACTTCGCCTGGCAGACCGACGACCACGCCGACCTGGAGCTCAACGGCTACCACGGCATCGGCCCGTTCCGCTTCCGCGGCCCCGAGTACCGGACGGCGCTCGGCGCCCTGCTGAACGGCTCCGCGCCCGACCCCCGGCGCCGTGTCCTGCTGATCGGCGCCCGTGCCGTCGTCCTCGCCAAGCTGGCCGCCGCCTTACGCACCATCGGCGTCGGCGCCGACATCGCCCAGGACGCCGACGGCGTACCCGCCGACGAACTGAGCGGCTACGGCGCCGTCGTCCTCGGTCACGCGGCCGGGGAAAAGGAACGTGCCGCCGTCCGCCGCGCCTTCGAGCGGGCCGGGGTCCCGGTCGCCCACGTCGACGGCCTCGCCCCGATCGTTCCGCTCCTCGTCGCCCAGATCGAACACGCCCTGGACCGCAGCCCGGCCGACCGGCGCCGCCTCACCGGCCTCACCGCGGCCGCGGGCACCGCCGACGTCGAGGTCACCTCCACCTGCCGGGTCACCCTGACCGCGTACCGCCTCGACCGGCTCTCCCGCACCCACACCCACGAGGTCTTCGACGGCGTCCTCGAAGCCGGCCGCCACCGCCTCGCCCTCGACCCGAAGACGGCCAGGGGCCGCTCGTACGTCGTCGCGCGCACCTCCACGAGCGTCCTGGCGGCGGCCGTGCGGCAGTGAGCGGCCCGACGGTTAGGATCGGCGCCCTGATGACTGCCACCCTCGTCGCCAAGAACCTCGCCGCCGGCCACGGCGACCGCTCCCTGTTCACCGGGCTCGACCTGGTCGTCGCCCCCGGCGATGTGATCGGCCTGGTCGGCGCCAACGGAGCGGGCAAGTCCACCCTGTTGCGGATGCTCGCCGGACTCACCACGCCCGAGCAGGGCGAACTGCGCCTGTCCCCGCCGGCCGCCACCGTCGGCCACCTCCCGCAGGAACCGGACCGCCGGCCCGGCGAGACGGTGCGGGCGTTCCTGGCCCGCCGCACCGGCGTCGCCGAGGCCCAGCGCGCCATGGACGAGGCCACCCAGGCCCTGGTCGACGGGGCGCCCGGCGCCGACGACGCCTACGCCACCGCTCTGGAGCGCTGGCTCGGCCTGGGCGGCGCCGACCTCGACGAACGCGCCGAGGAAGTCGCCGACGGCCTCGGTCTGGCGGTCGGCCTCGACCAGCCGATGACGTCCCTGTCCGGCGGCCAGGCGGCCCGCGCCGGACTCGCCTCCCTGCTCCTGTCCCGCTACGACGTCTTCCTCCTGGACGAGCCGACCAACGACCTCGACCTGGACGGCCTGGAGCGCCTGGAACGCTTCGTGAGCGGCCTGCGCGCCGGCACGGTGGTCGTCAGCCACGACCGCGAGTTCCTCACCCGCACCGTCACCAAGGTCCTCGAACTCGACCTCGCCCAGCGGCGGATCAACCTCTTCGGCGGCGGCTACGACGCCTACCTGGAGGAGCGGGAGGTAGCCCGCCGCCACGCCCGCGACGAGTACGAGGAGTACGCCGACAAGAGGGCCGCCCTCCAGGACCGCGCGCAGATGCAGCGCTCCTGGATGGACAAGGGCGTGAAGAACGCACGCCGCAAGGCGGGCAACGACAATGACAAGATCGGCCGCAAGTTCCGCAGCGAGGCCAGCGAGAAGCAGGCCGCGAAAGCCCGCCAGACCCAGCGCATGATCGAGCGCCTGGACGTCGTGGAGGAGCCCCGCAAGGAGTGGGACCTGCGGATGGAGATCGCGTCCGCTCCGCGCTCGGGCGCGGTCGTCGCGACCCTCCGCGACGCCGAGGTGCGCCGTGGCGGCTTCGTCCTCGGCCCGGTGTCCCTGCAGATCGACTGGGCGGACCGGGTGGCGGTGACGGGAGCGAACGGCGCCGGCAAGTCCACGCTGCTCGCCGCCCTGCTCGGCCGCGTCCCGCTGGACGCCGGGCACGGCGCGCTCGGCTCGGGCGTCCTGCTCGGCGAGGTCGACCAGGCCCGCAAGCTGTTCCACGGTGAGGAGTCGCTGCTCGACGCCTTCCGCACGGCCGTCCCGGACACCGAACCGGTCGAGATCCGCACCCTCCTGGCCAAGTTCGGCCTCAAGACGGACCATGTCCTGCGCCCCGCGGCGAGCCTCTCCCCGGGCGAGCGCACCCGGGCCGCGCTGGCACTGCTCCAGGGCCGGGGCGTCAACCTCCTGGTCCTCGACGAGCCGACCAACCACCTGGACCTGCCCGCCATCGAGCAGCTGGAGTCCGCCCTCGAGGCCTACGAGGGCACCCTGCTGCTGGTCACCCACGACCGGCGCATGCTGGACGCGGTGCACGTGAACCGCCGCCTGGAGGTGGCGGACGGCAAGGTGACCGAACGCTAAAGGGTCGTCAGGCGGGTGGCGAGGGAGGGGTAGTCCACGACGTACCCCTCCTCGTCGAACGCCAGGTCGCTGCGGAAGTCGCCGGAGGCGAAACGGACCCGCCCGGGCCCGAGATGCGTGTACGTCTGCCGCGACGGCCGCACCGCCAGGTCCGGCACCGACACCCACGCCATCAGGAACTCCCGCTCACCGGGCTCCCGGTGCAGCCGGTGCCGCAGCACCGGCATGGTGTTGGTGAGCGGGCACAGCCCGAGATCGCAGTCGAGGGCCCCGCCGACGTCCGGGAGCGGCTCGCCGTTCGCGGTCCACCGGCCGTGGCCGTCGTGCCGCAGGTCGAGCGTGCGCAGGCCGCCCGCGGTCTCGGCCGTCACCCGCAGGCTACGGGTCACGAACCCGTCGGCGGTGTCGAGTTCGTACGTGACCCAGTACGGCTCGGGTTCGATACCGACGGCCCGCCCGCGCGCCCGCAACACGCCTTCCCCTCGCTCGGGCCAGGCGGTCTCGAACCCCCGGCTGGCGAACACTTCCCAGGTGATGGCAGACATACCTTCACCCTAGGCATGAAAGGGGGGCGAAGCCCCGCCTTTCAGGGGCGCGGGGAACTGCGCGACCAGCCACAACGGCCCCGCAGCTCCCCACGGCCCCCACGGCGGAGCCGTCAGCGCTTGCCGCCCTTGGGGTCCGCCAGCCCCGCGCGGCGCAGCGCATCTGCCATCGCGCTGTTGGCAGGCGGCGGCGCCTGACGCGAACCGCCACCACGGCCCCCGCCACCGACACGCCCGCCCTGCCGCTGCTGCGGCGGACGCCCACCCCGCTGCCGACGCTCACCGGAGCCGCCGCCCTTGCCCTGCGAGGCCGCCGCCTCGTCCTCCAGGCGCAGCGTCAGTGAGATCCGCTTGCGCGGGATGTCGACGTCGAGGACCTTCACCTTGACGATGTCGCCGGGCTTCACCACGTCCCGCGGGTCCTTCACGAACGTCTTCGACATGGCGGAGACGTGCACCAGGCCGTCCTGGTGGACGCCCACGTCGACGAACGCCCCGAACGCGGCGACGTTCGTCACGACGCCCTCCAGGATCATCCCGGACGACAGGTCGGAGATCTTCTCCACGCCCTCCTTGAAGACGGCCGTCTTGAAGGCCGGGCGCGGGTCGCGGCCCGGCTTCTCCAGCTCCTTGAGGATGTCTGTCACCGTCGGCAGACCGAACGACTCGTCGACGAAGTCCTGCGGCTTCAGCGAGCGCAGCACCGCCGTGTTGCCGATGAGCGCGGCGACCTCCTGCCCGGCGGTCTTCACCATGCGCCGGACCACCGGGTAGGCCTCCGGGTGCACGCTCGACGCGTCCAGCGGGTCGTCACCGCCGCGGATGCGCAGGAAGCCCGCGCACTGCTCGTACGCCTTCGGGCCGAGCCGGGCCACCTTCTTCAGCTCGCCGCGGGCCTTGAACGGTCCGTTCTGGTCCCGGTGCGCCACGATGTTCTCGGCGAGCCCGGAGGTGATGCCGGAGACCCGGGCGAGCAGCGGGGCCGACGCCGTGTTGACGTCGACGCCCACGCCGTTCACACAGTCCTCCACCACCGCGTCCAGCGAACGCGACAGCTTCACCTCGGACAGGTCGTGCTGGTACTGGCCGACACCGATCGACTTCGGGTCGATCTTCACCAGCTCGGCCAGCGGGTCCTGGAGCCGCCGGGCGATCGACACGGCGCCGCGCAGCGACACGTCCATGTCGGGCAGTTCCTGCGAGGCGAAGGCCGACGCCGAGTACACGGACGCTCCGGCCTCGGACACCATCACCTTCGTGAGGTTCAGCTCGGGGTGCTTGGTGATCAGTTCGCCCGCGAGCTTGTCGGTCTCGCGGGAGGCGGTGCCGTTGCCGATGGCGACCAGCTCGACCGCGTGCTCCTTCGCGAGCCGGGCCAGCTTGGCGATGGCCTCGTCCCACCGGTTGGCCGGGACGTGGGGGTGGATGACGTCCGTGGCGACGACCTTGCCGGTCGCGTCGACGACGGCGACCTTCACGCCGGTACGGAAACCGGGGTCGAGGCCGAGCGTCGCGCGGGTGCCCGCCGGGGCGGCGAGCAGCAGGTCGCGCAGGTTCGCCGCGAAGACCCGCACGGCCTCGTCCTCGGCGGCGGTGCGCAGCCGCAGCCGCAGGTCGATGCCGAGGTGGACGAGGATGCGGGTGCGCCACGCCCAGCGGACGGTGTCCTTCAGCCACTTGTCGCCGGGGCGGCCCCGGTCGGTGATCCCGAACCGGTGGGCGACGATCCCCTCGTACGAGGACGGGCCGTCGGTCGGCTCCTCGGGCTCCAGGACGAGGTCGAGGACCTCCTCCTTCTCGCCGCGCAGCATCGCGAGGACCCGGTGCGAGGGCAGGTCCGTGAACGGCTCGGCGAAGTCGAAGTAGTCGGCGAACTTCGCCCCCGCCTCCTCCTTGCCCTCCCGCACCTTGGCGGCCAGCCGCCCGCGCACCCACATGCGCTCGCGCAGCTCGCCGATGAGGTCGGCGTCCTCCGAGAAGCGCTCCGTGAGGATGGCCCGGGCGCCGTCCAGGGCCGCCTGCGGATCGGCCACGCCCTTGTCGGCGTCGACGAACGCGGCGGCCGCGGCGAGGGGGTCGACGGACGGATCGCGGAGCAGCCCCTCCGCCAGCGGCGTCAGCCCCGCCTCACGGGCGATCTGCGCCTTGGTGCGCCGCTTGGGCTTGTACGGGAGGTAGATGTCCTCCAGGCGCGCCTTCGTCTCGGCGCCCCGGATGCTCGCCTCCAGCTCGTCGGTGAGCTTGCCCTGCTCGCGCACCGACTCCAGGATCGCCGTCCGCCGCTCCTCCAGTTCCCGGAGGTAGCGCAGTCGCTCCTCGACGCTGCGCAGCTGCGCGTCGTCGAGCATCTCGGTCGCTTCCTTGCGGTAGCGGGCGATGAAGGGCACCGTGGAACCGCCGTCGAGCAGTTCCACGGCGGCCCTGACCTGCCGCTCCCGTACGCCGAGCTCCTCGGCGATCCTGCCTTCGATGGACACTGCGCTGATGGACCCGTTGGACCCGGGTGTCGTCACGATCCCGTACCGCCTTCTCCACTGAGGTTGCGCGGCAATTGTGGCAGGTGACGCCGACACCCGGGGATCAGGGCGGTACCCGGCAGGTCGCGGTCCGGGTCACGCCCTGCGGGTGGAGGACGAGGCTCCGCCGAACAGCCGGGCCAGGGCCCGGAAGGGAAGCGTCACGACGGTGGCGATGGCGCCGCCGATCTGGCGCAGCACGTCTGCGATGGCACGGAACACGGAATTCCCCTTTCTCCATTGCCGGCCGCGCGGCCGGTGGAGTGCGGGTACCTCACAGACGCGTCACCATGCGTCACCCCTTGCCGATGAGATCAGCCGGGAAGGCTCCCGCCCCGAGCGCCGCCCGCGCGAACAGCCCGCCCACCTCGGCCAGCCGGGCCACTCCTTCCGGGCCCAGGTGCGCGTAGGGGGCACGGTCCAGGCGGTCCGTCTCCTCCTCGATCTCCCGGCGCAGGGCGACGCCCCGCTCGGTGAGGTCGCCGGAATCGTCCAGCAGCCCGCGCTCCCGCAGCCGTTCGCTCGCCGCGTTCCACTCCTCCCGGCTCCAGCCACGGGTGGCGCACACCCACCTCGGGCTCATGCCCTTGCCCGTCGCCGTGTGGGTCACCATCGCCTCCAGCCCGTCGAGCCCCGCGGACATCAGGGCGGCCAGATGCCCGTCGCCCCGGTGCTCGCGCAGCAGGGTCGCCGCGTGCCAGTAGGCGAGGTGCGGTTCCTCGGGGACGGGCAGGTCGGCGTGTGCGGAGTACAGCGGCCGGGCCGCGCGCGAGCAGGCCTCGGCGGCGCGCAGGGCGAGCCGTGCCGCCTCGGCCATCTCCGCCGACGCCAGGGCCTCGTCGCCGAGCAGGCGCCGGAGGGTCGCGTCGACCGCACGCAGGCGTGCCGCCAGGACCTGTGCGGGCGCGGCGGTCTCCCACACCTTCGGCACGTACCGGGCGACGAGCTCGTGCTTGTAGTTGTAGAAGGCGGCCGTGACGGCCCCGGCCCCGACCGCTCCGAAGGCGGCGGCCCGTACGGCGAAGTTCACGGCGCGCGGGTCGGTGACCCCGACGGTGCCCAGCTCCCGTCCGAGGTCGGGGGAGAAGTAGTGCGTCGCGTGCAGGGAGTTGAGCACGGTGTGGCAGCGCCGGCCGGCGCGCGGCTCCAGAGCGGTGGTCGTCATGCCGGGCAGGTTACCAACCGCTTGGTATGTCCGCCCCGGCCGCGGGCCATGGCCTGCCCCGGCCGTGTGCCCCTTGGTCTGCCCCAGCCGTGTGCCGCATGGCAGGAAAGGTGGGGTACTCGTCCTTGCGGCCATGCTCGCGCCCCGCGAAGAATCGTCGGCATGGCCCCCCGCACGGTGCTCGCCGTCCTCTTCGACGGCTTGCAGAGTCTCGACGTCACCGGGCCCGTGGAGGTCTTCGCGGGCGCGGAACTGCTCGCCCCGGACACGTACCGGATCCGCACCGCCTCCCTGGACGGGGCACCCGTGCGGACCACCAGCGGACTGACCCTCGTGCCCGACGAGTCGCTGGCCTCCGCGCCCGCCCCGGACATCCTCCTGGTCCCCGGCGGCACGGGCAGCCTGCGGCCCGACCCGCGCCTGGTCGACTGGGTGCGCGAACACGGGCCGCGTGCGGAGCGCCTGGTCTCGGTGTGCACCGGCGCCGCCGTGCTCGCCGGGGCGGGACTGCTGGACGGCCGTCGCGCCACGACCCACTGGGCCTACTGCGACCGGCTCGCCCGCGAGCACCCGGCCGTCACGATCGACCCCGACCCCGTCTACGTGCGCGACGGGCACATCGCGACCTCGGCCGGTGTCACCGCCGGGATCGACCTGGCCCTCGCCCTGGTCGAGGAGGACCTGGGACGGGACGCCGCTCTCACCATCGCCCGCCACCTGGTGGTGTTCCTGCGCAGGCCCGGCAGCCAGGCCCAGTTCAGCGCCCAGCTCGCGGCCCAGACCGCACAGCGCGAACCACTGCGGGACGTCCAGCGCTGGATCACCGACCACCCCGAGGCGGATCTCTGCGTCGAGACCCTGGCCGCCCGCGCCCGCCTCTCACCCCGCCACTTCGCCCGCGCCTTCCGCGCCGAGACCGGTATGACACCGGGCCGCTACGTGGACCGCGTCCGCCTCGAACACGCCCGGCGCCTCCTGGAGGACACCGCCGACGGCATCGAGGAGATCGCCCGCACCAGCGGCTACGGCACGCCCGAGGCCATGCGCCGCGCCTTCGTCAGGACCCTGGGCACGCCCCCGGCCGAGTACCGCCGCCGCTTCCGCCCCGCGACCACGTCCTGACCCCTCGAACTCCGCCTGCTTCGCCCCGCGACCACGTCCTGACCCCTCGAACTCCGCCTGCTGAAGGGACCTCATGCAGATCGCCATCGTCCTCTACGACCGCTTCACCGCCCTCGACGCCGTCGGCCCCTACGAGACCCTCGGCCGGCTCCCGGACGCCGAGACCGTCTTCGTCGCCGAGGAGGCCGGCCCCGTGCGCAACGACTCGGGGAACCTCGCGCTCCTCGCCGACCGGGCCCTGGCCGAGGTGCCCCACCCCGACATCATCGTGGTCCCGGGCGGCCCGGGCCCGCTCCCCCTGGCGGCGGACGGCCCTCTGCTCACCTGGTTGCGCACCGCCGACGCCACCAGCACCTGGACGACGTCCGTGTGCACCGGCTCCCTGCTGCTCGCCGCGGCCGGACTGCTCCGGGGCCGCCGCGCGACGTCCCACTGGCTGGCCCTGGAGGAACTGAAGCGCCACGGCGCCGACCCGACGGGGGAGCGGGTCGTCACCGACGGCAAGTACGTCACGGCGGCCGGCGTCTCCTCCGGCATCGACATGGGGCTGACCCTGCTCGGCCGGATCGCGGGCGACGACCACGCGCGGCTCGTCCAGCTCGGCACCGAATACGACCCGCAGCCGCCCTACGACGCCGGATCACCCGAGAAGGCCCCCGCACACCTCGTCGAACTGTTCCGCGAGCACTCCGGGGTCATCCTGACGTAGGCACGCTCCAGCCGAACCGCGGCTGCCGGCGCTCCAGGAACGCGGCGACACCCTCCGCGGTGTCGCCGCTCGCCCGGGCCTGCCCGGCCCAGTGCGCGTCCCGGTCCGTGCGCCCGTCCGCGAACTCCTTGGCCGCCGCCTGCGTCAGCTGCGAACGGGACACCAGGATCCGGGTGAACTCCTCGACCCGCTTGCCGAGTTCGTCCCCGGGCAGCACCTCGTCCACCAGCCCGGTGCGCAGCGCCCGCGGCGCGTCGATCAACTCGCCCGAGAACAGCAGGTACTTGGCGGCGGCCGGCCCCACCAGGGACACCAGCCGCCGGGTCGAGGACGCCGGGTACACGATGCCGAGCTTCGCGGGCGTCACACCGAACAGCGCGCCCTCCTCGGCGAACCGCAGATCACAGGCCGCGGCCAGCTGCGACCCGCCGCCAACGCAGTGCCCCCGGATGGCGGCCAGTGTCGGCTTCGGGAACGCGGCCAGCGCCTCCTCGGCCCGCACGGCCAGCCCCTGCGCCTCCTCCGGCGAGCCCCGCAGCGTCGAGATGTCGGCCCCGGCGCAGAACGTCCCGCCCTCGCCGGTCAGCACCAGCGCCCGCACGGCCGCATCGCCCGCGAGCTCCTCCAGCAACGGCGGGAGGGAGCGCCACATGGCGGCCGTCATGGCGTTGCGCTTCTCGGGATGACGTATGACGACCGTCGCGACCGACCCGGTCACGCGGTGCTCCAGCTGCGGCTCCATGTGCCGGATGCTATCCGGATGCCAAACCCGTACAACCCGAATAGTTCGCCGAGACGGCACAACAGGGACAGGACCAGTCCCACAACTGACCGTGTCATACGCCAACGGTCAGAAGTGCTCGATACCTGCTGACTTGTGTTCAGTCCCGGGGTGCGGGGCGCATCGTTCCCAACACTCGAGGTGTGGCGACAATCGAGCGCGAGGGTGGCGACCGGGCTATGGACGACCAGGGGCGTGGATTCGGTCCGCGCCCGGAGGGCGGTGCGGCGCCCCTCGGTCCGGCGCCCGCGGACCCGCTGCCGTACGAAGGGGTGTGGAGGTTCACCGCGCCGGCGGTCGAAGCCTCGGTCCCGCAGGCACGGCACGCCGTACGGGACCTGCTGCGGCGTCAGGGAGTGCCGGTCTCGGACGACCTGGCCCAAGGACTCCTGCTGATCGTCTCGGAGCTGGTGACGAACGCCGTGAAGCACGCGGCGGTGCTGTCGCCGACGGTCGCCGTCGAACTGGCCGTCGGCGCCGACTGGCTCCGGGTGTCCGTGGAGGACAACCACCCCTACCGGCCCACCGCCCTGGAGACCGACCACGGCCGGACCGGCGGACGGGGCCTGCTCCTGGTGCGCGAAATCACCCGCGAGGCGGGCGGGGTGTGCGAGGTCGATCACACCGCGAGCGGCGGCAAGGTGATCTGGGCCGCCCTGCCGCTCAAACCCGCGCGCTACACGTAGGACCCGTCACCGGGCTCCCGGTCACCAGCCGGCCGAGGGGCCCGTCAACTCCCTGATCGCCGGCCGGGCCGCGTCCAGGACGGTCATGAACCAGGCCGAGAAGGTGTCCTTGGCGTGCCGCTCCGCCAGCTCCGGCGGGGTCACGAACACCGTCGACGCCACCTCCGCCGGGTCCGGCCGCACCACGGCCTGCACCATGCCGACGAAGAGGTGGTTGTACTCCTGCTCCACCAGACCGGACTCCGGGTCCGGGTGGTTGTAGCGGACCGTGCCCGCCTCGGCCAGCAGGGACGGGGAGGCGCCGAGCTCCTCGAACGTGCGCCGCGCCGCCGCCGCGAAGGGCGCCTCACCGGGGTAGGGGTGGCCGCAGCACGTGTTGGACCACACACCGGGGGAGTGGTACTTGCCCAGCGCGCGCTGCTGCAGCAGCAGCCGGCCGTACTCGTCGAAGAGGAACACGGAGAACGCGCGGTGCAGCTGTCCGGGCGGCTGGTGGGCGGCGAGCTTCTCCGCGGTGCCGATCGTCACGCCGTCCTCGTCGACCAGTTCCAGCAAAATCGCGTCTGCGGTGCCGTTCGACGGGTTGTGCGTCGCGGTGGCAGGTGTGATCGGCATACCCATCCTTCACATCGGTCTTCGCGCCCCAAGTCTGCCGTACGAATCCGGCACTCCCGGCACTTCGCGGCCCGCCCGCATGTCCCGCGCGGCGACGCGGACCGTGGCCGGCGCCGGTCGGACGCCGGGAAGGGGACCCGGTAGAGGATCGTGCCCGGCCGGGCAGGCGGAAAATCGTCCCCACCGGGTCTGTGGGGCTCAGGACGCGGGCGCGCGGCGGAGGGTTGCGCTCCCCGGCGCACGCGCGGCGGCATGCGCCCCACCTGCCTCAGGCGCCTCCCGGCCACCGCGTCAGTGGCAGAGCCGCGCCTCGTGCTCCGCGTGCCCGCTCGGCTCCAGCTGGAAGGTGCAGTGCTCCACGTCGAAATGGTCCCCGAGGCAGCTCTGGAGCTCGTGCAGCATCTTCTCGTGCCCTATCGCGTTCAGGGCCTCCGGGCTGACCACGACGTGCGCCGACAGGACCGGCATCCCGGAAGTGATCGTCCAGGCGTGCAGGTCGTGGACGTCCTCCACCCCGTCCGTGGCGAGGATGTGCGACCGCACCTCCGCCATGTCGACGTCCCTGGGAGCCGCCTCCAGCAGCACGGACAGCGTCTCGCTCAGCAACTTCCAGGTGCGGGGCGCGATCATCAGCGCGATGACGAGCGAGGCGATCGGATCGGCGGCCTGCCAGCCCGTGAGCATGATCACCACGGAGGAGACGATCACCGTGACCGACCCCAGGGCGTCGGCCGCCACCTCCAGGAATGCGCCGCGCACGTTCAGGCTCTCCTTCTGCCCGCGCATCAGCAGCGACAGCGACACCAGGTTCGCCACCAGGCCGATCGCGCCGAACAGCAGCGCCAGCCGGCCCTCGGTCTCCGCCGGCGTGATGAAGCGCTGGACCGACTCGTACACGACGTAGCCGCCGGCCCCGAGCAGCAGCAGGCAGTTGGCCAGGGCGGCGAGGATCTCGGCCCGGGCGTAGCCGAAGGTGGCCCGCTCGCTGGGCGGCCGGTTCGCGAAGTGGATCGCGAGCAGCGCCATGCCCAGGCCCAGCGCGTCCGTCGCCATGTGCGCGGAGTCCGCGACGAGCGCGAGCGAGTCGGCGAGGGCGCCGCCGACGATCTGCACGACGACGATGCCGAGCGTGATCGCCAGCGCGACGCGCAGCCTGCCGCGGTACGCCGAGGTCGCCGTACCGCCGGCCGCCGCGCCGTGCGCGTGCCCGTGATCGTGCCCAGCCCCCATGAGAAGTCAGCCTCCTGTGTCCGCCCGATCGTGCTCGGGCACCCCAGTGAACTACGGGGAGGGGGTATCTGCAACGCGGCACTGAACACCGTTGTCATGTGCCCTGACCTGCGGAAACGAAGTGCAGGTCAGGGCATCGCGGGGGTCAGGAGCCGTGGTGCAGCAACCAGCCCCGCCAAGCCGACTCGGTCATCTCGCGCACCCCGCGCCGGGCCGTCCAGCCGAGCTCGGCGGCCGCCCGGGCGGCGGAGGCCACCGCCCGGGGCGCGTCCCCGGGGCGGCGCTCCTCGACGAGCGGAGGCCGGCGGTCGCCGGTGACCTCGCCGATGACCGTGACCAGTTCACGGACCGAGACGCCCTCGCCGCGGCCGATGTTGACCGTCAGATCACCCTTGCCGCCGCCCCCGGCCAGTCGCCGGGCGGCCGCCAGGTGGGCCTCGGCCAGGTCGGCCACGTGGATGTAGTCACGGACGCAGGTGCCGTCCGGGGTCGGGTAGTCGTCGCCGAAGATCCGCGGCGCCTCATCGCGCGTGAGCCGGTCGAAGACCATCGGGACGATGTTGAAGACGCCCGTGTCCGCCAGCTCCGGCGCGGCGGCGCCCGCCACGTTGAAATAGCGCAGACATACGGTGGAGATCCCGTGCGCCCGGCCCGCCGCCCGCACCAGCCACTCCCCGGCCAGCTTGGTCTCGCCGTACGGGTTCACCGGCGCGCAGGGCGTGTCCTCCGTGATGAGGTCCACACCGGGGTCGCCGTACACGGCGGCCGACGAGGAGAACACGAAGCGTTCGATCCCGGCCCCGGCGACCGCGTCCAGCAGGGTCGCCAGGCCGCCGACGTTCTCCCGGTAGTACCGCGTGGGCTGCGCGACGGACTCGGCGACCTGCTTGCGCGCCGCGAGGTGCACCACCCCCGTCACGCCGTGCTCGGCGAGGACCCGCCGCAGCAGGTCCCCGTCCAGCGAGGAGCCGCGCACGAGCGGAACCTCGGCGGGGAGCCGCGCGGGCACCCCGGCCGACAGGTCGTCCAGGGCGAGGACGCTCTCCCCGGCCTCGGCCATGGCCTTGGCCACATGTGCTCCGATATAGCCGGCACCGCCGGTGATCAGCCACGTCATGGTCGCCCACCCTATGCGGCCACGGACACCGCCCACGCAATGTCCTCGTTGTCCGCTTAAGGACGCGCGGTTTGTGGGGCGGGCCCCGGATCCATGATGATGATCGCGGCAAGGGCTCGTGCGAACCACGTCGATCCATCCGCCGAACGGGCGGTGAACGTGGCCCTCCCGGCATCCGATAGCCTCTGCCGACATGCCGCCCGGGAGCCACCGGAGAAGGCGCCCCCACCATGTACGTCACCGGCGCGGACGCACCGGTACCCAGGGAGTGAATTCGGTTGTCGACCGCCATCCTCACCGGCCAGCCGGTCCCCGGATCGTCGATCGAGGCCGACCTGCGGTCCCTCGGGTTCGACCTCCGGACCGCGAGCGACGCCGCCGAGGCCGAGACCCTCCTCGCCGAGGTGCCGGGCGACGAGCGGGTCGCGCTGGTCGACGCCCGCTTCGTGGGGCACGTGCACGCGCTGCGCCTCGGCCTCACCGACCCCCGGTTCCCGCTCGCCGCGATCCCCGGTGCCGTCACCGCCCAGCCCGCCGGGCGCCAGGCGCTGACCCGGGCGATGGCCCGCGAGAACTCCGCCGGCGGCGGCACCACCCTCGTCGACAGCCTCGCCGACCGCATCCTCACCGCCCTGGACGCCGACGGCACCGCGGTGCACCGCCCCGAGCTGGGCAGTCTCGTCGCTGCCGTCCCCGCCGACCCCCAGGCCCGCAACGAGGCCCGGCAGGCGGTCGCGGACATCGACGACGAGGCCGTACGCCTGAAGTCCGCGGTGAAGGCCCGCGACGGCTTCTTCACCACCTACTGCATCAGCCCCTACTCCCGCTACATCGCCCGCTGGTGCGCCCGCCGCGGCCTGACTCCGAACCAGGTCACCACCGCCTCGCTGATCACCGCCCTCATAGCGGCGGCCTGCGCGGCCACCGGCACCCGCGGCGGCTTCGTCGCGGCCGGTGTCCTGCTGATCGCGTCCTTCGTGCTGGACTGCACCGACGGCCAGCTCGCCCGCTATTCCCTGCAGTACTCCACGCTCGGCGCCTGGCTCGACGCCACCTTCGACCGGGCCAAGGAGTACGCCTACTACGCCGGCCTCGCGCTGGGAGCGGCCCGCGGCGGAGACGACGTCTGGGCCCTCGCCCTCGGCGCCATGGTCCTGCAGACCTGCCGGCACGTCGTGGACTTCTCCTTCAACGAGGCCAACCACGACGCCACCGCCAACACCAGCCCCACCGCCGCCCTCTCCGACAAGCTCGACAGCGTCGGCTGGACGGTCTGGGTCCGGCGGATGATCGTCCTGCCCATCGGCGAACGCTGGGCGATGATCGCCGTCCTGACGGCGGCCACGACGCCCCGCATCACCTTCTACGCGCTGCTCGTCGGCTGCGCCTTCGCCGCGACGTACACCACGGCCGGGCGCGTGCTGCGCTCCCTGACCCGCAAGGCCCGGCGGACCGACCGGGCGGCCGCCGCCCTGGCCGACCTCGCCGACAGCGGCCCCCTCGCCCAGGGCTTCGCGGAAGCGCTCAAGAAGCCCGCCCGCAAGCTGCCCGGCTTCGCCGCCCCCGCCGTCGCGCTGCTCGGCGGTCTCACCGTCGTCCTGACCGCGGCCCTGACGGACTTCGGCGGCCCCTGGCCCCTCGTCGCGGCCCTCGTCTACGCCCTGACCTCCGGCCTCGCCGTCGCCCGCCCCCTCAAGGGCGCCCTCGACTGGCTGGTCCCGCCGTTCCTGCGCGCCGCCGAGTACGGCACCGTCCTGGTCCTGGCGGCCAAGGCGGACGTGGGCGGAGCCCTTCCCGCGGCATTCGGGCTGGTGGCCGCGGTCGCCTACCATCACTACGACACCGTCTACCGCATCCGCGGCGACGCCGGAGCGCCCCCGGCCTGGCTGGTGCGCTCCATCGGAGGGCACGAAGGGCGGACGCTGCTCGTCACCGTCCTCGCCGCGCTGCTCACCGCCCCTCAGTTCAAGGTCGCGCTCACGGTTGTCGCCGTGGCCGTGGCCCTGGTGGTGCTCGTCGAGAGCATCCGCTTCTGGGTGGCCGCCCACCAGGGCGGCGCACCCGCCGTACACGATGAAGGAGAAACCGCATGATCGGCCTCGTGCTCGCGGCCGGCGCCGGCCGGCGTCTGCGCCCCTACACCGACAGCCTCCCCAAGGCACTGGTGCCGGTCGGCCCCGCGGGCATAGACGGCGAACCCACGGTCCTCGACCTGACCCTCGGCAACTTCGCCGAGATCGGTCTCACCGAGGTCGCGATCATCGTCGGCTACCGCAAGGAGGCCGTCTACGCGCGCAAGGAGGCCCTGGAGCAGAAGTACGGCCTCAAGCTCACCCTCATCGACAACGACAAGGCCGAGGAGTGGAACAACGCCTACTCCCTGTGGTGCGGCCGTGACGCCCTCAAGGACGGCGTGATCCTCGCCAACGGCGACACCGTCCACCCGGTCTCCGTCGAGAAGACGCTGCTCGCCGCCCGCGGCGACGGCAAGAAGATCATCCTCGCCCTGGACACGGTCAAGGACCTGGCCGACGAGGAGATGAAGGTCGTCGTCGACCCCGCCAAGGGCATGACGAAGATCACCAAGCTGATGGACCCCGCCGAGGCCACCGGCGAGTACATCGGCGTCACCCTCATCGAGGGCGACGCCGCCCCCGAGCTGGCCGACGCCCTCAAGGCCGTCTGGGAGACGGACCCGCAGCAGTTCTACGAGCACGGCTACCAGGAGCTGGTCAACCGCGGCTTCCGCATCGACGTGGCGCCGATCGGCGACGTCAAGTGGGTGGAGATCGACAACCACGACGACCTCGCCCGCGGACGGGAGATCGCGTGCCAGTCCTGACCCGTCTCATCCCCTCGCCGCTCGTCGTGGACATCCGCCCGGGTGCCCTCGACGACCTGGCGTGCGTCCTCGCCGACGAGCGCATCTCGCACTCCGGCCGCCTCGCCGTCGCCGTCAGCGGCGGCTCGGGCGCCAAGCTGCGCGAGCGCATCTCGCCGAGCATGCCCGGCGCCACCTGGTACGAGGTCGGCGGCGGCACCCTCGACGACGCGGTCCGGCTGGCCGGCGACATAAAGGCCGGCCACTTCGACGCGGTCGTCGGCCTCGGCGGCGGCAAGATCATCGACTGTGCGAAGTTCGCCGCGGCACGCGTCGGCCTGCCCCTGGTCGCCGTGCCCACGAACCTCGCGCACGACGGCCTGTGCTCGCCGGTCGCCACCCTCGACAACGACGCGGGCCGCGGCTCCTACGGTGTGCCGAACCCGATCGCCGTCGTCATCGACCTGGACGTCATCCGTGACGCCCCGGCCCGGTTCGTCCGGGCCGGCATCGGTGACGCGATCTCCAACATCAATGCCGTCGCGGACTGGGAACTGGCCAACCGCGTCAAGGGCGAGAAGATCGACGGACTCGCCGCCGCCATGGCCCGCCAGGCGGGCGAGGCGGTGCTCCGGCACCCGGGCGGGATCGGCGACAACGACTTCCTCCAGGTACTCGCCGAGGCACTCGTCCTCACCGGCATCGCGATGTCGATCTCGGGCGACTCGCGGCCGGCCTCCGGGTCGTGCCACGAGATCAATCACGCCTTCGACCTGCTCTTCCCCAAGCGCGCCGCTTCCCACGGCGAGCAGTGCGGTCTCGGTGCGGCCTTCGCGATGTGGCTGCGCGGGGCGCACGAGGAGTCGGCGTACATGGCGGAGGTCCTGCGCCGGCACGGCCTGCCCGTGCTCCCGGACGAGATCGGCTTCACGACGGACGAGTTCGTCAAGGCCGTGGAGTTCGCCCCGGAGACCCGGCCCGGCCGGTACACCATCCTCGAACACCTCGACCTGAACCCCGAACAGATCAAGGACACCTACACCGACTATGTCAAGGCCATCGGTAGCTGAACTACGCCCCGTCGTTCACCCCGCCGGGGTGAAGGACCGGCGCAGCGGTGAGCACTGGATGGGACGCCTCTACATGCGTGAGGTGTCCCTGCGGGTCGACCGCTACCTGGTGAACACCAGGGTCACGCCCAACCAGCTCACGTACCTGATGACCGTCTTCGGTGTGCTCGCGGCCCCGGCATTGCTCGTGCCGGGGATCCCGGGCGCCGTCCTCGGCGTGGTGTGCGTCCAGATGTACCTGCTGCTGGACTGCGTCGACGGCGAGATCGCGCGCTGGAAGAAGCAGTACTCGCTCAACGGCGTCTACCTGGACCGGGTCGGCGCCTACCTCACCGACGCCGCCGTGCTCACCGGCTTCGGCCTGCGCGCCGCCGACCTGTGGGGCAGCGGCCGCATCGACTGGCTGTGGGCCTTCCTCGGCACGCTGGCCGCCCTCGGCGCCATCCTGATCAAGGCGGAGACCGACCTGGTCGGCGTCGCCCGGCACCAGGCCGGAAAGCCGCCGGTCCAGGAGACCGCCGCCGAGATGCGCTCCTCCGGCATGGCACTGGCCCGCAAGGCCGCTGCCGCCCTGAAGTTCCACCGCCTCATCCTCGGCATCGAGGCGTCCCTGCTGATCCTGGTCCTGGCGATCGCCGACCAGGCCCGCGGCGACCTGTTCTTCTCCCGGCTCGGCGTGGCGGTGCTGGCCGGCATCGCGCTCGTGCAGACCCTGCTGCACCTCGTGTCCATCCTCGCCTCCAGCAGGCTGAAGTGAGCGGCATGAAGGTCGGCGCCGTCATCATCACCATGGGCAACCGGCCCGAGGAGCTGCGCGTCCTGCTCGACTCCGTCGCCAAGCAGGACGGCGACCCGGTCGAGGTGGTCGTCGTCGGCAACGGCTCGCCCGTCCCGGACGTCCCCGAGGGCGTCCGCACCATCGAACTGCCCGAGAACCTCGGCATCCCCGGCGGCCGCAACGTCGGCATCGAGGCCTTCGGCCCCTCCGGCCGGGACGTCGACGTCCTGCTCTTCCTCGACGACGACGGCCTGCTCGCGGGCCACGACACCGCCGAGCTGTGCCGGAAGGCGTTCGAGGCGGACCCGAAGCTCGGCATCGTGAGTTTCCGCATAGCCGACCCGGAGACCGGCGTCACCCAGCGCCGGCACGTCCCCCGGCTGCGCGCCGCCGACCCGATGCGCTCCTCGCGGGTCACCACCTTCCTCGGCGGCGCCAACGCCGTGCGCACCCGCGTCTTCGCCGACGTCGGCGGACTCCCGGACGAGTTCTTCTACGCCCACGAGGAAACCGACCTGGCGTGGCGGGCCCTCGACGCGGGCTGGATGATCGACTACCGGTCCGACATGGTGCTCTACCACCCGACGACCGCCCCCTCGCGGCACGCGGTCTACCACCGCATGGTCGCCCGCAACCGCGTCTGGCTGGCCCGCCGCAACCTCCCCGCGCCGCTCGTCCCCGTCTACCTCGGCGTGTGGCTGCTGCTCACTCTGGTGCGCCGTCCTTCCCGCAGTGCGCTGCGGGCCTGGTTCGGCGGATTCCGCGAGGGCTGGACCACCTCGTGCGGGCCCCGCAGGCCCATGAAGTGGCGTACGGTGTGGCGGCTGACCCGGCTGGGCCGGCCCCCCGTCATCTGACAAGCTCGTATCCGGGAACACCCGGGAACCCCCGGGCCGTACCCCGGCCCCGGCTCCTGCCGGACCGGCACAGGCCGAGCATCTCGAAGACGAAAGTTTCCACTAGTGAGTGAGACAACGCACGACGCCACGGTCGCGGTGACCCCGCCCGCGGCGCCCGACGAGGGCCTCACGGCGAGGGAACTCGCCGCCAAGCACGGGCTGACCGTGAGCGGCGCCCGTCCGTCCCTCGTCGAGTACGTCCGTCAGCTCTGGGACCGGCGGCACTTCATCCTCGCCTTCTCCCGGGCGAAGCTGACCGCCCAGTACAGCCAGGCCAAGCTGGGCCAGCTGTGGCAGGTGGCCACGCCGCTGCTGAACGCGGCCGTATACTTCTTCATCTTCGGCCTGCTCCTGGAGGCCGACCGGGGGCTGCCCCGCGAGGTGTACATCCCGTTCCTCGTCACGGGTGTGTTCGTGTTCACCTTCACGCAGAGCTCGGTCATGGCGGGTGTGCGCGCGATCTCCGGCAACCTCGGCCTGGTCCGCGCCCTGCACTTCCCGCGCGCCTCGCTGCCGATCTCCTTCGCGCTCCAGCAGCTCCAGCAGCTGCTCTTCTCGATGATCGTGCTGTTCGCCGTCACGATCGGCTTCGGCCACTACCCGGACCTGTCCTGGCTGCTGATCGTGCCGGTGCTCGTGCTCCAGTTCTGCTTCAACACCGGCCTCGCGCTGATCATGGCCCGGGCGGGCGCCAAGACCCCCGACCTCGCGCAGCTGATGCCGTTCGTGATGCGGACCTGGATGTACGCGTCGGGAGTGATGTTCTCCATCCCGATCTTCCTGGCGGACAAGCCGGCCTGGATCGCGAACCTCCTGCAGTGGAACCCGGCCGCGATCTACATGGACCTGATGCGCTTCGCCCTGATCGACGACTACGGCGCGAAGTTCCTGCCCGACCACGTCTGGGCGGCCGCGGGCGCCTGGGCCGTGCTCTTCGCCGTGGGCGGCTTCGTGTACTTCTGGAAGGCGGAGGAGAGGTACGGCCGTGGCTGAGCAGCAGCAGGACGCACGCGTCCCCACCGTCGTCGCGGACGACCTGCACATCGTCTACCGCGTCAACGGCGCCAAGACCGGCAAGGGCAGTGCCACCGCCGCCCTGAGCCGCATCCTCAAGCGCGGCGAGGAGCGGGGCGTGCGCAAGGTGCACGCGGTGCGGGGCGTCTCCTTCGTGGCATACCGCGGCGAGGCCATCGGCCTCATCGGTTCCAACGGCTCCGGCAAGTCGACCCTGCTGCGGGCCATCGCCGGGCTGCTCCCCGCCGAGCAGGGCAAGGTCTACACCGACGGCCAGCCCTCGCTGCTCGGCGTCAACGCGGCCCTGATGAACGACCTCACCGGCGAGCGCAACGTCATATTGGGCGGGCTCGCCATGGGCATGTCCCGGGAGGAGATCAAGGAGCGCTACCAGGACATCGTCGACTTCTCCGGCATCAACGAGAAGGGCGACTTCATCACGCTGCCCATGCGCACCTACTCCTCCGGCATGGCGGCCCGGCTCCGCTTCTCCATCGCGGCGGCCAAGGACCACGACGTCCTGATGATCGACGAGGCCCTGGCGACCGGCGACCGCAAGTTCCAGAAGCGCTCCGAGGACCGCATCCGGGAGCTGCGCAAGGAAGCGGGCACGGTGTTTCTGGTCAGTCACAACAACAAGTCCATCCGCGACACCTGCAACCGCGTCCTGTGGCTGGAACGCGGTGAGCTCCGCATGGACGGCCCCACGGACGAGGTGCTCAAGGAGTACGAGAAGTTCACGGGCAAGTAGCCGGTATCCGGACAGGGCCCCGACGGAACTGCCCCGGCGGGGCCCCGCGTCTGCAAAGGAAACGTCAACTCCGGCCCATCTCAGGAATCTTGGGGCCAATCGGTGTGTTCTCGTGATGCGCGGGACACCCTGACGAACCGTGTCGCGTTGTACAACGTAAGCTGTACCGGTCCCGAAACACGGCAATCAGGGCGATAATGCGCGACACCGCCCGTCGGACCACCGTGCGGACGGCCGGGCGGCGTGTCCGAAATAGTGTGTATTGGGTCGGCAGTGTAGAACGGGAGATGTGACGGCGATGGCTACGGAAACTCCCCAGCTCCACGCAGCACGTGCCGTCCCCGCCCCGGGCAGTCGGCGGTGACGGGAACCGGCACGGCGCGCCCCCTCGATCCGGAGCGCGGCACGCTCGACAAGGCCGCCGGCGAGAACTTCCCGGTGGCCCCCTTCTTCCTGCCCCGGGCCTGGCGCACCGACCTCATGGCCGTCTACGGCTTCGCCCGCCTGGTCGACGACATCGGCGACGGCGACCTCGCCCCCGGCGGCGCCGACGCCCGGCTGCTCGGCGTCTCCCCGCAGGAGGCCGAGGACCGGCTGGTGCTGCTCGACGCCTTCGAGGCGGACCTGCGCAGGGTCTTCGACGCGACCCCGCGCCACCCCCTGCTGCGCCGCCTCCAGCCGACCGTGCGCCGATGCGCGCTCGACCCCGGGCCGTTCCTCGGCCTGATCGCCGCCAACCGCCAGGACCAGCTGGTGAGCCGCTACGAGACCTACGACGACCTGCTCGCCTACTGCGAGCTGTCCGCCAACCCCGTGGGCCGTCTCGTCCTCGCGGTGACGGGCACCTCGACGCCCGAGCGGATCCGCCGCTCCGACAAGATCTGCACGGCCCTCCAGATCGTCGAGCACCTCCAGGACGTCGCCGAGGACCTCGCCCGCGATCGCGTCTACCTGCCCGCCACGGACATGAAGCGTTTCCACGTCCGTGAAGCGGATCTCGCCGCGGAATCCGCCGGAGCGTCGGTCCGTGCGCTGATCGCGTACGAAGCGCAAAGGGCCCGGGATCTGCTGAATGAAGGCGCCCCCCTGGTGGGTAGCGTCCACGGCAGGCTGAAGCTGCTGCTCGCAGGGTTCGTGGCAGGGGGGAGGGCGGCCGTCCACGCGATCGCCGCCGCCGGATACGACGTGCTTCCCGGCCCGCCCAAGCCCGGCAAGGTCCGGTTGCTGCGTGAGGTGGGCGTGACTCTGCGAGGAGAGGGGTGATCCGGGCCGTGGAGTCGCAACCACACGCGTCCCCACCGGTACTCGCCGCCTACAGCTACTGCGAGGCCGTGACCGGACGCCAGGCGCGGAACTTCGCCTACGGCATCCGGCTGCTGCCCACGCCCCAGCGCCGTGCGATGTCGGCGCTGTACGCGTTCTCGCGGCGGGTCGACGACATCGGCGACGGCGCACTCGCCGACGACGTCAAGGTGGGCCGGCTGGAGGACACCCGGACGCTGCTCACCCGGATCCGCGAGGGCGGGGTCGCCGAGGACGACACCGACCCGGTCGCCGTCGCCCTCGCGCACGCCGCCGGGGCCTTCCCGATCCCGCTCGGCGGCCTGGACGAGCTCATCGACGGCGTCCTCATGGACGTACGCGGCGAGACCTACGAGACCTGGGACGACCTGAAGGTCTACTGCCGCTGTGTCGCGGGCGCGATCGGGCGGCTCTCGCTCGGCGTCTTCGGAACCGAACCGGGGGCGCGCGGGGTGGACCGCGCACCGGAGTATGCCGACACGCTCGGGCTCGCGCTCCAGCTCACCAACATCCTCAGAGACGTCCGCGAGGACGCCGTGGGCGGGCGGACCTACCTGCCCGCCGACGACCTCGCCAAGTTCGGCTGCTCGGCCGGCTTCAGCGGGCCGCGGCCACCGGAGGGCTCCGACTTCGCGGGCCTCGTGCACTTCGAAGTGCGGCGGGCCCGCGCCTTGTTCGCCGAGGGCTACCGGCTGCTCCCCATGCTCGACCGGCGCAGCGGCGCCTGCGTCGCCGCCATGGCGGGCATCTACCGCCGCCTGCTCGACCGCATCGAACGCGACCCGGAAGCCGTGCTGCGCGGCCGCGTCTCGCTGCCCGGCCGCGAGAAGGCCTACGTCGCGGTGCGCGGCCTGTCCGGCCTGGACGCCCGGCACGTGACCCGGCGAACCGTCAGGAGGCGTGCGTGAGGCAGACGGCGGCGTGCGTGAGGCGGACGGAGACCTGCGGGAAGCGGACCGAGGCCGCCACCGGCGCAAAGCGGCGCGCAACCCTCCGGCCCGGGGCCGCGTCCCTGACGGAGACGGCCGGTCGTGCACGGTTCGAGCAGCACGACCGGGCCGCGGGGGAGGGCGCGCGATGACCCAGGGCACACGGTCCGCGGGACCGGCCGCACCGGCGCGGCACGCCGTCGTGGTGGGCGGCGGGCTCGCCGGTGTCACCACGGCGCTCGCGCTCGCCGACGCCGGTGTGCGCGTCACCCTGCTGGAGGGCAGGCCGCGCCTCGGCGGACTCGCCTTCTCCTTCCGGCGCGGCGACCTCACCGTCGACAACGGCCAGCACGTCTACCTGCGCTGCTGCACCGCCTACCGCTGGTTCCTCGACCGCATCGAGGGCGCGGCGCTCGCCCCGCTGCAGGACCGGCTCGACGTCCCCGTCCTGGACCTCGCCCGGCCCGAGGGGCGCCGGCTCGGCCGGCTGCGCAGGGACGCCCTGCCCGTGCCGCTGCACCTGGGGCGCAGCCTCGCCTCCTACCCGCACCTGTCGCTCGCCGAGCGCGCCAGGGTGGGCCGGGCCGCACTCGCGCTCAAGGGACTCGACCTGACCGACCCGGCGCTGGACACCCAGGACTTCGGCAGCTGGCTCGCGGCGCACGGCCAGTCGGCGCGTGCCGTGGAGGCCCTGTGGGACCTGGTCGGGGTCGCCACCCTCAACGCGGTCGCCTCCGACGCCTCCCTGGCCCTCGCCGCGATGGTCTTCAAGACCGGCCTGCTGTCCGACCCGGGGGCGGCCGACATCGGCTGGGCGCGCGTCCCGCTGGGCGACCTGCACGACCGGCTGGCCCGCAAGGCGCTCGACTCCGCCGGGGTGCGCACCGAACTGCGCACCCGCGTCACCTCCGTCTCGCGCACCGGGGACGGGCAGTGGTCCGTCCAGGTGCCCGGCGAGACGCTGGAGGCCGACGCCGTGGTCCTCGCCGTACCGCAGCGCGAGGCGCACGACCTGCTGCCCGCGGGCGCCCTCGACGCACCCGAGCGGCTCCTGGAGATCGGCACCGCTCCGATCCTCAACGTCCATGTCGTGTACGACCGCAGGGTCCTCGGCCGACCGTTCTTCACCGCCCTCGGCAGCCCCGTCCAGTGGGTCTTCGACCGCACCGACGCGTCCGGGCTGCGCGAGGGTCAGTACCTCGCCGTGTCCCAGTCCGCCGCCCAGGACGAGATCGACGAGCCCGTCGCCGTGCTGCGCGAGCGGTACCTGCCCGAGCTGGAGCGGCTGCTGCCCCTCGCCCGCGGCGCCGCCGTGCGGGACTTCTTCATCACCCGGGAGCGCACCGCGACGTTCGCTCCCACCCCCGGCGTCGGGAGCCTCAGGCCCGGCGCCCGCACCAAGGCATCCGGCCTCTGTCTGGCCGGAGCGTGGACCGCCACCGGGTGGCCCGCGACCATGGAGAGTGCGGTCCGCAGTGGTGTGAGCGCGGCGGACGCCGTGCTGGGCGCCCTGGGCCGGCCCCGTCCGCAAGCCCTCTTCGAGTTCGAGGAGGCGGCATGATGCCGGCCCAGGCCGGAGCGGCAGGCGGCCCCCGCACCCCCGGTACCGCAACAAGAGGAGAGACTGTGCCCACTGTGCCCCCGGCCTCGAGGACTGCCGAGGCGGTGGACGTGACCGCGCTGCTGGAGCGCGGCCGGACCCTGGCCACTCCGGTACTGCGGGCGGCCGTCGACCGCCTGGCACCTCCCATGGACACTGTTGCCGCCTACCACTTCGGCTGGATCGACGCCCAGGGCAGGCCCGCGGAGGGGGACGGCGGCAAGGCCGTGCGCCCCGCCCTCGCGGTGCTGTCCGCCGAGGTCATGTCGGCCGCCCCCGAGACCGGAGTCCCCGGCGCCGTCGCCGTGGAACTCGTCCACAACTTCTCCCTCCTCCACGACGACCTCATGGACGGCGACGAGCAGCGCCGCCACCGCGACACGGTGTGGAAGGTGCACGGCCCCGCCCAGGCCATCCTGGTCGGCGACGCCCTGTTCGCCCTGGCCAACGAGGTGCTCCTGGAACTCGGCACCGTCGAGGCCGGCCGCGCCACCCGCCGCCTGACCACCGCCAGCCGCGCCCTGATCGACGGTCAGGCCCAGGACATCTCCTACGAGCACCGCGACCGCGTCAGCGTCGAGGAGTGCCTGGAGATGGAGGGCAACAAGACCGGCGCCCTGCTCGCCTGCGCCAGCTCCATCGGCGCGGTCCTCGGCGGCGCGGACGACCACACCGCCGACACCCTCGAGAAGTACGGCTACCACCTGGGCCTGGCCTTCCAGGCCGTCGACGACCTGCTCGGCATCTGGGGCGACCCGGTATCCACCGGCAAGCAGACCTGGAGCGACCTGCGCCAGCGCAAGAAGTCCTTGCCGGTCGTGGCGGCGCTCGCGGCGGGCGGCTCCGCCTCGGAGCGGCTCGGCGAGATCCTCGCCGCCGACGCCAAGGCCAGTGACTTCGAGAACTTCTCCGAGGAGGAGTTCGCGGCCCGCGCCGCCCTCATCGAGCAGGCCGGCGGCCGGGAGTGGACCGCCGACGAGGCCCGCCGTCAGCACACCATCGCCATCGAGGCCCTGGACGCCGTCGACATGCCCGACCGGGTGCGGGAACAGTTCACGGCCCTCGCGGACTTCGTCGTCGTACGGAAGAGATGATCACTATCGGCCGAATAGCTCTCGCGTAGTCGCCGGCCGGTGCCGTGAGTCATCACGCAGCACCGGCCGACGGCGGACCCACAGCAGATGCACACCTTGCACCACTGCACGAAGGGGAAGCCATGACAGCGACGACCGACGGAAGCACCGGGGCCCTGTCACCCCGCGCCGCCGCGGCCAGCGACACCGACACGCACACCCCCGGGGCGGCCGGGGTACCGGAAGCCGCCGCACGCGCCGCCCGGCGTGCCACCGACTTCCTGCTCTCTCTCCAGGACGCCGAGGGCTGGTGGAAGGGCGACCTCGAGACCAACGTCACGATGGACGCCGAGGACCTGCTGCTCCGTCAGTTCCTAGGCATCCGCGACGAGAGGACCACACAGGCCGCCGCGCTCTTCATCCGCGGCGAGCAGGGCGAGGACGGCACCTGGTCCACCTTCTATGGCGGACCGCCCGAACTGTCCGCCACCATCGAGGCGTACGTCGCCCTCCGCCTCGCCGGTGACGCCCCCGACACCCCGCACATGGCGAAGGCCTCCGCGTGGATCCGCGCGCAGGGCGGCATCGCCGCGGCCCGGGTCTTCACCCGGATCTGGCTGGCCCTGTTCGGCTGGTGGAAGTGGGAGGACCTGCCCGAACTCCCGCCGGAGCTTGTCTTCTTCCCGAAGTGGGTGCCGCTCAACATCTACGACTTCGGCTGCTGGGCGCGGCAGACCATCGTCCCGCTGACGATCGTCTCCGCGAAGCGGCCGGTACGCCCCGCGCCCTTCCCGCTCGACGAGCTGCACACCGACCCGGACCGGCCCAACCCGCCCAAGCCCCTTGCCTCGCCGTTCAGTTGGGACGGCGCGTTCCAGCGGATGGACAAGGGCCTGCACGCCCTGCGCAAATTCGCCCCGCGCCGGCTGCGCAGGGCCGCCATGAACAGCGCCGCCCGCTGGATCATCGAACGGCAGGAGAACGACGGCTGCTGGGGCGGCATCCAGCCCCCGGCCGTGTACTCGATCATCGCCCTTCACCTGCTCGGCTACGACCTCGAACACCCCGTCATGCGTGAGGGGCTGGCGTCCCTGGACCGGTTCGCCGTGTGGCGCGAGGACGGGGCCCGGATGATCGAGGCCTGCCAGTCTCCCGTGTGGGACACCTGCCTGGCGGCCATCGCCCTCGTCGACGCCGGACTGCCGCCCGACCACCCGCAGTTGGTGAAGGCGGCCGACTGGATGCTGGGCGAGGAGATCGTCCGGCCCGGTGACTGGTCCGTGAAGCGGCCCGGACTGGCGCCCGGGGGCTGGGCGTTCGAGTTCCACAACGACAACTACCCCGACATCGACGACACCGCCGAGGTGATCCTCGCGCTGCGCCGGATCACCCACCACGATCCGGAGCGGCTGGACCGGGCCGTCGTGCGCGGCCTGCGCTGGACGCTCGGCATGCAGTCGAAGAACGGCGCCTGGGCCGCGTTCGACGTCGACAACACCAGCCCCTTCCCCAACCGGCTGCCGTTCTGCGACTTCGGGGAGGTCATCGACCCGCCCTCCGCCGACGTCACCGCGCACGTCGTCGAGATGCTCGCGGTGGAGGGCCTCGCCCACGACCCGCGCACCCGGCGCGGCATCGAGTGGCTGCTCGCCGAGCAGGAACCGGACGGCTCGTGGTTCGGGCGCTGGGGCGTCAACTACATCTACGGCACCGGATCCGTCGTGCCCGCCCTGACCGCCGCCGGCCTCCCCGCCGCGCACCCGGCGATCCGGCGGGCCGTGGCCTGGCTGGAGTCGGTCCAGAACGACGACGGCGGCTGGGGCGAGGACCTGCGCTCCTACCAGGACGTCGAGGCGTGGAGCGGCAAGGGCGCCTCGACCGCCTCGCAGACGGCGTGGGCGCTGATGGCCCTGCTGGCGGCGGGAGAGCGCGACTCCAAGGCCGTCGCACGCGGCGTCGAGTGGCTCGCCGCCACCCAGCGGGAGGACGGCTCCTGGGACGAGCCGTACTTCACGGGGACGGGCTTCCCGTGGGACTTCTCGATCAACTACCACCTCTACCGGCAGGTCTTCCCACTGACCGCGCTCGGCCGCTACCTGCACGGAGAGCCCTTCGCCGGGCAGCTGCGCCGGAGCGGGACCGGCAAGCCGCTCGCCGAGGCCGAGGGGAGCTGATGAGCGCACAGACCGCCCCGGTCCCGCTGCTGATCGCCTGCGCGCTCGGCATCGAGCAGTTCGCCCTGCGCGCGGGCGGCCGGGGCGGGGCCGGCGGACCGGTCACGGTGCTGCGCACGGGCATGGGGCCGGCGGCCGCCGAGCGGGCCGTCACCCGTGTGCTGGCCGACCCGGCCCTGCGCGACGCCGCCGTCCTGGCCACCGGCTTCTGCGCGGGGCTCGCACAGGACATGCACCCCGGCGATCTGGTCGTCGCCGAGGAGACCCGGGACCCGCGCGGCACGACGCCCTGCGTCGGGACCGAACTGCTGGTGAAGGAGCTGGCCCGCGCGCTGCCCGGGCGAACCGTGCACACCGGCCCGCTGACCGGCTCCGACCACGTCGTACGCGGCCCCGAACGGTCCGCTCTGCGCGCGACCGGCGCGATCGCCGTCGACATGGAGTCCGCCGTCACGCTCCTGAGCGCCGTGCGCGCGGGCGAGCGCCCGGTTGCGGCCGTCCGGGTGGTCGTGGACGCTCCTGAACATGAACTCGTCCGGATCGGCACGGTACGCGGTGGAATATCGGCTTTCCGTGTTCTTCGCTCCGTCCTTCCCGCTTTCTTCGAATGGCACCGTTCCTTGCTGCTCCCCAGGAGGTGAGCCAGATGGCCATGCCGCTCCGACAGTCCATCAAGGTCGCTACATACTTGGCTGAACAGAAGATCCGCCGACGGGACAAGTTTCCGCTGATCGTCGAGCTGGAGCCGCTGTTCGCCTGCAACCTCAAGTGCGAGGGCTGCGGCAAGATCCAGCATCCGGCCGGGGTGCTCAAGCAGCGGATGCCGGTCGCCCAGGCCGTGGGGGCGGTCATGGAGTCCGGCGCCCCGATGGTGTCCATCGCCGGCGGCGAGCCGCTGATGCACCCGCAGATCGACGAGATCGTCCGCCAGCTGGTGGCCAAGCGGAAGTACGTTTTCCTCTGCACCAACGCGATGCTGTTGCGCAAGAAGATGGACAAGTTCACGCCGTCGCCCTACTTCGCCTTCGCGGTGCACATCGACGGCCTGCGGGAGCGGCACGACGAGTCGGTCGCCAAGGAGGGCGTGTTCGACGAGGCCGTGGAGGCGATCAAGGAGGCCAAGCGGCGCGGCTTCCGGGTCACCACCAACTCGACCTTCTTCAACACCGACACCCCTCAGACGATCATCGAGGTGCTGAACTTCCTCAACGACGACCTCCAGGTCGACGAGATGATGATCTCGCCCGCCTACGCCTACGAGAAGGCCCCCGACCAGGAGCACTTCCTCGGCGTGGAGCAGACCCGCGAGCTTTTCAAGAAGGCCTTCGCCGGCGGCAACCGGCGGCGCTGGCGGCTCAACCACTCGCCGCTCTTCCTGGACTTCCTGGAGGGCAAGGTCGACTTCCCGTGCACCGCGTGGGCGATCCCGAACTATTCGCTCTTCGGCTGGCAGCGCCCCTGCTATCTGATGAGCGACGGGTACGTGCCGACGTACCGGGAGCTGGTCGAGGACACCGACTGGGACAAGTACGGCCGCGGCAAGGACCCGCGCTGCGCCAACTGCATGGCGCACTGCGGCTACGAGCCCACCGCCGTCCTCGCCACCATGGGATCGCTGAAGGAGTCTCTGCGCGCCCTGCGCGAGACGGTCTCCGGGAACCGGGAGTGATGTCATGACCGCTGTCCCGCTGGGCGTCCCGGAGGTGCCGGCCCGCCCGATCGCCGAGCGGCGTGTCTCGCGCCGCATCCAGGTCGGTCCGGTGGCGGTGGGGGGCGGGGCCCCGGTGTCGGTGCAGTCGATGACGACGACCCGCACCTCGGACGTCGGAGCCACGCTGCAGCAGATCGCGGAGCTGACCGCGTCCGGCTGCCAGATCGTCCGGGTCGCCTGCCCCACGCAGGACGACGCGGACGCCCTGGCGACCATCGCGCGCAAGTCGCAGATCCCGGTGATCGCGGACATCCACTTCCAGCCGAAGTACGTGTTCGCGGCCATCGAGGCGGGCTGTGCGGCGGTCCGCGTCAACCCGGGCAACATCAAGCAGTTCGACGACCGGGTCAAGGAGATCGCCCAGGCGGCGAAGGACCACGGCACGCCGATCCGGATCGGCGTCAACGCCGGGTCGCTGGACCGGCGCCTGCTCCGGAAGTACGGCAGGGCGACCCCGGAGGCGCTCGTGGAGAGCGCGCTGTGGGAGGCGTCCCTGTTCGAGGAGCACGGCTTCCGGGACATCAAGATCTCCGTCAAGCACAACGACCCGGTCGTCATGATCGAGGCGTACCGGCAGCTGGCCGAGCAGTGCGACTACCCGCTGCACCTGGGCGTGACGGAGGCCGGACCGGCGTTCCAGGGCACGATCAAGTCGGCGGTGGCGTTCGGGGCGCTGCTCTCGCGCGGCATCGGCGACACCATCCGGGTGTCGCTGTCCGCGCCGCCGGCCGAGGAGGTCAAGGTCGGCATCCAGATCCTGCAGTCCCTCGGGCTCAAGGAGCGCCGGCTGGAGATCGTGTCGTGCCCGTCCTGCGGGCGCGCCCAGGTCGACGTCTACCAGCTCGCCGAGGAGGTCACGGCCGGGCTCGACGGCATGGAGGTGCCGCTGCGCGTCGCGGTCATGGGATGTGTGGTCAACGGGCCCGGCGAGGCGCGGGAGGCCGATCTGGGGGTCGCCTCCGGCAACGGCAAGGGGCAGATCTTCGTCAAGGGCGAGGTCATCAAGACCGTCCCGGAATCCAAGATCGTCGAGACGCTGATCGAAGAGGCGATGAAGATCGCCGAGCAGATGGAGCAGGACGGCGTGGGGTCGGGGGAGCCGGCCGTCACCGTGAGCTGAACAGCACGGAATGCGAAGGGGGCCCGAGCGTGACGATACTGGAGAACATCCGGGGACCACGCGACCTGAAGGCGCTGTCCGAGGCGGAACTGGGGGAACTGGCCGAAGAGATCCGGGAGTTCCTGGTGCACGCGGTCGCCAGGACCGGCGGGCACCTGGGACCCAACCTGGGCGTGGTGGAGCTGACCATCGCCCTGCACCGGGTCTTCGAGTCACCGGCCGACCGCATCCTCTGGGACACCGGCCATCAGAGCTACGTCCACAAACTGCTCACCGGCCGTCAGGACTTCTCCAAGCTGCGCGGCAAGGGCGGCCTGTCCGGCTACCCCTCGCGTGAGGAGTCCGAGCACGACGTCATCGAGAACAGTCACGCCTCCACCGCGCTCGGCTGGGCCGACGGACTGGCCAAGGCCCGCCAGGTGCAGGGGGAGAAGGGCCATGTCGTCGCGGTCATCGGCGACGGGGCCCTCACCGGCGGCATGGCCTGGGAGGCGCTGAACAACATCGCCGCCGCCAAGGACCGGCCGCTGATCATCGTCGTCAACGACAACGAACGCTCCTACGCCCCCACCATAGGCGGCCTCGCCAGCCACCTCGCCACGCTGCGCACGACCGACGGCTACGAGCGGGTCCTGGCCTGGGGCAAGGACGTCCTCCAGGGCACGCCCCTGGTCGGCAACACCCTCTACGAGGCCCTGCACGGCGCGAAGAAGGGCTTCAAGGACGCCTTCGCCCCGCAGGGTCTCTTCGAGGACCTGGGCCTGAAGTACGTGGGGCCGATCGACGGGCACGACACCCGGGCCGTGGAGTCCGCGCTGCGGCGCGCGAAACGCTTCCACGGGCCGGTGCTCGTCCACTGCCTCACGGAGAAGGGCCGCGGCTACGAGCCCGCCCTCGCCCACGAGGAGGACCACTTCCACACCGTGGGCGTGATGGACCCGCTGACCTGCGCACCGCTCTCCCCGTCGGGCGGCCCCTCCTGGACCTCGGTGTTCGGCGAGGAGATCGTCCGGATCGGTGAGGAACGGGACGACGTGGTGGCGATCACCGCCGCCATGCTGCACCCGGTCGGTCTCGGTGCCTTCGCCGAGCGGTTCCCGGACCGGGTGTGGGACGTCGGCATCGCCGAACAGCACGCGGCCGTGTCCGCCGCGGGCCTGGCGACGGGCGGCCTGCACCCCGTCGTCGCCGTCTACGCCACCTTCCTCAACCGCGCCTTCGACCAGCTGCTGATGGACGTGGCCCTGCACCGCTGCGGGGTGACCTTCGTACTCGACCGGGCCGGGGTCACCGGCGTCGACGGGGCCTCCCACAACGGCATGTGGGACATGTCCGTCCTCCAGGTCGTGCCCGGACTACGCATCGCCGCGCCGCGCGACGCCGACCAGCTGCGCGCGCAGCTGCGCGAGGCCGTCGCCGTGGACGACGCGCCGACCCTCGTGCGCTTCCCGAAGGAGTCCGTCGGCCCGTCGGTCCCGGCGGTGGACCGGGTGGGCGGACTGGACGTGCTGCACCGTTCCCCCGAGCCGCAGGTCCTCCTGGTGGCCGTCGGCGTGATGGCGCCGGTCTGCCTCCAGGCCGCCGAGCTGCTCGAAGCCCGCGGCATCGGCTGCACCGTTGTCGACCCCCGTTGGGTCAAGCCCGTCGACCCGGCGCTCCCCGGCCTCGCCGCCGAGCACCGCCTGGTCGCCGTCGTCGAGGACAACAGCCGCGCCGCCGGCGTCGGCTCCGCCGTGGCGCTCGCCCTGGGCGACGCCGAGGTCGACGTACCCGTGCGGCGGTTCGGCATCCCCGAGCAGTTCCTCGCGCACGCCAAGCGCGGTGAGGTGCTCGCCGACATCGGCCTGACACCCGTCGAGGTCGCCGGACGGATCAGCGCGAGTCTGGCCGTCAAGGATGAGCTGTCCAAGGAGCCACAGGAATGACCACCGCCGAATCCGCGTCGGAGTCGTCGCAGGCCGGGGAGTTCGACCTCGGCAAGCTGCTGGCCGAGCGCGGAGCCGAGCGCTACGAGCTGCACACCCGGTACCTCAACCACCAGCTCCCGCGCATGCTGCACACCATCGGCTTCGACAAGGTCTACGAGCGCGCCGAGGGCGCCTACTTCTACGACGCGGACGGCAACGACTACCTGGACATGCTCGCCGGGTTCGGGGTGATGGGCCTCGGCCGCCACCACCCCGTGATCCGCAAGGCCCTGCACGACGTCCTGGACGCCGGGCTCGCCGACCTCACCCGGTTCGACTGCCAGCCGCTGCCCGGCCTGCTCGCCGAGAAGCTGCTCGCCCACAGCCCGCACCTGGACCGGGTGTTCTTCGGCAACAGCGGCACCGAGGCGGTCGAGGGCGCGCTGAAGTTCGCCCGGTTCGCCACGGGCAGGCCCAGGGTCCTGTACTGCGCGCACGCCTTCCACGGGCTGACCACCGGCTCCCTGTCCGTCAACGGCGAGTCCGGCTTCCGCGACGGCTTCGCCCCGCTGCTGCCCGACACGGCCGTACCGCTCGGCGACCTCGACGCGCTGGAGCGAGAGCTGAGGAAGGGCGACGTCGCCGCGCTGATCGTGGAGCCGATCCAGGGCAAGGGCGTGCTGGAGGGGCCACCCGGCTGGCTTCGGGCCGCCCAGGAGCTGCTGCACCGGCACAAGGCGCTGCTCATCGCCGACGAGGTGCAGACGGGTCTCGGCCGGACCGGCGACTTCTACGCCTACCAGCACGAGGACGGAGTGGAGCCCGACCTGGTGTGCGTGGCCAAGGCGCTCTCCGGTGGCTATGTGCCGGTCGGCGCCACCATCGGCAGGGACTGGATCTTCAAGAAGGTCTACTCGTCGATGGACCGGGTGCTGGTCCACTCGGCGAGCTTCGGGTCCAACGCGCAGGCCATGGCGGCGGGCCTGGCGGTGCTGTCGGTGATGGAGAGCGAACAGGTCGTCGCCCAGGTCCGGGCCACCGGGGAGCGGCTCAGGTCACGGCTCGCGGCGCTGACGGACCGGTACGAGATGCTCGCGGAGGTCCGCGGCCGGGGCCTGATGATCGGCATCGAGTTCGGACGGCCCCGGTCGCTGAAGCTGCGCAGCCGCTGGGCCATGCTCCAGGCCGCCCGCAAGGGGCTCTTCGCGCAGATGGTCGTCGTGCCGCTGCTGCAACGGCACCGGATCCTCACCCAGGTGTCCGGCGACCACATGGAGGTGATCAAGCTGATCCCACCGCTGATCATCGGTGAGCGCGAGGTGGACCGGTTCGTCGACGCCTTCACGGCCGTCATGGACGACGCGCACAACGGCGGACTGGTGTGGGACTTCGGGAAGACCCTCGTCAAGCAGGCCGTGGCCAACCGCTGAACCTCGGCCGGGCCGGCCCGCGGCTTTGCCTCCCAGGCAAGAAATTTGCCGCAGAGGCAAGTCTCCGGCTGAATGGAGTCATGAGCTCCTCCGAGACCGAGCGGCCCCGAGGGGCCGACTCGCCGGCCGACCAGGCGGACGGTGCGCTGTCCACCGCGGTGGCGCCCCGGCTGCGGGCCCTGCGGCGCCAGGCTTCCCTGACGCTGGAGGCCGCGGCCCGCGCCGCCGGGCTGTCGCCCGCCCACCTCTCCCGGCTGGAGACCGGGCAGCGCCAGCCCTCGCTGCCGATGCTGCTGGCCCTCGCCCGCATCTACGGTACGACGGTCTCCGAACTGCTGGGAGAGACGGTCGCCGAACGGGACGCCGTCATCCGCGCCGCCGACATGGAACCCACCGCTGCGGGCGGCTGGACCTACTGGCAGGCCGGCGCCCCCGGCCGCGGGATGCAGGCCCTGCGCGTCCACGTCCCGCATGGCTCCCAGGGCGACATCGTGCGCGTCCACCCCGGCGAGGAGTGGCTCCATGTGCTGCGCGGCCGGCTGCGGCTGCGCCTCGGGGACGCCACCCACCGGCTGGCGGCCGGCGACAGCGCCCACTTCGACTCGCTCACCCCGCACCGGATCGCCGCCGAGGACCACGACGGCGTCGACCTGCTCTTCGTCCACACCCTGCTGCAGAGCCCCACGGCCGCCCTGTGCCTGGGCCCCAACCCCGGAGACATGACATGAGCAACTTGGAGGAGAAGTTCCCCCGGGCCCTGTGGGTGAGGCTGTTCGTCTACCTCATCGCCGGGCACATCTTCGCCGCCTTCGTGTACCTGCTGTTCGAGGTCGGGGCCAAGTAGCCCCAGCCGCGCACCTCAGTCGAGGAGCCGCTCGCGCAGCCGCTCCCGGGTCTCCGCGGAGAGACCGAGCCCCTTCTCCAGGTAGGTGTCGACGCCGCCCCACGTCTCCTCGATGGTGTCGAAGGCCGCCGCCAGGTACTCGGCACGCGCGTCGAAGAGGGGGCTGAGCAGCTCCATGACCTCGGGGGAGTAGGCCGAGGCGGCGGAGCTGGAGCGGTGCACCTTGTAGCGGCGGTGCTTGGCGTTCGACTTCAGGTAGTCCTCGACGATCGCCTCGCGCTCGACACCCAGGGCGAGCAGCGTCACCGCGACGGACAGACCCGCGCGGTCCTTGCCCGCCGCGCAGTGCATCAGCGCCGGCACGCTGTCCTGCGCGAGCGCGTGCAGCACCCGGGAGTGCTCGCCGGTGCGGTGCTTGATGATCGTGCGGTACGAGGCGATCATGCGGCCTGCGCCCTTGCCGTCGGCGAGGATCTCGCGCAGCTGGTCCAGGTTGCCGTCGCGGACCATCTTCCAGAACTCGGCGCCGTCGGCCGGGTCGCTCAGCGGCAGGTTCACATTGCGCACGCCGGGCAGCTCGACGTCCGGCCCTTCGAGCTTCTGGTCGGCCGCGTTGCGGAAGTCGAAGATCGTGTGCAGACCCAGACCGGTCAGGAAGGCGGTGTCCTCCCCGGTCGCGTGGGCGAGGTGGCCGCTGCGGAACAGCACGCCCTGCCGCACCCGCCGCCCGTCGACGGTCGGAAGTCCGCCCACATCGCGGAAGTTGCGCACTCCGGCCAGCTCGGGCTCGGTCGACGGGACCTGCTGTGTCACGAGGGCTCCTCCCCTTCGGCGCCGCCGGCGCGGCTCGTCGACGGGCGTCACTCGACGATACGACATGCCTGCCTGGGGCAATGAGTTGTCCACAAGCGTTGCCCGGAGCCCCCACAGCACTCGATGATGTTGCCGCCTGGTCGGATCTGGTCGGGCCTGTTCGCATCTGTGAGGGCATGATGCCGGACCTCTCCGAAGACGGTCGTACCTGGATGCTCTCCGGGCCGGCCGGCAGCTACGCCGTCCACGTCACCGACCGGGACGAGCTGCTGCACCTGCGCTGGGGTCCCCGCATCGACCTGGCCGACGCCGAGGCCCTCGCGCTGAGGCCGCTGCCGGACTACCGGCCCTTCGAGTCCACGCTCGACGGGCGCGAGGAGCACCCGGTCGAAGGCGGCCCCCGCTTCGTGCGCCCCGCCCTGTCCGTACGCACGACCGAGCGTCGGGGCACCGAATGGGCCTATCCGGGGCACGACGCCGAGGAGGGCGAGCTGCGGCTGCGCTTCCGTGGTCGACGACGGCTGGTTCGGGGCACGCACCGGGGACCGGGCCGGCCTCGGTGACTGGACTCCGAGCCCCCACCGCTTCCCGGGCGGACTGAAGCCGCTCGCCGACCATGTGCACGGCCTCGGCATGCAGTTCGGGATCTGGGTGGAGCCCGAGATGGTCAACCCGGACAGCGACCTGTACCGGGCACATCCCGACTGGGTCCAGTATCAAACAGGTCGAAAGAGGACGGAGTTCCGCAATGAGCTCGTATTGAACCTCGCTCGCGAGGACCTCCGGGAGTACCTGTGGGAGCAGCTCGACGGACTCCTCTCCAGTGCACCGGTCGACTACGTGAAGTGGGACTTCAACCGCTGCTTCACCGACGCCGGATGGCCGGACGACGCCTCTCCGCAGCGGCTGTGGGTCGACCACGTCCACGGCCTGTACGCGTTGCTGGACCGGCTGTGGGCCGCCCGTCCGGGAGTGGCCTTCGAGTCCTGCTCGGGTGGCGGCGGGCGGATCGACCTCGGTGTGCTGAGCCGCATGGACCAGGTGTGGACCTCCGACAGCACCGACCCCCTCGACCGGCTCGCCATCCAGCACGGCTTCAGCCGGATCCATCCGGCCCGGGTCATGGCCGCCTGGGTCACGGACAGCCCGAACGCCATGCTCAACCACCGGGCCGGCTCGCTGCGGTTCCGGTTCGTCAGCGCCATGGCCGGGGTGCTCGGGGGCGGCGGCGACCTCACCGGGTGGACGTCCGGGGAACTCGCCGAAGCCGGCGAGTGGGTGAGGCTGTACAAGGAGATCCGGCCCCTGGTGCAGCGCGGTGACCTGTACCGGCTGCGGCCGCCGCAGGCCGGGCTGAGCGCCGTGCAGTACGTCCTCGGTGACGAGACCGTCGTCCTCGCCCGGCTCCAGGCGCAGCGCTACGGCGAGCCCGTGCCGTCGCTCCGGCTGCGCGGCCTACCCGACAGCATCGTACGAATGGCGCGAAACGGGCGAAGTTCACCGCGGGGCGCTCCTGCTGCACCACGGACTGCGGGTCGGTCTGCGTGGAGACCTGGACGCCGCAGCCGTCCGGCTTAAGCGGAAGTGGCCGTTCTGTCCGAATGGGGAATTTAGGCCGCTAAGGCATAACGTGCCCCGATCGCAAAGGAGATGGGATCGGGGTGCGTGACCATCGTCATATTCGTGACGATCCGCTGTCGCCATGTTCACGTAATCTCCGCATGATGCAGGGCTATTGAGCAAAGCGGGAGATCCGTAATCCACGCTCGGTGACAGCGCACGTGCCCATGTGTCGGGAAAAACGGGGTCACGCGCAATCGCAAGCTTGTCCCCTTGCGTCTCGGTCGCTTACGTTCCACACCAATCCGGACGGACGCCTAATCCTGCCGCCGCCCGGAGCCCGCACACACTGACCCGACGCACGGCAGGAGCGGGGGACCCACAGGTAAGACGCCTGTTCCGGTTCCCGGAACGGCTTGGGGTTCAGCCGCGCACCGGCGCGGCCGGGCATCTCCAGCCCGCACCCGACAGCTCACCTCGCAGGCGACGGAGAGGAATTCGTCATGCCCGCGAAGGGTAAGCATCGCCGCCCCAAGACCCAGCGTTTCACCCGCTCCATCGCCGTCGCCGGAACCGGCGGAGCCGCCCTCGCCCTGCCGCTCATGGGGGCCGCCGGCGCCCATGCCGCAACGCCGCAGTCGGCTCCGGAAAAGGCCGCCCAGTCCGCTCCGGTCGCCGGTGAAAAGGCCGCCGAAAAGACCGATGGCGCCCACACGTACACCGTGAAGGCCGGCGATTACCTCGCCAGGATCGCCGACCAGCAGAACGTCAGCGGCGGTTGGAAGAAGCTCTACGCGGACAACCGCGAGGCCGTGGGCTCCGACCCCTCGCTGATCCACCCGGGCCTGAAGCTCTCGATCGGCAAGAAGGCCGCGGCGGCCCCGAAGACCTCGGCCCCCGCCGCGCCGAAGGCATCGGCCGAGAAGCCCGCCGCCGAGTCGGCCCCGAAGGCGCAGAGCGCCGCCAAGCCGGCTGCCGCCAAGCCCGCCGCCGAGAGCAACTCCAGTGGCTACACCCTGCCGGTGGCCGGCGCCACCGTCGGCACGCCGTACCGCATGTCCGGCAGCATGTGGTCCAGCGGCTACCACACCGGCGTCGACTTCGTCGTCCCGACCGGCACGTCCCTCAAGGCCGTCGGCGCCGGCACGGTCGTCTCCGCCGGCTGGGGCGGCGCCTACGGCAACCAGGTCGTCATCAAGCTGAACGACGGCCACTACGCCCAGTACGCCCACCTGTCCCAGCTCTCCGTGTCGGCCGGCCAGACCGTGACCGCCGGACAGCAGGTCGGCCTCTCCGGGGCGACCGGCAACGTGACCGGACCGCACCTGCACTTCGAGATCCGCACCACGCCGGACTACGGCTCGGACGTGGACCCGGTCGCCTTCCTGCGCTCGCACGGCGTCTCCGTCGGCTGACCCACCGCACGACCACCTGCCTGACACGCTTCCGAAGGCCGGACCCCGATCCCCGGGTCCGGCCTTCGGTGTGTGCGCGTGCGGTCGCCCGCCTCAAGGTGGCTTCCGGGCCGGGCGGCTCACCCCGAAACATCCCTGACAAGCGGGGTATTCCGGAGTTGGCCCACCCTTGAGGAGTGGCTTATCTCACCGCCCGTCAACCCTTGCCTACGGTCGCGTAAGTCACATTCGAAGGTGAATCATGAGCTGCTGTGGCAGACGATTCGAAGAGTGACAGCAGAGCAGAGATCGGGTCGTACGTGGCGCTGGGGGACAGCTTCACCGAGGGCGTCGGCGACCCCGGCCCCGACGGGGCGTTCGTCGGCTGGGCCGACCGGTTCGCCGTCCTGCTCGCCGACCGCAGGCCCGAGGGCGACTTCCGGTACACCAATCTCGCCGTACGCGGGAAGCTCCTCGACCAGATCGTGGCGGACCAGGTTCCGCGGGCCGTCGACATGGCCCCGGACCTCGTCTCGTTCTGCGCCGGGGGCAACGACATCATCCGGCCCGGCACCGACCCGGACGAGGTGGCCGAGCGCTTCGAGCGGGCGCTGGCCCAGCTCACCGCCGCGTCCGGCACGGTCATGGTGACGACCGGTTTCGACACCCGTGGCGTGCCCGTGCTCAAGCACCTGCGCGGCAAGATCGCCACGTACAACGGACACGTGCGGGCCATCGCCGACCGGTACGGCTGCCCGGTGCTCGATCTGTGGTCCCTGCGCAGCGTGCAGGACCGCAGGGCCTGGGACGCCGACCGGCTGCACCTGTCGCCCGAGGGGCACACGCGCGTGGCGCTCCGCGCGGGTCAGGTGCTGGGCCTCGATGTGCCGGCCGACCCCGAGCAGGCGTGGCCCCCGCTGCCCCCGCGCGGCGCGCTCCACGTGCGGCGCGACAACGTCGCCTGGGCGCGCGAGTTCCTGGTGCCGTGGATCGGGCGCCGGCTGCGCGGGGAGTCGTCGGGCGACCACGTGACGGCCAAGGGCGCGCTGTCCCCGGACGACATCAGGATGCGGATCGCGTCGGTGGCGTGACGGTGGCCGGATGTGTGGGCGTGCGGCGTCCGCTCGCCGAACGCCGGTGCCGGCCGTGTGGCCCGGCCGCCCGCACGCCCGCCCCGCACCGCCACCGCGGACAAGACCGCCGTACCGTGGAACGCCGCATCGACGGAATGCGACGTGACACGGTCACGGTACTGCGGTGGGTTCCCGCGCCTGCGCTGGCGGAGGTCGGCATGTCCGGATCGTCCGCGGTGCCGACCGGTGGCGGAGGCCGACGTTCGCCGCGCCTTGCGCGCCCATGACAGCGGGTCAGCGGCTCCAGCCCAGCTCGCGCGCCAGAATCAACTCCTGAGGGGTGAGGGCCGTGGGGACGAGCCGTTCCGGATGTCCGGCCGGCGTGGCGGGCGCGGACCGGTCCGGTTCGTGAGGGCCGGCGGGCAGGTGCCCGGTCCAGAACGCGCCGAGGCTGATCAGGCCCAGCCAGAAGGTCCTGCCGAACCACCTCACTGGGGCTTGCGGCCGATCGCGAGGGTGTCGGGTCCGCTCACCGCCGTGGTACGGACGTCGGTGAAACCGGCGTCGGACAGCCAGCGGACGCACTCCGCGGGTGTGTACTCGCGTCCTTCGTCGGAGGTCAGCAGCATGTTCAGACTGCCGAGAAGACTCAGGCCGGCACTGCGTCGGTCGTCGTCGATCATCCGGTCGTAGACGAGGACGACACCGCCCGGGGGGAGCGTCCGGTGGATGCGGGCGACCAGGGCCTCGCGCTGCCCTGGACCGAAGTAGTGAAGGATGTGTCCGACGATGAAGACATCGGCTCGCGGTAGGGCGTCGGTGAAGAAGTCGCCCGCGACGAAGCGCACGTGGTCCGTCGTCTTGAGAGACTTCATGTGTTCCTGGAAGAAGGGCTCCATCTCGGGCAGGTCGAAGCAGGTGGCCCGCAGGTGCGGGTGAGTCCGGTGCAGGTGCGCGGCGAGGTTGCCACGCGCACCACCGAGGTCGACGAAGGAGGAGTACCGTCCCCAGTCGAGCGCGCCGGCCAGGCTGTGCCCGACGCCGCTGTTGACGGCGTCCATGGCGCCGAGGAAGCCGCGGGCCGCGTCGGGGTCCGCGTAGCCACCGAAGAAACCGCCCTGGCTCAGCACCTGCTTCTCGCCCGTGCGCAGGGCATCGGTCAGCCGCGCCCAGACGGGGAACAGCTTGGTGTCCGCGAGCCGCGCGTAGCCGCCCACGTATCCGGGCTTGCGCCGGTCCAAGTAGCGGTCGGCGGCCGGGCTGTTGCGATACACCTCCTCGCCCTCCCGCTCCAGGAGCCCGAGCGCCACGAGGGCGTCGAGGAAGTCCCGTGCGCCGCGGAGATGGATGCCCGCCCGGTCACACAGCTCTCCCAGGGGCAGCGGCTTGTCGGCGAGCAGGGTGAAGAGGTCCAGTTCGACCGCGCTGATGAGGGCGCGCGATCCGTAGAAGGCCATGGTCAGCTGAAGGATCTCGCCCGGTCCACGGACGTGCGTGTGCGGTGCCATAGTGTGCTCGCTCTCCTTGAATGCGGGGCCGGCTGTTCCGGAGGGCGGGGCCTGGTGCGTGCCAGACCCCGCGGTGGTGACATGTCCGGGTGCGGGCCCTAAACGGGGCGGCACTCCAGCGTCGTCCAGGTGTGGGAGGGCGTGTTGACGATGTCGAAGTCCGCCTCGAGCAGCAGCTGCCGCCACTCGGTCAGGACGCGTTCGCGGCCCCCGAAGAGCACCAGCATGTCGATGTCCAGCAGCTTGGCGTGGTCCCACTCGTTCTCGGGAGCCATGACCTGGTCGAAGATCAGCAGGCGGGCGTCATTGTCGCCGATGGTCTCCCGGACCCGGCGCAGCACGCTCACGGCCCGGTCGTCGGGCCAGTTGTGCAGCACGCCCTTGAAGAGGTAGGCGTCGCAGCCGGTGGGGAGCGGATCCGTGAAGAAGTCGCCGGGCAGCACGGTAACGCGGTCGGTGACCCCGGCCTCCTCCAGGACGGGCCCGGCCGACGCGGCCACCCGGGGCAGGTCCATGAGCACGCCCGTGGCCTGCGGGTGACGCCTAAGGATCTGGGCGAGGAACCAGCCGTCCCCACCGCCGAGGTCGGCGATGCGCGAGAAGCGCTCCATGCCCTGGTCGGCGAGCCCGTCGAGGACGAGCCGCCGGCTCCAGTGCGCCATGAACCGCTCGAAGAACTCGCCGGCCTTCGGGTTCGCCTCCAGATACTCGAAGAACGAGCTCCCGAACACCTGCCGGAAGGCGGGTTCGCCGGTGCGCACACTGTGCATGATCTCGTCGTAGGGCCGCCTGGTCAGCTCCATGTTGTTGTACTTCACCAGGGGCAGCACACCGTCCGGGTTGCCGGTGCGCAGTCCGTCCGACAGGGGCGTCGGGGAGAAGCTCTTGACGGGACCTTCGGCGAAGATGCCGACGGAGGCGGCGCTGCGCAGGACGCGGTAGAGGGAGAGTTCGTGCGTATCCGTCTCTTTGGCCAGTTCCGTGACATGGCGGGGACCGTCGGCGAGCAGATCGGCGATCTTGAGCTCGGTCAGCACGTGGACGATCCGGGCCAGGCGGCCGGAGGCGGCCAGCAGGAGCAGCTGCTGGGCGTGGAGCTCGGTGGGAAGGGCGGACGCCGCGGCCCCCCGTCGAGCGTGGTGCCTGTCTTCGATGATCTCCTTGATGCGCTCCATGTTCGCCCGCGTCGTCGTGTTGAGGTGGGCGGTCATGTGCGCGTTGTCGAACGGGGCCTCGGGCTTCATGTCGAACTCCTGCACCCACCGCATCTCGGTGCCTCCGGCGACGGCCCGGTACGTCCAGTGCAGGTTCATGTAGGCGAAGGGCCCGGTCTCGATGCGATGTGCCCGGACCGTGCGGGAGTCCTTGTCGGGCGCACGGTGGGAGACCCACTCCCAGACCTTCCCGTTCTTGTCAGGGCGGGTCTTGAGCCGGAAGTCGAAGCCGTCGTCGCTCTGCTGGAGTATCTCCGCCTCGGCGTACTCCGAGAACAGCTCCGGCCATGACTCGACGTCGTTGGTGATGTCCCAGACGAGCTGGAACGGCGCGTTGATGACGATGGAGTTGTCGGTGCGAGCGGCCATGTCAGGCGGCCTCCCCGGCCAGTCGGGCGTCGACGAGCTGAAGGGTGTGACGGGGCGTCTGCAGTTCCTCCCCGGGTATCGACACTCCGAGCTCCTGTTCCAGCTTCGCGGAGATCTCGAGAAGGGCGATGGAGTCGTAGCCGAGGTCCTGGTAGGTGATGTCGAGAATGTCGCCGTCCAGGTCTCGTTCGTCGGAGTCTCCTGCGCACTCCCTGATGATCTCGACGAGTCGGGGCAGGCTGAACTGGGGCACGGTGGACCTCCGGATGAGTGGTGTGATGGGGCGATGCGCGCTCCGGCGCGGTGGAACGAAGACGGCTCGGTCAGAGGTGCCGCTGGACGACGAGGGCGGAGTTGAACCCGCCCATGCCTCGAGCGACGACCACGGCGGTGCTCACCTCGAGCTCACGCGGCTGGTCGAGCACCAGGTCGATGTCGAGCTCCGGCGCGGGCGCCCGGGTGCCGACGGCCGGCGGGACGACGTGGTCCCTGATGGACAGCAGCGCGGTCGCGACGTCCAGCGCCCCTCCCCCCGCGGAGAGCCGCCCGGTCATCGTCTTGGGCGCGGTGACCGGTACCGCCCGGGGACCGAAGACGCCAATGAGAGCTTCCGCTTCTGCACGATCGAGGGCCGGCACCCCCGCGGCGTCGGCGTAGACCACGTCGACGTCCTCCGGCGCGACCCGGGCGTCGTCGAGGGCCAGGCGGATGGCCCGTGCCAGCCCGGTGGGCCTGCCGGTGCCGGGGCGGGCGTCGAAGGTGGAGGCATGCCCGGCGATCTTCCCGTAGACCGTGGCGGCGTCCCGCTCGTGTGCGGAGTCCGCCCGCTCGGCGACCACCATGGCGCCGCCCTCGCCGGGCACATATCCGGTGGCCCGCGCGTCGAACGGCAGATAGGCGAGGTGGGGGTCGGTGGCCTCGCTCAACAAGCCGTTCGGGATCTGGGCGACCAGGCCCCAGGGGCAGAGGGAGGCCTCGAACCCGCCGGTCAGGACGGTGTCCAGGATGCCCTTGCGCAGCAGACGCGCCGCCTGGGCGGTGGCGTCGAGGCCGCCGGCCTGCTCGGTGACGAACACCGAGCTGTGCCCGCGCATGCCGTGGCGGATGGAGATCTGGCCGGTGTTCACCGCGTAGAACCAGGCGAACGACTGGTAGGCGCTGACGCGTTCCGGACCGGTCCCCCAGAGCTTTTGCATCTCCCGCTGGCCGAACTCGAACCCCCCGGAGCCGCCGGCCGTGAGGACTCCGAGGCCGTACTCGTCCTCTTTCTCCGGCTCCAGCCCGGCGTCCGCCAGTGCCCACTCGGCGGCCACCAGGGCGTGCTGGGTCATGCGGTCGGTCTGCGGCAGGAGACGTCGGGGGAGATGGGCGGCGGCGTCGAAGGCCAGCACCTCTCCGGCCACCCGGACGGGGTAGCCATGGGGATCGAACCGCTGGATGACACCGAGGCCGCTCTTGCCGGCGAGCGTGGCCGACCAGTACTCCTCGGTGCCGATGCCGTTGGGTGCCACGATGCCGATGCCGGTGACCACGACGGGGGCCGGCGCGCTCATGAGCTCGTCTCCGGCCGAGCGAGCACCGCGGCGCTCTGGAATCCGCCGAATCCGCTGCCGACGCTGAGCACGGTGTCGACCCGCTGCTCCCTGGCGACGTTCGGCACGTAGTCGAGGTCGCATTCGGGGTCGGGCTCCGCGTAGTTGGCGGTGGGCGGGATCACGCCGTGTTCAATCGCCAGCGCGGAGGCAGCCAGTTCGAGGGAGCCGATGGCTCCGAGCGAGTGCCCGATCATGGACTTGATGGAGCTCACGGGCACGTCGTACGCCCGCCGGCCGAGGCTGCGCTTGAAGGCGGCTGTCTCGTGCCGGTCGTTCTGCCGGGTACCGGAGCCGTGCGCGTTGATGTAATGCAGGTCCTCGCCGGTGCGACGGGCCTCGTTCAGGGCCGCGGTGATGGCCTCCGCCATCTCCCGGCCGTCCGGCTTCAGGCCCGTCATGTGAAAGGCGTTCGACCGGGTGGCGAAACCGCGGATCTCCGCATAGGCGTGCGCTCCTCGCCGCCGGGCGGCGGACAGCTCCTCCAGGACGAAGACGGCCGAGCCCTCGCCGAGCACGAATCCGTCGCGGTTGCGGTCGAAGGGGCGGGAGGCGTGCGCCGGGTCGTCGTTGTTGGCCGACGTCGCCTTGATGGCGTCGAAGCAGGCGAGGGTGATGGGGGAGATCGGCGCGTCGGTGGCGCCGCAGACGACCACGTCGGCCCGTCCGTCCCGAATCAGCTCCGTACCGTGTCCGACGGCGTCCAGACCGGAGGTGCACCCGGTGGACACCACCGTCACCGGTCCCTCGGCTCCCACCTCCCAGGCGACCTCCCGGCTGATGGAGGTCGGTACGAAGTAGTCGAAGAGCTGTTCCACGGCGAGCGTGTGGTCGACCAGCCAGTGCGAGCCGCCCTCGCTGACCCGCTCGTACTCGCGGTCGAGGCTGGTGGTGCAGCCGACGGCGGTGCCGATGCTCACCCCTGTCCGCTCCGGATTCGACTCGGCCGGGTCGAGTCCGCTGTCCTTCAGCGCCTCGCGGGTGCAGACCAGGGCGAGCTGCGTGGCCCGGTCGTACGTCGACGCCTGCTGGGGCGACAGCCCTTCGCCGATCGGGTCGAAGTCGATCTCCGCGGCTATCCGGGACCGGAAGGGCGCGGCGTCGAACAGGGAGATCGTCCTGGTGGCGGTGCGTCCGGCGGTCAGCAGGTCCCAGAAGGCCGTGGTTCCGACACCTCCTGGGGCTCGCACGCCGATGCCGGTGATCACCACCCGTTTCTGAGCGTGTCGGCTCATGTCAGCCTCCCACTTTCGGGGGTGTGGACTCCGGGTGTGGCACGGGCTCGGTGTCGACATGGCCGAGTTCGGGTCTCGGGGCGAGAGGCGAGATCTGGAAGACCACCCGTGCGGATACGTTTCCTCGATTCTCTATGCGGTGCCGCTGACCGCGGGTGACGAACAGGGCCTCGTTCTGCTCCAGGGGCACCTCCTCTCCGTCCACCCGGACGACAAGGCTCCCCTCGATCAGGTACAGGTACTTGTCCGAGAAGGGGTGGTAGTGCTCGGTGATGGCCTCCTCGGGCGCCAGCTCGATGTGGCCGAGGAATCCGGAGGTCGTACCCACCGACGACGGCGTCAGCAGGGCGCGGGTACTGCCCCCTTGTCGGTGACTGGGCGCCACGCTGGACATGGCGATCTTTGCGGCGGCTGTCACGATCTGTTCTCCTTCGTGCTGAGCGATGGTCACGGAGGGCCGACGGTCAGGAGTCGGGGGCGGTCCAGCTGTAGAACACTTCCGCCTTGGAGTCCTTCAGCTCCTTCCAGCCCTGCGCGTACGGGGTGAGGTACTGCCCCACGCGCTCGTTGACCTCCTTGAACAGGGGGTGGCTGCGCGCCTGGTAGAGCCGCTCCATGATGTCGTCGTCGGCTTCGATGAGATGCATGTACAGATCGTGGAAGCGGAACAGGACCCGCCGCCTGACACCGATCTGCGCCGGCAGTTCCGTCGTGTCGTGCTCGGCGAAGGCGGCTGCCACGTGCTCCGCGTCCGCCGGGTTCATCCGCAGGACCATGAGTGCCCGGTAGGCCATGTTCACGCTCCGCCCGTTGACGCGGCGTCGAAGGAGTGGGTGACCTCGCAGAGGATCGGCTTCGGCCGGGAGACGGACCGGCAGTAGTCGAAGTGGCTCTGCAGACGTGGGTCGGCGTGCATGGCGCGGAAGTCGGCCTCTGACCGCCACTGGGCGTAGTTGACGACCTGTTCGCCGTCGCGGCTGAGGTGGAAGCTCGCGGAGACGAAACCCGGCATGTGCCGGATCAGATCCTCGGTCACCCGTACCAGGTGGTCCCGCAGTTCCCGCTGCTTCTCGGGGGCGACGGAGAAGACGTTGACGAGGGTGAACAGGTGGGAGGACGGGGCGATGGTCGCCATGTGGTCAGCCCTCCATCGCCGTGACGCCGGGCGTGTGGGGTGCCCGGGCCAGGATCCGCTCCAGCGCGGACCGCAGACCGCCCGCGGCGTCCTCCGGCAGGCTCTCGGCCCGCCACGCCACGAAGTCGTCCGGCCGGATCAACAGCGCACCGGTCCGCGCCAGACCTGTGGTGGCCAAGAAGACCTCGTCGGGATCGGCCAGTTGCCCGTCCTCGCCCACGGTGTGGCAGTGCACGGGCACGCCCAGGTCCTGTGTGACCTTGTCGGCCGCGGCCTGCCACTCGCCGCCGTCCGGTCCGGCGAGCAGGACGAACGCGTCCGTGCTGAGGTCGACCGTCGAGACGCGCTCCCCGCCGCGGCTCAGCCAGATATGGGGCACGCGGTGTCCCGGCCGGCCGGTGAGGTCGTGCTCCGCAGGGATGGGTTCCGGGTAGGCGGCACCGAGAATCGCGTCGGAGGTGTATCGGTAGCCGGTGGCGACCAGAGTCGACTCCCGCAGGGCGCGGCCCAGTTCCTCGGAGTCGCTCAGCCTCCAGGTGTGGCGGATCCAAGCCTGGTCGGCGACGGCGGCACCGATCGGCAGGCGTTCCTGCTCATAGGTGTCGAGCAGAGCGTCACCGGCCGTCCCCTTCAGGACGGCCGCCAGCTTCCAGGCGAGGTTGTGGGCGTCCTGGATACCGCCGTTGGCTCCGAAGGCACCGGCGGGCGGGTGCACATGGGCGGCGTCGCCGGCCAGGAAGACCCGGCTGCTGCGGTAGGAGCGCGCACTGTTGTGGGACATCTCCCAGGGCCTGGCCATCTGGACCTCGACCGAGAGGTCCGGCAGTCCGGTCGCGGTCCGGATGATCTGCGCACAGCGCTCTTCCGTGAACTGTTCGGCCGAGGCCTCGCGGGGATCGTAGAAGAAGCCGAAGATCCAGCGTTCCTCGTCGAACAGCTGGAGCACTGCGGGCACGTCCGGGAGCTGGAGGACTCCGGGTTCGTCGGGGTTCGGCAGGTAGCAGATGACGAAGCGCCGGCCCTTGATCGCGTCCTTCAGGTCCGCCTTGAACAGAACGCTCATCGCGTTGCCGATCGTGCCGTGCCCGGTGCGCGAGATGCCGAGCGTCTCCCGCACGGGGCTGCGCACCCCGTCCGCCGCGATGAGGTACTGGGCGCGGACCGTGCTCTCCTCGCCGGTCGATTGGTCGACGACCGTGGCTGTGACCCCGTTCTCGTCTGCCGCGAACGTCTCCAGACGGGTGTCGAAGTCGATGCGTGCCCCACGGCGGACCGCCTCGTCGCGCAGGATCGGCTCCAGCCTGTCCTGCCCGCACCAGTAGGGGCGGGTGGGGCTGAGGTGGCCGACGTCGAGCGAGGGCTCCTCGACGGTCACCGCGTTCTCCAGGTCGTGCAGGCCGTCTGCCCGGATGACGACCCATGGGATGTGGTTCGCCGGCTGGCCGAGCTCACGCCAGCGGGCTCCCTCGACGAGTTTCGGCCCGCGCTCGATCACGGTCTGCTCCAGGCCGACGTCGCGCAGCAACTCCATCGTGCGGGAACTGATTCCCGACGCCCGGGTCAGAACTGTGGTTCCCGCGTGTTTCTCCACCAGTCGGCAGGAAACTCCGTGCTGACTGAGAAACAGCGCTGCGGACAGTCCGGTAAGACCTCCGCCGACTATCAGGACCGGGACTTCTTCGGTGGGCAAGGTGCGGCCTTTCGATCGATTGGAACGGGGACACGAGTCACCCCAGCTGATAAGGGGGGATTCGCTTCGGGCCAACGATGCGGTACTCGGCTCATCCAGATGAACACCTTCCGGTCTGCCGAGTCAACATCGATCAATCTGCTGCAATGAGACCGAATTCTTCTCGCTGACGGCACGTCAGGAGCGCACGGGAAAATTGAGCGGCATCAATACCCATGCCGTCCGACTGTTAAACTTCAACCTCTCTTAATTGCTCATACCATTGATGATGCAACGTGAATCTTTTACTTCTTGACCGCTCCCTCGCCTTCCGCACGAGAAAGATCAAGCCGTCCAGACGATCGCGCCCGTCCGGCGCGTTGATCAGATCGAGCCAAGCGTCCTGCCGACCGCTGCTGTTGTCTGGCAAGAAATACGTAGAAGTTTCACCGGTTCCCGCGCGGCAATGTGTCTGAATCTGTGTGCTGCTGCGAACCCAGGGGTCTCTTGACGCCACGCGGGGTTCACTCGGAAGCTGCTGTCTCATGGGTGAAACAATCCGGCTGACCGGCGTACACGAGACGCTTCTCGCCACACTTCAGGCCCGTGCCCTGGACAATCGACAACCGGAACCCGTGCTGGGCGACGCGATGGCGGAGGAATTGCTGCGCCGCATAGACTGCGACCTCAGTCACATCCGAACAGCCACCAAGGACGTGCGGATCGTGACGTTCCGCGCCAGGAAACTCGATGAGTGGACCAGGGAGTTCCTGGTCACCCACCCGGACGCGGTGGTGCTGCATCTCGCGTGCGGTCTGGACAGCCGGGCATTCCGGCTGGATCCACCCCACGGCGTCGAGTGGATCGATGTCGATGTTCCGGACGTCATCGAGTTGAGAAGTCGGCTCTATCCGGAACGCGACGGATACCGGATGATCGGGGCATCGGTCACTACGGAGGAGTGGCTGAACTCGGTACACAAAGACCGGCCGGCGCTCGTGATTGCCGAAGGTCTGACGCCGTATCTCCAGGACTCCGACGGGGTGGAAATGCTCCGACGGCTCACCCGGCATCTCCACAAGGGTGCGGTCATGTTCGACGCCGTACTCCCGTGGACGCTTCGATTCGCCAAGTACTTGCAACTCCTGCGAGCCACGGGTGCCACATTCGGCTGGGGGATCGGAGATCCACGATCCCTGGAGAGGCAAGTGACGGGGATGCGATTCCAGGAGCAGTGGTCGCTGCTCGATTCACCTCATCTCGCCGGAGCCCGGCCCGTCGAAAAATGGATGGGAGCCGGTATGCGCAGCGTTCCGCAACTGCGTTACGCGCACCGGCTGCTGCGTTACGTCTTCTGATTCCACAGATAATTCGTCGCGCCACTGGTACACAGTGACAGCGGTGCCGGCGGGGTCCATTCGTTCGGACCCCGCCGACTTCACCGACGGATGTGTGCGAGGCGTTTCAGTGCTGCGCGCCCGTGGCCGCCGCGACCGGTTCCTCTGCCGGTGCCATACCGGGCTCCGCCTTCTTGGTGAGCAGGGCGACGGCGGCTGCCACGAGTGCGACGACGCCGGCCACGGTGAAGGCTAGTCCCATTCCCGAGATGAACGAGGACTGGATGACGTCGGAAACGGTCTCGGCCTGTCGGCCGGGCAGGGCGCCGGGCGGTGGGGATACTCCGACCTTGGCCGCGTCTTCCATCGCCGCGGCCTCCTTCGGGCCGAGCGGCGGCAGATTCGCCTCCGCCCACTTGCCGGGGAAGACGTCGCTGACCCGGGAGGCCATGAGGACGCCGAGTACGGCGGTGCCGAGACTTCCACCGACCTGCATCGCGGACTGCTGCAGACCGCCGGCCACGCCGGCCAGTTCGGCCGGGGCGTTGCTGACGATGACGTCGGTCGTCCCCACCATCACCGGGGCGAGACCAAGGCCCAGCAACACGAACCAGAGGGACGCGATCCCCAGGCCGCTGTCCGCCTCCAGCGTCGACATGCCCCACAGGGACGCCGCCGTCAGGAGCATGCCCACCAGCAGCGGTCCGCGGGGTCCGAACCGGCTGATCACGGCACCGGACACGGGGGCACCGACGATCATCATGCCGGTGAGCGGCAGCAGGTGCACACCGCTGTCGACCGGGCTCAGCCCGTGGACGTTCTGCAGGTAAAAGGTGACGAAGAAGAGTCCGCCGATGAACGAGAACGCCATCAGCACCATGAGTACGGTGCCCGCGGACAGCGGCACGGAACGGAACATGGCGAGCGGAATCAGCGGCTCGGCGGCCCTACTCTCCCGCAGAGTGAAACCCGCGAAGGCAAAGACGGAGGCGGCCAGGAATCCCAGGGTCCGCAGGTCGCCCCAGCCCCAGGCCGGAGCCTTGATGAGGCCCCAGACCAGGCAGAACATCGCTCCGGACAGGAGCGCGATGCCGGAGACGTCGAAGGACTTCGGGGCGTGTCCGGCGCGGGCGTCCCTCAGGATGATCAGACCGAAGGCGAGCGCCGCCAGGCCCACCGGCACATTGATGAAGAAGACCGCCTCCCAGCTGACGTGCTGGATGAGGAGTCCGCCGATGATCGGCCCGGCGGCGGTCGAGGCGCCGACCACGCCGCTCCAGATGCCGATCGCCATGTTGAGTTTGTCGGGCGGGAACGTGACCCGCAGCAGGCCCAGTGCGGACGGCTGCATCAGAGCGCCGAACAGGCCCTGGAGAACACGGAAGACGACGATCGCCGCGACGCTGTCCGAGAGGCCGATGGCCGCGGAGGTGACGGCGAAGCCCGCCACTCCGAGAAGGAAGGTCTGGCGGTGTCCGAACCTGTCGCCCAGTTTGCCTGCCGTGATCAGCGCGACCGCGAGCGCCAGCAGGTAGCCGTTGGTGATCCATTGCACGTCGGCCAGCGAGGCATGGAGGTCTTGCTGGATGGCGGGATTGGCGATGGCGACGATGGTGCTGTCCAGAGCCACCATCATCACGCCGACCGCTACCGCGAGAAGGGTCGGCCAGGGACGTCCGCGCAGACCGGATGCAGCGGGGTGCGTGACGCCTGACGGCTCGTTGTGCCTTGTCGTGCTCATCAGTGTCCCCCTAACGAATTCCGGCAGGACGGACACGGTTGTGACGAGGAGAGCATGGCCTTGAAAGTAACAGCAGTGAGTGACATTTGACAACCATACGCAGATGTCACTGAGTGGCGCGCGATAGGGTGGCCGGGTGGATTCCGCCGAAACCGAGACCTCCAGCCCCCCGAGCAGCCCCGGCCTGCGGCAGCGGAGGTTCCGCCGTACGCGCCATCAGCTGATTCATGAGGCTCTGGAGCTTTTCCTGGCGCAGGGGTACGAGCGCACGACCGTGGAGCAGATCGCCGAGGCGGTCGAAGTGCATCCGCGTACGTTCTTCCGCCACTTCGCCAGTAAGGAAGAGGTCGCCCTCACCCCCATCAGCGCCATCGACGAGGCGTTTCTCGCCGCGCTGGAGATCCGGCCGGAGGACGAGAACCCGCTGCAGGCGATGAGCGGTGCCTTCCGGGCCGTCCTGGAGCGCGTACGCGACGGGGAACTGGAAAGTGTGGACGGCGCGTCGCACATGGCGATGATGCGGTTGGTGGAGCGCACGCCCGGACTCCTCGCGGAATACCTGCGCCGCAGCGAGGAGATGGAGGGCAGGCTCGCCCGGATCATCGCCGCCCGTGAAGGAGTCGATCCGAGCGACGACTTCCGTCCGCAGTTCATCGTGGCGGTGTTCAAGGCGGTCGGACGCGTCGTCAGCCGGGAGTGGTACCTGCGCGCCGATACGGATCTGGAGGCACTGTCCGTGGCCTTCGAGTCCGCTCTCGACTCGCTGCGACCGGAGTTGTTCGGTGACTGGCGGCGCACGGGAGCCTGACGGTCCTGTCAGACTCCCGGTGTCCGCGCGCTGCCGGGACGGTCAGCCGGCGGCGCCCGCACTCGGCGCCAACCGCCACAGGGAGGTCACTTCCGCCTTCCGGGCGGAGTGCAGCGGATCGGCGGGGTCATGGGCCCGGGGATGCAGCGGCCGGGCGTCGAGGCGCCCCGCCACCGTCAGACCCGCCCGGGCGAAGAGTTCGGTCAGCTCCGTGCGGGAGCGCAGCCCCAGGTGCTCGGCGAGGTCCGAGATGACGAGCCACCCCTCACCGCCCGGTTCCAGATGGGCGGACAGTCCGTCGAGGAAGCCGCGCAGCATCCGGCTTTCCGTGTCGTACACCGCGTGTTCGAGCGGCGTCCGGGCCCTGCCGGGAAGCCAAGGCGGGTTGCAGACGATCAACGAGGCCCGGCCGTCCGGGAACAGGTCGGCCTGCTGGATGTCCACGGTGGATGACAGGCCCAGTCGGTCGATGTTCTCCCGCGCGCAGGAGAGCGCACGAGCGTCGAGGTCCGTGGCCACCACCCGGCGGACGCCGCGCCGCGCCAGGACGGCGGCCAGAACCCCCGTGCCGGTGCCGATGTCGAACACCGTGCCCTGTGACGGCAGCGGCGCATCGGCCACCAGGTCGACGTACTCGCCCCGCACCGGGGAGAACACACCGTAGTGCGGTGTGATCGACGCGCCGAGCGCCGGCACGTGGACCCCCTTCTTGCGCCATTCGCCGGCCCCGAGGACCCCCTGGAGCTCGCGCAATGACACAACATAGGGTTCGTTGCACCGGCCGTACGCCTGCTCGCAGGCCAGCCGCACGTCCGGGGCCCGGCGCAGGGGGATGACATGCCCCGTCTCGACCGGCACGAGCAGCATGCCCAGAATCCGCGCCCGCCTCGACTGCGCTTGACGGTACAGATGGAAGCTCTGCGCCGGTGACGTCCCCCGCTTCGGCGGTTTACGGTCGACGCGGCGTGCCATCGCCCGCAGTAACTGGCGGGCGTTCTGGAAGTCGCCGCTCCATAACAGCGAGGTCCCCTCGCACGCGAGACGGAACGCGGTATCGGCGTTCATCCGGTCATCGGCCACCAGCACCTGTTTCGGCGGTGGCGCGCCGCTCTCCGACCGCCACAGGGCGCAGCGCTCCTCTCCCGAACTCTCAGGCCAGCGAATGATTTGCTCCTTGCTCACCCGCTCATCATCTCCCGCGCCGCCGCCGGTCTTCGAACCGGTCCGTGACGGTCAGCGGCCCACTTCGCGGCAGCGGGCGTCCTCGGGGGGCTCCCGGCGGGCTCCCAGGCTCAGTTCACGAGAGAGGGCCTCCGCCACCCACTCCTGTGCCCGCGCTCGCGCCACCGCGCCCTCGTAGGACGTCAGCTGGACGGCCAGGCCGTCGAGAAGGGCGGTGAGGCGGAGGGCCGCCCCGTGCGGGTCCGGGCAGTGGAACTCGCCGGCGGCCACGCCCTCTACGATGACCTCGGCGATGGCCGCCTTCCACTGTCTGTCCAGGTCCTGGGCGACCTCCCGCAGCACGGGGTCGCGCAGCGCCGCCGCCCAGCCCTCGATCCACAGGCGCCAGCCCTTGGCCTGCCCCGTCGGGGCGTACCACCGCACAGCCGACCGCAGCCGGCGCAACGCGGGCGTACGGCGGCCCAGCAGCCTGCGAAGATGGGCCAGATCGCCCTCCGCCGCGTGCCGGAACGCGGCGGCGACCAACTGCTCCTTCGTCGAGAAGTGGTAGAGGACCAGCGCGTTGCTCACGCCGAGCGCCGAGGCCACGTCGGCGATCCTGACCGCCGCCACACCCCTCGCCTCGATCTGCTCGATGGCGGCCCGCAGCAGATCCCCGCGCCGCTCGGCGACACTCAACCGGACTCTCGTCACGCCGTCACCCTACCCACGCGCGTGCGGCCCCTCGACGGGTGTTCCGGCCGGTCCGGCAGGGCCGACGACGGCAGTCCGAGAGAGCGCGGAGGGTCTCACCGGGAGGAGCCGAAGCGCGCGATCAGCGGGCGCCTCGCCGGAAGCAGCCGAACGGCGCCGAGATCAGTGGCAGCCTCACCGGAACCAGCCGAAGCGTTCCGCGATCAGCGGCAGCCGGTCCGCCGCGATCGCGTGGGCGGCTGCCCGCGGTGTCGTCCCGTCGGCCCGCGCGCGGTCCAGCATGCGCTCGACCAGGGCCCGCATCGAGCGGCGGGTGTGCGCGAACGCCTCCTCGGCGTCGGCGCCCACGTCCCCGAACAGCGTCCACCACCACCAGGCGTTGGTACCCGAGTTGACCACGACGTCCGGCAGCACGGTCACTCCGCGCGCGGCCAGAAGCGGCTCCGCCTCCGGACGTACGGGCATGTTGGCGGCCTCCACGACCCAACGGGCGGTGATCCGTTCCTGGTTGCCGGCGTCGATCGCGTACGACACGGCGGCCGGTACCAGCACGTCCGCGCCGGCCGACAGCCAGGCCTCGCCGGGAAGTTCGCGGTCGCCGGGGCGCAGCGCGGAGCGGTCGACCGTACCGTGGGCGTCCCTGGCCGCGAGCAGCGTCTCGACGTCCAGGCCCGCCGGGTTGGCGACGGTGCCCTTGAGGTCGGCGACTGCCACGACCGTGAGCCCCGCGCGGGCGAGGAAGCGCGCGGTGGCCCCGCCCATCGTGCCGAGCCCCTGGAGGGCGACCCGCGTCCCGGTGCGCGGCACACCGGCCAGGTCCAGGGCGGCCAGGGCCGCCTCGGCCACACCGCAGCCGCCGACCAGCTCGTCCAGACCGATGCCGTCGACCTCGACCGCGAACGCGTCCCGCAGCCGGGCCCGGGCCTCGGCCTCGTCGTCCAGCAGGGGATACACGGCCTGGATCGAGGAGACCAGTCCCGCCTCGGCCGCGGCCCGGTCGACCAGGTCCTGAGTGAGCCCCAGGTCCTCGCCCGTCGTCCAGCAGCTCTCTATGTAGGGGCGCATCGCGCGCAGGTAGCGCACCAGCAGCGGGTACGCCTCGGGGTCCCGGGTCGCAGTCGATGCCGCCCTTGGCGCCGCCGAGGGGGACGTAACGGCTCGCCGGGTCGTAGTGCAGGGCCTCCTTGACGGTCATGCCGCGGGCCAGGCCGGTGACCTCGTCCAGGGTGCAGCCGGCCCGCATGCGCAGACCGCCGCTGGCCACCCCGCGCACCAGCCGGTCCACGACCAGGAAGCCCTGTCGTCCCGTGAGGTGATCGGTCCAGGTCAGGGACAGCAGGGGGGCGGCCATAGGGGCTCCTTCGCCACACGGGTAACTGAATCGCCGGTCAGTATCACCGGTCAGTATCGCCTTGGGTCGGCCTCCGGTGTGACCCCTGTGATCCCGTGATGTCGGAGGGGCCGACCATAATGGAAAGCCTGACCGACTCCACCTGGAGGTACCGTGGCCGGTTTCCGTACCCTGAGCTCCGGGCTCCGCGCGCTCCGGCCCGGGGCGTTCGGCGCGGATCCGAGCGGTGAGCGCATGGCGCGCATCCGCAGATCACCCCACTTCAAGGACGGGGTCTTCCAGAACCCCGGCGGCCCCGCGCGGACCCGGCCCTCGGGCTCGACCCTGGATTTCGCCAAGGTCTTCTTCGACAAGGACACCCGGCCCCGCCGCGCCCCGGAGGGCACCGTTCCGGTGCATTCCACCACCCTCGCCGACATCGCCCGGCCCCCGGTCACCGGCCTCAGGCTGACCTGGATGGGGCACTCCAGCGTCCTCGCGGAGATCGACGGCCGGCGCGTCCTGTTCGACCCGGTGTGGGGCGAGCGCTGCTCCCCCTTCTCCTTCGCGGGTCCCAAGCGGCTGCACCCGGTCCCCCTGCCGCTGGCCGCCCTCGGGCCGGTCGACGTCGTGGTGATCTCGCACGACCACTACGACCACCTGGACATGCCCACCATCAAGGCCCTCGCGGGCACGGACACCCTGTTCGCCGTGCCCCTCGGCGTCGGCGCGCACCTGGAGCACTGGGGCGTCTCCGCCGGCCGGCTGCGCGAGCTGGACTGGCACGAGTCCACCGGGATCGGCGGCCTCACCCTGACCGCCACCCCGGCCCGGCACTTCTGCGGCCGCGGACTGCGCAACACCCAGCACACCCTGTGGGCCTCCTGGGTCGTCACCGGTGAGGAGCACCGGATCTACCACAGCGGCGACACCGGTTACTTCGACGGTTTCAAGGAGATCGGCGCCGAGCACGGGCCGTTCGACGCCACGATGATCCAGATCGGCGCGTACTCCGACTTCTGGCCCGACATCCACATGACCCCGGAGGAGGGCATGCGCGCCCACCTCGACCTCCAGGGCGGACCGCAGCACGGTCCGATGCTGCCGATCCACTGGGCCACCTTCAATCTGGCGACGCACCCGTGGGCGGATCCCGGTGAGGGCACGCTCGCGGCCGCCCGCGCGCGAGGCGCCGGTGTCGCCCTGCCCCGCCCCGGTGAGCCCTTCGAGCCCACCGCCGAGACCGTCCCGTCCGAGCCGTGGTGGCGTGGGGCGGCGCTCGCCCCGAAGGGCGGCTTCCCGGCCGGGGAGGCCCTCGCCGACGCCGCGATCAAGACCGCGTCGGGCGCGGCAGCCTTGGCCCAGGCCGACACGGTGAGTGACGGTGGCCGCGGGGCGGGCAAGGACACCGAGGATCCCGAAGCGCTCCCGGCGGGCTGACCCCGGGGCGTACGACACAGAAACGGCGAGGGCCGGGGTGAGGAGTTCCCCGGCCCTCGCCGCTTCTGTGTGACCGCTTCTGACCAGGTCTGATCGATGTCTCATGGTTCGTGTTCGCGCCCAGGCGGGTGTTATCGGTCTGTCGTGCGAGACCTCATACCAGAGCGGGACGCTCACCGTACGAGTTTGTCAACTGCCCACCGCACATGATGCGCTGGCGACTACTGTCAGTGGCCGTCGGGAAGCAGGATGGATCAGCGAGCGGGGGCCGGCACGTGCAGGCGCAGGGCGGACGAGGGAGTCGACGCGACGGGGACCCCCGCTGCCCGCGCGCCACCGACACCGGCGTCGGCGGCGCGGTCGGCGCAGACGTCCCGGACGAGGCCGACCCCGGCGTCACGCAGGCCTCCCACCCGGGTCGCCCCGCGGGACCCCGAGGCACCGACGGCACGCGAACGAGGCGTGCATCGGGGGGCGCGGCCCGGGGCGCGCGCAAGCGTCCACGCGACCCCGTTCGCACTCCCACCAGCTCCCCCGGCACCCAGGCCCGACGTACCCGTACGAGGACACCGATGTCTCACCTCCGCGCACCGGCCGCACGCGCAGACCGCCGTGAGGGCGGGCGGCACGGGCGGCCCGCCGTCCGCACCGCACCCGCGCTGCCCGAGACCCACCTACGGCCCCAGCTGCTGCGGCTCGCGGTGCTGCCCCCCGTCGCCGTGGCCCTCAGCGGATGCGCCGCCGTCCTCTTCACCGTCCGGTCCACCGGAGCGCGGCCGGGCCCCACCCTGTGGGCGGTGCTCGGCGGTGCCGTCTTCGTGGCCCTCGTCGGCATCGTCGTCGCCGCGGTCGCCGCCGACCGGGCCGCCCGCTCCGTGCACGACCGCATCGGCGTGCTGCGCCGCGGCACCGCCCGGCGCGAGGCCGATCTGCGCACCCTCGTCGAGACCCTGCGCCGCGGCGACGGCCCGCCGCAGCTCACACCGCAGAGCCGGACCGGCGGTCCGCCCGCGGACGCCGACGACTTCGACCTCCTCGCCGCCGACCTCTCCCGCGCGCACGACGGCGCCGTCACCGCCGTCGTGCAGGCCTCGCAGCTCTCCAGCCAGGCCGGAAGCGAGCAGAAACTCGAGGTGTTCGTCAACCTCGCCCGGCGCCTGCAGTCCCTGGTCCACCGCGAGATCTCCCTCCTCGACGAGCTGGAGAACGAGATGGAGGACCCCGACCTGCTGAAGGGGCTCTTCCACGTCGACCACCTCGCCACCCGCATCCGCCGCCACGCGGAGAACCTCGCCGTGCTCGGCGGGGCCGTCTCGCGCCGCCAGTGGAGCAACCCGGTCTCCATGACCGAGGTGCTGCGCTCGGCCATCGCCGAGGTCGAGCAGTACTCGCGGGTCAAACTCGTGCCGCCGATCGACGGGCAGCTGCGAGGGCACGCCGTCGCCGACGTCATCCACCTCCTGGCCGAACTCGTCGAGAACGCCACGGTGTTCTCCGCCCCGCACACCCACGTCCTGCTGCGCGCCAACCTCGTCACCTCCGGGCTCGCGGTCGAGGTCGAGGACCGCGGACTCGGCATGCCCCTGGAGGAGCAGGCGCGGATGAACGCGCTGCTCGCCGATCCCGACCAGGTGAACGTCGCCCGGCTCCTCTCCGACGGCCGCATCGGCCTGTTCGTCGTCTCCCAGCTCGCCCGGCGGCACGGCATCACCGTCCGGCTCCAGACCAATATCTACGGCGGAGTGCAGGCGGTGCTCGTCGTACCGCAGGCACTGCTGGGAGGGGAGGCGGGGGCGGGCGCGCCCGGGGGAGAGGGCCGGCCGGAGGGCGGAGCGGCCACTGCATCGCTCCCTGCTGTACCGACGCGGCAGGCAGGACCGAGTGACCGGACCTCGCAGGCCGGGCAGAGCGGGCCGGGTGGTCAGGCCGGGCGGCCGGGGCGGGCCGGGCAGGGGGCCGCTGATGCCGGGACCGGGCCGGGTGCCCTTGCCGCCTCCCGAGGGCGAACCTCGGCCGACGGTGCTGAATCCGGGCTCTCCTCGGTATCGTTGCCCGTATCCGGATCGGGGACGCCGACCCCGGCCCCGCCCGGGGCACCACGCGGACACACACCGGAAGCCGAGTCGGCCCCGGGCGGGAGCGCGCCGGGCGGCCGGCCCGCGCCCCTGCCCATGCGCGGGGCCCGCCGGGAACGTCCGACCCCCGCCGAGGCACGGCCCGGGCTCAGTCCCGGCGACCGGCGCGCCCTCGCCGAGAACGTCACCGAACTGCCCACCCCCCGCAACGGCTCCGTGCGCGGCACCATGGACAAGCCCCACCTGCCCCGTCGCCGCGCCCAGGAGCACATCGCACCCCAGTTGCGCGACGGCCCGACGCCCCGTCAGGACTCCGAGTACCTCGTGGGGCACGACCCCGGTTTGATGGCGGCCTTCCAACGCGGCATCAGCCTCGCGGAGGCACAGCAGAACCTGGAGGCCGACCACACGGAGTGGTCCCCCATGTACTCCACGCACAGAGACTCCGCCGCCACAGGCACCGCTCCCACGGGTCCCGCGCCCGGCGGGTCGGTCCACCGGGAGTCGACGCACCTCCGGCCCGTCCGCCTCGAGGCGCTCCCGCAGGAGCCGTCCCCCTCGAACAGGCCGACGCCCGGGTCCCGTTACGACCACCGCACGACCACCACCCGGCAGGACGGGAGCGCACCCGCCGGATGACCACCCCCCTTCCCACCCCCAGTGCTCCCTCAGACCTTCGTACCCCAAGGAGTCGATCCACCATGGCGAGCGATGCGCCGACCGCACATGTTTCCGATCTCGACTGGCTGATGAGCGGCCTCGTGCAGCGCGTACCGCACACAACCGCCGCCGTGCTCCTGTCCTGCGACGGACTCGTGAAGTCCGTGCACGGTCTCGACCCGGACAGCGCCGACCACATGGCGGCGCTGGCCTCCGGCCTGTACTCCCTCGGCCGCAGCGCCGGTGTCCGCTTCGGCGACGGCGGCGATGTGCGGCAGGTCGTCGTCGAACTCGCCTCGACCCTGCTGTTCGTCACCACCGCCGGCTCCGGCACCTGCCTCGCCGTCCTCGCGGGCCGCGAGGCCGACGCGGCCGTGCTGGGCTACGAGATGGCGATGCTGGTCAAGAGTGTCCGGCCCTACCTGGTGACCGCTCCCCGGCAGTCCGTCGAATCCCCGGCGATGAGGCCTTGAGCGTGACGGCGGCCGGTGACGGGCCCTGGCTCGACGACGCGGCCGGGCGGCTGGTACGGCCGTTCACGGTCAGCGACGGCCGCACCCGTCCGACCGTCGCGCTCGACCTCATGTCACAGGTGATGGCCACCGGGGCGGCCCCCCTCGGCTACCTCGGCCCCGAACACGCGGAAGCGATCGAGCGGTGCCGGGTGCCCGTCGCCGTCGCCGAGGTCGCCGCCCACCTCAAACTGCCGGTGGCCGTCACCAAGGTGCTGCTGGCGGACCTCGTCGACTGCGGGGCGTTGACGACCAAGCCCCCCGCGTTCCACCACAACCCGACGGACCGGGCCCTTCTGGAGGCAGTGCTCGATGGACTACGACGACAGCTCTGACTACACCGACGAACCGGGCCCAGGCGCCGACCCGTTCCCCACCGCGCTCAAGATCCTGGTGGCCGGCGGGTTCGGGGTGGGCAAGACGACCTTCGTCGGCGCGGTCAGCGAGATCGCGCCGCTCAGCACGGAGGAACTGCTCACCACCGTCAGTGCCGCGACAGACAACCTCGACGGCATCGAGAACAAGGTCGAGACGACCGTGGCCATGGACTTCGGCCGCATCACCCTCGACCCGCGGCACGTGCTGTACCTGTTCGGCACACCCGGGCAGGAGCGATTCTGGTTCATGTGGGACGAGTTGTGCGAGGGCGCGCTCGGCGCGGTCATCCTCGCCGACACCCGCCGACTCCAGGAGTGCTTCGCGGCCGTCGACTTCTTCGAGCAGCGCGGCCTCGGCTTCATCGTCGCCGTCAACGAGTTCGACGGCGCCTACCGCTACGACCCCGAGGAGGTGCGCGGTGCCCTGGACCTGTCAGCGGACGTCCCCGTCGTGTGCTGTGACGCACGGATCTCCAGCTCCGGGGTCCAGACCCTGCTGACCCTGGTGCGCCATCTCATCGCCCACACGCCGGCCCCGGCGACGGGGTATGGCGCCCACATGTGACCCCCTCACACCCGCCACGGAGCCCCTATATGACGCAAGTCCATAGCTCAGGAGCACGCCCATGACCTACGACCCGCCGCGCCCGGCCGGTCGTCTGCTGCTCACACCCGAGGACCAGGAGGCCCCCGCCCGCACCCGCCGACTGCGCCGACTGGGCCTGGGGGGACGCCCCGATCCCATCCTCGACGCCTTCGCGCACCGCCTCGCCGACCTCACAGGGGCGCCGTACGCCATGGTCAACCTGCCCGACGTGCAGGGGCAGTTCTTCGCGGGCCTGTACGTGCCCGCGGTCGCTCCGGTGGTGCGCAGCGACGGCACCAGCCCGCGCCTGGGCCGTGCCCTGCCCCGTGACCACGGTTTCTGCCCCCATGTGGTGGCACGCCGCAAGGCCCTCGCCCTGGAGGACGTCGGCGACTATCCGCGGTTCGCGGGCAATCCGGTGGTCGACGAGTTCGGCATCCGCTCCTACCTCGGCGCACCGCTCATCGACGGCACCGGCCTGGTGCTGGGCACCGTCAGCGTCGCGGACGTCGCGCCCCGGCCGTGGGGGAAGCCGGGTCTGACGACGATCAAGGAACACGCCGCGCGCCTCGTGGTGGAGCTGGAGAGCCGGGACGGCCTGCCGCCCTACTGAGGCCCGGGCCTCCCACGGCCTTCCCGAGGGCGTGAAGCAAAGCTGACGCGGCGCTTAAGAAATCCTCGATGGACCGGCGTGGCCGCCGTACGGCAGATTGCACTGCGATCCCACTCCCATCCCGGTCCAGGGGTTCCTTCGGCATGCCCGGAGCCGGGACTCACGCACAGGAGCCGTAGCGGTGAAGGCGCTGGTCAAGCAGAAGGCGGAACCCGGGCTGTGGCTCGCGGACGTCCCCGAGCCCACCGTCGGGCCCACCGACGTGCTCATCAAGGTGCTGCGCACGGGCATCTGCGGCACCGACCTGCACATCCGGGCCTGGGACGGCTGGGCCCAGCAGGCGATCAGCACCCCGCTCGTGGTCGGGCACGAGTTCGTCGGCGAGGTCGTCGAGACCGGCCGCGACGTCACCGACATTTCCGTCGGCGACCGGGTCAGCGGCGAGGGCCATCTGGTGTGCGGCAAGTGCCGCAACTGCCTGGCCGGCCGCCGCCACCTGTGCCGGGCCACCGTCGGGCTCGGAGTCGGCCGGGACGGCGCGTTCGCCGAGTACGTGGCTCTGCCCGCCGGCAACGTCTGGGTGCACCGGGTGCCCGTCGACCTCGATGTGGCCGCCATCTTCGACCCCTTCGGCAACGCCGTGCACACCGCCCTGTCCTTCCCGCTCGTCGGCGAGGACGTCCTGGTCACCGGCGCGGGCCCCATCGGTCTCATGGCCGCCGCCGTGGCCAAGCACGCGGGTGCCCGCAACGTCGTGATCACCGACGTCAGCGAGGAGCGGCTGGAACTCGCCCGCAAGATCGGCGTCAGCCTCGCGCTCAATGTCTCCGGCTCCACCATCGCCGACGGGCAGCGCACGCTCGGACTGCGCGAAGGCTTCGACATCGGCCTGGAGATGTCCGGCCGCCCCGAGGCCATGCGCGACATGATCGCCAACATGACGCACGGCGGCCGGATCGCGATGCTCGGCCTGCCCGCCCAGGAGTTCCCCGTCGACTGGGCCCGCGTCGTGACCTCGATGATCACCATCAAGGGCATCTACGGCCGTGAGATGTTCGAGACCTGGTACGCCATGTCCGTCCTGCTCGAAGCGGGCCTGGACCTGGCGCCGGTCATCACCGGCCGCTACGGCCACCGCGACTTCGAGGCGGCGTTCGAGGACGCGGCGAGCGGCCGCGGCGGCAAGGTCATCCTCGACTGGACCGCGTAACCCCCCGACTCCGCGAGCACCTTAGGAGCTTTCCCGATGTTCGACTCCGTGCGCGACGACCTGCGCGCCACCCTCGACGAGATCCGCGCCGCCGGACTGCACAAGCCCGAGCGCGTCATCGGCACCCCGCAGTCCGCGACGGTGAACGTCACCGCGGGCGGCCGCCCCGGCGAGGTCCTCAACTTCTGCGCCAACAACTACCTCGGTCTCGCCGACCACCCCGAGGTCGTCGCCGCCGCCCACGAGGCCCTGGACCGCTGGGGCTACGGCATGGCCTCCGTCCGCTTCATCTGCGGCACCCAGGAAGTGCACAAGGAACTCGAGGCCAGGCTCTCGGCGTTCCTCGGCCAGGAGGACACGATCCTCTACTCCTCCTGCTTCGACGCCAACGGCGGCGTGTTCGAGACCCTGCTCGGCCCGGAGGACGCGGTCATCTCCGACGCCCTCAACCACGCGTCGATCATCGACGGCATCCGCCTGTCCAAGGCCCGCCGCCTGCGCTACGCCAACCGCGACCTCGCCGAGCTGGAGGCCCGCCTGAAGGAGGCGTCCGACGCGCGCCGCCGCCTGATCGTCACCGACGGCGTCTTCTCCATGGACGGCTACGTGGCCCCGTTGCGCGAGATCTGCGACCTCGCCGACCGCTACGACGCGATGGTCATGGTCGACGACTCCCACGCGGTCGGCTTCGTCGGCCCCGGCGGGCGCGGCACACCCGAGCTGCACGGCGTCATGGACCGTGTCGACATCATCACCGGCACCCTCGGCAAGGCCCTCGGCGGCGCCTCCGGCGGCTACGTCGCCGCCCGCGCCGAGATCGTCGCCCTGCTGCGCCAGCGCTCGCGGCCCTACCTCTTCTCCAACACCCTCGCCCCGGTGATCGCGGCCGCCTCCCTCAAGGTCCTGGACCTGCTGGAGTCCGCGGACGACCTGCGCGTCCGGCTGGCCGAGAACACCGCCCTCTTCCGCGGCCGGATGACCGCGGAGGGCTTCGACGTCCTCCCCGGCGACCACGCCATCGCCCCCGTGATGATCGGCGACGCGGCGATCGCCGGCCGCATGGCGGAGCTGCTGCTGGAGCGCGGCGTCTACGTCATCGGCTTCTCGTACCCGGTGGTGCCGCAGGGCCAGGCCCGCATCCGCGTGCAGCTGTCGGCCGCGCACTCCACGGACGACGTCCATCGCGCGGTCGACGCGTTCGTGGCGGCCCGGGCCCAGCTGGACTCCGAGCAGGCCTGAGGGACGCGTTTGAGACAATCGATCGCATGATCGAAGCGCGGCGGCTCCACATCCTCCGGGCGGTGGCCGACCACCGTACGGTGACGGCGGCTGCCGCCGCGCTGTACCTCACCCCGTCGGCCGTCTCCCAGCAGCTCGCCGCCCTGGAGCAGGAGACCGGCCACCGGCTCGTCGAGCGCAGTGCCAAGGGCGTTCGGCTCACCCCGGCCGGTGAGATCCTGCTCAACCACACCAACGCGGTCCTCGCCCAGCTGGAGCGGGCCGAGGCCGAGCTGGCCGCGTACAGCTCGGGCTCGGCCGGCACCGTCACGGTCGCCTCCTTCGCCACCGGCATCGCCCTGGTCGTCGCGCCCGCCGTGGCCGGTCTCGCCCGGTCGGCGCCCGGCATCCGCATCCGCGTCCAGGACGCCGAGGGTGACGCGAGCCTGCCGATGGTGCTGGACCGGCAGGTCGATGTCGCGGTCGCCGTCGAGTACCGCGGGGCCCCGCCCGCCGACGACCCGCGGCTGGCCCACGTGCCGCTGTACTCGGAGCCCTTCGACGCGGTCGTACCGGTCACCCACCGCCTGGCCGACGCGGCGGAGGTGCCCCTGGCCGAACTGGCCAAGGACGCGTGGATCGGCCCCTACCCCGGCAACCCCTGCCACGACGTGGTGATACTGGCCTGCGAGAACGCCGGTTTCCAGCCGCGCATGGAGCACTCCTCGGACGACTTCCGCGCGGTCGTCGCCCTCGCCTCGGCCGACGCGGGCGTCGCCCTGGTGCCGCGCTCGGCGCTGCGCGGCATGGACCTCACCGGGGTGGTGGTCCGCCCCGTCGACGGAACGCCCCCCACCCGCCGGGTCTTCGCCGCAGTCCGCAGAGGAGCCGAGGAGCACCCCCTCATCCGGCCCGTCCTGGACGCGCTCGCCGCGGCGGCCGGGGTGTGAGCCTCCCGTAACACCGACGTCTCACATCCGGGATAGCGTCCCGCACATGGGAAGCGACGAGGTGGACGCCGTCGACGCCCGGCTGGGCGCACGCCTGGCCGCGTTGCGGGCCGAACACGGCTGGTCCCTGGGCGAGTTGGCGGACCGCAGCGGGGTGAGCCGGTCCACCCTGTCCCGGGCCGAGCGGGCCGAGACCAGCCCGACGGCCGCCCTCCTGAACCGCCTGTGCGCCGTCTACGGACGCACCATGTCCCAGCTGCTCAGCGAGGTCGAGGCGGAACCGGAGGCCGTGGTCCGCTCCGCCGAGCAGCCCGTGTGGCAGGACCGGGCCCACGGCTTCGTACGGCGGTCGGTGTCGCCCCCGCACACCGCTCTGCGCGGCGAACTGGTTGAGGCCCGCCTCTCACCGGGCGCGGACCTCTCCTACGACCGTCCGCCCGTGGCCGGGCTGGAACAGCACATCTGGATCCTGGAAGGAGCCCTGGACGTGACGGCGCAGGACACCGAACACCGCCTGGGCGCCGGAGACTGCCTGCGGATGCGTGTGTGGGGCCCGACCCGGTTCCGGTGCGCCGCACCCGAGGGTGTCCGCTACCTGCTGGCGGTGGTGCGGCCGTGATCCGACTGGACGAGGCCGCCCTGCCGGCCCACGCGGAACAGCTGGCGGATCTGCTGGCCGGCACCGTGAACGGCGGTGCCTCCGTCGGGTTCCTCGCCCCGCTCGACCGGGCGGAGGCTCTGGCCTGGTGGGAGGAGCGGGCCGCGGACGTCGCCGCGGGCCGGCTCGCCGTCTGGGCCGCGTGCGAGGGGGAGCGCGTGCTCGGGACCGTGAGCCTGGCCTTCCCCGGCAGGACCAACAGCCGTCACCGCGCCGAGCTCGTGAAGCTGATGGTGCACACGGACGCCCGGGGACGCGGAGTCGGCCGTGAGCTCCTGGCCACGGCCGAGGCAGCGGCCGCGGCGGCCGGTGTCACCCTCCTGCATCTGGACACCGAGACCGGCAGCCCCGCCGAGCGTCTGTACCGGTCCGCCGGCTGGACCCCGATCGGCTCGATCCCCGACTACGCGGCCGACCCCGGCGGGGTGTTGCGGCCGACGACGATCTACTACAAGCGTCTGCCGGTCACCGCTCCCACCAGGTGATTGTCAGTGCGAGCCGCTACGGTGCCTGCCATGCCGGATGCCGGATGCCGAAGACGTACGACGGATCGCCCTGTCCCTGCCGGACACGACGGAGAAGATCGCCTGGAGCATGCCCACGTTCCGGGTCGCGGGAAAGATGTTCGCCACCCTTCCCGAGGACGAGACCTCCCTCGCCGTGCGCTGCCCCAAGGAGGAGCGCGACGAACTGGTGCTCGCCGAGCCGGGGAAGTTCTGGATCGCCGGCCACGAGTCCCAGTTCGCCTGGGTGCGGGCCCGGCTAGACGCCATCGAGGACGAGGCCGAACTGCGGGACATCCTCGCCGACTCCTGGCGTCAGGCGGCCCCGGCCCGGCTCCTGGAGGCGCACCCCCGGCTGGGCCTCCCGGCGGACTGAGGCCCGCGCCCCGCAACCCCGGCCGACCGCGGACGAGCGGGCCGGCCCGGAGAAACGAGTGCACGATCATCGGCGCGAGTGCGGTATTGTTTTCCTGCGCGTTCGGCCGGGGGAAACCCCCAGGTCAGACGGGCAACGGGACGTGGCGCAGCTTGGTAGCGCACTTGACTGGGGGTCAAGGGGTCGCAGGTTCAAATCCTGTCGTCCCGACGTGTGAAGCAGCAGGTCGGCGGCCGTATCGGAGCATTCCGATACGGCCGTTCGGCGTTGAGCCACTGAGACAAGAGACGTTGTCCTGCTCATCCCTGCTCATCCCTGCTCACGCCGGCTCCTCGGCAGGGCCGGCCGGCGGTCGCGAGGGCCATCACGACGTTCTCGTCGTGCACGTCGAAGGGCTGCCCGTCGCTCCGCTCGGACAGGTACAGGTCGCCGTAGACCGCGGGCAGCTCCACCTCGCGGCTGATGGCCACCACGGCGTCCAGCAGCCCTGCATCCCGTCCATGGCGTCCAGCAGGGCGTGCAGCTGCTCGTCGATCCGGCTCAGCTCGGTGCGAAGGCGCACGTGCAGCTCGGGCAGATGCGGCTGTCCCCGGTATCGGCCCTGCTGCTCCGCCGCCCTCACATGCGCCTCCCGGCTGGAGGCCGGTCAGAGCTCAGGCCTCAGATTGCGCAGCCCGCATGCGCCAGCGCCTGCTTCAGAAGCACCCCGTGTCCGCCGGGCATCTCGCTCTGCACCGCCGCCGAGACGGCCTCCTGCGGGCTGAACCACACCAGGTCGAGCGCGTCCTGGCGGGGCCGGCAGTCGCCCGTCACCGGCACGATGTAGGCGAGGGACACCGCGTGCTGACGCGGGTCGTGGTACGGCGTGATGCCTTGCGTCGGGAAGTACTCCGCGACCGTGAACGGCTGGAGCGACGCCGGGACGCGGGGCAACGCCACCGGGCCGAGGTCCTTCTCCAGATGGCGCAGAAGCGCGTCGCGGACGCGTTCGTGGTGCAGCACGCGGCCGGAGACCAGCGTCCGGCTGACCGTACCGTCCGGTCCGATGCGCAGCAGCAGGCCGACACTGGTGACTTCGCCGCTGTCGTCGACGCGTACCGGGACGGCCTCGACGTACAGGATCGGCATGCGAGCGCGCGTCATCTCCAGTTCGTCGGAGGACAGCCAGCCGGGCGTGGTTTCGGTCATGTCAGACATCGCTTGATCATACTTTCAGCCGTTCGGGCTTCCTGGGTAGCCGCTTCAGGAGAACTGTGACCGGCCCCACCCCTGTTCAATCGCCCTCCGGCCGTTCGTTCCCTAACCGGTAGACCCGAAGGGCGTTGTCCCGCCCGGCCCACCGCGCGATCCGCAGCGCGTCCGGCAGGGCCAGCTCGTCGCTGTCCACCCGCTCCTGGAGCAGCTCCGCGAGTCCCTGCCGGAAGGCGAGCGCCCCGAGGTGGTGGAACTCGGGCACACCGTAGGCGTCCGAGCTGTACAGCAGTTTGCGGAAAGGGGTGATCTCCAGGGCCTCCGTGAGGACCGCCCCGGCCCGGGCGGGGCCGACGTAGTGGAGGGTGAGGCCGACGTCGAGGTACACCTGCTCGAAGACCGCCGCCAGGTAGCCGGCCTGCCGCTGGTAGGGCCAGCAGTGCAGGAGCAGCACGGGGACGGTCCCGGCGGTGAGGTGCAGCCAGTCCGTGAGGTGGGTGGGGTCGGCGCGGTGCAGCCGGATGTCCTTGTCGCCGAACCCGGTGTGCAGCTGCAGCGGCAGACCGAGGTCGACGGCGGTCCACAGCAGGTGCCGCACGAGGACCGGGTCGTCGAGACGGTCCCCGCTGCCGAGCCAGGCCCGGGCCGCCTGAGTGACCTGCGCGTCCGAGGGGCGGGCCGGGTCCAGGTCGAAACCGGTGCGGTAGGCCGCCACCGACTTCACGGCCACCACGCCGGGCCGCCGCACGGCGTCCAGCGCGGCCGCATGGAAGGCCTGCGCGTACGCGTCCGGTTCGACCCCCGCGGCCCGCACCGACTCCGCGACGCCCTCCAGTCGTACGACCTCGTACGACGTCCCGCCCGCGGCCTCGGCGATGTCCCGGGGCGTGGTGATGCGGTCCGGGGCGTAGCCGGTGTCGACGCAGAAGACGTCCGTGCCCGTCGCGCGCAGGAAGCGGCGCTGCACCTCGCGCCAGCCCAGGTCCGAGCGGCGGGCGAGGTACTCCACGGGGGGAGCGTGCCGGGGCAGGTCGAGCAGCGGAGCGCAGTGGCGCCGCACGGCCACGCCCACGGGGCTGTCGAAGGGCGAGACGCCCGGCCACGCCTCGCCCTCCGTGAGGAGCGACTCGAAGGCGCCCCGGTCGAGGTCGGCCGTGACGGTGCCGTGGCAGTGGTGGTCGACCAGCCGTACGGAGTCGAGCGCCTCGCGGACCGCGCCCACGTCAGTACTTCCAGCGGTACGCCGCCGCCACCCGGTCGTCGTCGAGCCCGGCGACGGACGCCGCTTCGCCCAGGCGGACGGCGATCACCGCGTCGGCCAGGACCGGGCCGAGGCCCGCGCGCAGCGTGTCGTCCGCGCGGAACTCCTCGACGGCGTCCTCCAGGGACACCGGCAGGCGCCGCACGCCCCGGGCCGTCGCCTCCGCCTCGCCCAGGTGGGCCGGGTTCCCGGTGGTCTCGTCGGGCAGGGCGGCCGACGACGTCAGGCCGTCGAGACCGGCGACGATCAGGGAGCCGATCGCGAGGTAGGGGTTGGCGGCCAGGTCGACGGGCTTGATCTCCAGGTTGGCCGCCCGGTCGCGCAGTCCGGCCGTGCCGGTGACGACCCGCAGCGCGGTCTCCCGGGTCTCGCGGCCCCAGGCGGTGAACACCCCGGCCCACTGAGAGGGCCTGAGCCGCAGGTGACTGGAGGGGCTCGGGGCGGTGACGGCCGTGAGCGCGGGCAGGTGGGCGAGGATGCCGGCCGTGAACGACTCCGCCTCGGCCGTCATGCCGTACCGGCCCGCGCCCCCCGAGTGCAGGTTCACGCCGTCGCGCCAGGCGGACAGGTGGACGTGCCCGCCGTTCCCGACGCCCCGGCCCGCCACGGCCGGGGCGAAGGAGACCCTCAGACCGTGCCGCCCGGCCACCGCGCGGACGGTCTGGCGGACCAGCACGCTGCGGTCGGCCGCCGCCACCGGATCGGCGGCGCCCACCGAGATCTCGAACTGCCCGGCCGCGTACTCGGGGTGGACCTGCTCGACGTCGATGCCCTGCGCCGCGCACGCCGCCAGCAGATCGGCGGTGTAGTCACCGAGCTCGACCTGCCGGATCGCCCCGTACGCCGGTCCGGTCGTCGCCGGCACGAACGCGTCGCCGGGGGCGTCGCCCCGGGCCACGGTCCACTCGACCTCGATGGCCGCCTTGAAGGCGAGGCCGTGCCGCTCGGCCGCCTCGGCGACGACCCGCCGCAGGAACGTGCGGGTGCAGCCGGGGTGCCGCTCGCCGTCCTGGGTGATGCGGTCGACCGGTGCCCAGGCCCAGCCGGGCTGGCCGGCCAGGACGACGAGCCGGTCCAGGTCCGGGTAGAGGCGCAGATCGCCGTCGGGGGAGCCCAGGACGTCGGTGGCGACGACGGAGTCGTCCGCCAGGAACGTGTCGAACACCGGTGACATGCCGACGCCCCAGGCCGCCGCGGAGGAGAGCCGGGCCGTAGGGACGGTCTTCACGCGGCCGATGCCCGCGGTGTCGACATAGGCCAGCACGACCCCGTGCACACCCCGCCCGGCGAGCTCGCCGCTCAGCGCGGTGGCCCGCTCGACGTCGCCGGGACGGCCGCCGGGCACGGGATCGGCCAGGGTGGTCATCTGCGTCCTCCGCGGTTCTCCGGACTGGTGCGGCGAGGGCGGCGCCCGTCAGGGTTTGACGGCCACCGCGCCGTACTGCGGTACCAGCACGGCCGAGCCGGGCTCGGCACGCCACTGCCCGCACGACACCATGCCCGGTTCGAGCACCTCCAGCCCCTCGAAGAACGCGGCGATGTCCGAGCCGCTGCGGGCCGTGATCGGGGGAGTGGCGTTCTCGTTCCAGAACTTCATGGCCGGGATCTGGCCCGCGCCGCCGAGCTCGTCGTCGAAGGTCGGGTGGGTGAGGACCAGGAAGCTGCCGGACGGCACCGCCGCCATCACCCGGCGCACGATGTCCCGGGCCTTCTCGACGTCCAGGACGAAGTTGAGGATGCCCAGCATCATCACGGCGACGGGCTCGGTGAAGTCGAGGGTCTGCCCGGCCCGTTCGACGATGGCGTCCGGGTCGTGCACATCGGCGTCGACGTAGGCGGTGACGCCCTCGTGGGTGCCGGTGAGCAGCGTGCGGGCGTGCACCAGCACGATCGGGTCGTTGTCGACATAGACGATCCGTGAGTCGGGTGCGAGCCGCTGGGCGATCTCGTGGGTGTTGTCCGCCGTCGGCAGCCCCGTGCCGATGTCGAGGAACTGCCGCACTCCCCGCTCACCGGCGAGGAACGACACGGCCCGGCCGAGGAAGTCCCGGTCGGCCCTGGCGATGTCCCGGATGATCGGGAACATGCCGGCGACGTGCTCGCCGACCTGCTGGTCGACCTCGTAGTTGTCCTTGCCGCCGATCCAGTAGTTCCACACGCGCGCGTTGTGCGCCACACCGGTGTTCAGCCTCGCCGACCCTCCCGAAGGGGTGTGGCCATCACTCACGACTCGTCCTCTCCTCGCACGACGACCGACGCCGGTCGTCGCCGCCATTGTGCCGCTCCGGTGATCACGCTGTCCCGCGAATCGGCGGAGCGGGAGCGGCGGTTGGCGCGGGAAAGGAGCTTTTCGGCGTGTCGACCTCGTGCCGCGGCAGGCAACGTTCGCCCGTGAAGGAGCGGCGTCCGGTGCGTGCTCTGGGGGTGCCCCCCTGCTCGAAGAGCTTGGGGGGAGTGCCGGCCGGAAGCCCTCGTACTGGACGTACTTGGGCTTTCGGCCGGTACGGCGAGAGGGCGTGCCGGGCGTCGCGACGGGGCGAACGTTGCCTGCCGCGGCACTAGGTGGGGCTCGCGGCGGGCGACTTCCCGGCCAGGACGTCCTCCAGCCGCTGGGTGCCCTGTTGCGCCGCCTGCTTCATGGAGTCGTCCTCGCCCCCGTCGAGCCCGCCCGCCGTGACGGTGATCGCGTCGTCGCCGACCCGTACGGCGGCGACGTTCAGCGTCAGTGTGGCGTCGTTGCCGTCGACCGGGCCCTGCACCGTCACGCGCAGGCCCTGCCGGGCGTCGCCCACCTTGGGCACCGAGGTCTCGATGACCTGGACGGTGCGCTTGTCCTTGCCGTCGGTCACGGTGAACTCGTCGCACTTCTCCGGCAGGCTCGCCATCCAGTTCAGGGAGTCCTGCACATCGGTCCGGTCGTAGGAGGCGACCTGGTACAGCAGTCGGGAGTCGCCCTGCTCGAAGCCGCGCAGCGCGGACGCGCCCGACGGCCGGCCCAGCAGGTCGTCGTCGTACAGGGAGTCGATGAGCCGCTGGCAGTCGGACGCCTGGGCCTTGCCGGACACGAAGTCGGACACGTCGACCGTGCCGACGAGCATGCTGTCGTGCCAGTTCTCGGCCTCCGTGTCCTTGACCTGCGTCCAGTCGTCCTCGATGTCCGCCTCGGTGATCAGCGCGGTGCGCGCGCCGTCCGTGGAGAGGCTGGCGGTGGGGGAAGGGGTCTGCGCCCTCTCGGCGACCTGGGAGGCGGTGACGCCGGAGACCCGCGAGGCGTCCGTGCCGTCGTCGTCCGAGCAGGCGGCGGTGGAGAGCAGCGTGCCTGCCGCCAGGGAGGCGGAGAGAACACGGACGAGCCTGGACGGACGACGGGTCATCGGGAGTGCCTCCTGGGAACGGGACGCGTGCCCCCAGCGCACCACCACCGCCGGGGGCCCACCACCGGCGTCGGACCGATCGGGTGAGCACCGGCGGGCACCCTGGCCCACCCGGCAGAGCCCTGGCGCCGGGCCCGCTCGCGCTGTTCAATGATGCTGAACAGCAGGAGCGTGAAGCTGAACAGCCTCACCGTCCGTCCGAGCAGAGGAGCCGCCCGTGTCCCCCGCCGTCGTGCCGCCCGTCGGCGCGCGCATCCGGCAGGCCCGCCTGGAGCGCGGCACGAGCCTGCGCGCGCTGGCCCGGGAGGTCGGTGTGTCGGCGAGTCTCGTGTCGCAGATCGAGACCGGCAAGAGCCAGCCGTCGGTCAGCACCCTGTACGCGATCACCACGGCCCTGGGGATCTCCGTCGAGTCCCTCTTCGACGCCCGGGAGGAGGCCGCGCCGGTCCCGCCCGCCACCATCCGTCCCGCGGTCCCGCACGCCGCGTCCCGCGCCACCACGTCCCCCGCCGCCGTGCCCGGCGCCACCGTGCTGCCCCCTGCCACCACGTCACCCGCCACCGTGCCGCTCGCCCTCGCCGCCCTCGCGGCCGAGCCGGGGCGGCGGATCGGGCCGCTGGTCGCCGCGGGCGGGCGCGAGACGCTGGAGCTGGACTCGGGGGTCGTGTGGGAGCGGCTCGGGCGGGCCCCGGGCGCCGAGGCCGACTTCCTGCTCGTGACCTACCGCCCCGGCGGCTCGTCCTCGGCCTCCGGTGCGCTGATGCGCCATCCCGGCACCGAGTACGGCTACCTGACCTCAGGCGAGCTGATCCTCACCCTCGCCTTCGAGGAGTACACGCTGCGGCCGGGCGATTCCGTCTGCTTCGAGTCGACGACACCCCACCGCTACCGCAACGATGGAGAGGTACCGGCGGTGGGCGTCTGGTTCGTGTCCGGCGATGTTCAGTGACACTTGACACCCATCGCACACGGGCGTTCACTCCGAAGTGGGGGTGGTCGCCATGGCGATCCGCACATATGGACCCAACGCCGTCGACTGGGAAGAGCGCATCGACCTGGACCGGCTGCGCGGGCAGCGGCTGGCCCGGCTGCACGAGTCGCTGAACCGCTCCTCCCTCGGCGCGGTGCTCAGCTTCGACTTCGCCAACATCCGCTACATGACGGCCACCCACATCGGCACCTGGGCGATGGACAAGCTGATCCGCTTCGCCCTGCTGGTGCGCGACGGCGAACCGGTCGTCTGGGACTTCGGCTCCGCCGCCCGCCACCACCAGCTCTACAACCCCTGGCTCGACTACAGCGACGGCAAGGGCGGCCCGCCCACCGGGGCCCGGGCCGGTATCTCCACCCTGCGTGGCGCCTTCCACCCCGACGCCGGGATCGCCCAGGACGTGGCGGCCAAGATCGCCGCCGAGTTGCGCGCCCACGGCCTGGCGGACGAGCCGCTCGGTGTCGACGTCGCCGAGATGCCCGTCCTCACCGCGCTGCGCGCCGAGGGCATCGACGTCGTCGACGGGCAGCAGGTGTTCCTGGAGGCCCGCCGCATCAAGACCGGCGACGAGATCGCCCTGCTCACCCAGGCCTGCGCCATGGTCGACGCGGCCTACGAGGAGCTCTACGGCTACCTGCGCCCGGGGGTGCGCGAGAACGAGTGCGTCGGCGTGGTCAGCAAGGTGCTGTACGACCTCGGCAGCGAGTACGTCGAGGGCGTCAACGCCATCTCGGGGGAGCGCTGTTCGCCGCATCCGCACGTCTACAGCGACCGGTTGGTCCGCCCCGGCGACCCCGCCTTCTTCGACATCCTGCACAGCCACCTCGGCTACCGCACCTGCTACTACCGCACGTTCGCCGTGGGCAGCGCCTCGCCGGCGCAGCGGGACGCGTACGTGCGCTGCCGGGAGTACATGGACGAGGCGATCGCCCTGGTCCGGCCGGGCGCCACCACCGCCGACGTCGTGCGGGTCTGGCCGCGCGCCGAGGAGTTCGGCTTCGCCGACGAGACCGCCGCTTTCGCCCTCCAGTACGGCCACGGCGTGGGCCTGTCGATCTGGGAGAAGCCGATCTTCAGCCGTCTGGTCTCCCTCGACCACCCCGAAGTCCTCGAAGAGGGGCTGGTGTTCGCCCTGGAGACGTACTGGCCGGCCGCCGACGGCTGGTCCGCCGCCCGGATCGAGGAGGAACTGGTCGTCACCGCCGACGGCTGCGAGGTCATCACCAAGTTCCCGGCCGAGGAACTGCTGGTGGCCGGGCGCAAGTACTGGACGGTCGGCGGCGAGCTGAACACCCGCCGCGAGGCGCAGTCCCATCTCAACACCGGGGACCGCGCACGGTCGGACGCCGCGCACCGCGCAGGGGCAGGCGCCCAGGACGGCGCGCAGGCGGGCATCGGGGAACGCACACGGGCAGGCGCCGGGGAGCGCTCGCGGGCCCACAGCGCGGACCGTCCCCGGACCACCGGCGGGAACCGCTGATGGACGCGGGCGTGCTCCTCGACCGGTACGAGCGGATGAACGTCATCCGCCGGACGGAGAAGGCCGCCCACGACCTGTTCCTGCGGGGCCTGGTGAAGGGCACCACGCACCTGGCCGCCGGGCAGGAGGCGATCGCCGTGGGCGCGAGCGCCGCCCTGCGACCGGACGACTACGTGTTCGCCACCTACCGGGGCCACCATCACGCCCTCGCCAGGGGCGCCACCCCCGAGGAGTGCCTCGCCGAGCTGATGAGCCGCGCCACCGGGCTGTGCCGCGCCAAGGGCGGTTCCATGCACCTGACCAAGGCGGCCACCGGCATGCTCGGTTCGTACGCCATCGTCGGCGCCCACCTGCCGATGGCGGTGGGCGCGGCCTGGTCGGCCCGGCTGCGGGGCACCGAGCAGCTCGCGGTCGCCTTCTTCGGCGACGGCGCGACGAACATCGGCGCCTTCCACGAGTCGCTCAACCTGGCAGCCGTATGGAAGCTGCCGGTGCTGTTCGTGTGCGAGAACAACCTGTACATGGAGTACACGCCGATCGCCGACGTCACGGCCGTGCCCCGGCCCGCGGCCGACCGGGCTCCCGCCCACGGCATGCCGGGCGAGGTCGTCGACGGCAACGACGTCGTCGCGGTCGAGGAGGCGGTGGCGCGGCTCGCCCGGCGGGCCCGGGCGGGGGACGGGCCCGCCGTGCTGGAGGCCGAGACCTACCGCCACTTCGGGCACAGCCGTACCGATCCGGCGGCGTACCGCCCGGCCGAGGAGGTCGAACGCTGGCTGAAGCACGACCCGTTGGACCTCGCGCGGGGGCGGCTGGCCGAGCTGGGAGTGAGGCAGGAGACGCTCGCCGAGGCCGACGAGCGGGCCCGGGTCGTCGTGGAGCGGGCCGTGGAGGCGGCGAAGGCCGCGCCACCGCCCGACCCAAGTGAGGCACTGACCGACGTGTGGGCGGACGGAGGTGCCGCATGGCGGACGTGATCACCTACCGGGACGCGGTCGCCGAGGGCATCGCCCGGGAGATGCGGCGGGACGCGTCGGTGGTGTGCCTCGGGGAGGACATCGGCGCGGCCGGCGGCGTGTTCAAGACGACCACGGGGCTGTGGGAGGAGTTCGGGCCCGAGCGGGTGTGGGACACGCCCATCTCCGAACAGGCCATCGTGGGCGCGGCGATGGGCGCCGCCATGACCGGGATGCGGCCCGTCGCGGAGATCATGTTCTCCGACTTCCTGGCCTGCTGCTGGGACTACCTCGCCAACGAGATCCCCAAGGTGCGCTACATGACCGGCGGCCAGGTGACCGTGCCGCTCGTCGTGCGCACCGCCAACGGCGGCGGGCTCGGTTTCGGCGCGCAGCACTCCCAGGCCACCGAGAACTGGGCGCTGGCCGTCCCCGGGCTGAAGATCGCGGCGCCGGCGACACCCGCAGACGTCGTCGGCATGCTGGCGGCGGCGATACGCAGTGACGACCCGGTGATCTTCTTCGAGCACAAGGGACTGTTCGCGACCAAGGGCCCACCGCCGCCGCCGGAGCACGTCGTCGAGCTGGGCCGGGCCGCGGTCGTCCGCGAGGGCGGCGACGTCACCCTCGTCGCGCTGGCCTCGATGGTTCCCCTGGCCCTGAAGGCCGCCGAGACCCTGGCCGGGGAGGGCGTCGAAGCCGAGGTGGTCGACCTGCGCTGCCTCGTCCCGCTGGACGCCGCGACCGTCCTCGCCTCGCTGCGCAAGACGTCCCGGCTCGTCACCGTCGAGGAGAACCCGTACCAGGGCGGCTGGGGCGCCACCGTCGTCTCGGTCGTCGCCGACGAGGGGTTCGGCCTCCTCGACGCGCCCGTGCGGCGGGTGGCGGGGGAGTGCGTCCCGCTGCCGTTCGCCGACGCGCTGGAGGAACAGGTCATCCCGACCGTCGACAAGGTCGTCACGGAGGTCCGCCGACTCGCCGCCTACTGAGCCGCCCACCCGCCACCGCACACCCCATGGGAGGAAGCGCGATGACCACCAGGACACTGCTGCGCTCCGGTCACGTGATCTCGATGGACCCGGAGATCGGGGACCTGCCCCAGGGGGACGTCCTCGTCGAGGACGGCACGATCGCGGCCGTCGAACCCGAGATCAGCGCCGACGCCGAAGTCCTCGACATGAGCGGCCACATCGTGATCCCCGGCTTCGTCGACACCCACCGCCACACCTGGGAGGCGCCCATCCGGGGCGTGGCCCCCGACGCCACCCTCGACGACTACTTCGTCGACATCCTCGACACCTTCGCCCCCCTGTACACCCCGCAGGACGTGTACGCCGGGAACCTCGCGGGCGCGCTGGAGTGCCTCAACGCCGGCATCACCACGCTCGTGGACTGGTCACACATCAACAACACCCCCGAGCACCCGGACGCGGCGATCCAGGGCCTGCGCGAGTCCGGCATCCGGGCGCAGTACGCGTACGGCAGCGCCAACACCTCGCTCGCCGAGTACTGGTTCGAGAGCCGCATCGCGATCCCGGCGGACGACGTACGGCGGATCCGGTCGGCGTACTTCGCGTCCGACGACGGGCTGCTGACCATGGGCCTGGCCACCCGCGGCCCGGGTTTCTGCGTCGACGAGGTCGTCACCGCCGAGTGGGCCATGGCCAGGGAGCTGGGCCTGCCGATCACCGTGCACGTGGCCATGGGGCGCCTCGCCGGCCGCTTCGGCATGGTGAAGCAGCTCCACGCCCTGGGGCTGCTCGGCCCGGACACCACCTATGTCCACAGCTGCCACCTCAGCGGGGAGGAATGGCAGATGGTCGCCGACAGCGGCGGCACGATCTCGGTCGCGCCCCAGGTGGAGCTCCAGATGGGGCACGGCTGGCCACCCGTGATGCAGGCCATCGAGTACGGTCTGCGGCCCGCGCTCAGCATCGACGTCGTCACCACCGTGCCGGGCGACATGTTCACCCAGATCCGCGCGGCCTTCGGCGCCGAACGCGCCCGCGTCAACGCCGACTGCTGGCAGGCCAACATGCCCGTACCCAGCAGCATGCTGACAGCGCGCCAGATGCTGGAGATCGCCACCGTGAACGGCGCCCACGTCGCCGGGCTCGAGGACCGCACCGGCTCCCTGACCCCCGGCAAGCGCGCCGACGTCGTCGCGATCGACGCCACCGCCCCCAACGTCGCCCCCGTGCACGACGCGGCGGCCGCGGTGACCCTGTGCGCCGACGTCTCCAACGTGGACACCGTCCTCGTGGACGGCGAGATCCGCAAGCGGGACGGCAGGCTCCTCGGCGACACCGCCCGGGCCCTGCGGCTCGTCGGCGAATCCCGCGACCGGCTCCTCGCGGCGAAGGAGGCCAAGGGAGCGAAGGCTCCGGCATGAGCGCTCACCTGGTGCGCCACGCCGCCGACCTGCCCGAGGCGCCCCACGACGGCCGGGGCCACCGCCGGCGGGCGCTGGTCGGCGAGGACGACGGCAGCGTCCACACCGGCTTCGGTCTGTGCGACCTGCGGCCCGACGGCCGGGTGCCCGCCCATGTGCACTCGTACGAGGAGACCTTCTTCGTCCTCGACGGGGCCGTGATCCTGGACCTGCCCGAGGGCTCGTACCTGCTGGAGGAGGGCGATTACGGTCTGCTGCCGACCGGCGTTCCGCACGCCTGGCGCGGGGCCGGGAACACCGGCGGCCGCTGGGCGGACATGCTGGCCCCGGTACCGCGCGCCCGCTACGGACACGACACCCAGGCCGTGCCCGGCATGCCCGCCCGTGACCCGGTCCGGATCGACGTCCGCGACCCGCGCACCCGCGCCTTCGGCCATTTCGAGCCCGCCCAGATGGATCCCGGCAAGCAGTCCCAGGACCTGCTGGCCGTCACGGCGAGCATGCGGACCGCGCTGCTCGTCTACAGCGGGATCACGGTGAAGATGATGATCGACGGCGACCTGGGCGCGGTCGCCTCGACCATGTTCATGGTGCAGTACGCGCCCGACGGAATCATCGGCACCCACGACCACCCCTTCGAGGAGACGTATCTGATCCTGGAGGGCGTCGCGGAGGCCACCCTCGACGGCGAGCGGTACCGGCTGGAACCCGGCGACGTGGCCTGGGCGGGCGCCGGGTGCGTGCACGGGTTCGTCAACGCCGGACGCGGCCCGCTGCGCTGGCTGGAGACCCAGGCGCCGCAGCCGCCGTCACGGCACTCGTACCGGTTCACACGGGACTGGGACTACCTGCGCTCGGCACTGGAGGAACAGTCATGAGCAGTGTGCTCGTCGTCGGCGGAACGTCCGGGATCGGGCTCGCATTCGCCCGCACGCGCGCCGAGCGCGGGGACGACGTGGTTCTCACCAGCCGCGACGCCCAGCGGGCCGAAGCGGTCGCCAATGAGTTCGGCGCACGCGGACTCGCCCTCGACCTGGCCCGGCCGCTGGAGATCGCGGCGGCCCTGGCCGGACTGGGGCGCGTCGACCATCTGGTGATCGCGGGGGTCTCCCGGGACGACAACAAGGTGACCGAGTACGACATCGACGCCGCCCTGCGCCTGGTCACCCTCAAACTCGTCGGATACACGGAGGTCGTGCACACACTGCGCGGCCGCCTGCACGACGGCAGTGCCATCGTGCTGTTCGGCGGCCAGGCCAAGGAGCGCCCCTACCCGGGCGCGACGACGGTGGCGACGGTCAACGCGGGGGTGCGGGGCCTGATGAACACCCTCGCCGTCGAGCTGGCTCCCGTCCGGGTCAACGCCGTGCATCCCGGCGTCGTGGGCGACAGTCCGTACTGGCAGGCCAAACCGGAGAAGGTGCTGGCCACCCTGCGTACCGAGACCCCCACGGGACGGCTCGCCTCGATGGACGACGTGGTGGACGCGGTGGACTTCCTGCTGCGCAACCGGTCGGTCAACGCGGTCGAACTGACCGTGGACGGGGGCTGGTTGCTCGGGTGAGCGGCCTTGTGGCGGAGGTGTCGGCGAGGATGCCGGCGGACATGCCGGTCAACCGGCACGTCGCAGCGCGTCCTGCGCGACCTCCTTCTCCACCGCCGCCCGCACGAGGGCCGCGGCGAAGACGGCCGGGTCGGTGTCCCCGGCCAGTTCGGCGAGGCGCTCCGGGTCCGTGGGGAGGCTCAGACGCTCGGCGCCCTGGAGGGCCTTGGCGTCCAGGTAGGGGGCCGCCTCCGGCCACACGCCCTGCGCCTCGCGCAGGAAGATGTCGGCGCCCGCGGGCCCGATGCCCGGGAACTCCTGGAGCAGACGGCGCAGTTCGGTCACCTTGCCGTCCGCCTCGCCGCGCAGCCGCCGCAGATCGCCGCCCCACCGCTCGGTCAGCAGCTCGGCCCCGTCGCCGAGCTGGGTGGCCGTGCGTTCGTCGTAGCGCCGGTAGCCGCCCCGGCCCAGCGCGTCGACGCGTTCCTGCCAGGAGGCCCGCGCCATACGCCGCGGATCCCGCAGCCCCGCCTCGTGCAGGGCCCGGGCGGTGGCCAGCGCGACGGAACCGCGGATGCGGGCACTGAGCAGATGCGACAGCACCAGCAGCCGGTACAGCGGCTGCGGCGTGTCCTTCAGCCCGATGCCCGCGTCCTCGGCGTACGTCCGGCCGTGCGCGCCCAGAAGCTCCCGGACGACGCGCTGCCGCCGGTCCACGGCCTACCCCTTCAGCGGATCGTGCCCGATGGTCATCAGCCGGTGCCGACGACGGGTGTCCTCGGCCGTCACCTCCGGCTCGGGTTCGTTCTCGAGGTCCACCTGGTCGGTGACCGTGTCGACGACCTTCCGCATCACGCGCACGTCGTCCTCGGTCAGGTCGGTGCGCCGCTTCTGCAGGATCGCCAGCACATGCTGTCCGGTGGCCGACCCCGCCTGGTCCGGCAGCGGCTCGGTGGCCTCGTCGGCGTCACGGACCCGCAGCCAGGCCGCGAGTTCCTGCGAGGTCATGTTCACCACGCGGTGGAAGTCCTCCCACAGCGCGTCCATTTCGAGGGCGTCGGTCATCGCCTGCCCCTTCCGTACGTCCGTCGCTTGCCCTGCGCCGTCTTCCCGCCGGTCAGCGCGGGAAGTTCTCGGCGTCGAACATCCACCGCTGCTTCTCCAGCTCCGCGGTGATGCCGATCAGCAGGTCCTGGGTGACCGGGTCGGCCTTCTCGGTCGCGTCGATGCGCTCACGCAGCCGGGCGACCGCGTCCTGCAGCGCGTCCACCATCACCTGCACGGCGTCCGAGTCGCGCACCCAGCCCTCCTGCGGAGCGGGCAGCGTGAAGCCCTTGGCGACGGTCTCCGGCCGGCCGTCCGGCGGGACGCCCAGCGCCGCGGACCGCTCCGCGACCGTGTCGGCGAAGTCCCGTGCCGCCGTGACCACATCGTCGAGCTGGAGGTGGATGGACCGGAACCGCGGTCCGACGACGTTCCAGTGCGCCTGCTTCCCGACCAGCGAGAGCCCGAGCAGATCCACCAACGTGTCCTGGAGTGCCTCGCAGGCGACCTTCCGGGCGTCGTCGGGCAGGGTGCTCCTCACAGTCGTCATAGGGCGCTTCTCCTTCTCACGTCGTTCCTCGTCGTCCGGAGCAGTGCGTCGCGCTCCTCCTCGCCGGTGCCGCCCCACACGCCCGAGGTCTGACCGCTGCTCAGCGCGAAGCTCAGGCACTGGTCGGTGACCGGGCAGCGCGCGCAGACCCGCTTCGCGGCGCTCACGTCGCGCAGGGCGGGGCCGGCGGTGCCGACGGGAAAGAACAGCTCGGGGTCCTCGTCCACGCAGGCGGCGCTCCGCAACCACTCCATGGACGCGCGGGTGCCCTGGGCGCATCGGTGCAAACCCGACGCATGAGCCTTGCCCGGCCTGCGATACGACTGCCGGGAACCCCTGGTGGCGCAGAATCTTCACAGAAGGTGGCCCGAGGGTCTATAGTCCGAAACTAGCAGTGCTAATTAATGCGCGTTGATGCGCGGCGTGAGGAGCCTCCCGTGCGTTCCGTCCACTTCGCGGCCGCCCGCCGCACCCCCATCGGCAAGCTGCGGGGATCCCTCTCCTCGGTACGGCCCGACGACCTCGCGGCGACCGTGGTCCGCGCCCTGGTCGCCGGCGTGCCCGCGCTGGACCCGGCCCGGATCGACGACGTCTACTGGGGCGCCGCCAACCAGGCGGGCGAGGACAACCGCAACGTCGCCCGCATGGCCGCGCTGCTCGCCGGCCTCCCCGACTCCGTGCCCGGCGCCACCGTCAACCGCCTGTGCGCTTCGGGCCTGGAGGCCGTGACCACGGCCGCCCGCACCATCGCCGCCGGCGAGGCCGACGTCGTGATCGCGGGCGGCTCCGAGTCGATGAGCCGTGCGCCTTTCGTGCTGCCCCGCCCCGACGAGGCCCTGCCGCACCGCATGGAGACCGCCGACACCCGCCTCGGCTGGCGTCTGGTCAACCCGGCGATGCGCGAACTGCACGGCCTGCTCGCCATGGGGGAGACGGCCGAGGAGGTCGCCGCGCGGTACGGCATCCCGCGCGAACGCCAGGACGAGTTCGCCCTGCGCAGCCACCAGCGCGCCGCCCTGGCCCGCAAGAACGGCCACTTCGACGACGAACTCCTCTCCGTGGAACGCCCCGACGGCGTGGTCGTCGACACCGACGAATGCGTCCGCGAGGACACCTCGTACGAGAAGCTGTCCCGGCTGAAGCCGGTCTTCCGTGACGGGGGCTCGGTCACCGCGGGCAATGCCTCACCGATGAACGACGGTGCCGCCGGCCTCCTCCTGGTCAGCGAGGACGCCCTGAACGAGCTGGGCCTGGAGTCCCTGGGCCGCTACGTCGCCGGCGCCTCGGCCGGCGTCCACCCCGACGTCATGGGCATCGGCCCCGTCCCCGCCACCCGCAAGGTGCTGACCCGCGCCGGCTGGAGCGTCGACGACCTGGAGGAGGCCGAGTTCAACGAGGCCTTCGCCGCCCAGGCCCTGGCCTGCGTGGACCAGCTCGGCATCGATCCCGAGCTGGTCAACCCCAGCGGCGGCGCCATCGCGCTGGGCCATCCCCTGGGATGCTCCGGCGCCCGCATCCTGACGACGCTGCTCCACCGCATGCGGCGCACGGGCGCGGGACGGGGCCTCGCCACGATGTGCGTCGGGGTGGGCCAGGGAAGCGCGCTCCTCGTCGAACGGCCCTAGCGGCCCTAGCGGCCCCAGCGGTCCCAGCGGCCCCGTCCCGGCCCACCAGGCGAGACAGCGCTTACAGCACCCGTTCGTTGCACATAGCATCAGTGTTCGCATGAACACCATGACGCTTTGGCACATCACGGGCTGGGAATGCGCCGCCCTCGCCCTCGCGGCCCTGCTCGTCGGCTTCTCGAAGACCGCGGTGAGCGGGGCCAACACGGTCAGCCTCGCCATCTTCGCGGCGGTGCTGCCGGCCCGCGCCTCCACCGGCGTGCTGCTGCCCCTCCTGATCGCCGGCGACCTCCTGGCCGTCGCCGCCTACCGGCGGCATGCCCACTGGCCCACGCTGTGGCGGCTGTTCCCCGCGGTCGCCGCGGGCGTCGTGGTCGGCACGGTGTTCCTCCTCCGGGCCGACGACGCGATCGTCAGGACCTCGATCGGCGCGATCCTGCTGCTGATGGCGGCCGTGACGGTGTGGCGCCGGCGCACCGCGGACAGGGAGGAGGAACCGGAGTCGGGAACGACCCGGTCGGGCCGGATCAAGGCCCGCTCCTACGGTGTCCTCGGCGGCTTCACCACCATGGTCGCCAACGCGGGCGGCCCCGTGATGTCGATGTACCTGCTCTCCGCGGGCTTCCGCAAGCTCGGCTTCCTCGGCACCTCGGCCTTCTTCTTCCTGATCGTCAACGTCTCCAAGCTGCCCTTCAGCGCGGGGCTCGGCCTGATCGACGGCCGCTCGCTGCTGCTCGACCTCGCGCTCGTGGCGTTCGTCGTGCCCGGCGCGCTGTTCGGCAAGTGGGCCGTGCACCGGATCAACCAGCGGCTGTTCGAGCAGCTCGTCATCGCGGCGACGGTCGTGGGCGGTCTGCAACTACTGCTGCGCTGAGCCCCGCAGCAGCGCCGGGAGGTCCGCGAAGGAGTCGATCACGTGGTCGGGCGTGCCGTCGGCGGCCCGCAGCGTCTCCTCCTGGAACTTCCCCGTCCGCACGAGCACCCCGGTGAGCCCGGCCCGCTGCGCCGCCAGCACGTCGGACTCGACGTCGTCGCCGACCATCACCGCCTCGTCCGCGCCGACGTCCAGCCGCGCGAGCGCCGAGTCGAAGAACGCCCGCGCCGGCTTGCCGGTGATCTCGGCCTCCACCCGCGCGGCCCGCTCCAGTCCCGCCAGGAACGCCCCGGAGTCCAGCCGCAGTCCCTCGGTCGTGCGCCAGTACAGGTTGCGGTGCATCGCCACCAGCCGGGCCCCGCGCTGCAGATGCCCGAAGGCCCGGTCGAGCGCCGCGTAACCGAACTCGGGACCGGCCCCGCCGACCAGGACGACATCCGGCACGGTCTCCGCGTCGTCCTCCTCGACGACACCGACCCCTTCGAGGTCCTCGGCGATGTCGCCGCTGTTCAACAGCGCGCACCGGGCGCCGGGACAGTGCTCGGCGAGGTACGCGGCGGTGGCGGCGGGCGCGGTCAGGATGTCCTCGGCGGACACGGGGAAACCCGCCTCCGTCAGCGTCCCGGCGATCGACGCCCGGGTACGCGAGGTGGTGTTGGTGACCAGCAGAACGCCGAACCCGGCCTCCCGGATCTCCCGCAAGGCATCGACGGTCCCGGGCAGGGGCCGCCACGAGACGGTGAGCACCCCGTCGATGTCGATGAGCACGGCACGCACGGACTCCATGCCAGGACGATAGCCACGCAGAGCCGCTCTCGCCGGTCGGCACCGCCGCGCTGCGCTTCCCCGGTTCTGCGGTCGGCCCACCCGTCCGGGCGCCCGCCGCACCCGACCTCGTACGCTCGACGCCGTGTCCCCTCACGTTCTGATCCTCGGCGGCACGGCCGAGGCCCGTGCTCTGGCCGCGGCGCTGTGCGCGCGTCCCGGCGTCCGTGTCACGACGTCCCTCGCCGGGCGCGTGGCCCAGCCCGGGGCGCTGGACGGGGAGGTGCGCGTCGGGGGCTTCGGCGGGGCCCCGGGACTGGCCCGGTGGCTGCGGGACGAGGGCGTGGACGTGCTCGTCGACGCCACCCATCCCTTCGCCGAGGCGATCACGGCCAACGCCGCCGACGCCGCGCGCGAGTCCGGCGTGCCCGCGGTGGTGCTCCGCCGCCCCGGCTGGCGGCCCGGCCCCGGGGACCGGTGGCATTCCGTCCCCTCACTGGACGCGGCCGCGGACCTGCTCCCGCTCCTCGGCCACCGGGTGCTCCTCACCACCGGTCGCCTCGGCCTGGCCTCCTTCGCCCACCTGACGGACCTCCACTTCGTGGTGCGGTCGGTGGATCCCCCCGAGCCGCCGATGCCGCCCGACACCCATGTGCTGCTCGCCCGCGGCCCGTTCACCGTCCCCGGCGAGACGGCCCTGTTGCGCGAGCACCGCGTCGACGTCCTGGTGACCAAGGACAGCGGGGGAGCGGCCACGGCGGCCAAACTGACGGCGGCCCGGGATCTCGGAGTGCCGGTCGTCGTCGTACGGCGGCCGCCGCTGCCGGACGGGGTGACGGCCGTACCCGATGTGGAGGGCGTACTGGAACGGCTGGAGCTCGGGTAGGGCGCTCAGACCGAGCCGGCCGCGAGCGACTTCTCCGCGCTGCGCGGCAGCCCACGGCTCAGGTCCTCCACCAGCAGCCGTTTCGCGATGGCGTCGACCGCCACGCGCAGATCGCTGTCCGTGGGACGGTCGATGTCCCGCCCCAGCCGGTCCTCCAGCCAGTCGGCCCAGGCCCGGGTGAGGACCGCGGCCTCACGGGCGCCCGCCTCGGTGTGCGACAGCACGGAGCCGGCACGGGTCCGGAACCCCTCCTCCACCATCCGCTCGAAGACCGGCAGCAGCACCTCCGGAGGCAGCCTGCGCCGCGCCGCGATCAGCCCGAGACTCGCGTGGCCGACCATCCGCGTGAACAGCTCGACCTGCATCACCGCCCAGGCCCCGGCCACGTCGAGCCGGGTGTCGGACTCCAGGACGATCCGCCGGGCGGTGTCCAGGTCCGTGCCGCCGATGATCTTGCCGACGGCGGCCTCCAGCACCCGCCGGGAGTCCGCGCCGCTCGGCGAGCCGAAGCCCTCGCCCATGTCGGTCGAGCCCGTCCGCGCGGTGTCGCGCAGCCGGACCTGCTTGAGGAACAGGGCGACCAGGAAGCCCAGGGCGGCGACCGGCACCGTCCACAGGAACACGGTCTGGAGCGTGTCGGCGTAGGCGTCGACGATCGGGGCGGCCACCGCCGACGGCAGCTCGTGCACGCCTTCCGGGCTCGTCGCCGCCCGGCCGAGGGTGGCAGGGTCCACCTCCTCGGTCCGAGCGGCCTGCGCCACCCCGTCACGGAGGTTGGGCGCCAGCGCGTTGGTGTAGATCGTGCCGAAGACGGCTGTGCCGAACGAGCTGCCCAGCGTACGGAAGAAGGTCACGCCGGAGGTCGCCGTGCCCAGGTCGGCGTAGTCGACCGTGTTCTGCACCGCGATCGTCAGGACCTGCATGCACAGTCCGATGCCGCTGCCCAGCACGAACATGTACAGGGACTCCAGCCCCGCGCCGGTGTCCGGCCCCATGAGCGACAGCAGGAACAGGCCGACCGCCATCACCAGCGAGCCGACGATCGGAAAGATCCGGTACTGCCCGGTCCTGCTGACCACGGTGCCGCTGAAGACCGACGCGATGAGCAGCCCCGCCACCATCGGCAGCGTCCGCACACCGGAGATCGTGGCCGAGTCGCCGTCGACGTACTGGAGATACGTCGGCAGATACGTCAGCGCGCCGAGCATGGCGAAGCCGACGATGAAGCTCAGCACCGAGCACACCGTGAACACCGGGTTGGCGAACAGCCGCATGGGCAGCATCGGTTCGCGCGCCCGCAGCTCCACCCGGCAGAACAGCGCCAGGGCCAGGGCGCCGCCCACGAACAGCCCGATGATCACCCCCGAGCCCCAGGCGTACTCGTTGCCGCCCCAACTCGTCGCCAGGATCAGGGCACCGGCCCCGACCGCGACGAGCGCGATGCCCAGGTAGTCGATGACCGGCCGGGTGACCGACTTCACCACCGGAATGGTCCGGGCCGCCGCCACCACGACCACGATCGCGATGGGGACGTTGACGTAGAACGCCCACCGCCAGGTCAGATGGTCGGTGAACAGCCCGCCCAGCAGCGGCCCGATGACGGTGGCCACCCCGAACACCGCGCCGATCGCACCCTGGTACTTGCCGCGCTCGCGCAGCGGGATCACATCGGCGATCAGCGCCATCGAGGTGACCATCAGACCGCCCGCGCCGATGCCCTGCATCGCCCGCCAGGCGATCAGCAGCGACATGTTCGTCGCCAGACCGCACAGGAACGAACCCGTGATGAACACGACGGCCGAGACCTGGAAGACCGCCTTGCGGCCGAACAGGTCGCCGAACTTGCCGACCAGCACGGTCGCGACGGTCTCCGCGAGGAGGTACGAGGTGACCACCCACGACATGTGATCCGCCCCGCCCAGATCCGACACGATCGTCGGCAGGGCGGTGCCGACGATGGTCTGGTCGAGGGCCGCGAGCAGCATCCCCAGCATGATCGTCACGAAGACGACGTTGCGGCGACGCGTGTCCAGCACCGGCGGCTGGGAGGCGGGCAGGGCGGTTTCCTCCACGACGGTCACGTCGTCACCTTCACACCTGTGGGCTACGTGCGCATGCCAGAACGTCCGCACGGGTGCCCGGTGATGGACCCGTCAGTCCCGCCGGTCCCGTCAGTCGCGGGGATGCCGGCGCAGCAGATACGTGTCCATGATCCAGCCCTTGCGCTCACGGGCCTCGGCCCGCAACCGCTCGATGCGGGGGGCGGCCTCGGCGATCGGGCCGGAGACGAGGATCTCGTCCGGGGTGCCGATGTAGGCGCCCCAGTAGATGTCGACGTCCTCCTGCGCGTACTGCCGGAAGGTCTGGTGGGCGTCGAGCATGACCACCACGTCGTCCACGCCCTCCGGGAAGCCCTCCGCCAGCCGTCGGCCGGTGGTGATCTGCACCGGCCGGGCCACGCGGTTCAGCCCCGTGCGGTGCCGGGCGACGAGCGCCGAGACGCTGCTGATGCCGGGTACGACGTCGTACTCGAACGCCACGGCGCCGCGCTCCAGCACCTCCTCCAGGATCCCCAGCGTGCTGTCGTAGAGCGACGGGTCGCCCCACACCAGGAACGCGCCGGTCTGCTCCTCGCCGAGCTCCTCGGAGATCAGCCGCTCGTAGATGTCGGCGCGGGCGCTGCGCCAGTCCCCGACGGCGGGGGAGTACGCCGAACCGCCGGCGCTCCGGTCCCGCTCCGGGTCACGCGCCTCGACGACGCGGTACGTCCCTTCCGGCACGTGCGCGTCGAGCATGTCCCGCCGGAGCCCGGTGAGGTCCGCCTTCACCTCGCCCTTTTCCAGGATGAAGAACACGTCCGTGCTCCGCAGCGCCCGGACCGCCTGGAGAGTGAGCTGGTCGGGGTCGCCCGCGCCGATACCGATGACATGAATCTTTCGCACGCCCCGAGTCTGCCGCACGGGGGTGAGGGCGTTTTCACCGCGGTGGAGGTCGGGGGCCGGGACGGGGGTTCACGGGGGACGGCGAGACTGCCGGGCGGGCACGCCGAGGCGGCTCGTCGGCGCCGGCGTTTCGGGCTCGTCGGCCCCGGCACATCGGTGCGGCGGCTCAGCTCCCGGCTGCCGCACCCCGCAGCCGAGGCGCCCGCACCCCCGCGTCCACCGCCCGGCCGTGCCGCTCCACGTCTCCGGCCAGCTCCCGTGCCCATGCGGCCACACTCGCCACGTCGATGCCGTGCGGCAGGGACTGCCCCGACTCCGCCACCCACGCCTCGGCCGCGCCCGCCCCGCGCCGCAGCAGCCGGGCCCCACCGGTCAGATTTCCCCGGGCGGCGTGCGTGAGCCCCACGGCGAGCTGGGCGAGGCCGCGCCACAACTCGCGCTCCCGGTCGGGCCCCGACTTCCACGCGTCCTCGAAGACCTCGTGCGCGTGGAACGGCTTGCCCTCGTCGAGCAGCCGCTGCGCCTCGCTGACGGTCTCCTCCGGAGTGCGGACGACACCCTCGGGCTGCCGGGGCACACCGTCCGAGCCGTACGGCAGGGGCCGTCCGAGTCCGTCCCGGGGCCGGGCGTTGCGGGCCCGCCCCTCACTGTCGCGGTCCCGTGCGTCGCCCGGCCGGCCCGGGTCGGTCTGTCCTGTGCTGCCCATACGCCGATTGTCCCGCCCGGCCCGCTTTCGGCGCGGCCAGGGGTGTGGGGTAAAGTGCTGTTCGCGCGATCACGCGGTTCACCGCGGGTGGCGCGCACCGGGACGTGGCGCAGCTTGGTAGCGCACTTGACTGGGGGTCAAGGGGTCGCAGGTTCAAATCCTGTCGTCCCGACGGTGCGAAGGGTCCCGCAGGCCGATGCCTGCGGGGCCCCTTTTGTTGTGTGCGTGTGCGTGTGCGTGTGCTTGGGCGTCTGCGGTGTGCGAGCCCTTGACCTCGAGAGCACTCCAAGCTGAAGACTCCCCTGCGTGCCCGAGACCCGGTGCACCGGAGGGAGCGACACCCGTGAAGTACCCCGCCCCGGCTCGCGGCACTGCGGGAGGTGGCGCGGGAGAGCGGCGCGACCGTCAACCAGGTGGTGCTCGCCTGGCCGATCGGCGGCGACCTGCCCGTCGTGCCGCTGGCCGGGGTCTCCTCGGTGGCCCAGCTGGAGGAGAACCTGGCCGCGGTGGACCTGGAGCCGACCCCGGAGCAGCGAGCGCGGCTGGACGCGGCGCACTGAGAGCGTGGGACCGTGGAGGGGAACGGCATCCGGACCCACCTCCGGAAGGAGCACCGGCCATGACCACCCACCCGGCCCACCCCGGCGCCCGCTCGCTGCGCACCACCCCGGAAGGCCTCATGTGGGAGCCCAGCGAGCGCTGGGTGCGCGGCCGCAAGGGCGACGTCACCGTCGTCGACAGCCGGCACCCGGTGCTCGTGTGGGAGCCCCACCTGCCCGTCCCGCAGTACGCCTTCCCGGCGCGGGACGTCCGCACCGACCTCCTCCGTCCGGCCAAGAGCCCGCCCACGGGCGCCCACACCGGCTCCCGGGTCTTCTACGACCTGGACGCGGACGGCGAGGTGCGCGCGAACGCGGCCTGGACGTTCCCCGCGGACGACCTGGCCGGCCACATCGCCTTCGAGTGGTTCCTGCGCACCGACACGGGCCTCGACCACTGGTACGAGGAGGACGAGGAGATCTTCATCCACCCCCGTGACCCGCACAAACGTGTCGACGCGCTGCCCAGCAGCCGGCACGTGCGAATCGAGGTCGACGGGCAGCTCGTCGCCGACAGCCGCACCCCGGTCCTGCTCTTCGAGACGTCCCTGCCCACGCGGTACTACCTCCCCCGCGAGGACGTGCGCCTCGACCTGTTCGACGCCACCGACCACCACACCGGATGCCCCTACAAGGGCACCGCCTCCTACTGGTCCTGGCGCGGCGAGGCCGACGTGCCGCCCAACCTCGTGTGGACCTACCCCGAGCCGTTGCCCGCCGTGGCGGCGATCCGGGGGCGCGTCGCCTTCTTCAACGAGGTCGTCGACATCACGCTCGACGGCGAGCGCCTGGAGCGGCCGGAGACGCCGTTCACCCGGATGCTGCGGAAGCGGAGCCGTTCGTGAAGCCGTCGAGCAGGGCGTCGAGACCGGCCGCGAGGCCCTGCAGACCGCCCTGCTCGACGAGTGCGGCCGCCGTCTCCCGCAGCGTCGGCAGCTCCTTTGCCGACAACCGGTGCAGCCCCAGACGGAAGGCCGGGTCGGTCTCGTCCGGGTTGTCGACCACCGGACGCAGTTCCACGGAGACGTAGCCCAGCAGCCAGGCCGTGAAGGCGCGGAACACGTCGGCCGTCGTCGCCTCGTCGAACCCGGCGCCCCGCAGGATGGCCAGCACCCTTTCGTGATCGCGCAGGACCGCGGCGGGCCGCCGGGCCAGGGGGACCGCCAGCAGCCGCGTGGCCAGTAGCGGCACCGCCTGCGGATGTGCGAGACATACGGCGTAGGTCGCCCGGGCGATCCGGTGCAGCCCGGCCCGCCAGTCGGTGTCCTCGTCCCCGTCGGCGGCCAGCCGCTCCTCCAGCTCCAGGTACAAGGCCTCGACCAGCCCGTCCAGCAGGGCGTCCTTGCTCGACGCGTACCGGTAGAGCGCCATGGCCTCCACGCCGAGCTCGGTGCCCAGGCGGCGCATGCTGAGGGCGGAGAGGCCTTCCTGGTCCACCAGCGCCAGCGCGCTGGCCAGCACCCGCTCCCGGTTCAGCCGGCCGTACCGGCCGCGGTCGCTGGCGCGGCGGGCGGGGGCCGGCGCGGCCGCACCGCCCTTGCCACGGCCTCGGGCTCGCTGCTCGGTCATGCGGCCTCCTCGTCCCCGGGAGGGTCTCCCGACGTGGCCCGGCATCCGCGGGCGCGTACGCGTACATCGTAGGTCGCGGAACTCCGGTCGGCCGGGAGGCCGCACCCGGTCGGGCAGGTCTCGGTCAGCGCAAACGGTCCACCGCGCCGACGGCCCTGACCACCGCGCGGTGGACCCGCGGGTCGGCGTTGATCGCCGTGTGGGCGGTGCGGCTCGACGCCCTGCGCAGCCGGCCCAGGACCGCCCCAGGGGTGCGACGGCCGACGTAGCCCTCGGTGACGGTGAGGTCCGCCGTCTTCAGCGCGTCCTTGTAGCGGGAGGTGCCCTTGCCCAGGTCGACGTGGATGATGCCGCGTTCGGCCGAGGCCTCGGCGCACTTGAGATGGAGGAGGATCCCGGGCGAGTACTTGGCGAAGCGGACGTCGTACGCGGGGAACCAGGTGGCGTACACCTCCCGTGACCGCAGCCCGTAGAGCATGGCGACGGGGGTCCCGCCCGCGCGGAGCACGGTCAGCGTGCCCGAGCAGGACTCGGACGGCAGATCGAGCAGCTCCCGGAGGATCGCCAGGAACCAGTCCTGGGAGAGCGGGTCGCGCTGTCCCCGGGACCGGAGCTGGGCGGATTTCCAGCGGCAGAGGGTGTCCAGCAGCGCGGGGTCGGGTGTGTGGAAGTCCAGACGGAGCGGCCCCACGTCGCGGGCCAGTCTGCGTTCCTGGTTCCGCGCGGCGCGCAGCACCTTGGGCCGCAGCCGTTCGAGGTAGGCGTGGTGGCCGCCGGCGAGTTCCATCACGGGGGAGGCCGCCCGGGTGTGCGGCGTGCCCCCGGTCTCGAAGGGCGTCTGGCCCTCGGCCAGATGGTCGTACTCCCAGAGCGCCAGACCGCACGCCCTGAGCAGCTCCAGGGGGTCCCAGTCCAGGCCCGGCCGGTGGACGAGGCCCTGGCAGTCGCAGAAGCCCCAGCCGATCGGCTTGCCTGATCCCAGGGCGTGCCGTTCGAAGGGGAAGAACCCGACGGTGCCGGCGCCCGCAGTGAGGCGGGCCACCCGGGCTGTGGCACGACGGCGGCCCACGGCCATGGCGAACTCGGGGGCGAGGAACGGGTTGGCCAGTCGCAGGTCCGCGCGCTGCATGGCGGCCCAGGCGGCGAGGTCGGCGGCGGTCAGTTCGTCGGGACGCAGCACCGTGACGTCCATCGGGATCACCTCGGTTGTGCCGGTCAGTTGTACCGGGAGATCACCGCGGAGTAGTCCGCCAGTGACGAACCCGGAGTGCCGTTGTAGAGGTTGGGGTCGAACGCCCACATCAGGCCCTGCAGTCCGCAGCTCTTCATCTGCTGCGCCGCATCGTTCATGACTCCGGGGTAGTAGGGGCTCACATGGTTTCCGGCGCTTTCTCCGCTCAGCAGGGAGAAGTGGTAGTACCGCGCGACCCGACTGATCCAGCGCATCGACGACCAGGTCTCCTGAACGTGGCGGGGTGGGTCCAGCACGTTCACCCGGCGATCGGTGGGGCTGCAGCCATTGTTCTTGGGCTCTCCCGTGCCGTCCACGAGCGAGGTCGGCACGATCTGCACGTTCCGGCGGTCGCGGATCTGGCCCAGGGTCCTGTAGTAACCCACCCCGAGGGCGATCAGCCGGTTCTCGTCCGACTGGTCCAGACGACTGCTGACGGCGCGGCGGTAGTCCTGCGGGAAATAGCCGCTGCCCGGTATCAGGATTTTCAAAAACCCGTGGTAACGCAGCGCCTTGTATGACCTGATCTGCCAGTTCACGGCATCGGAGAGGGCCCGTTGGTACCAGTCGTACCACTGCCGCACCTGGGCTTCGGTGAATGCGTTTCCCCGGTAGGCGCGCTCTCCCGGCTTCCAGTCCGGAAACGGGTTCGCGGGGACGGTCGGTGGCCGCCCCGCCCTCTTCGGACTCTGGGCGTTCTCGTCGAACGCCCAGTAGTAGGTGTGGCCGGGACGATCCGTGTCCCCCGCGGGGTAGGTGAACTCGCCGGTGCCGCTCACGACGACTCGGATCGCCCAGAAGTGTTCCAGCCCGATGTCCCGGGCCACCGCGTTGATGTAGCGCTGAGCCTTCTCCCGCACGGTCTGGCTGAAGACCATGTTGGGGGTTTCCGTGAGGTGATCTCCGTGCTGGTTCACATAGGCGGCTTCGGGATACTTCTCGAAGAGCCAGCTCGGGGCGTGGTTCAGGCCGAGGCTCACCTCCACGAGCGACCCCGACCGCTGGAACCGCCCGAGAGAGCGTTTGACGCTGTCTACGTAGCCAGAGGAGTAGACGCCTTCCCGGGGCTCGTACTGGTCCCAGGAGATCTGCAGATGGGCGACCGCGATGCCCTTGCTCCGCTCCAGGCTCGCCTTGGGAGGACTGGTCTGCAGGGTTCCGAAGTAGTAGCCCTTGTCGTCCTGGGGGACGCGGAAGCACGCCATGATGAGGAAGGCGGCCGCGATGACGCCGAAGTGCTTCCGGTAGAGCGCGGCCCGCCGGACCGCACGGCGGACCGCGCCCCGCCGTGACGCTTTCATGCCACGACCTCCTGGTACAGAAGTTCGTACTGAGCTCGGAAGCGATCGAGCCCGAACCGCTCTTCAACCGTGGCACGTCCACGCCGCGCGAGCATCTCCCAGCACTGCGGTTGCTCGAGGAGCCGGGTCAGCAGCTCGCCCGCTCTCAGCCGGTCCCCGACGGGAGCACGCAGCACCACGTCACCCAGCGCGGCGAACTGCGGAAGGTCGCTGAGGATCACGGGGCGGCCTACGGCCAGCGCCTCCAGCACGATGAAGGGGATGTCGGCCTTCCCGCCGAGCGCCCGGGGAGGGAAGAGGAGAACATCCGTCGCCGACAGCAGCCCCGGCATGTCGGGGACATGGCCGCGGACATCGATCTCCGGAAGCCCTTCCGCGGCTGCCGAAGCCCGCAGCTCCGCCTCCAGCGCGCGCTCGTTCTGCCCCGGCCGGCCTCGCATGGCCAGCACGAGACGGAACCGCGCCCCCGATCGGTACGCCTCCGCAGCGACGGCGATCGCCTCGCGTGCGCCGCCCTGAGGGTCATGGTGACCGGCGAACAGCACGACGGGGGTGCCCCGAGCGCGCGGCCGCCACGGCCAGCGGTCCAACGGGATCGTCGGCGGAATCACTCGGACGTCTCCGAACCCGGCCGCGCGCAGCTGCCCGGCCGTCGACTCCGACAGGGCGACCGTCGTGCCCAGCGGCCGCGCCCGCTCCAGCAGACCGACGTCCATCACCCCGGGCACCGTGTGGATGAGCGGACCACCACCGAGCAGACACCTTCGCAACCGGGAGAACAACGGGTACGTCCCGCCGATCGTCAGGACCGCGTGCACCAGATCCGAGCGGCGGGCAAGGATGCCCCCGGCGCAGGCCGCCTGAAGCCGCTCCGGGACGTGCGGGGCGCCGTCCCGCGACACGATGGGGATGCCCCTGCCGCGTGCCACCCCGGGCGGCCCGTGTGACGGCCACCGCGTGAACCAGAGGAAGTCCCGGTCCGGCATGCTGTCGGCGATCGACGCGGCCAGCTGGGTGTCGGCTCCCGCCCCGCCCTCGCAGGGCCCACTGGTGAAAAGCAGCACCCGGCGCCGCTCCGGCCGGCTACCCACCGCCACCGCCCGCTTTTCCGGCACCCGGAGGCTGCAAGGGCGGCACGGGCAGCAGGTACACGGCAATCGTGCCGTACGTGCGGCCGCGGAAGGAGAACAGGAGGGCACCCTGCTCGGTGAGGCCGTGCACCTGTCGCGGGGTGAACCAGGAATAACCCTGCTCGACCAACCGCCACGGCACGACCATGTACGACACCTTCGCCCTCGCCCGGTCCTGCGGCTTGAGCCATTGGCCGACGCGATAGCGGTCGTCAAGGATCAGGTCCACCGAGCTGCTCGTCGATATGACCGGACTGTTCGCGGGAAGGTGCTCCACCATGTACTGGCGCATCCGTGCGTAGCCGTCGTCCGGCTGCGCCCTGCCCCGTGCGTACGCCACCGACGACCATGTCAGGGCCAGCGCCAGCGCAAGGACCGTTCCGACGACGGGGAAGGAGACACGCCGCCGGCGCTTGGTCCGCCGCTCGCGCAGCTGTACGGCCGCCATCGCCACGATCACCATCGTCGGTATGAGCAGCAAGTACGTCACCTGCTCCTCCAGCGTGCCCTTCAGGACGGCGTAGGCGGTGGCGAAAGCTGCCGACATGTACCAGAGCGCCATGAGACGCTGTGCTGGACCACCGCGACGCAGCAGCATCACCAGCGCCGGGATGCCAAGGGCGAGCAGCACATACGTGGTTCCGAAGTTGGTCAGCTCCTCGACGATGCGCTCGGAGAGGGGTGGCGAGCCACGCGAGTTGAATCCGGTCGCCTGGACCTGGCCCAGCAGCCGTTTGATGCCCAGGGTCTTCACCGTCCAGAACACGTCGAAGTGGCCCGCCGCCACCACGATGCTGACGTAAACCGCGTACGGCACCGTGGCGCAGCCCGCGGCGACCAACGGCAGGGACCGCCGCCGCAGCGGCCAGGCGAACACTGATGCCACGAGCAGCGGCAGCACGGTGATGAGGGCCGCCACGTCCTTCGTCAGGATGGCCAGGCCGAAGAGGAGGCCGCCTGCGGCAGCGCGACGATATGCCCTGACCGGTGGATGCTGTTGCGCCAACGGCAGCAGTACCAGGTAACCCAGCAGCAGCCAGAGCATCATCGACGTCTCTATGAGGACGCGTTGGTTGAGCCGCAGGACGAACGGATCGAGGGCGAAGACCAGGCCCACCGCGATCGCGGCGGACGTGGACTTGGTGAGGCGCGCCACCAGCAGCACCAGCACCACGACGGTGACGCTGGCGAGCAGTGCGTTGAGCAGACGCATCTCGTACACCCCGGAGATGACGTCCGGCCGCCAGCCGAAGAGCCGCTCCCAGGCGCCCTCGAGATAGAAGAAACCGGGCGGGTGCAGGAAGAACAGGTCACCGCTATACCGCGGAAAGCCCCCGGCCTCCACGGAGTGACCGATGTGCCAGTAGTAGACCTCGTCGACCCACACGTCCGCCGAAGGGCCGAATCCGAGCAGTCGCACCAACCCGGTGAGCAGCGCGGCGGTGCCGGCCACCACCCAGAGCCTTCCTATGCCCCACGCCCGGAGTCGCGCCACCGACACCGGAATGGCCTTGCTCACGAGAACCATCATCGCGCACCCCCTGCTGGGCCGTGGCTCACCCGGTCACCGTCCGCGAGCAGGTAGACCTCCGGTACCACGGGGATGACGCCTCCGGGGAAGAGTGCGTCCGCCTGCGAGCGGTACCCGCGCACCAACTCCACCTTGGGGGCGAGCTGCCTTGACCACTCCACCTCCACCAGCGCATTGCGCTCGACGAAGTCGAGGTCGAGGCGGTGTTGCTGGTTGTACGGGAAGTCGCTGTAGTAGACCACTGTCCGGCCACTGAGCTCCGCGGCGGTCCGCACCAGCACGTGGTCCACGTGTCCGCCCACGCCCGAGGGGGCCAGCAGGACCGTATGCGGAGGGGCCGCCAGCTGTTCCAGCGACGCCCGCACTCGGCTCAGCGTGTCGCTGTCGTGCCGGGAGATCCGGCCTGTGGAGATGTGCAGCCGGTAGGTGGGATAGACGTACCAGGACTCGGGCAGCACCCGCCGTAGGCAGCCCGCCCGCCCGCCGGACGCTCCGGGCTTGCGGCGGAACAGGCAGTCGCTCAGCCCCAGGTGACGCCAGTCCACTCCGAGCCGTTCCAGCACTTCGCGGTCCTCCGCGCGCCGGTCCCTGTACAGGAGTTCGGCGTCGGGCTGCCCGACCTGCCTCAGGTACCGTCGCCCGGAGAGGGTGTACGGCGGGGCGCCGGCCTCCGTGAAGAACGTCACCACCCTCACTTTCGTGCGCCCGGCGGCGTGCGACATCAACCCACCGCAGGACAGGACGGCGTCGTCCAGATGCGGGGAGAGCACGACGAGCGGCGTGCCCGCGTCGATCGCGGCGGTCAGTGGATCTGCTGCCATGACCCTGCTCCCTCCCGCTTCGCTCCCCGGGCGGTCACCTCGGCGGTACTCCTGGACGGACCGGGCGGGTCCAGCAGCCGCCGGACGAGTGCCAGGTACTGATCCGTCGTCTGCTCCCACGAGAACCACTGCGCGGTCCGGTACGCCATGCGCCCCAGTCGGTGGCGCATCTGCTCGTCCGCCGCGAGATCGCGCAACTGCCGTGCCAGAGCGTCCACGTCGAAGGCGGGGACAGCGACGTCGCCACCGCCGTCCATCCACCGCAGGGTGGGCAGATCGAAGTGCAGCACCGGCTTGCCGTACGCCATGCTCTCCAGCGCCGCGATGCCGAAGGTCTCGCTGCGGGACGGCAGAACCGTGAAGGCGCAGCCCTCCAGGAAGCGCCGTTTCTCCGTTCCCGTCACCTCACCCACCCAGCGGGCGGCGCCGCCGGTCTCGTCGAGCAGCCCGGCGAGTCTGGTCTCCTCCCCGCGGGCGCCCGCACCGGCCAGCAGCAACGGCATCGACGGCGCGCCGCGGGACTGGGCGGCGAGGAGGAGGTCCAGTCCCTTGACCCAGACGTCCACGCGTCCCAGGAAGGCGATGTAGTTGCCGGTGCCGAACCGCTCGGGGGCGACGAGCGGCCGCTCGACGCCGTTGGGGATCAGGTGGGGAACGGCTTCGGGCGAGTACCGGCGGACGGTTGCGCCATCGATGTCGTTCATGACGACGACGTCCTGGTAGAACCGGAGCCCGAACCGCTCGACCAGGAAGAAGGGAAGGCGGTATTTGCGTGACATGGCAGCGCCGCTGAGTTCCTGGGCCACCCCCACCACCCGGCTTCGTGAGAACAGCGGGAGGAAACTGGTGGAGAAAGGCGGTGTGAAGCCCTCCAGCCACAGGTCGTGGGGCAGTCGGCGGGCCGTCAGCGGCAGCAGCGCGTGGTACAGCAGCTGGCCGAAGCGTGGTCCGGCCCAGCCGAGCGGCAGGAAGCGGTACCGCACACCGTCGCGGGTCTCGGCTCCGCGGTGCCCCGCCACGGTGACGACGGTGACCCGGTGCTCCTCGGCGAGGCGCCGGGCGACCTTGTCCACGAGCACCGCGCCCCCGCCGTGGTAGTGCGGGTTGCGGGTGTCGTCGAAGGTCGAGATCACCACGTGCTTCCTTCCGTCCGCCGTGTCGCCCCGCCGTCCGGCCCCCGTGGCCGGTGTCTCCCGCTCCGTCAGCACCCGCCTCATGGCCTCGGCCGTGACCGCGGCGGGCGGAGCTGCGGCATCCACCACGTGGACGAACGACCGCCGTGCGGCCCAGCGCCGGTAGTGGTCCCGAAGGTCCCCCAAGGAACGGGTCCCGTATTCGCCGTCGCGCTCCGCCAGTACGGCGGGCTCCGCGTCGAGGAGCAGAGTGACCCGGTACGCCTTCATCAGCCAGCTGAAGACGGCCGCCAGGCCGGAGCCGGGTGCGGGGTCGAACTTCGCCAGACCGTCGAGCGGACCGCGATCGGTCACGACCGCGGTCGGCCGTCCCCGAGCCGTCATACGTACCCGTCCGGTCGCCCCCGCCAGGCGGAGGGCGAGTTCCGCCGCGTCCACCCAGCCGTGAAGCCGACCGACCCACGTGCCGAGGCCCGAGGCGATCGACCTGGGCTTCCCGGGGGAGGCGGTGAAACGGGACCGGACGCGCTGGGGCAGTCGACGGCACACGACGCAGCCGTAGCAGTACTGGGCCGCAGCCGCGTACCCGTGATCACGCAGATCCGTCGTCATACGACCGACCAGGGACGACTTCCCGGCGCCGTCCGGCCCGGACACACAGATCAGCAGGGGGCGCTGTTTCATGACAGGAGCATCCTTCGCCTCTTGGCGACGACGAGCGGTACCCGCAGGGCCGCCTCTCGCGCCGCGACCCGAGCACGTCCGTGGCGCAGGAGGTGCACTGCGTGCACCGCACCCACCTGCAAGGACATGCCCACCGGGAGGGGCACCGGCAGTCTGAGCGGCATGCCCTCGTCCAGCCGACGCATCGCCCCGGCCGCCACGGCCAGGGCCCGGTCGACCCCGGCCGCCCATCCTTCGCGGGCCGCCTCGTGCCGGGCCTCGGCCACGATGCCCGGCGCCAGCAGCTTCCGTATCGCGAACAGCTCCGACAGATCGAAGGTGAGGTTCTGGAACAGGCCGTGCGCAAGCCAGATGCGCAACTCGTCGGGCGGGCACGGCACCAGCCATGGCCCCCCGGACGGGACGGCGCGCTCGAAGAGCCGGTGGGTGGGCAGCACCGGCACGCCGAACCACGACACCGCGGTGTGCAGATGGGCCGCCGGGCCGCTGCGCGGTTCCAGCAGCACCTTCGTCGAACGCTCCAGCCAGTACGTCGAACGGTCGAGGTACCAGCCCTCAAGGGCGTTGCACGCGGCCTCCCAGCGCCCGTCGGGCACCACGAGGTCGAAGTTGCCGTATACGTAGTCACCGGCCAGGTCCGCCTTGATGAGCACCGTGGGGATGCCGGCCGCGAACAGACGGCCGGTCACCTCCGTCAGGTTCTCCCGGAACAGCTCGTTCGCGTTGTCCACCTCGGCCACGACGTCCGCCAGTTGCAGCGGATACGCGCGTGCGAGGCGGCCCTCCACCTGGTTGTCGCGGGCGAGCCCCAGCGCGTGACGCAGCGCGGCGTCACCGGCCGGCCGGGCGTCGCCACGCCAGACGGCCCGCACGAGCAGGCGGTCGGGTCGCTCCTCTGCGCCCGGGGTGTAGGTGTTCGTGAGGTCGGTTCGCGTAGGCGCCATGGCTCCGCCCGTTCGGTCGGTGGTCGTCTCTGGAAGGCCGGCGGACGGATCCGCCGATGAGTGCCCGACGGTGACCTCGGTCTGGTCCTCCGCGGGGTCCGGCGCACCCGGCCGGCGCAGGAACCGCTCGACGGCCCGTATTCCGACGGCAGTCGCGGCGATCAGCCACACCAGCGGGAACGGGCGCAGCACCACCAGCACCGCCACGAGCACGAGCGGCTCCAGCAGGGGCGTGCCCCTCAGGAAGACCGTGCCCTGGCGGTGGACGAGCCGGCCCAGCAGCAGGGCGAGTGCACCTGCGGCGCCCAGTGCCCCGCCGACGGCGATGCCCCGGACGCCGTCGATGTGCCAGCCCGCGAGGATCGCGAGCGTGTAACCCACGAGTCCGGCTATCTGCCAGCGTGCGCAGGCGTAGTCGTCCACGGCCTGGGAGAAGGTGACGGCCAGATTGACCGCTCCGACGGTGAAACCCGTGAGCGCGGTGAAGACCATCAAGGTGCTCATCATGCTGTAGTCGGCCGGGAAGACGGTGCTCAGCACGGAACCCGGCACGGTGGCGAGCAGCGCCGTGAGTGGCAGGGCCCCGAGGACGTACATTCGTACGGCGCTGGCGCTGAGCCGACTGCCGGCCCGCCGTCGGGACAGGGCGGGGAAGAACGCCAAGGACACCGCGCTGGCCACGAACAGCGGAACCCGGGAGAGGGTGACGCTCGCCTGGAAACTCGCCGCTTCCGAGGGGTCGGTGGGCAGCATCGTCACCAGCACCACGTCAACCGCCGCCATGAGCGCCACCAGTCCCTGGAGCCGGGCGATGCCGAGCGCCCGCCGCCACAGGTCCCGGTTGGCCGACGCGCTGCGCCAGGGCCGGCCGCTGCCGTGCGGCAGGGACGGCCACCACAGCAGGAGCGGCAGCGCGCCGATCCCGAAGGCCGCCAGCGCGCCGCTGTCGCCCAGTCCGAGGGCCACGACCAGGAACACCCCGGCCGCCATCTTCACCAGGACCTCGGCCACGTGCAGCAGCGACAGCGTCCGCATCCGCTCCTCGCCCTGGAGCCAGCCCGCGGTCACCGTCGTCACATAGATCAGGACCGTGCTCAGCGCCAGCGCCAGCGTCGTGGCGGACCCGGCGAACCGAGTGGTGACGGCGGCGACGACGCTGCCCATGACGAGGCCGCCGCAGGTGCTCGTGATGACCGCGAAACGGCCCGCATCGCCCCGCTCGGCGTCCGACCGGGCACGGGCCAGTGCCTGCGCCAGCACCCACGGCACCGTCACCGTCGCCACGGTGGCCGCGCTCAGCAGCAGCCACTGCCCGGCGACGAACCGCGCGTAGGAGCCGACGTCCAGCAGCCTGGTCAGGACGAGGGCGTACCCGTAGTTCACGGCGCCCACGGCGAGGGCCGCCCCGGTGAACCAGCGGGCGCCGTGTACGGCCTTCACCACGTCCGGGCGGCTGGCCGGACGGTGCATCGTCGCGGAACGCGGGGCACTCATGCGGGCTCCCGCCGGTCCCGGGCAGCGGGCTGGTCGGTGGTCGGCCACGGCCGGACGTCCTCATCGGGGCTGTCCGTCTCCGGCGCGACGAGTTCCTCGCGCCGGTGCGCCAGCCGGAAGGCCGCGTCGGGCACCCCGAGCCGTCGCAGCGCCTGGAACGCGCGCAACTCGTCGCAGCCGTGCAGCAGCAACTGGAAGGCGTCGCCCTGGCGGGTCCACCGGTCGGTCTCCCGCAGCAGGGTCTTCAGGGTGCGTTCGACGTGGTCGCCGTTCGGGGACCGGAACGAGGTGAGGACCGTCAGGTCGCTGTCCCGTCGGCGCGACCTGCGGTGCCGACGCACGCGCCCGGCCTCTTCGAGGATCACCTGGGCGAGCCGCTCGGCGCTGTCGTCCCACGAGAACCGCGCGCTCCAGGCGCGGCAGCGCCGGTCGGCCCGGTCGCGGGCATCGGCGTCGGACAGTTCGGTGAGGGCCGTGGCGAGCGCGTCGGACAGCGGCCCGCCGTCGGGGACCAGCCAGCCGTTGTGGCCCTGGCTGACGGCGTCGCGCAGTCCTGGGACGTCGAAGGCGACCGCGGGGGTGCCCATGGAATTGGCCTCGATCACGGTCAGGCCCCAGCCCTCGGCGACGGAGGGCACCACGGTCAGCCACGCGCCGCCGAGCAGGGCCCGCTTGCGCTCCTCGGTGACATGGCCGTGGAAGGTGACGGTCGAGTCGAGGCCGAGCCGGCGGGCGAGTGCGCGCAGGTCGGGCAGTTCACCGCCGTCGCCCGCGAGATCCACCCGCAGGCCGGGCCACCGTTCGCGGAGTGCGGGCAGGGCCCGCAGCAGGAGGTCCACGCGCTTTTGCGGGGTCATCCGGGTGACGACGGCGATGGTCGGTGCGGCGGCCCGGACGACCGGGACGGTCGACGGGCTCGGGCTGCCGTTGGGCACCAGATAGACGGGGTTGCGGAAACCGAGTTCGGCGCGGACCCCTTCCCGTGTGGAGGGGGAGACGGCGACGATGGCGTGCCCGCGGTACACCAGGCGGCTGATCTGCTTCTCCAGCAGTCGCCCGACGGCGTTCATGGGCCACCGGAAGAACAGGTCGAACTGCTTCTGGTGGATGTGGTGGATGACGCACACGTCCGCGGTCCAGCGGGGTGTGAACAGGGGGGAGAAGAACGGTATGCCGTTCTGGAAGTCGACCACGGCGTCGTAGGTGTGCCGGTTCCCGAGCAGGTGCCGGGCCGCGGCGGGGTAGACGCCGTAGGTGCCGCCGTCGCGCAGCACGCGCACACCGTCGGTCCACTCGACGTGCTTGGAGCCCGGGAAGCGCGCGGTGAAGAGGGTCACCCGCGCGCCGGACCGGGCCAGCCGCCTGGCGATCTCGAAGCAGTACGCCTCCGCTCCGCCGGCCTGGGGGTGGGCAGGATCTCGCCAGTTGAGGAACAGCACGTTGGTCCGGGCGAGGTGCTCGAGTGCATTCATGACGTGTCACCGTGAGAGGGAGATGCGCAGCACGTCCGCCATGGAGCGGATGCCGTCGTGTCGGGCGGAGAACGTCGATCCGGGCATGTCCGTCCAGGCGACCGGGACCTCGACGACCGTGCCGCCGGCCCGCACGATCCGGGCGAGCAACTCCACGTCGAAGGCGAACCCGTCGACGCGGCAGCGGGCCGCCACTTCCCGGGCGAGCCGCCCGTCGAAGAACTTGAAGCCGCACTGGGTGTCGGCGATGTCCGGCAGGGTCAGACGGGTGAGCCGCCGGAACATCCAGCCGCCGCACCGGCGCATCGCCGACTCCTCGACCTCGAATCGGGAACCGTCGACGTGCCGTGAGGCGATCACCGCGGCGCAGCCCTGCCGCAGCAGGGGCAGCACCTTGTCGAGGGTCTCGACCGGGGTCGCGTTGTCGGCGTCGAGGAAGCCGACGTAACGGGCCGTCGAGGTGACGATGCCCCGCCGTACGGCGGCACCCTTACCGGGCTCGCTGCACCCGATGACATGGACCGGGGTGCCGGGGCTGTCGAAGCGCTCAGGGACGTCGTTCGTGCAGTCCACGGAGTTGTTGTCGACCACGACGACGGCCGACGACCAGACCTGCCCCCGGAGGTAGCCCACCGTCGTCGCGATGGTGCGGGGCAGACGGCGCTCCTCGTTGACGGCGGGGATGACGATCTCGAGTTCGACCGGGGGGCGCCTGAGACACGGGGGAATCCCCTCGCAGATGTGCACGGGAGTTCACCTCCGTCGCGAGCCGGCGGCGCGGGCGCGTCGCCGTACGTTTACGACGTATACGAGCATCTTGTGCCGATTCGTGCTGAAGCGTCAAGTCGAGGTGGATGCGGGTTGACGGGCACTCCCGCCCGGGCGACGATGTATGTATACGCCGTAAACCACGACGGCGTCCGTCGCGGGTGGCGGAGGACGGTGATCATGAGCGTACCGATCGAGGACTTTGCCCTCCTCAGCGATCTCCAGACCGCAACCATGGTCGGCCGCAACGGCTCCGTCGACTGGCTGTGCCTGCCCCGCTTCGACTCGCCGGCCTGTCTGGCCGCACTGCTGGGCGACAGCGGCAACGGCCGTTGGCGCGTCGCTCCCGCGGACCCCGGTGCCGACCGCTGCGTGCGGCGCGCCTACCGGCAGGACACGCTGGTGCTGGACTCCTGGTGGGGGACCGGGGACGGCGCCGTCCGCGTCACCGACTTCATGCCGCCGCGCACCCAGCTGCCCTGCCTCGTCCGCGTGATCGAGGGACTGTCCGGTGCCGTGCGGATGCGCAGCGATCTGCGGCTGCGCTTCCACCAGGGCAGGGTCGTGCCGTGGGTGCGCGACGCCGGGCACTGCACCGTGGCGGTCGCCGGGCCGGACGCCGTCTGGCTCGGCGCCGACGGGCAGGTCACAGCGCTCGGCGACACCGACGCCACCGTGTGGGAGTTCACCGTGCCCGCCGGACGGCGGCTGGCGCTGACGCTGGCCTGGTCACCGTCCCACCGGCCCGATCCGCCGGCACCCCTGTCCGTGCCGGCGGAGACGGCCATGAAGGAGACCGTCGACTTCTGGCGTCGCTGGGCCGGCCAGTGCCGCTACCAGGGACCGTGGCGGGACGCCGTGGTGCGCTCACTGATCACTCTCAAGGCCCTCACCTACGCCCCCACCGGCGGCATCGTCGCCGCGCCCACCACCTCACTGCCCGGCCGCATCGGCGGCGACCATAACTGGGACCACCGCTACTGCTGGCTGCGCGACTCCACCCTCACCCTGTCCTGCCTGCTGCGCAGCGGCTACCGGGAGGAGGCCACCGCCTGGCTGGACTGGCTCGTGCGGGCCATCGCCGGCGACCCCGCCCAGTTGCAGGCCGTGTACGGCGTCGGCGGCCAGCGCCTGCTGCCCGAGACCGAGGCACCCTGGCTCCCGGGCTACGAGGGATCCCGGCCGGTGCGGTTCGGGAACTCCGCGGTCGGCCAGTTCCAGCTCGACGTCTACGGCGAGGTGCTGGACACGCTCTCCCTGTCCCTGCGGGCGGGCATCCCCATGCCCGCGCACGTGTGGGACCTGGTGGAGGCGCTCATGGGCTGTCTGCTCCGGCACTGGCGGGAGCCCGACCAGGGACTGTGGCAGGTGCGCGGCCCGCGGCGCCAGTTCGTGCACTCCAAGGTCATGGCCTGGGTGGCCGCCGACCGCGCCGTACGGATGGGGGAGCTCCTCGGCCGCAACGGCTCCTCGGCCGAATGGCGTGCCATGCGGGACGAGGTGCGCCGGCAGGTGCTGAGCGAGGGCTGGGACGCCGGACAGCACTCGTTCGTTCAGGCCTACGGGTCACCGGACCTGGACGCCTCCAGTCTGCTGATGCCCCGCCTGGGTTTCCTGCCGCCTTCGGACCCCCGGGTGCGCGGCACGGTACGGGCGATGAGTCATCTGGACCACGGCGGCTTCCTGCGGCGCTGCTCGCGCGACGGCGACGGCGACGGATCGGACGGCGCGTCCGGCGGAGAGGGCGCGTTCGTGGCGTGCTCCCTGTGGTACGCCGCCGGCCTCTCGGCCGACGGCCGCACCGAGCACGCCCGCGAGGTCTTCGAACGCGTCCTCGCCGTCCGCAACGATGTCGGGCTGCTTGCCGAGCAGTGGGATCCGCAGACCGGACGCCAGCTGGGCAACGCCCCGCAGGCGTTCAGTCATCTCGCGCTGGCGGAGACGGCGTTCGCCCTGTCCGCCGCACCGCCGCGCCGGGGCCGTCCCAGGCACCTGTCCTGACGGTCCCTCCCAGCCCCCCGTCCACGGGGTTGCCCATGGGGCCCCTGTGGACGGGGTTGCCCATGGGGCCCGTCACCGGACGTCCGAGTGGAAAGGGTCGCCGTAGTGCCGCCGAAGCGCGACCGCGCTCTGTTCCACCGTCATGGGCCGCGCGAACAGGTAGCCCTGCCCGAACCGGCAGCCCATGGCCGTCAGCAGGTCCCGCTGCCGGCGTTGCTCGATGCCCTCGGCGATGATCTGCAGCCCGAGCGTCCTGGCGAGAGACACGATCCCCCGCACGAGTGCCGCCTGCCGGGGGTCCCGCGGGATGTCGTCGATGTACGTCTTGTCGATCTTGAGGATGTCGACGGGGAAGTCGCGCAGGTAGCGCAGCGAGGAGAAGCCGGTCCCGAAATCGTCGACGGCGATGCGCACGCCCAGTTCCTTCAACGACCGGAGGACCTGGTCGAGCCGGTCGTCCCGGCGCACGAGCACCGACTCGGTGAGTTCCAGCTGGAGCGAGCCGGGGGCGAGACCCGGTGTGGCGACGGCCCTTCTCACCTCGTCCAGGAACCCGATGTCCTGCCATTGACGCCCGGAGACGTTGACACTGATGTACGGTGCCGCGCCCCCGTCGGCGGATTGCTGGACGCGGGCCATGTCAGCGGCGGCCTTGCGCAGCACCCAGGCGCCCAGGGGCCTGATGTGGCCGGTCTCCTCGGCGAGCGGGATGAACCGCACCGGCGAGACCAGCCCGCACCGGGCCTGCGGCCAGCGCACCAGCGCTTCGAAGCCGATGACCTGGCCGCCGGCGATGTCCACCACGGGCTGGTAGCGCAGGGCGAACTCCTCCCTGGCGATCGCACGGTCCAGCCGCGCGTGCAGGTCGTGCCGCTCGGCCCCCCGGACGCGCAGTCTCGGCACGAAACGGCGCCATTGCCGGTTCCCGGCGGACTTGGCCGCATAGACGGCCAGTCCGGCGCACGTCAGCAGTTCTTCGGCGTCGGCGCTGTCCAGCGCGGTGGCCACCCCCACGCCCGCGGAGACGTGGACCGGCCCTTCGGGCAGTTCGAAGGGCCGGTCCAGCACCTGGATCACCTGCTCGGCGAGGAGTTCCGCGTCGAGGGGCTGCCGGGCCTCCTCCATCAGCACCGCGAACTCGTCACCGCTCAGCCTGGCCACGGTGTCGGTGCGCCGCAGCGTCTCCGACAGCCGCGCGCCCACCGCCTTCAGGATCCGGTCGCCGGCCGCGTGCCCCAGGGTCTCGTTGACGGTCCTGAAATCGTCCAGATCGATGAGGAGGACGCAGGCCAGGGAGGACTCCCGGCGGTCGCGCAGCAAGGCCCTGCCGATGCGCTCCAGCAGCAGGGTGCGGTTGGGCAGGCCGGTGACGGGATCGTGCAAGGCCCGGTGCGAGAGTTCGTGCCGCACCTTCCGCTGCTCGGTCACGTCCCGCAGAGTGACGACGAGACCTCCGACGCTCTCGTCCGTCCGCAGGTCGCGGCAGTGCGCCTCCGCCTCGACGAGACCGCCCCGCCCCGCCACCCTCCAGTGGTCGTGGACGTCCCGGCCCGGACCGCCGTCCAGGGCGGCCAGTGTCCTGTCGACGCGCTGCCGGTCCTGGGGGTCGATGAGGTCCCGCAGTGCGTTCCCGGCCACCTCGGGGCGGCCGAACAGGGCCCGCGCCGAGGGGCTGGCGTAGCGGACGGTGGAGTCGTCGCCGACGACCAGGACGACGTCCGAGGTGCTGCTCAGGAGTGTGCGGAAGTACGCCTCACCCGCCGCGTGCGGATCCTTCGCCCGCGGTGGCGTGCGCGGCACCCGCTCATGGGCCGAGCCCTTGGGGTGGGCCGCGGCCACGCCCGCCAGCCGCAGGACCACGAGCAGGAAGAGGACACAGGCGAGGGCGGCCGGTACCGCCGCGCCGCGGATCCGGTCCGCCTGTCGCTCGACGAGCAGGAACGCGGGCGGCACCAGCGTGGCCAGGGCGAGCAGGACGAGCCGGACCCGGGGCCCCGGGAGGGGCCGCGGCGGCGGCCGGGGCGTCGCCGGCCCGGTCATGGACGGATCCAGCGCGGCCGCCCCCCACGCCGTGCACAGGAGGATCCAGCCGAAGCCGGGCAGGGCGCCTGAGGGCATTCCGCCGTCGAGCAGCAGAATTCCTGCGGCGAGGTCGAAGAGGAGCAGTGCCACCGTGCCCAGGACGAGCAACCCCGCGGCGCGGTCGCGGCCGGACAGCGGTCTCGGGGGCAGGAGCCGGGCCAGTATCGCCAGCAGCATCATGTCGCCCAGCGGGTACGCGAGGGCGAGGGCACGCTGCTGCCAGGTCAGACCTCCCCGCGTGGCGAGCGGTTCCACCAGGTGGATCCATCCCACCAGGGCCAGTCCCGTGGTGACCATCAGCGCGTCGAGCAGGCCGGGCAGGGCACGCCCTCCCCGGCGGTACCGGACGAGACCGAACGCCCCCAGGGCGAGAAGCGGGTAGGCGACGAGGCCGAAGGCGTCCACCGGTGACGGAGCCGGTCCGGAGACCTGGACGTACGCCCCCTGCACATGGGCCCGAGTGCCGCCGACGGCGACCACGGTCAGCCCGGCGGCGAGCGTCAGCCAGGGCCATCGGTGACCGGGCCGGTGGGTGCGGACCCCGAGGACGACGGCCACCGCCCCGGCCAGGACGACGACCGCCCACAGTGGCTGCCGCAGACCGGGCCAGGCCAGATACAGACAGCAGGCTGCCCCGGTCAGCGCGATGTGGGCGGCCATCAGCCTGTGGACCGACGGCATGGCACACGCCTCCTCTGGTCGGTCGGTGAAGCCCGGAACAGCCGTGTACGCGGGTGGCCCTCAGCCCGGGGCGGCGTTCGAGGTCATGGCCGGTCCGCGGTCAGGTCGGATCGGATCACTCAGTACTCCTTCAGCTTGGGGCGATGCGGCGAGTTCGCGTAACCGTGCGGATGAAGCCTGTGAAACCGCCAGGCGTCCCGGCATATCGCGTCCAGGTCCCGGGTGGGGCGCCAGTGCAGGTCGCGTGCGGCGGCGCGCGCGTCGGCGACGAACTCTGCCACGTCACCGAGGCGTCGCGGGCCGACCTCGTACGGGATGTTCCGGCCGGTCGTGCGGGAGAACTGGGTGAGGACGTCGAGGACCGAACTCCCTTCGCCGCTGCCGAGGTTGTACACCCGCATGCCGGACTGGTCGCCGAGCCGGTCCAGCGCCACCCGGAGCGCTTCGACGGTGTCCATGACGTGCACGTAGTCGCGGATCGCGGTCCCGTCGGGCGTCGGGTAGTCGTTGCCGAACACGCGAAGCCGTTCCTGCTGCCCCGAGGCCACCTGGGCCAGCGACGGCACCAATTTGCCCGGCGGGTCGTGCGGGGCCTCGCCGAGCAGCCCGCTGGGGTGGGCGCCGACCGGGTTGAAGTAGCGCAGGGACATCACGGCGTACTCGGGCCGGCGGTCGCACACGTCGGCCAGGATCTGCTCGCAGACCCACTTGGAGGCGGCGAAGGGGTTGGTCGGCCGGGCGGGCGCCGACTCGTCGAGCGGCCCGTGCGCCGCATCACCGTATATCGAACAGGTGGACGAGAAGATGAGCCGGTGCACCTCGTGCTCCTGCATGGTGCGCAGCAGGGACGTGGTGCCGGCGATATTGGTGTCGTAGTACTCCAGGGGCATCCGCGCCGACCGGCTGACCGACTTCAGGGCGGCGAAGTGCACGACGGCGTCCACGGCGTGCCGGTGGAACACCGCCGACAGGGCTCGCCGGTCACGGATGTCCAGTTCGTACACAGCTCCCACGAAGCGTCCGGCGACCCGCTGCACCCGTGTGAAGACCTGCGGCGTGCTGTTGGAGTAGTCGTCGACGACGATCAACTCGTAGCCATGGTCGAGGAGTTCGGCGCAGGCGTGACTGCCGATGAAACCGGCTCCGCCGGTGATCAGGATGGTGGACGGTGCACTCATGAGCCAGGCCTCTGGGACGCCGTACGTTTACGGTGTATATGTACGACTCTGCCTCCGACCCCCGAGTGCGGTCAAGGCCGGACCAGCAACTGGAAGTCGAACGTATACAGCGAGGCCCGGTAGACGTGCGTTCCGTACTCGACCGGGCTCCCCCTGTCGTCGTACGCCGTGCGCTGCATCGTCAGCAGCGCCGCGCCCTGCTGCTCGTCCAGGCGGGACGCCTCCTGTGCCGTGGCCGCCCGGGCGCCGACGGTCTGACGGGCGCTGTGCAGGGTGATGCCCGCCGAACGCAGCATGCGGTACAGGCCGGTCGCCTCCAGGCGGGTGGTGTCGAAGGCCGGCAGGGACGCCGGCAGGTAGTTGCGGAGCAGGGCTACCGGCCGGCCGTGGGTGCGGCGCAGCCGGTCGAGGACGGTGACCTCGCCGCCCTCCGGCACTCCGAGGGCGGCGGCCACGTCGCAGGAGGCCGGGACGAGCTCGTTGCGCACGACCTCCGTGGCCGGCCTCTGCCCGGCCGCCTCCAGGTCGTCGTAGAGACTGCTCAGTTCCAGGGGGCGCCGCACCTGGCTGTGCACCACCTGCGTGCCCACCCCGCGCCGCCGGACCAGCAGCCCCTTGTCGACGAGGGACTGGATGGCCTGGCGGACGGTGGGGCGCGACAGACCGAGCCGCACGGACAGGTCGACCTCGTTGCCCAGGAGGTTCCCGGGGGCGAGGACCCCGCGCTCGATCGCCGCCTCCAGCTGCTGCGCGAGCTGGTGGTAGAGCGGCACGGGACTGCCCCTGTCCAGGGCGAAGTCCAGCGGGCCGAGCGCCGGGGCGGCCGTGCTGCGGGCCGCCCGGCCACCGGTCTTCGCCATGGACGAACCCCCCTCGGGTGTCAGGAGTTGCTCGGGAAACCGAGGTTGATACCGCCGTCGGACGGGTCCGGCCAGCGGGTGGTGACGACCTTGCCCTGGGTGTAGAAGGCGATGCCGTCGTTGCCGTAGATGTGCAGGTCTCCGAAGAGGGAGTCCTTCCAGCCGCCGAAGGAGTGGTAGCCGACGGGGACCGGGATCGGCACGTTGACGCCGACCATGCCCGCCTTGACCTCCATCTGGAAGCGGCGGGCCGCGCCGCCGTCCCGGGTGAAGATCGCGGTGCCGTTGCCCCAGCGCGAGGAGTTGATCAGCTGGATGGCCTCCTCGTACGTCTGCGCGCGGACGACCGCCAGCACCGGGCCGAAGATCTCGTCCCGGTACGCGTCCGCCGTCAGCGGCACCCGGTCCAGCAGCGAGACGCCGAGGAAGAAGCCGTTCTCGTGACCCTCCACCGTCAAACCCGTGCCGTCGACCACGACCTCCGCGCCCTGCTCGGCGGCCGACGCCACGTAGGACGCCACCTTGTCGCGGTGCTCGCGGGTGATCAGCGGGCCCATCTCCGAGGCGGGGTCGTCACCGGGGCCGATCCTCAGCTTCTTCGCCCGCTCGGCGATCTTGCCGACCAGCTCGTCACCGATGTCACCCACGGCCACGACCACCGACACGGCCATGCAGCGCTCGCCCGCCGAGCCGTACGCCGCGTTGATCGCCTGGTCGGCGGCGAGTTCCAGATCGGCGTCGGGCAGCACCAGCATGTGGTTCTTGGCGCCGCCGAGCGCCTGCACCCGCTTGCCGTGCTCGACGGCCTTCAACTGGATGTACTTGGCGATCGGCGTCGAGCCCACGAAGGACACCGCCTCGATGTCAGGGTGCTCCAGGAGACGGTCCACGGCCGTCTTGTCGCCCTGCACGATGTTCAGGACGCCCTCCGGCAGCCCCGCCTCGGTGGCCAGCTCCGCCAGCCGGAGGGACGCCGACGGGTCCTTCTCCGACGGCTTCAGCACGAAGGTGTTGCCGCAGGCGATCGCCAGCGGGAACATCCACATCGGCACCATCGCCGGGAAGTTGAACGGCGTGATGCCGGCGACCACGCCCAGCGGCTGGCGGATCGAGGCGACGTCGACCCGGTTGGAGACCTGGGTGGACAGCTCGCCCTTGAGCTGGACGGAGATCCCGCACGCCAGCTCCACGATCTCCATGCCGCGCGCGACCTCGCCGAGCGCGTCGGAGTGCACCTTGCCGTGCTCGGCGGTGATCAGCTCCGCGATCTCGTCCCGGTGGGCGTCGAGCAGTTCGCGGTACTTGAACAGGATCGCCGTGCGCGTGGCCAGGGAGGACCCGCCCCAGCTCGCGAAGGCGGCCCTGGCGGAGGCGACGGCGGCGTCGACCTCCTCGACGGTCGCGAACGCGACCTGCTTCTCCTGGTCGCCGGTCGCCGGGTTGTAGACGGGGCCGAACCGGCCGGAGGTGCCCTCGACGGGCTTGCCGTCGATCCAGTGGGTGAGGGTCTTCATGGTGCGCATGGGCCTTTCACGGAGCGGGGTGTCAGGGGAGTTCACAGGTGGCGCCGGCGGTCCGCGACCTTCCGGTCGTAGCGCTCGCGGGCCTCGACGGCGGCCGTGCGGGAGGCGGTCTCGGCCACCGGTACGTCCCACCAGGCCTCGGCCGGGGGAGCGGTCGGTGCCGGGTCGGTCTCGACGTACACGCACGTAGGGCGGTCGGAGGCACGCGCCGCGGTGAGCGCCTCGCGCAGCTCGCGCACGGTCTTGGCGCGCAGCACGTCCATGCCGAGGCTGGCCGCGTTGGCGGCGAGGTCGACGGGCAGCGGGGCACCGGTGAAGGTGCCGTCGGCGGCCCGGAAGCGGTAGGCCGTGCCGAAGCGTTCGCCGCCGGTCTCCTCCGACAGGCCGCCGATGGAGGCGTAGCCGTGGTTCTGGATCAGGACGATGTTGACCGGCAGGCCCTCCTGGACGGCCGTGACGATCTCCGTCGGCATCATGAGGTAGGTGCCGTCGCCGACCAGGGCCCACACGGGAGTGCCGGGGGCGGCCTGCTGGACGCCGATGCCGGCCGGGATCTCGTAGCCCATGCAGGAGTAGCCGTACTCCAGGTGGTACTGGCGCGGGCTGCGCGAGCGCCACAGCTTGTGCAGGTCGCCGGGGAGTGAACCGGCCGCGTTGATCACCACGTCGTCGTCGCCGACGGTCGCGTCCAGCGCGCCCAGCACCTGCGTCTGGGTCGGGACCGCGCTGTCGTCGTCCGCCCGGTAGGCGGCTTCGACGATCTCGTCCCAGCGCTCCTTGCCGGCGCGGTAGTCGGCCTCGTACGCCTCGGACACCCGGTGCCCGGACAGCCTCTCGGCCAGCCTCTCCAGACCGGACCGCGCGTCGCACACCAGGGTCCGCGCGGCCAGCTTGTGCGCGTCGAAGCCGGTGATGTTGAGGTTGAGGAACCGCACGTCCGGGTTCCGGAAGAGCGTGCCGGAGGCGGTGGTGAAGTCGGTGTAGCGGGTGCCGACGCCGATCACCAGGTCGGCGGTGCGGGCGAGCGCGTCGCTCACCGCGGTGCCGGTGTGGCCGATTCCGCCGAGGTCTGCGGGGTGGTCGTACCGCAGCGAGCCCTTGCCCGCCTGGGTGGAGGCGACGGGGATGCCGGTGGCCTCCACGAACGCCGTCAGCGCCTGCTCGGCCTCGCTGTGGTGGACGCCGCCGCCCGCCACGATCAGCGGCCGCCCGGCCGACCGGATCGCCTCGACGGCCGCCGCCAGTTCCACCGGGTCCGGAGCGGGACGCCGTACGGACCAGACGCGCTCGGCGAAGAACTCCTCCGGCCAGTCGTACGCCTCCGCCTGTACGTCCTGCGGCAGGGCGAGGGTGACGGCGCCGGTCTCCGCCGGGTCGGCCAGCACCCGCATCGCCTGGAGCGCCGAGGGGATCAGCGCCTCCGGGCGGGTGATCCGGTCGAAGTACCGCGAGACCGGGCGCAGCGTGTCGTTGACCGACACGTCGGCCTCGACGGGGTGTTCCAGCTGCTGGAGCAGGGGGTCGGGGGCGTGCGAGGCGAAGTAGTCGCCGGGCAGCAGCAGCACCGGCAGCCGGTTGATGGTGGCGAGCGCGGCGCCGGTGACCAGGTTGGTGGCGCCCGGGCCGATCGAGGTCGTCACCGCCTGCGCGGAGAGACGGTTGAGCTGGCGGGCGTGGCCGACGGCCGCGTGCACCATGGACTGCTCGTTGCGGCCCTGGTGGTAGGGCATCACATCGGCGTACTCGACCAGCGCCTGGCCGACTCCGGCAACGTTGCCATGGCCGAAGATGCCCCAGGTCCCGGCGATCAGCCGGCGGCGCACGCCGTCCCGCTCGGTGTACTGGGCGGACAGAAACCGGACCAGCGCCTGGGCGGTCGTCAGTCGGCGGGTGGGGGCGCTCATAGGGAGATCTCCGGGGCGGTGTAGAGGGGGAGCCGAGGGTCGACCGGCTGGTCCGGCCAGGTGTCGCGGACCCAGGCGTGGTCGGGGTGGTCGCAGATCAGCCAGGCGCGCTCGGCCTCCGGGCCCGCCATGACGTTCAGGTAGTACATGTGGTGGCCGGGCGTGGCCATCGACGGCCCGTGCCAGCCGTCCGGGATGAGGACGACGTCGCCGTCGCGCACCTCCGCGAGCACGTCGGTGTCCCGGCCCGGGCCGGAGGGGGAGACGCGCTGGTAGCCGAGGCCGGGGATGCCGTCGTGGCCGGCGAACTCGAAGTAGTAGATCTCCTCCAGCACGGACTCCTCGCCGGGCCGGTGCTCGTCGTGCTTGTGCGGCGGGAACGACGACCAGTTGCCGCCCGGGGTGATCACCTCGACCGCGATGAGCTTGTCGCACTCGAAGACTCCGGCCGCGCCGAAGTTGTTGACCTGCCGGGAGCAGGTGCCGGTGCCGCGCAGCTCGACGGGCACCTCGGAGGCGGGGCCGTAGCGGGCGGGCAGCCGGCGGGTGCAGCGCGCGCCGGTCAGCGCGAACCGGCCGCCCCCGGCCGACGTCACGGTCGCGCGGGCGTCGCGCGGCACGTACGCGAAGTCGCTGACGCCGCTGAACACGTCGGCGCGGCCGCGGAGTTCGAAGGTGTCCTGGCCGAAGTCGTCCGTGGCGGCGACGGTGCACCCGCCGCTCAGCGGGACGACGATCCACTCGCTGTCACCGGTGTCGAAGGAGTGCGTGCCACCGGGCGGCAGTTCCAGGACCCGCAGGCTGGAATGGCCCCAGCCGGCCTTCTCGGGCGTGACGTCGACGGCGTACGGGCCGCCGAGGGCCTTGCCGGCGGGAAGGTGGTACGTCATTGGTTCCTCCGGATCACAGCAGACCGACGGCCGTGTCCACGGCCTCTTCCACACTGCCCCCGGCCGGGTAGAGCAGCGACCGTCCGACCACCATGCCCTGGACGGTGGGCAGCCGCAGGGCCTTGCGCCAGCGTTCGTAGGCACCCTCCTGGTCCTCGCCCACCTCGCCGCCGAGCAGCACGACGGGCAGCGTCGAGGTCTGGAGGACCCCGGCCATGGCGTCCGGGTCGTCGGTGACGGGCAGCTTCAGCCAGGTGTAGGCGGAGGTGCCGCCCAGTCCCGAGGCGATCGCGACGGACCGGGTGACGGCCTCGGCGGACAGGTCGTTGCGGACCCTGCCGTCGACCCGCCGCGAGATGAAGGGCTCGACGAAGAGGGGGAGCCTGCGGGCCGCCATGGCGTCGATCGCCCGCGCGGTGGACTCCAGCGTGGTCAGCGAGCCCGGGTCGTCGTAGTCGATGCGGACCAGGAGCTTGCCGGCGTCGAAGCGGAGCCGGTCGATGTCCTCGGCGCGGTGGCCGGTGAAGCGGTCGTCCATCTCGAAGGAGGCCCCGGCGAGTCCGCCGCGGTTCATCGAGCCCATGACGACCTTGTTCTCCAGCACCCCGAGCAGGAGCAGGTCCTCCAGGATGTCGGCGGTGGCGAGCACCCCGTCGACGCCGGGCCTCGACAGCGCGGTGCACAGCCGCTCCAGCAGGTCCGCGCGGTCCGCCATGGCCAGACGCCGGTCGCCGACCCCGAGGGCGCCGCGCGCCGGGTGGTCGGCGGCCACGATCATCAGGCGGCCGCTGTCACCGACCAGCGGTCGGCGCACCCTGCGGGCCGCCGCCTCGGCGACGGCCTCGGGGTTGCGGGCTCTGACCGTGGTGAGGTCGGGGATGCCGATGTTCAAGGAAGGCTCCGTTTCAGTGGCTCGTGCTCGGCACCGGCGCCCCGGCGAGGAGATCCTCGACCTCGGAGGCGGTGGGCATCGCGGACGAGCAGGCGAGGCGGGAGGCGACGAGGGCGCCGGCGGCGTTGGCGTGGCGCATGGTCTTCTCCAGGTCCCAGCCGGCCAGCAGACCGTGGCACAGCGACCCGCCGAAGGCGTCACCCGCGCCCAGTCCGTTGACCACCTCGACCGGTACCGGCGGGACCTCGGCCCGGGTGCCGCCGCGGTGCACGGCGAGCACCCCCTTGGGGCCCTGCTTGACGACGGCCAGCTCCACGCCGGCCTCCAGCAGCGCGTCCGCGCAGGCCTGCGGCTCGCGCATCCCGGTGGCGATCTCGCACTCGTCGAGGTTGCCGACCGCGACCGTGGCGTGCCGCAGGGCCTCGCGGTAGTACGGGCGGGCCTCCTCGGGATCACCCCAGAACATCGGGCGCCAGTCGAGGTCGAAGACGGTGGTGCCGGCCTTGTCGCGGGCCTTGAGGGCGGCGAGGGTGGCGGAACGGCTCGGCTCCTCGCTCAGTCCGGTGCCGGTGATCCAGAAGATCCGGGCGTCGCGGACGGCGAAGAAGTCCAGCTCGTCGGTGCGGATCTCCAGGTCCGGCGCCTTGGGGCGGCGGTAGAAGTACAGCGGGAAGTCGTCCGGCGGGAAGATCTCGCAGAACGTTACCGGCGTCGGGTACGCAGCGACGGGGGTGACCCAGCGGTCGTCGACCCCGAAGCCCTTCAACTCCTCGTGCAGGTACGTGCCGAACGGGTCGTCGCCGGTGCGCGTGATCACCGCCGTGCGGCGTCCGAGGCGGGCGGCGGCCACCGCCACGTTGGCCGCGGAACCTCCCAGGAACTTCCCGAACGTCTCCACTTTCTCCAAGGGGACGCCGGTCTGCAGGGGGTAGAGGTCGACCCCGATGCGGCCCATCGTGATCACATCGAAATACGGGGCTGGCTCGGCCATGCGCGACCTCCTCGGGAAGCTGGGGATGCGGGCCCCGGGGCGCCCTGACACGGTGGGGGCGTGGATCCACGGGACCTGCCGCCTCCCAGGTGTAGGTCTCCGAGGGTGGTGCTGTCAATAGTTTGTACTTACATTCGGACCTGCTTGTGAAATGATGTCTTAACAAAGTATTGACAGCGGGCGCGGCAGGGACTTGTATCCCGTGCCATCGCAACAGTCGGTTTGCGGCATCATGATCCGGACTCCGTAAGGCTCCGGGACCACGGATCCCTTCGTGATCCCTTCCTTTCCCCGCAGTAGCACAGTGAGGTGCCAGGAAAGATGGACCGCTCTTCCCACCCCCGCTCTCGCAGGCTCGCGCCCGTAGTCGCCCTCGCCGCCGCAGCGGCCCTGACCCTCGCCGGCTGCTCCAGCAGTTCCGGGGGCAAGAAGTCCGAGGAGGGCGCCGCGAACGCCTCGGCCGGCAAGGCGACCACGCCGCGCATGACCGTCGCCCTCGTCACCCACCAGGCGCCCGGCGACACCTTCTGGGACACCGTCCGCAAGGGCGCCGAGGCCGCCGCCGCCAAGGACAACATCAAGCTCGTCTACTCCGCCGACCCGAACGCGGGCAACCAGGCCAACCTGGTGCAGAACGCGATCGACCAGAAGGTCGACGGCATCGCCGTCACCCTCGCCAAGCCGGACGCGCTCAAGGGCGTCATAGGCAAGGCCGGGAAGGCCGGCATACCCGTCGTCGGCCTCAACTCCGGCCTGAGCGACTGGAAGAAGCTCAACCTGCTGGAGTTCTTCGGCCAGGACGAGTCCGTGGCGGGCGAGGCCTTCGGCAAGAAGCTCAACGAGGTCGGCGCCAAGAAGGTCCTCTGCGTCATGCAGGAGCAGGGCAACGTCGGCCTCACCCAGCGCTGCGACGGCGTCGCCAAGACCTTCGAGGGCAAGGTAGACCCGCAGAACGTCAACGGCACCGACATGCCGTCCGTGAAGTCGACGATCACCGCCAAGCTGAAGCAGGACCCGTCCATCGACTACGTCGTCACGCTCGGCGCGCCCTTCGCGCTGACCGCGGTGCAGTCGGTGTCCGACGCCGGCAGCAAGGCGAAGGTCGCCACCTTCGACCTCAACAAGGACCTCATCAAGGCCGTCAAGGGCGGCGACATCCAGTTCGCCGTCGACCAGCAGCCCTACCTCCAGGGCTACCTGGCCGTCGACGGCCTGTGGCTCTACAAGAACAACGGCAACTACAGCGGCGGCGGTGAGCAGCCCGTGCTGACCGGACCGGCCTTCGTCGACAAGTCCAACGTCGACACGATCGGGGAGTTCGCCGCGAAGGGCACCCGGTGATGAGCATGACCCAGCAGGCTGAGCCGGCGGTGGGCACACCGCCGGCCCCCGGCCCCCAGCAGACGGACGGCCGGACGCGGCGGCGCCCGCTGGCGCTGCGGCTGCTCGCCCGGCCCGAGGTCGGCGTGTTCCTCGGCGCCGTGGCCGTGCTCGTGTTCTTCCTGTTCGCGGCACCCCCGGTGCGCGACGGCAGCTCGATGGCCAACATCCTGTACCAGTCGTCGACCATCGGGATCATGGCGCTGCCCGTGGCCCTGCTGATGATCGGCGGCGAGTTCGACCTCTCGGCGGGCGTCGCCGTGGTCACCTCGGCGCTGACCGCGTCGATGCTCAGCTACCAGCTGACCCTGAACGTCTGGGTCGGCGTGATCGTCGCCCTGCTCGTGTCGCTCGCGATCGGCGCCTTCAACGGCTGGCTGCTGGTCAAGACCGGCCTGCCGAGCTTCCTGGTCACCCTGGGCACCTTCCTGATCCTCCAGGGCGTGAACCTCGCGATCACCAAGCTCGTCACGGGCAACGTCGCCACCGACGACATCAGCGACATGGACGGCTTCGCCCAGGCGCAGAAGATCTTCGCCTCGACGTTCGAGGTCGGCGGGGTCAACGTCAAGATCACCGTGGTGTGGTGGCTGGTCTTCGCGGCCCTGGCCACCTGGGTGCTGCTGCGCACGAAGTACGGCAACTGGATCTTCGCCGTCGGCGGCAACAAGGACTCCGCCCGCGCCGTCGGTGTCCCCGTGACCTTCACCAAGATCTCCCTGTTCATGCTGGTCGGCTTCGGCGCCTGGTTCGTCGGCATGCACCAGCTGTTCTCCTTCAACACCGTGCAGTCCGGCGAGGGCGTGGGCCAGGAGCTCATCTACATCGCCGCGGCCGTCATCGGCGGCTGTCTGCTCACCGGTGGCTACGGCTCCGCGATCGGCACGGTCTTCGGCGCCTTCATGTTCGGCATGGTGCAGCAGGGCATCGTCTACGCCGGCTGGAACCCCGACTGGTTCAAGGCCTTCCTCGGCGTGATGCTCCTCGGCGCCGTCCTCATCAATCTGTGGGTCCAGCGCACGGCGACCCGGAGGTGACCGCGATGACCAGCGAAGAAACGGGCACCCACGGTGCCGTCCTGAAGGACACCCCGCCCGCCGACGAGCGTCCCCTCGTCGAACTGCGCGGTGCCGGCAAGTCCTACGGCAACATCCGCGCCCTGCACGGCGTGAGCCTCGAAGTCCACCCCGGCAAGGTGACCTGCGTCCTCGGCGACAACGGCGCCGGCAAGTCCACCCTCATCAAGATCATCTCGGGGCTGCACCAGCACACCGAGGGCGAGTTCCTCGTCGACGGCGAACCGGTGCGCTTCTCCACCCCGCGCGAGGCCCTCGACAAGGGCATCGCAACGGTCTACCAGGACCTCGCCGTGGTCCCCCTGATGCCGGTGTGGCGGAACTTCTTCCTCGGCTCCGAGATGACCAAGGGCCCCTGGCCCCTGCGCCGTCTCGACATCGAGAAGATGAAGAAGACCGCGGACGAGGAACTGCGCAACATGGGCATCGTCCTGGACGACATGGAGCAGCCCATCGGCACGCTCTCCGGCGGCCAGCGCCAGTGCGTCGCCATCGCCCGCGCCGTCTACTTCGGCGCCCGCGTCCTCATCCTGGACGAGCCGACCGCCGCCCTCGGCGTCAAACAGTCCGGCGTGGTGCTGAAGTACATCGCCGCCGCCCGCGAGAAGGGCCTCGGCGTCATCTTCATCACCCACAACCCGCACCACGCCTACATGGTCGGCGACCACTTCAGCGTGCTGCGCCTCGGGACCATGGAACTGTCCGCCTCCCGCAGCGACGTCTCCCTCGAGGAACTGACCAACCACATGGCCGGCGGCGCCGAACTGGCCTCCCTCAAGCATGAGTTGAGCCAGGTCCGCGGTGTCGACGTCGAAGAGCTCCCCGAAGAGGGGGACCTCACCGCCCCCGTAGCCACGTCCTCGGAAGGAAAGTCCTGACATGGCCCTCGCGCTCGACCGCATCCGGGTCGGCTCCGCCCCCGACTCCTGGGGCGTCTGGTTCCCCGACGACCCGCAGCAGGTCCCCTGGGAACGCTTCCTCGACGAGGTCGCCGAGGCCGGCTACTCCTGGATAGAACTCGGCCCGTACGGCTACCTGCCCACCGACCCGGCCCGGCTCACCGACGAGGTGGCCAAGCGGAACCTCCAGGTCTCCGCCGGCACCATTTTCTGCGGACTGCACCGCGGCCCCTCCGAGTGGGACTCCACCTGGGAGCAGGTCAGCCGGGTCGCCGCGCTCACCCAGGCCATGGACGCGGGGCACCTGGTGGTCATCCCGTCGTTCTGGCGGGACGACAAGACCGCCGAGATCCTCGAGGCCCCCGAGCTCACCGTCGAGCAGTGGCGCAACCTCACCACGGGCATGGAGCGCCTCGGCCGCGAGGTGAAGGACACGTACGGTCTGGACATCGTCGTCCACCCGCACGCCGACACCCACATCGACACCGAGGAGCACGTCGAGCGGTTCCTCGACTCGACCGACTCCGGCGCCGTCAACCTCTGCCTGGACACCGGGCACTACGCCTACTGCGGCGGCGACAGCGTCAAGCTGATCGAGACGTACGGCGAGCGCATCGGCTATCTGCACCTCAAGCAGGTCGACCCGGAGATCCTCGCCGACGTCGTCAAGAACGAGGTCCCGTTCGGTCCCGCCGTCGCGCGCGGCGTGATGTGCGAACCGCCCGCGGGCGTACCCGAGTTGGGTCCGGTCCTCACGGCGGCCCAGAAGCTCGGCGTGGACCTGTTCGCCATCGTCGAGCAGGACATGTACCCCTGTGAGCCGGACAAGCCGCTGCCCATCGCGGTGCGCACCCGCACGTTCTTGAGGTCCTGCGGCGCCTGACCCGAAAGGACGGCCATGACGGAGCGCGCCCCCCTGGGCATCGCGGTCATCGGTACCGGAAGGATGGGCGCCGACCACGTGCGCCGCATCCGCGACGTCACCAGCGGAGCACGCGTGGCCGCCGTCGTGGACGTCGACGCGGAGCGCGCCAAGGCCGTCGCCGCCCATGTCGACGGCTGCACCGCCCACACCGACCCGGCGGCCGCGATGGCGGCGGCCGACGTCGACGCCGTCCTGATCGCCTCCCCCGGCCCTGCCCACGAGGCCACCCTCCTTGCCGCCTTCGAGCACGATCTGCCCGTCCTGTGCGAGAAGCCGCTCACCCCCGACGCGGCCTCCGCCCTGCGCGTCCTCGAAGCCGAACTGCGTCTCGGCCACCGCCGGGTCCAGGTCGGATTCATGCGCCGCTACGACCCCGAGTACGGGAAGCTGAAGGCCCTGCTGACGACCGGTCAGCTGGGCCGCCCGCTCATGGTGCACAACCGGCACCGCAACGTGGCCAGCCCGCCCTTCTTCACCAGCTCCATGCTCATCAGCGACTCCGTCGCCCACGAGGCCGACGCGACCCGCTGGCTGCTGGGCCACGAGATCACAGCCGTCACGGTGCTGCGCCCCACCCCGTCGGCCAACGCCCCGGACCACCTGCAGGACCCCCAGTTCGTGATCTTCGAGACCGACGGCGGAGCCCTCAGCGACGTCGAGATCTTCGTCAACTGCGGCTTCGGCTACCAGGTCCAGGCCGAGGTGGTCTGCGAACGCGGCACCGCCCGCATCGGCGACGGCCACGCCCTGGTCACCCACATGGCCGGCCGTTGGGGCGGCACCATCGCCCAGGACTTCACCGAACGCTTCGAGACGGCATACGACCAGGAGATCCAGGCCTGGGTCGACGCCACCCGCCGCGGCGAGGTGACCGGCCCGAGCACCTGGGACGGTTACGCCGCGGCGGCGGTCTGCGAGGCGGGGGTCAGGGCACTGGAGGACGGGGGCCGGGTGGAGATCGATCTGGTGGACAAGCCCGCGCTGTACACGTGAGAAGGGGACCCGGGGTCGCTCCAGGGTCCCCTCGCGGCGTGCCTCGGACACGGGAGCGCGGCCGGGGTTCGAGGCCCGCCTTTAGGTGGCACGCGTCGATGAGTTCCCTCGTCCGCACCGTGTCGTCCGCGTCCAGCGGCAGCGCGGCGCCGTCCCGGACTCGGGCGGCGAGGCGAGCATCCGCAGCGCGTGCAGCTGTGGCAGCCGAGGTCCATCAGGGCGCCGCCGGCCGGCGGCAGCGTCCTGTGCGCGGTGGTTCCCGGACCGGTTCGCTCATGCCTGGCCTTTCTCCTGGTTCGTCACGGGACGGTGCTCGTGCGTCGACGGTGTGTACGAAGATCCTGGTCGCCGCTCCGGCGGCAACGGCGTAGCGTGATCAGTGCCTTCGAGGGGAGCGGTGATGGGCACAGCACGCGACCTGATGATCGTGGCGATGGACGCGGCCACGAGCCGAGAGGTGACGCAGGGCGACCTGTCGCTCGGGCTGGCCGGGGCCGAGCTGATCGACCTGCTCGGTGGCGAGGTGGTGACACTGGACGGCGACCGCATCGTGTCCCGCCTGGCGCCGCCCCTCGACGACCCGCTGCTGGACCGGGCCGCGACGGCGCTCGTGCGCGACAAGCCGTACGAGCCGATCGAGGACTGGCTGTGGCGCCGGGGCCGTGGACTGGCCCAGGAGTACTCGACCGTCCTCGAGGAGGAGGGGCTCGTCGCGCGGCCCCGGGGCTCCTGGCTCCCTTTCCGCGGCAGCACCTGGCCCGCACCGGTCGAGTCACCTGCCCGGCAGCGTGCCCGGCACCGCCGGGCGACCGACGAGCCGGTGCTCGCCGTACTCGCGGCGGCCGTCGGGGTGCGCGACGAGGTGCCCGAGGACCTCCCGGAGCCCGACGACGCGCCCCAGGCCGTGCTCGCCGCCGTGGTCGACGCCGTGACGGAACTGGGCGCCGTCCGCCGTCGGCGGGCCATCGAGGACGAGGCGTTCTCCAACGTCTGGCGCGCTCCCTGAGCCGCGGCGGCCGCCACGTCAGCCCACCCGTACCTCCTCGATGGTCACAGGACGGTGCTCGCGCAGCGACAGGGTGCACGCGTCGGCGATCCAGCCCGCCTCCAGGGCGTCCTCGATCGTGCAGGGGGAGGGACGTGTGCCGGCGACGACCTCGGTGAACGCGGTCAGTTCGGCGCGGTAGGCCTCGGTGAAGCGGTCCATGAAGAAGTCGTGCGGCGTGCCCGCCGGGAAGGTCACCCCGGGCTCGACCGAGCGCAGCGGCAGCTTGTCCTCCAGGCCGACGGCGATGGAGTCCCGGAAGCCGTGGATCTCCATGCGGACGTCGTAACCGCGTGCGTTGTGCCGGGAGTTGGAGACCACCGCGATAGTGCCGTCGTCGAGGGTGAGGATCGCGCCGGTGGTGTCGGCGTCGCCGGCCTCCTTGATGAAGTCCGCGCCGCGGTTGCCGCCGACGGCGTACACCTCGGTCACCTCGCGGCCCGTCACCCAGCGGATGATGTCGAAGTCGTGCACCGAGCAGTCGCGGAAGATGCCGCCGGACGCGGCGATGTACGCGGCCGGCGGGGGCGCCGGGTCGAGCGTGGTCGAGCGGACCGTGTGCAGCTTGCCGAGCTCACCGCTCCGCACGGCGGCGCGGGCGTTGACGAACCCCGTGTCGAACCGGCGGTTGTAGCCGATCTGGATCGGCACGTCCCGGCCGGCCACGGCCTTGAGGACCTCGACCCCCTCGGCCATGGTCCTGGCGACGGGCTTCTCGCAGAAGACGGGGACACCGGCCTCGACACCGGCCAGGATCAGCGCCGGGTGGGCGTCCGTGGCGGCGGCGACGACGATGCCGTCCACACCTGCGGCGAGCAGGGCCTCCGGTGAGTCCACGACCTCGGCCCCGAACCGCTCGGCGGCGGCCTTGGCGGCGTCCGCGAACGGGTCGGTCAGGACGAGGGAGCCGACGGCGTCGAGTCCGGACAGGGTTTCGGCGTGAAAGGCGCCGATGCGGCCGAGGCCGAGGATTCCGATACGCATGGGTGTTGCTCCTAGAGGTAGACGGGGGGTGGTGCTGCGCCCTCGCTTTTGGGGGCGCGGGGAACTGCGCGATCAGCCACAACGGCGCCGCACATCACCGACGGCAATGCGCGGCACATCCTCAGTCGAGTCCCCCCAACACGTTCTGATCCCAGTCGATGATCGACCCGGTGACCACCCCGGACCGCTCCGACAGCAGGAACACAACAAAGTCGGCGATCTCGTCGGGCTGCCCCAGCTTGCCCATCGGCAGCTTCGCGGCCGCCTCCTCGCGCCAGCCGTCCCCCGCCCCGTGGAACGCCCTCTGCGTGGCGTCCTCGCCCTCCGTCGCCGTCCAGCCGATGTTGAGCCCGTTGATCCGGACCCGGTCCCAGCGGTGCGCGTGCGCCGCGTTGCGGGTCAGCCCGATCAGCCCGGCCTTGGCGGCGACGTACGGCGCGAGGAACGGCTGCCCGCCGTGCGCCGACGAGGTGATGATGTTGACGATCGTGCCGGGCGCCTGACGGCCCACCATGTCCGCCACCGCCGCCTGCATCGCGAAGAACGGGCCCTTCAGGTTGATCCCGATGTGCCGGTCGAACAGCTCGGGCGTGGTGTCCAGCAGCGTCCCCCGGGACGTCAGCCCGGCGGAGTTCACCAGGCAGTCGACGCGGCTGTACGTGTCCACGACCCGGGCCACGGAGGCCTTCGCCTGCTCGGCGTCCGACAGGTCGGCCCGCACGTACATCGCCTTGCCGCCCGCGGCGGTCAGCTCCTCCACCAGCGCCTCGCCGGGCTCCGGGCGCCGCCCGGTCACGGCCACCACCGCCCCTTCGCGCACCGCTGCCCGCGCGACGGCCGCGCCGACCCCCTGGCTTCCGCCGTTGACCAGGACGACCTTGTCGTCGAGAAGTCCCATCGGGTTCCTCAGCTCTCTCGCCGTTCGGCACCGGCCCGCAGCTCCGCCCGGAGCGTCCGCGGCGTCCACTCCTCGCGCAGCGCACGCCGCACCAGGTCCGCCTGCGAGGGCGGTGCCAGGCCGTCGACGGGCGGGTCACCGTCGAGGTTGGTGGGGAAGGGGTAGCCCTCGGCGCTCGCCGCGATCACGTGGTCCAGCCACGCCTGGTCCGCGCCTTCGGCCTTGCGCCGGAGGAGAACCGGGTACACCGCGTTGGCCACGGCCTCCCGGTCCACCGTCTCCATCGCGCGGCCGAAGGCGGACGACACCTGGAGCAGGTTCGCCATGCGCCGGATGTCCGCCGAGCGGTTGGTGCCGGCCGCGTGGAAGAGCGCCGGGTTGAAGAACACGGCATCGCCCTTGGCGAGCGGCAGCTGCACCCGGTGCGCGTCGAAGTACGCCCGGAACTCCGGTCGCCGCCAGGCGAGATAGCCCGGCTCGTACGTCTGCGAGTGCGGCAGGTACATCGTCGGCCCGGACTCCACCGGCATGTCGCAGTGCGCGACCGCGCCCTGGAGCGTCAGCACAGGGGAGAGGCGGTGCACGTGCGCCGGATAGGCGGCGGCGACCTCGTTCGACAGGAAGCCCAGGTGGTAGTCGCGGTGCGCGGTCTGGGCGGCGCCGCCCGGGTTGACCACGTTCAGCTGGGAGGTGACCTGGTAGCCGGGGCCCAGCCACGCGGTGGCCACCAGCGCCAGGACGTCGTTGGCGTAGTAGTCGGCGAACGCCTCCGGGTCGTACAGGGCCGCCTTCTCCAGCGCGTTCCACACCCGGTCGTTCGCGCCGGGCTCGGCGAAGTGGTCCCCGGCGGCCGCGCCCGAGGCGCGCTGCTCGGCGATCAGCGCCTCGAACACGGCGGTGGCCCGGTCCACGACGTCCGGGTCGGGGAAGGCGCCGCGGAAGACGACGATGCCGGGCCCGTCGGTGAGCGCCCGCACCAGCTCGGCCTGGACCACCCGGTCGCCTTCCAGCAGCCCGCAGTCGTAGACCGGCACGTTCCGCTCGACCGCGCAGGCATGCGGGTAGTCGGCGCGGTCCGTCACCCGTTCGACCAGGTCGCGGAACGCGTCGAGATCACAGTCCTGCTCGGACAGCCAGGCACGGTGGGGTACGGAAGTGAAGGACATCGTCGTCCCTTCGGGGTCACGGAGCGGCGCAGCCCTGTCATTCTTGTCAGTACAAACCCTTCGAACAACCAGCAGCGAGCCATCAAAAACCCCTCAAGGAGCCGGCGCATGGGCCACCCGTTCCCGATCCGGGAGATCGCCCGTCAGGCGGGCCTGAGCGAGGCGACCGTCGACCGGGTGCTGAACGGCAGGGGCGGCGTGCGCGAGAGCACCGCCCGGGAGGTCCGCCAGGCCATCGCCGATCTCGACCGGCAGCGCACCCAGGTGCGCCTCGTCGGCCGGACGTTCATGGTCGACATCGTGATGCAGGCGCCCGAGCGCTTCACCACGGCGATCCGCGCCGCCCTGGAGGCCGAGCTGCCGTCCCTGCGTCCGGCGGTGCTGCGCTCCCGCTTCCACTTCCGCGAGACCGGCCCGGCCACGGAGCTGGTGCGGATCCTCGACCGCATCGCACGGCGCGGCTCGCAGGGCGTGATCCTCAAGGCCCCGGACGTCCCCGAGGTGACCGCCGCGGTCGGCCGGCTCGAAGCCGCCGGCGTCCCGGTGGTGACGCTGGTGACCGACCTGCCCGCCAGCGCCCGCCGCGCCTACGTCGGCATAGACGACCGGGCGGCGGGCGCCACGGCCGCCTATCTGATGGGCCAGTGGCTGGGGGAGCGCCCCGGCAACATCCTCACCAGCCTCAGCAGCGGGTTCTTCCGCAACGAGGAGGAGCGCGAGATGGGCTTCCGCAGCGCCATGCGCGCTCGGCACCCGGGGCGCACGCTGGTCGAGATCGCCGAGGGCCAGGGGCTGGACACCACCCAGTACGACCTCGTGCGGGCCGCACTGGAACGCGACCCGGACATCCGCGCGGTGTACTCGATCGGCGGCGGCAACATCGCGACGCTGCGCGCCTTCGACGACCTCGGCCGCGACTGCGCGGTGTTCGTCGCGCACGACCTCGACCACGACAACACACGCCTGCTGCGCGAGCACCGCCTGTCCGCCGTGCTCCACCACGACCTCCGGCAGGACGTGCGCGAGGCCTGCCACACCGTCATGCGCGCCCACGACGCGCTGCCGCCGGCCGGACCGATCCTGCCGTCGGCCATCCAGGTGGTGACGCCGTACAACATGCCGCCGCAGGCGGCCGTGTGAACGCCGGGGCGACACCGGGCGTGGATACGTGAGGAGTCCCGGCCCCGCCCCTACCGTCGGCCCATGTGGACCTCGCGCCCGGACGGCGGCCCCGAGCGGTTGGTGACCCTGGTCGACGGCGTGTTCGCCATCGCCATCACGCTGCTCGTCCTTGACCTGTCCGTGCCGCGGGAGCTCGAGCCCGCCGCGTATCGCGCGGCCCTGCGCGAACTGCTCCCGGACCTGGGGGCCTACGCGCTGAGCGTCGCGGTGCTGGGAAGCTTCTGGCGCGACCACCGGCGGATCTTCCAGGACGTGCGGGAGATCGACGGCCAGGTGATCGGCATCTCGATGGTCGGTCTCGGCGTCGCGGCCCTCGTGCCGTTCCCGACCCGGCTGCTCGCCGAGTACGGCGCCCAGTCCGTGTCGGTCGCCGTGTACGCGGGCGCCGTCGCCGCGCTGGCCGCCTGCCATCTGGGGGTGGCCGCCGTGCTGGCGAAACGCCCCTGGCTGCGCCACGACAGGCCCTCCGAGGCGGCGACCACCCTCTACCTCCTGGACAGCGCCTCGTCCGTGGTGGTCTTCCTCGCGACCGTCCCGCTGGCCCTGGTGGCCGGCCCCGGGATCATGTGGATGTGGCTGGCCCTCGTGCCGGTGAAGGTCTACCTGGGCCGCAGGCTCACCAGCTCCACCTGAGGGCGTGAGTCACGCCCGCCCGGTGACCTCCGCCCAGCTCCCGCTCCGCGCCGACCGCGCCATCGCGTCCAGCGCGGCCGCGCTGTGCACGGCGTCCGTCAGCGTCGCTCCGTGCGGGGTGCCCTCGGCGACCGACCGCAGGAAGCGGTACGCCTCGACGACCTTCAGGTCGTCGTACCCCATGGCGTTCGCCGCACCCGGCTGGAACGCGGCGAACTCGCCGTGGCCCGGGCCCACGTACACCGTGGTGACGGACTGGTCCTGGTACGTGGTGCCGCGGCTGACCCCCAGCTCGTTCATGCGGCGGAAGTCCCAGAACACCGCGCCCCTCGTGCCGTGCACCTCGAAGCCGTAGTTGTTCTGCTCACCGACCGACACCCGGCAGGCCTCCAGGACACCGCGTGCCCCGGAGGCGAAACGCAGCAGGCAGCTGACGTAGTCCTCGTTCTCGACCGCGCCGAGTTCGCCTCCGGCGGCGCGGCTGTGGCCGGACGTGGCACCGGACGGGCGGGCCCGCTCCGGGACGAAGATCGCCGTGTCGGCTGTCAGGGACGCGAGGTCGCCGACCAGATACCGGGCCAGGTCCACGCCGTGCGAGGCCAGGTCGCCCAGCACCCCGCTGCCGCCCCGCTCCCGCTCGTAGCGCCACGTCAGCGCACCTTCGGGATGCGCGGCGTAGTCGCTGAACAGCCGGATGCGCAGGTGCGTGACCGTGCCGATCTCGCCGGCGGCGATCAGCTCCCGGGCCGCTTCGACGGCGGGCGCGTTGCGGTAGTTGAAGCCCACCGTGCCCTGCACACCGGCCGCGGCGACGGCGTCCGCGACCGCGCCGGCGTCCTCGGCGGTCAGGCCCACCGGCTTCTCGATCCAGATGTGCTTGCCCGCCTCGGCCATGGCGACGCCGATCTCACGGTGCAGGAAGTTCGGCGCGGTGATGCTGACCGCCCGCACCCGAGGATCGGCGGCCACCTCACGCCAGTCCCGGGTCGCGGAGGCGAACCCGAACTGCGCGGCGGCCTCCTCGGCCCGGCCCGGCACCTCCTCGGCGACGGTGACCAGCTCCGGAGCGAGGGGCAGCTGCGGGTAGTGGTGCCGCACACGCGCGTAGGCCTGCGTGTGCACCCGCCCCATCCAGCCGAATCCGATGACGGCGACGCCGAGCGTGTCCACCATGAGAGCCCCTCTTTGGACCGTTCCAGAACCTGTCCAGGCCACCCTGGGCGGGTCTGCCGACGCTGTCAACCCTTTGACGAGCCGTGCCGCCCCCTTTGACAAGCCGTACCGCCCCATGGAACGGTCCATCCCATGAGACCGCCGACGATCCGGGACGTGGCCGAGCGGGCCGGTGTCTCGAAGTCGCTGGTCTCCCTCGTGCTGCGCGGCTCCGACCAGGTGCGCCCCGAGAAGCGCGACGCCGTGCTCCGGGCGGCTCGGGAGCTCGGTTACCGCCCCAACGCCGCCGCCCGCAGCCTCAGCGAGCGGCGCACCCGCACCGTCGGCGTCCTCCTGAACGATCTGCGCAACCCCTGGTTCGTCGACCTCCTCGACGGCCTCAATTCCCTGCTGCACGCCAACGGCCTGCGCATGCTGCTGGCCGACGCCCGCCTCAACCGCCGCACCGGCCAGGACCCGGCCGACCCGCTGCTGGACCTGCGCGTCGACGGCCTGGTGGTGGTCGGCACACTCCCCGACCCGGCGGCCCTCGAAGACGCCGGGCGCATCCCGGTCGTCCTGGCCGGCTCCCGCGAACCGGCGCCGCCCGGCGTCGACGTCGTGGCGGGCGACGACGAGCGGGGCGCCCGTCTGGTGTCCGAGCACCTGATCGGCCTCGGGCACCGCCGGATCGCGCACATCGCGGGCTACGGAGCGGTGGGCGAGCTGCGCCGCCGGAGCTTCGAGGCGGCGATGCGCCGACACGGTCTCGCGGACGAGGTGCTGGTCGAGCCGAGCGACATGACCGAGGAGGGCGGCTACCGCACGACCGTCCGGCTGCTCAGCCGCCCCGACCGGCCCACGGCGGTCTTCGCCGTCAACGACATCGCGGCCATCGGCGCGCTCTCGGCGGCCGAGGAACTGGGCCTGCGCGTCCCGCACGACCTGTCCGTCGTCGGCTACGACAACACGAGCATCGCCCGGCTGCGGCACGTGTGGCTGACGACGGTCGACAACTCGAGCCACGAGGTCGGACGCCGGGCGGCCCGCTGCCTCCTGGAACGCTTCGAGGACGCCGGCGGAGCGGGCCGCGTCCAACTGGTCTCGCCCACGCTGGAGATCCGCGGGTCGACGGCGCCCGCGCCCGGCCCCTGACCACGCGAACACCGGCGCGTGCCCCGCCAAGTGACGGAGCCCGCGCCGCTCGGCGACTGCGTGGGCACCGCTCAGAGGTTGATCGCGTACGCCTTGCGCAGGGTCTCGTGCACCGTCCACGTCGTGCGGTCGCCCTCGCGCAGGACGGCCATGTCGCCCGGCCCGACCGTGAGCGTGGGCCCGCCCTCGACCTCGATCGTCGCCGACCCGCTGATCACGACGAACAGTTCGTCGGCCTCGGTGTCGGTGACCACGCCGGGAGTGATCTGCCAGACGCCCCGCACCTGACGGCCGTCCTCCGACTCCCAGACCACCTTCCCGGTCACCTCGGGCGTCCCGGAGACGATCTGCTCGGGCGCGAGGGGCTCGGGTTCGAGCTCGGCGTCGGGGATGTGCAGTACGAAGCTGTGCGTCATGCGGTGACCTTAGCCCTGGTGAGCGGGGGAGCGGCCTGGACAGAGTGTGGGGTTGCGGGCGGGCCGGGCGGACACTCCGTCGTTCCAGTGCGTGCGTCGGGGTGCCCCTCGCCCGACAGCTGACACGGGCCTGTGCGGCTCCCCTGTCCGTCTCAACCCCTATGCCCTGGTCGGGAGTTCCCGCCGACTCGCGTATTGTTGCGGCATATGCCCGGCCGGTGTCACGGCCGAGGCGTGCGAGCGTGCGGGCGAAGGGGAAGAAGGACGTGGACGAGACACGGGAACGGTCCGTGCGACGAGCCGAAATCACCGGAGGCGTGGCCACGGCCCTCCTGGGCGTCGCGGGCCTCGCGGGGCTCGCCACCCAGGCCGGGCTCCCCTGGTGGGCCGTCCTCGCCGTGGCCGTCTCGACGGTGGGACTCGCGGGCTGGACCCGCCGCCCGGACCGGCCGTCGGCGCGGGCCGGGGGACAGGTCCCCATGCGGTAGGGTTGACCTGCGTGATCACGCGGTTCACCCGCGGGACGCATCGGGACGTGGCGCAGCTTGGTAGCGCACTTGACTGGGGGTCAAGGGGTCGCAGGTTCAAATCCTGTCGTCCCGACTCGTAAGAGTCACCGACAAGGGCTGTTTCGGAGGCATCCGAAACAGCCCTTGAGCATTTCCCTGGGCGGGTGCGACCGCGCCCGGGCCGGGGCCCAGCCCGTGACATAGGCCACCCGTGTGCATTCGCATCGTCTGTGTTTGCGTTCGTGCCCGTTGGAAAGTGGCTCTGTAGTCACCGGACGCGCAATCCGGTGGATGGTGACCGAGAGCCGGAAAGAGGAGGTCCGATGTCCTCGAAGCGACGTCGCAAGAAGAAGGCCCGCCGCAAGAACGGTGCGAACCACGGCCGCCGTCCGCAGTCCTGAAGGATCCTGCGGGAGCGCGCCGACATGAACGGGCGGGTGGCCGGTGCCACCCGTCCGTTTGCGTTCGCAGGCCGTCCCGGCCGCTTCGCAATCCGGTGTCCGTCACCGGCGGAAGACCCGCCCGAGTGCGTGCCCCGCTCGATGCCGGTGCCGAAGCGGGCTTGCTCCTCGATGATCCGCTCCGTCTCGTACTGCGGCAGGGCCGCGAAGGCGTGTAGGGGACCTCCGGCGGCAGCCGCAGCTCCAAGCGCGCCTGCTCGAGGCCGTCGGCGTACACCAGCTGCCCGCGCAGCGGCACGGCGGCTTCCAGGGCGGCCCGCACCATGCCCATCCGGTCCCACACCTCCAGCGTGCGCGGCTGGACACCCACCGCCTTGGCGTACGGCAGCCGGTCCGGCAGTCTGTCGATGATCCGGCAGCGGACCCCCTGCCGTCGCAGCTCGGCCGCCGCGGTCAGCCCGACCGGGCCCGCGCCCACGCGGTACATCCGTGTCCACCACCGGCGTCTCCTGCCGAGAGCCCCGCTTCCCCTGCCTCCATGGTCCACCGCCGGGCGGGGGCCGGCGAATCCACGGCGGTGCACGGCAGGTCGCCGGGCCCGGGGCGTTCAGATCAGCTGTGCCTCCGGCACCCCGTTCCTGCGGACCCACTGCGCGCGGTGGTCGGCCGCCAGGGCCAGGCCCCGGCGGCGGGCCTCGGCCGGGACCGGGAGGCGGCACAGGGCGTCGAGCGTGCCCAGCATCGTCTGCGCGAAGTGCTCGCCGAGCGCGGTCAGGCGACCGGAGGCCAGCAGGACCTCGGTGGCCTGCCGGGCGCCGACCCGCCAGCGGGCGAACTGCGCCTCGGCCAGGGCGCGTTCCGCCGGATCCCGCTCCACGGCCCGGCAGCGGTTCCAGAACTCCGCCACGCCCAGGTGCGCGTATGCCCCGTGGAAGAGGCCGAGCAGGGGGCGCGGATCAGGGCGCCAGGGCGCGTAGTAGAGCTCCTCGCCGTCCTGCTCGAACAGGTCGAACAGGTGGAGTACGGCGGCGAACTTGGCGTGCTGCATCTCATGCGCCAGGGACAGGGCCAGACCCCGTGCGGAGCGCGGCCGGGACAGCGCCATGGCGCCGAACGCCTCCGCGCTGCTGCCGCTGAAGCTGCCCGGACGGTCGACCGGGACCAACGTGCGCGGACCGGCGGTGAGTTCGGCGTAGGTCTGCGGGTGGTGGGCCCGCAGCAGCCGGCAGGCCTCCCGGGCCGTGCTCCGCCACCGGCACAGGTCGTCCTCCGCCAGTCCCAGCGGCCGCGCGGGGACACCGGGGAAGCGCAGCGGGTCGGCGTCGTCCAGCAGCAGCGGCCCACCGGCGTCCGGCACCACGAGCCGGTGCGCCGCCCGCCACCGGCCCGACGGCCCGGACGGGACCCGCGGCACCTCGACCGGGCGGGCGGGACGACTGCCTGCCGCCACCTGGAGCCGGGCCGCGCCGTCCGCGTCGACCACCACCTCGGCCACGTCACCGGGCCGGGCACCGGGGAAGCGGGCACCGCCGAGCGAGGGCAGGAACACCTCGTCCGTCGCCAGGGCCCACCGCACCCGTCCGGGCACCCCCGCGCGGACCGCGGCGGCCGCGGACAGAGCACTGAACCAGTGGACCGGCGGCGCGCACGCCACCCCGGGCCCGCCCGCGACGACCCTGTCCAGCCGGGCCAGCAGGCACGTCAGCGCGGTACCCGCCGACGGATGGGACAGCACCGAGGCCACGGCCTCCGGATCGGTCCGGTGGGCGGCCGTGAGCACGTCCCACGCGCGCGCGACGGCATCGGCCACGCCACCGCCGACCTCACCGGCGGTCTCCGTCACCGCCAGCGCGCAGGCCAGCCGGCGACTGTGCTCGGCACGGGCCAGCAGACGCAGGGCGTCGGCCCCGCCGCCTCCCGAAGCGAGCGCGGTGAAGAGCCTGCCGGGCACACGCAGCGGCACCGGCCCCGTCATGCCGCTTCCGCCGCAGCGGCGCGCAGCCCGTCCAGGTCCGCGGCCAGCCGCCCCCTGACCCGCGTGATCAGAGCCGTCAGGTCGGCGCAGTAGACACTGGGATTGGCGAACCCGGTGGCCGCACGGTAGCGGTGGGCGTAGTGCCCGCCCCCGCACACCTGCCGCAGCCGGCAGGCACGGCACTGCGCGGACAGCCCGTCGACCCCCCACTGCCGGGCGGCGACACCCGGATGGCGCAGCAGCGCGTCGAAGGAATCACGCTCCACGTGCAGACCCGTCCGGGCGGCGCCGTGATACGCGGTGCGCAACGTGTCGTCCTGGGCGAGCGAACCGTCCGTCTCCACCACCGCGTACCTCACCGGGGCCAGGCCCAGCACCTCGGTCTGCGGTGTCCCGCCGAGCAGCAGCGTCATCATGTCCTCGAGCAGCCGCACCCGGGTTTCCCGCCGTCCCGCCCCGTACCACCGCTCGAACACCTGCCACAGCCAGTCCGCGTACGGTGTCCCCGGGCGCAGCCCCGGTGGGAGAGTCCCCCAATTGCCCTGCGGCAGCAGGAAGTCCACGGCCGGCGGGCGGTACGTCAGCAGGTGCTCGTAGCAGCGCCCCGGATCGTTGCGCAGATCGATGGTGCACAACAGGCCCGCGAACAGCCCGCGATGGGGCCCGTCGGCCAAGCGGTGCAGCGCGTCGGCGACCCGGGCGTGGCTGCCGCGCCCGTCCGCGCCGCGGCGGTGCCGGTCATGAGCCGCCCGGTCCCCGTCCAGACTGACCGAGACCCGGATCCCGTGCTCGGCGCACAGGTCGAGCCAGCGCTCGGTCAGCCGGACGCCGTTGGTCTGCAGCGCGAGGTGGAGCCGTACGCCGGGACCGGCCGCGGCACGCAGGACCGAGACGGTGCGTCCGACGGCGGCCTCACCGGCCAGCAGCGGCTCACCCCCGTGCAGCACCACCGCGGCCTCCCGCACACCGTGCGCCGCGAGGTGCTCCGCGATGCGGTCGGCTGTGCGGTCCACCGCCTCCGGCGCCATGGTGCGCGGCTGCTCACGCCAACTCCGGTCCTGGGAGCGGTACATGTAGCAGTACTGACAGGCGAGGTCGCAGCGGCTGTGCACCTTCAGGACGAAGGAGTGGAACGGCGCGGGCACCCAGCCGGCCGCCTCCCTGGCCACGACGTCGGCCGCGGCCGGCCACGGCGGCTCCGCATGGCGCAGCCGATTCATACGCACCCCCGGTTCGCATGCGACCGGCCCGTGCCCGCCCGGCCGGTCCACGCCATGGGGCCCAGTATTCGGTGGGGGTGACAGGCCGTCAACATCGAGAATCCGTCGTTAGAGGCCGCCACCGCCCGAAAGTCGCCGTTTTCCAGCGGCGGCCCGTGGGGACGTCAACACTGGACACCGAGTCCCGGGACACGCATGCGCCGGGCGTGGAGAGCCGCCACACGGCGGTCCGTCGGGCACCGCGGAGGATGGGCCATGGCAGAGCTCGAGGAAGCGGGTGCCGAGCGGGACGAGGCCGACCTGGAGTCCGTCGTACTGGACCTCACCGCCGTTCCCCTGGACGACCTCGCCGCGCTGCCGCCCTCCGTACTGGGCGAGACCCTGCGCAGGCTGCGCACCGGCGGCGACCCGGACGAGCCCTTCGTCACCGGCCACAACGAGAGCCAATGACCGGCCCCCGCGCCGACGCGGCCCTCGCGCGAAACCGTCTGATCAGGGGCAACCCGTCTTATACTGGCCGTCCCTGACTGTCGTGCCCCACCGTCCAGCACCTGCCGTCCGAAGCGGAGTGGCCATGCCCGACATCCACGCAGCCGACCGCTCGGGACGGTTCGCCCTCTTCTGCTCCACCGCGGAGAACCTCGGCGTCAGCACGACGGTGCGCAACGTCGCGGACCTGCTGGCCGCCGGCAACCGCAGCGTCCTCGTCGTGGACGGCCGGGCCACCGCCACGCCGGGCGACGCCCCGGTGCCCGAGCCCGAACCCGGGCGCATCCACGCCGTCGCCCGCCCGGACGCCGCCTCCCTGCTCGCCCTCACCTCCGATCCCCGGGCCCTCGGCCACGACCACGTCCTTGTGGAGGCGCCGCTGCCCGACGCGATCGACGCGCCGGCCGAGGGCAGATTCGGCTCGCTCGCCGACTCCCTCGTGCTCTGCTTCGCCATGACCGCCTGGTCCATCGACGGCGCCGCCGCGCTGGCCGAGCAGATGAGCGGCGGCCGGTCCGGCCGGCCCGTGCGGCTGCTGGCCCTGGGCCTGAAGAGCAACGTCGAGTCGCACGACCGGCTGCGCGGCGCACGCGAACGGGTGCGCAGCAAGTTCGGGCCCCTCTCACGGGCCTCCCGCACCTCCGAGGTCGCCTTCCTGGAGATCCCGTACCACCCGCTCTACCTCGACACCCGGGAACTGGCCGTCGAGAGCGAGCCGGAGGGCTCGGTGACCGGGCTGCGTCCCTACTACGAGCGGCTGGCCGACTGGCTCCGCAACCGTCGCCCGCTGCCGCTGAGCCGGGTCACCCTCGTCCACTCCCAGCGCCACGCGCCCTGGGCGGCCTGGCTGGAGGACCAGTTCCGGCGCGGCGGCATCCGCACCGAACTGCGCGCCCTGGACGCCTACTCCGGCGACCGGCCGGCCCCGGGCACCGCCCTGCTCTTCCTCTCCCCGGCCGACATGGACCACGCCGGCCTCGCCCAGCTGGCCGCGCTGTCCCACCCCGACGTCCGCATCGTCCTGGCCGACGAGCCCTTCCCCGACCCGGGCGCAGCCCATCACGAGCGCATCGACCTGCGCGGCACCGACGAGGACGAGGCGGTGCGACGGCTGTACGCGGGGCTCGGCCTCGGCGCCCCGCCCCCGGCGGACGGCACGCCAGGCGCCCGGTTCCCCCGCTTGCCCGCTGTCACCAACGTCGCCCCCCGCTACAGCGGCTTCGTCGGCAGGGACGACGTCATCGGCGCTCTCCTGGAGGAGCTGCACGCGGCGGGCCGGGACCACACCCCGCTGGTCGTGCACGCCGCGAGCGGCTGGGGCAAGAGCGAGATCGTCCGCGAGCTGTGCCACCGCTTCGGCTCCGCCTACGACGTGGTGTGGTGGGTGCGTTCCTGGGAGATCCCGCGCGCCCGCCGCGGCCTGCACCGGCTCGCCGGCCGGCTCGACCTGATCACCACCGGCGACGGCGCCTCCCCGGCCCTGTTCGAGCACCTCTCCCGCACCGACACGCAGAGCTGGCTGCTCGTGTACGACGGGGCCGAATCCCCGGACGGGCTACAGGACATGCTGCCCACCCCGCACACCCGCGGGCACGTGCTGATCACCAGCCGCAGCGCCCCGGCCACGCCCGGCATGGCGTCGTTCGCCCTGCCTCCCATGTCACCGGCCGAGTGCCGGGCCGTCCTCGGCGAACGGCTCGCGGAGATCGACGAGGAGCAGGCCCAGCGGGTCGGCCAGGTCCTGGGCTTCGTCCCGCTCGCCCTGCGCATCGCCGCCCTCTGCCTCGCCGAACGCGCGGCGGCCCACCGGCGCGACGACAACATGGGCGACCAGGCCGCCGCCCGGGCTGCCGTCGCCCACCTCCTCGCCGAATACCGCACGGCCCAGCAGGCCCTGCTCGAAGAGGACGGCACCGCCCCGCCGGTGCCCGTCATGGTGCGGGTGGCACGGCAGACCGTGCTGCACACCCCGGGCGCCGCCGCCTGGCGTGCGGAGAGCCGTACGAGCGACGCCCTGGGGTGGCTGCTGAACGCGGCCTCCCTGCTCACCGGCCGCGGCATGGGCCTGGAACTGCTCCGCTCACGGCGCATCCTCTCCGAACTCGCCCGTGACGACGGGCCCGAGGCCGCACCGGTACGCCGGATCCCCGCCGACGCGCGGATGCCCGACGAGCACATGGTGAGCGTCGCCCTGTGGGCCCTGTCCAGGGTCGGACTCCTGGAGGTCGACTTCGACCGGCCCGACCAGCCCCTCGGACAGCACCACGCCGTACGGGACGCCGTCCGCACCGCCATGGACCCGGCCGAGCGCGCCCACATCGAGCAGGTGCTGCGCGGCACCCTCGCCGAGTTCACCCCGGACGAGGACCGCGGCCTGAGTGCCGACTGGGCCCGCGAGGTGTACTCCCTGCGCCTGTGGGAGGACCACCGCCCCCGTGTCCGGCGCTCCCTGCTGCGCCACCTCAACGCCCTCAGCCAGCGCGGTGAGAGCGCCGACCTCGCCCGCCTCCTCGACATCTCCGAACGCGCCCAGGCGTCCTGGGCCCCGGCGGACGACGACGACCCGTCACCGGAGTACCTGCGTCTGCTCAACTTCACCGCACGCGCCCACCGCCTCACCGGCGCCTACGACTCCGCCCGCCGGCTGTCCGAACAAGCCCTGCGCGGCCACCGCCGGCTGCTCGGCCCCCTGCACCCGAGGACGCTGCTGTCCGCCGACTCCTACGGCGCCAACCTGCGCTCCCTGGGCAGGTTCTCCGACGCGCTGTTCCAGGCCCGCCCGGTCCTGGAGGGCCTGACGCTGCTGCTCGGACCGCAGCACCCCGCGACCGTCCAGGTCGAGCACAACCTCGCCCTCACCGAGGCCCTGAGCGGACGGGCCCCCGACGCGCTGGCCCGGCTCCTCGCCCGGTTCCGCAACCGCCAGGCCGTCGGCGGCGAGGACGATCCGGCCGTCTGGCACGCGGCCGACCTGCTCGCCTGGGTCTACCGGACCCTGGGACGCGACGCGGAGTCCCAGGACCTGCTGCGGCAGTGGCTGCACCGCCACGGCGACGTCACCACCGGCACCCGCCTGATCATCGAACTGGGCCTGGCCGTCAGCGAACGCCGCATCACCTACAACTCCGCCCGCTCCCACGAGCGCGTCTACGGCTACGAGAAGGCCCTCGAACGCGACCGGCGGGTGCTCGCCGAGACGACCGGCCGGTTCGGTGCCGACCATCTGATCAGTCTGCGCTGCCGCTTCAGTCTCGCCGCCGACCTGCACGCCCTCGGCAAGCACGACGAAGCCGAACACGAGGCCCGGCTGTGCGGCAGGGCCGTCGACAGCACCCTCGGTGCCGGGCACCCCTACGCCGCACTGGCCGGAGTCCGGCACGCGGTGTACCTGCGGGCCACCGGCGCCGTCGACGACGCGGAGGCCACCGGCCGGGCCGCGCTGCACCTCCTGACCGACCGGCTCGGCGACAGCCACGCCTGGGTGTCCGCCGCGGAGAACTCCCTCGCGGCCACCCTCGCCGCGGCCGGACGGACCGAGGAGGCGACCCGGCTCGCGGAGAGCGCCCTGCGCCGTTTGCGGGACCTGGACATGGGGCATCGCCCCGACGGGCGGCGCGTGGGGGCGCACCACGCCTGGCTCGCCTCCCGGGCCTCCGGTTCCACCGCACCGGCCAGGGACTTCGACATCGACCTGGAACTGCCCGGCATCTAGGACCGGCGCCGTCGCCCCGGCGGTTCCCCGACGGAAGGTGAGCGTACGTGGCAGCAGCCCCGCACCCGGAGACCGAGCTCTTCACGGAGTCCCACTGGTCCCCGGAGGGCCACGGCCTCATAACAGCGCTGTGCCAAGGAACCTTCGCCGGTGTCCCCGCACTCAGGTCGGTGTCCCACTACAGCAACGGGATCATCGACTTCGTGGTCCGCCGGGGCGACTGCCCGCCGCTGAGCAGCCTGATCACCGTGGGCGGCGAGGACATCGCGAACGAGGCGCTGCCCGGCAGCCGGCTGCTGCTGTGCACCCAGGACCTGGGCGCGCTGATGCGGCCGCTGGGCACCGGTGAGCTGATGCGGGTCGTGGTGGCCAACGCGCACGGCGGCCTGTGGGGCGGGCGCGTCAAGGCGGGGGAGTACCTGTCCGCGCACACCGACACGGCCGGCGGGATGCCCGCCGTGGACGAGGCCATGAACTCCCTCGTCGCCGCGATCCGCACCCAGGTGCACCACCTGCCCGACGAACTGCCCGGCGGCCTCATGGACGTCATGGAACCCCTGCCGGAGGACAAGGGCCGGCTGCGGATCGACTTCGGGACGGCGGCGGCCGGGCACGACGGCCTCTCCGAGATGCGGCTGCGGGCCCTGTGGGGCGGCCACGTCAACCCCCTCGACCTGCAGTACGCCGCGTACTACCGGGACTGGAAACTCGTCTGCGCGGGCGACGTCTTCGAAAGCCCCGAGCTCGGCCCGCGTTTCCTGGAGACCAGCGTGCGCTCACGCCGCACCTCCTACCGCGACCTCGCCCGGAGTCTGCGCGGCCATCTCGCCCGGCTCACCGACGCGTTGCGGCTGGTGGTGGCACCGCCCGTCGACCGCCTCGTCCTGGACGTCCAGGAGGGCGCCGTGTACGTGGTCTGGCTCACGCCGCGCGACTACGTCCTCGGGGTGACCCTGGACCAGCGGCAGGTCGCCCATGCCGAGAACCGGCTGCACCTGCTGGCGGGCGCCCTGCGCGAGGTCACGCAGCCCGCACGGCACTGACCAGGTCGCCCCACACCTCGTCGGCCAGTGCCTCCACCGCCCGTGCCACGGTCGGCCGGTGCACCGGGCCCGCCCCGCCCAGGGCCTGCACGGGCAGCACCTCGACCGCCGTCTCGTACTGCCGGCAGACCCCGCGCAGCCGCGCCCACTGTTCCTCGCTCGGCACACCGGCCGAGACGGCACGGAACCAGGCGTCGGCGCCCGTACGGAACGTCTCCGTCAACTGCCGCACCAACGTGGCGCAGCCCAGCGCCGCCAGCTCCGCCGGCCCCGCCCGCAGGGCCGGACCGGCGGCGGCGTCACCGCCCGCCGGATGACCGGCCAGCCGTTCCACGGACGCGTCCAGCAGCGCGAACACCTCCTCGAAGCGCCCCTCGACGGGCTCCGGCAGCGCCGTACGCACCGGGCCGGGCGCCGCCGCGACCAGATCACGGCGGGCCAGATCGCTCACCGTCCGCCGCAGCTGCCCCAGTTGGGCACCGTGCTCCCCCAGGGCACTGCGCAACTCGGTGGTCAGCTCGGCGAGATCGGCCTCCTGGCGCAGTTGGGTGAGGCGGGCGCGCAGCCGGTCCAAGGCCTGGTTCACGGCCTGCGCGAAGTCACCCGGGCGGTATACCAGGGGCTGCGAGCCCAGGGAGCGCGCCAGCCGGTCCCGCAGGGTGCGCGAGACATGGCCGTTGACCACCAGCAGCACCTCGGCCTGCGCCGGATGGAGGGCGCCGCGCAGGGCCCGGACCCGTGCGGTGATGCGCTCCTCGTCGTCCGCGACGAGCACCGACGGGGTGACCACGATCGCGATGTAGGCGTTCGGGACCGGCTCCAGCCAGTACGCCACCGCCAACGGCCCGTCGGCGTCGGAACCGCGTGCCGGGACCGGGTCGGATGAGGCGATGCGCCATTGTCCGAGCGCCAGCGCGTCGTGGACCGTGGACAGCACCTGGTCCTCGGAGACGTTGTCGTGCAGCTCGCGCACGGCCCGCAGCACGGTCGCGGCACTCACCTCCCGGACCGCGCCGCCGCCGTCCTCGCTCAACTGCCAGGCGTGACGGCAGGTCTTGAGGATCTCCCGGGGCACACCGCCGGTGAGCTCCTGGAGGATGCCGACCGACTCGGACCCGAACGGCGCCGGCCACCGCTCGATCGCGTCCGACCCCGCGGCCGCCTCGGGCCGGGGGCCCGACCCCACGTACTCGGCGACCAGCCGCCCGGTGAGCTCCGCGCCGAACCGGGTCGGCCACAGCTGCACCACCCGCTCGTGCAGGCTCGGCCGGAACGCGTTCAGACCGCGCGGCGAGGTGCAGAACAGCAGCAGACCGCCCCGGCTGACATACACGTTGACCAGCCGCTCGAAGGCGTCCACGAACGTGCGCCGGGACTCCTCCGGCCAGTCCAGCACCTTCTCCAGCGAGTCGATCAGCAGCACGTACGGTTTGCCCACCCGGCCGTGCAGGAAGCCCTGTACGGCCAGCGCGTCGAACACCGGGTCGATGCCCGAGACGGCGTCCTTGATGCCGCGTTCCTTCAACTGCTGCGCGGGCTCGTCGCCGCTCAGCCACGCCCATACCAGCGAGGTGAACCGCGGATCCTGGAGCAGGGCGAACGCGGTGGCGAAGCGCCGGTGCTCCGTCACCTCGCCGAGGGTGACGCGCAGGTCCGCGTGCATCACCTCGGGGTCGTAGCGCAGGGCGGACACCACCTTGTCCGGGTCGAGGACCCGGTCGCGCAGCCCGGTGGCGATGTCGTCGAGGGCGATGTCACCCAACGGGATGTCGTCCGGCCGGCCAGGACGCGTGTCGGCGCTCTGCTCGCCGACCCGCACCGCCGTCACGTACGCGTAGTAGTCCCGGACGAGTTCCTCGAACGCGGCACGCCCCTCAGGGCTGTCGGCAGGGCCCCGCAGCCGGTCGCGGTACATCCGGCCGAAGTCCTGCGCCGGCTCGTCGACGATCCACAGGGCGGGGCCGTCCGGGCGGGCCAGCGCGTTGCAGACCTCCCGGGCCGCATGGGACTTGCCCAGGCCGAACTCGCCCACCACGGCGATCGCCCGGCCCCGCCGGCCACCCCGGGGGCGGTCCCGGAGGTAGTCGCGCACCAGGCCCTGGAGATCCTCAAGGATCTGGGTCGGGACATGGGCGTTGCCCGAGTCCGCGGCCTCCACCGGGGCCTCGCCGAGGTCCGCCGACGGGCCCAGCCGCACGACCGGCACCAGGGGGAAGGGGTTGCTGTACCAGGTGTCTGCATTGTCTGCTGCGGCCACGATGGCACTCCTTGCGGGTCCTGTGAGGGCGCGGTCGGGGGTGGGCGTCAGCCACCGGAGCGGGGCGGGATCGGGTCACGGAGCAGGGAGGCGCGTCCGGCCCGCCGCCGTTCCCAGTGGGGTCTGAGCGCGTCGGCGTCGATCGGCCAGGGATGCGGCGCGCTGCGCAGCGCGTCCGCTGCCGAGTGGAACACCCTCCGCAGCTCGCGTACGTCGGACGGTCTCCATTCGGAGTGCGCCGCCACCAGGGAGCTCCTGTCCGGCTCGACCAGACCGCCCGGGCCGCCGTTCGCCGCCCGGGCGCTGTGACTGAACCGCCAGATGTCCTCGGCGTCCAGCTCGCGCAACGCGAGATGGGTGACCGCCGCCGAACCATGGAGGGTGGCGGCCACTTCTTCCCTCGCCGTCTCCGCCGCACCGTGACTCACTTCGACGAACAGTACGATCCTGGGGTGCGCGGCGCTCAGGCAGGAGCGCAGAAAGTCGGTTCGCAGGCCGGCGTCGTTCCACCGTATGTGCGGGATCACGGCGAAGAGCAGGGCGTTGTGCTGGTCCAGCAGATCCCGCATGTCGCCGTAGGCCTGGTACGGATCCTCCTCCGCGACGATCGACCGGACGCGCTCCTCGGGGAAGGCGTGCCGCAACAGCCTCTTCGCGATCTCCTTGCGTATGCGGGTGTTGATCAGTTCGACCGGTGCGAACGACCCGTCCGGTCCGACGCTGATGCGGTGGCCGTCGTTCATCAGGCCCGCGGTCGGCACGCACACGGCGAGCGGGTCGCCCGCCTCGGACGCCCCCTTCGCCACCCGCTGCCGCGCCTCGTGGATGCACCGGTGGATGAGGCTGGTCTTGCCCATGCCGGGGAGTCCGCTGACGATCACCACACGGCCGTCCCCGGAGCCCCCGTCGAGGAGTTCGTCGAGGGTGGGCCAGCGCGCGAGGAAGCGCTTCAGCTGCTCGCCCGAGTGATCCACGTCCACCCACTGGTCCATGTGGTCCGGCTGCTTCCACGGCACCAGGGGGTGGTCGGCGCTGAACGTCGCGCGGGCGTCGGCATCCGGAAAACCGTTCGCCGGACCGTTCGAGCCGTACGGTTTGCGCACTCCGTAGGGGTTGGCCCAGTCGGAGCTGGTCATGCGTGAGGTCCTCCGGCGCTGGTGGGACGGTCGCTGCCGCGTGTTCCGGGCAGCCACCACAGGGGCGCCGGGCGTCGCAGATCCGCCACCTCGCGGATCCGCAGGTCCAGGGTCGTGCGCACGGCGTCCGCCTCGCTCTTTCTCTGGCGCGGCAGCAGGAGTTGACCCTCCCGGCTGCTCGGCAGTCTGTCCGTCAGGGGCAGGGAATCGGCCAGCCGCCGGGCCGCCTCGCGGCGCGGAGCGGGGCCGGGCACCTGGGCGAGGAGACCGGTGAGGGTCTCCCGGGCCCGTAACGCCTCGGCGTGGTCCGTCTCGGGATCCTGTTCGTACGCCGCGAGATACAGCCATGAGATCCTCCGGAATTCCTGCACGGCCGCCGTCAGTTGCCGGTCCCGCGTGCGCCGCTCCGCCGAGATCCGTTCCGTCGCCTGTCCGACCAGGGTGAGGACCGCGCCGGCCGCCAGCAGGTACACCCCGTCGAGGAAACCCCCCAGGCCGCCGGAGCCGCCCTTGTCCGCGGACGCCCCCGGCGGGTCGCCCGCCGCGGCCATGACCGCGTCGCAGACCCGCTCGAAGTCACTCTGATGCTTGTGGGCCCAGTCGTCGAGGGACATCACGCCGCCTTCGGAACCGGGCACCCGGACGGTGTCCGGGCCGGCGGGGCGCGACGGGCGCCGCACCACGCCCAGGCGTAACGCGGCCTGCCCGAGTTCGTCACGGTGGTCGTCGGCCAGGCAGTACACCAGGCGGACGTCACTGCCGCCGCTGTCGGCCGCGGCCTGCCCGGCGGTGGCGGGGAGGAGCAGCAGGGCGCCGAGCAGGACGGGTCGCCAGCGAGGGGCGGGGGAGGGGCGCTGGACGCCGTACCCGCGCCCGGCGCGGTGGACACGTCCGCAGCGGCGGGGGCGCCCCCCGCCGCTTCCACCCCGCTCGACCATCCGGCCTCCCCGTTCTCCTGGCCGCGACCCGTCCCCGGGACGCCGCACACCCCTGCGGCTATGCGGAGGACCGCAGTCCGTCGCTCGTGGCCGGTGCCCCGCCCGGCGTGCGGTCGGCGGGGTCCGGATGCCGGGGGAGACGCTTCGGCCCGGCCGCGGGTTGCCGCTTCTTCCCGGCCCGGTGACGCGACCAGCAGCCGAACCCGATCCGGGCACCGTAGTGCAGCAGATTGACGGTCACCACGGCCGGTGCGACGACGCCGACCGTCTTCGGGAAGTCGCGTTCCAGGGTGAGGGCGAGCAGCACGGCCGTGAGCCCGTTCTGCTGACCGATCCCCAGCAGGATGCGGTCCCTCGCGGACAGGCCGCGGACGAAGAGCGGCATCAGCAGGATGGCCACCACCGCCTGCGCGAGGAACGCCGAACCCCCCAGCAGCAGGCCGGGCTTGAACGCCACCCCCTGGGCGACGAACAGGCCCAGCAGGACGGTGGCGAGCAGGAAGGCACCGGTGACCGCCCGTGCGAGAGGGCGGGCGAACACCGGTGCGCGCAGGAACAGTCCGGCCACCGCGACGGCCAGCATGAGCATGTTCGCGGCGGCGAGCCCCAGCATGACCACGACCACGAGGACCGCGAGCGGCGTCACCGGGCGCCTCGGGCGCACGGGCTCCTCGTCCTCCCGGCGGGCCGGCCACAGCCTGCCGCACGCCCACCACGCCAGCAGGGCTCCGGCCAGCAGCAGCCCGTTCAGCACCAGCCCGAGGGCGTATCCCCGGGCTCCGCCCCCCACCACCGAGGGCGTGCCCGTGTGCCCCGCGGCCGTGTAGGCGTACCCGGCGACGTACAGCGTCAGCAGGACCGTCATCGGATCGTCGAAGGCGGCCCAGGCCGTGAGCAGGGAGCGGGCGCGTTGCGACATGTGCCCGTCCTTGGTGAGGGCGGCCACCGACAACGGGTCGATCTGCGCGACGACGATGCCGAGGACCAGGTACTGCGGGCGGTCGAAGGCCCAGACCATCACGCCCGAGATCATCGCCGCCTTGAGGACCACCCCCAGCGTGACGGCCGCCACCACGCCCCGCAGATCACGTCGCAGATCGGCGAGTTCGATGCCGTACGTGCTGCCGTACAGTCCCACGGCGAGCAGCAGCCCGGTGGCGATGACGTACCCGGTGGTGCCGACCAGGCGCGTCGGGTCCGCCACCAGGCCGACCGACGTCCCCAGGAGCAGCGCGCCCAGCGCTCCGAGCAGTACGGCCGGAACCGCCGGCAGCTTGCGTCGCCGGCTTTCGTCGGGTCGTGACCTCTCCACCTGCTCCCCCCATCCCCCGGTGGTACGCCGCGAGCGTAGTCGGGCCGTAGGCACCTCGTGCGCTTATCGATACGGACGTGCAACCGCGAGAGCAACCAAGCTTAGATGTGAGCACCCGGACGGCGTAACACCATTGCCGGCCGTTCCCTTGCACGATGCCCGGTGGCGACGGCCGCTGAACGCTCTTCACCCCTGGGGTGGATCCACGGCGCCCCGGCCGGTGCGCCCGTCCGACGGCTGTGCGCCCCCGGCCCCGGGCGGGCGGCGGCGTGCGGGCGCGGACGTCGGCGCACGCGCCCGGCACGCCGCAACCGGCGTGCGCGAGCGGGCCCTCGCAGATGGTGCGGAGCCGGCCCGCCCGGCACAGGGCGTGCGAGCCGGTGCCCCCCGGGCACATGGCGTGGTCGAGGACGTCACCCACCCCCATGGGCGACGTCCCCGACCGCTCCCCCGGTGCCGGACTGTGGCTCAGGTGCCCGTTCCGCGGATCCGTGCCGTCACCAGCACATCACCGCCGTCTCGCCGCATCCCCGGGCGGAGTACAGACGGACGCGGACGACGTAGCGGCGGCCCTTGACGAGCCGGGCGCGGATCGTGATGTTGTGCGGGGTTCCCCCGTCGTCCCGGCCGACGAGATAGCGGGGCTCCCCGTCCCGCTCCTCGAAGACCACGACGACGGCGTCGCAGTCGCCGAAGGTGCCCAGCGTGTAGGTGCGGCTCTCCGGCGGATCGATGCGGAAGTCCGCCTGCTCGCCCGGGCCGAGCCCGAGCGGCACCGAACGGAACGGCACCAGCGCGGGCGAACCCTGCGGATGCGCCGGCGGATACCAGCGGAGCACCGCCTCCTTGTCGGCGACGGACAGGGTGCCGGGCGGGTTCAAGCCACCGCGGTACTGCTCCGGTTCCAGGATCAGCCCCGATGGGAAAGGGAACCCCATGATCGACTGAGGGTCCCAGACGGGGGCGTCGACCTCGTCGGGTCCCAGCTTGCGCAGGATGTTGTAGTGCGTCCGCTCCCGGCTCCAGTGGTGGGGCGGACCCGCCAGTTCGGCGTACACCGCCTCGTCGTCCCAGTGGAGGCCGGCGAACGGGCTCTGGTGCTCGTGCAGCAGGCCGAGCGCGTGACCGATCTGGTGCAGGGCCGTCGCGCGCTCCCCGGGCGCGGTCAAGTCCCATCCGAAGTTCATGGTGCGCTCGTGCCGCCCGGCCCGCAGCGCTTCCCGGCCCACCGCCGACCAGGAGCCGTCACCGGCCTGGAAGCCGATGCGCAGTTCGGCCTCCGAACGGTCGGCGACCTCGGCGAAGACGATCCCGATACCGAGGTCCTGCCACTCCCGGAAGCCCGCGCGCACCACGTCCCGCTGCTCCTCGGCACCGGCCCACGACACCCGTCGCGTCATCCCCCTCCCCGGCACGGGGATGACGGACGCGTCGGAGTCGCCGCCGAAGAACCAGTAGTGCAGGACGGTGCCGTTGACCCACTTCCGCCGCCCGCTCGCGAGCGCGCTCGGCCGCTCGGCCGCCGGCCCCCGTGCGAAGGCGGGCGCCGGCGTCCGTGCCAGCGAGCAGTAGCGTGCGGTCATGGGCCACAGCCTGCCGTGCGGCCCGTCCCCGGCGCCTGAGTCGGGGGCTACTCAAGTCGCCCTGTATCAGAAGTGAGTAGCCGCGCTCATGTCTGTGTGATGACTTACGAGACGGACGCGACGACGCTGGAGCTGCCCTGGCCGTTCACCGGCCGGGAGGACGAACGGGAGCTGGTCCGCCGGTCCCTGACCGGCGCACGACGCGGCATGGTGGTGACGGGCCCGGCGGGCTGCGGCAAGACCCGCCTGGTCGCCGAGGCGATCCGCGGCACCGACTGCGCCCGGGCGGCCGGCACCCCCGAGAGCCGGACCACCCCGTTCGCGGCGTTCGCCCACCTGCTGCCCGAGCCGGTCACGCTGCACGGCGCGGTCCGGTCGCTGTCGGGTGTGCGCACCCTGCTGGTGGACGACGCGCACCTCCTCGACGACGCCTCCGCCGCCCTGGTCCACCAGCTCGCCGTGCACGGGCGCACCCGGCTGCTGGTCGTCACCACGGGCGGCTTCCGCGTGCCCGGCGCGATCTCCCGGCTGTGGACCGGTGAACTCCTGCCGCGGCTCGCGCTGGAGCCGCTGCCCGAGGAGGAGACCGACGCCCTGCTCACGGCAGGTGCCGGTCCCCTCGACGCACTCACCGCGAACCGGCTGCGCCGTCTGAGCCGGGGCGACCTGCGGCTGCTGCGTGACCTGCTGGGGGCGGTGCGCGGGCTGCTGACCCCCGTCCCCGGCACCGGAGAACGGGCGTGGCGGGGCCCGGTCCCGCTGACCCCGGCGGTCCGCGAACGTGCCGCTGCCGTCCTCGGCCGGACCTGCCCCCCGGAGCGCGAGACCCTCGACCGGCTCGCCTTCGCCGAACCCCTGCCGCCGGACCAGGACGACCTGGATCTCGGCGTCCTCGAAGTGCTGGAGTCCGACGGTCTGATCGAGGTCGACGACCGCGGTGCCGTCCGTCTCGCGCACCCCCTGTACGGGCCGGTGCTGCGGGCCGCGGCGGGCCGGCTGCGGGCCCGCAGGCTGGCCGGGACGCCGGACGCCTACGCCGCCGCCCTCGACGCCGAGTCGGCCGCCCTGGCCCACCGCATCGACCGGGCCGACGTACGGGCGACGGCCACACCGGTGGGGGAGTGGCTGGTGGCCGAGGGCGGCCCGGTGCCGGCCGGGTACGCCGCGCTGCGCGCCCGGTTCGCCCGGCTGCGCGGAGAGGTGCGGGAGGCGGCGGCCTGGGCGCGGGAAGGCCTGCGGGGCGATCCCGCCGACGCGTTCTGCCGGGCGGAACTCGACCTGGCCGTCGCGGCGGTGGACAGCCCCGGCGGCCCCGGCCTGGATCCGGCGTGCCTCACCGACCCCTACGACGCCGTCCGTCTCGGTGCCCCCGGGAAGGCCGTCGACCGGCTCGCCGGCGTCTTCGCCCGCCACGCCGACGCGCTCAGCCGCGCCGACGGCCCGCGACTGGACGAGGTGGCCGGGGAACTGGAGCGGCGGGGCTTCCTGCTGTTCGCCGCCGAGGCCCATGCCCAGGCCGTGGGCGCCCACCGCGATCCGCGCGCCGCCCGGCACTCGCGCACCCGGGCCGTCGCGCTGGCCCGGCGCTGCCAGGGCGCCCGGACGCCCGCCCTGTCCGGACTGGTCCTCGGTGAACTCACCGCCAGACAGCGGCAGATCGTCACCCTCGCGGCGGCCGGCCTGACCAACCGGCAGATCGCCGAACGCCTCACCCTGTCCGTCCGCACCGTCGGCAACCACCTGTACAGCGCCTACGCCCGCCTCGGCGCGAACGACCGCGGAGCCCTGCCGTGGCTGGACCGGACACCGCAGGCCCAGCCGGCCTGAACCGGAACCTGACAGCCGGCCTGCCCAGGCACCAGGACACGACCGGCTCGAACCGGTACCAGGACAGCCGGCCCGGCCGGCACCAGGACAGGCGGCCTGACCCGCACAGGGGACGGGTCAGGCCGCCCCGAACGCGGCGAACGCCCACCCCGTGGCCTGGTGCAGCGCGTCGCCCGGCAGCGCGGCCCGGGCGTCGCGCAGCGCCTCCGCCAGGGACAGACCGGCGTCGAGTCCCTTGTGCAGCGCCAGCATCAGCGGCACCACCGCGGCGTCGTTCACGGGCGCGCTGCACGCCACCACTTCGGCCGTGCCCAGCGGCAGCAACGCCGTGACCAGGCCCAGCAGTTCGTCGGCTCCGACGGAGGCGAGGCGGGCGGTGTCGCAGCAGGACAGGATGATCCGGTACGGGCTGCGGTCCAGCCGCTCGAAGTCGTGCACGACGATCGGCCCGTCCGCCATCCGCAGGGACGAGAACAGCGGACTGTCCGCACGGAACGTGCCGTGCGCCGCGATGTGCGCCAGCGCCGCCCCGTCCAGCTCCTCCAGCACCCGCGGCACCCGCGCCCGGTCCTCCTCCAGGACCGTCGCACCGCCGTACCGGCCGGCCAGCTCGGGCACCTCGGCACCGCCCGTCGCCAGACCAGGGCCGCGCACCAGCACATGACGGCCGTCCGGCGGCGGCGCGGTCTCCCGGGCCCGCAGCCAGCTGCCCGCCGACGGCGACACGCTGAGCACCCGCTCCCGCAGCGACGGCAGCAGCGCCCACGGCACCCGGTGCAGCCGCGCCGGCGGCACGATCACCACCGGCCCGCGGCCCAGATGCGCCGCGGCCGGTCCGAGCAGCAGTTCCTCCAGCCGCCGCCCCGCCGCCTCCACCACCGCGAGCCGGGCCTCGGCCCCAGGGTGGGCCAGCCGCCGCAGGCCGGCCTGCACGTACTCGGCCTCGGTCTCCGCCTCGGTGAGCAGCCCGGCCCCGAACCGGCGCACCCGCCCCTGCCCGCACAGCAGCACCTGCACCCGCCCGTCGACGACGGCCAGCTCCACCAACAGCACCTCGTGGCCCAGCCGTTCCAGCAGCCGGCCGACGTCGAACCGGTCCCCGTCCCCGGGCGCCTCGCCCCGCATGTGCAGCGTCCGGGAGCGGATCTCCCGCTCCAGGCGCCGCTGTTCGCGCTCCAGCGCCACGACCGGCCGGCCCTCCATCCGGGCCGCCTCCGCACGCGCGGCGATCTCGCGGAAGGCCGTCATACCGCTGAGCAGCTCCGGGTCGGCGGGCGGCCGGGTCGGCGGTGTGGACAGCACGGTGGCCCGCCAGCGCTCGCTCCACACCAGCAGCCGCCGCGGTCCGCCGGAGACCAGACTGACCCGCTGCGCCAACGCCGCCAGTTCCGCGCCCTGTTCGGTGGCACGCGCCCGCAGTTCCGAGGCGCCCAGGGTCATCCGGTGGTCGTCCAGCACGTCCAGTCCCCGCCGGCAGGCCTCCAGCACACCCCGGGACGATCCGGCGGCCCGTGCCCGCAGCGCCTGCGCCGCCCAGCCCGTCAACCGCGCCAGCGGCGGACCGCTGCGCCGGCTGCGCGCCGCCACGGCCAGGTGCCGCTCCGCGTCCGCGGTCCAGCCCAGGTCCAGCGCGATCCGGCCCGCGAGCAGCGACGCCTCCGGCGCGGCCGGGGAACCGAAGGACGCCAGCCTCCCGGCCAACGCCGCCGCGTCGGCGACCAGCCGCCCCGAGCCACGCCCGGCCGCGTGCCGCGCCTCGGTCAGCACCAGCCGGGCGTGCGTCTCCCACCAGGTGCGCCGCTGTCCGGCGAACAGCCGTACCGCGAGGGCCGCGCGGGCGATCGCCGTGTGCGGATCGCCCGCGAGCCGGGCGGCCCGCGCCGCGGCCAGCAGCAGCTCCGCCTTGCGGGTGGACTGCCCGCCGATCCCGTCCAGCCGCCCGGTCGCCGCGTCCGCCTCGGCCAGCGCCTCCGGCGCCAGACCGGCCGCCATCAGCACCTCGCAGCGCCGGATGTTCAGCATGAAGGTCGGCGTGCCGAGCCGGGCGTACCGCTCCTCCGCCTCGTCCAGCAGCCGCAGCGCCGCCGGCACGTCCCCCGACCGGAACGCGGCCAGGCCCCGGCTCTCCACCGCGTCGGCCTTGTCGTGCTCCTGGCCGGTGGTGTCCCACAGCGCCTCGGCCGCAGCGAAGTCCGCGTCCGCCCGCTCCACCGATCCCAGCGCCAGATGCACGGTGGCCCGCAGGGTCAGCGCCCGCGCCGTCCAGATCACGTCGTCCGCCTGCCGCAGCACGGGCACCGCCCGGCGCACGTCCTCCAGCGCCTCGCGATGGTGACCGAGCACCCACCACACGTACGCCCGCCGGTACAGCACCCGCGCCCTGGTGTGCCCGCCGCCCCGTGCCACCCCCCGCTCGAACGCGGCCAGGCCGTCCCGGGTGCGGCCCGCGTGCACCAGCGCCACGCCCAGCGTGGCCAGCACATCCGCCTCGCGGTCGGCCGAGTCGGCGCGCGCCGCGCACTGCCGGGCCCGTCGCAGATGGTGCAGCGCGAGCCGCAGATCGCCGAAGTCCCGCTGCCAGATGCCGATCACCTGGTGGGCCACGGAGGCGTCCAGCGGGGAGGGGCCGGCGCCGAGCAGCGCCCGGGCCCTCGCGAGGGCCTCGCCCGGGTCGGCGAACACCATCGGCAGCAGTTCGGTCACCGAGTCGCTTCCCGCTGTCACTCCTCGGATGGTAGTGGTCCCGGAGCACGTCCCACAGGTGTGGAGCTGTATCAAGGGACGGCCCGGCGGCTCTTGTTGACGACCGCTCAGCGCCGCCGGACGACGCCGTCGCACCAACGGGAGGACCCGCCATGGCACCTCAGCGATTCCACGAGCAGTTCGACCACATCCAGCGCTCGATGCCGGACGTCCCCCTGGCGATGGGCCCGGACGACTCGGCGGAGTTCATGTACGAGAAGGGCGTGGTCCTCGTCCGCGACGGCGAGGAGGCCCGGGTCGTCGAGGACACGGTACGGGCGCACTTCACGGCGGCACCCGACCTCGACCAGGAGCAGGTCCGGCGCGCGGGCCCGCAGACCAACCGCAGCGGCATCACCCGCATCCGGGTCGGCGACCCCGGCGAGGGCGGCCGGGGCGCCGACCGTGCCGTCGCCCACGCCTTGCGCTCGGTACGCGAGCACGAGTCCCGGGCCGGGCACCGGATGGTCGCCCGCAATCACGTGGTGCACATCGCCGTCAACGCCTGCCCCGGCGACGAACCCGTCCCCGTACCGCTCAGCGAACCACCCAACCCGGCCGCCGCCGACACGCCCCACGACCCGGACACCGCCGTCGCCGTCCTCGTCGTCGACACCGGCCTCACGCACGACTACCGCTCCTGCGGCCTGCTGGCCCACACCGGCGGCGACGCCCAGGAGCGGGAGTGCGACGACCAGGGGGTCCTCCGGCAGTACGTCGGCCACGGCACGTTCATCGCCGGGCTGGTGGCGGCCGTGGCGCCCAACACCGACATCACCGTGCGCGGCACCCTCAACGACGCGGGCGCCATCCTGGAGTCGGAGTTCGGCGAGAGGCTCTTCGAGGCCGTCGACGCGGGCGGCTGGCCCGACGTCCTCAGCCTCTCCGCCGGCACCGCCAACGGCCGCACCGACGGCCTGCTGGGCGTCGAGAACTTCATGCGGGAACTGCGCGAGCAGCGCACCCTGCTGGTCGCCGCCGCGGGAAACAACGCCGGCGCGACGCCGTTCTGGCCCGCCGCCTACGCCGATCTGCCCGGCTGGGAGGACTCCGTGCTCTCGGTCGGCGCCCTGCGCAGCGACGGCGAGTTCGGCGCCTGCTTCACCAACCACGGCCCCTGGGTGAAGGTCTACGCCCCCGGGGAGCGTCTCACCAGCGCCCTCACCGGCTTCGACTCCCCGGTCCCGTACGTCTACCAGCACTCCACCTACGACGCCTGCCGCTACGGCTTCTCCTACGGCTGCACGTGCAGCCACCCCCGGCACAGCGGCGTGCTGAGTGACGAGGGCGTCGCCGCCAAGCCGGACCAGGTGATGTTCGAGGGCTACGCGCAGTGGAGCGGCACCTCCTTCGCCACCCCGGTGACCGCCGGCCTGGTCGCCGCGCACATGACGGCGCACAAGGAGACCGACCCGCGCGCGGCCCGGGAGCAGCTCCTGCAAATGAACACGGGGTTCGCGGAAGTGCGCGGTGCGCACGTTCCGGCGCTTCGTCCGCCCACCTGGCGCCCGGTGCCCGTCGTGCGCCTCGGCCCCGGACTGTGACGGCCGAAGCCGCCCCCTCCACGGCGTACGATGACGTGCCGTACTCGAGGGGTGGGGCTGCCGTGGACCGTACTGATGCCGGCGCGCTCGTCCAGGCGGCCGCCGACGGTGACGCGGCGGCCTGGAAGGCGCTCGTGGAGGGGCTGAGCCCCCTGGTGTGGTCCGTCGTCCGGGCCCACAGGCTCTCCGACGCCGACGCGCACGAGGTGTACCAGACAGCCTGGTTCCGCTTCGCCCAGCACCTCGGGCGGATCCGCGAGCCCGGCAAGGCCGGCGCGTGGCTGGCGAGCACCGCGCGCCACGAGTGCCTGAAGGTCATCCGCAGTGCGCAGCGGCTGACCCTCACGGACGATCCGCGGATGCTGGACCGGGTCAGCGAGGACGGTACGCCGGAACAGTCGCTGCTCGACTCCGAGGAGGCCGCCGCGCAGAGCGAACGTGTCCGGCGGTTGTGGCAGGAGTTCGAGGAACTGGGCGAGCGGTGCCGGCAGTTGCTGCGCGTGCTGATGGCGACGCCGCCGCCCAGCTACCACGACGTGTCCGCCGCGCTGGGGATCGCGGTCGGCAGCATCGGGCCGCTGCGCCAGCGCTGTCTGCGGCGCCTGCGGGCCCGGCTCGAGGCACGGGGGGCGATGTGAGCGACATGAACGGCATGCACGGCATGGACGACGACGACCTGTTCGGCGAGGAGGACTTCGACGACCGGGAGTTCGACGACGATCTGCTGGAGGAGGAGCTGCGGCGGGCCGCCGCCGTCCTCGACCCGGTTCCGGCGGTCCTCCAGCAGATCGCGGTCGACGCCTACGCGCTGCACGACCTGGACACGCGCGTGGCCGAGCTGACCTTCGACTCGCTGGTCGACGCCCTCCCGGTCAGGGGTGTCGCCGACGTGCCCCGGATGCTGACGTTCCGGGCGGGTGGGGTGACCGTGGACGTCGAGGTGACCGAGCGGGGGCTGATGGGCCAGGTGCTGCCGCCGCAGCCGGCCCGGATCGAGGTGCTCGGCGGACCGCGGCCCGGCTTCCCGCTCACGGCCGACGACCTGGGCCGCTTCACCACCGACGTACCGCTGTCCGGCCCGTTCGCCCTGCGGCTGCGCACGGGCGGGGACGTGGTGGTGACGGAGTGGCTGCGGGCCTAGGTGTATTGATCACGGGTCACCGTCGGGCGGTTCAGCGGGACACGGCGTCCACCAGGGCGGCCAGTGCCCTGCCGAGCCGCTCCAGCCCGGGCCCGGCGGGGCCGCCCGGTTCGGTCATGTAGGTGTCCCGGCGGACCTCCACCATGAGCGCGCTCACCTCGGGCCGCTTCCCGTGGAACTCCACAGGCACGTAGGTCCCGCTGAACGGGGTGTCGAGTTCCGTCTCCCCGAAAGCTTCCCGGGCGGCGTCCAGCAGCGCGGGAGGCGTGTGGAAGGAGTCGGTGCCGAGACAGACCGCCGGGCGGGGCCCGTCCCCGTGCAGCTCGTAGGGCAGTCTCCGGCTCGGGTAGGAGTGCACGTCGATGATCACGGCCCGCCCCGTGGCGTCCAGCCGGTCCGCCACGGCCCGTGTCATCGCCCGCGCGTACGGCTCGAAGTACCGCTCGACGAGCGGGCCGGCGTCGGTGTCGTCGGGCCGTAGCACCCCGCCGTGCGTGGTCCGGGTGTAGACCGCCCCCATTCCGACGGCCAGCATCTCCTCCCGCTCGTCCGGGAACCGTTCCGGATCGACGACCAGCCGCGACAGCCGGTTGACGCAACGCCATGGTGTGAGGCCGGCCAGCCCGGCCGCCGTCTCGGCGATCTCCGCGGTGTGCGCGTCGGTGATGTGGTCGAGCTCCCGCTCCAGCTCCTCGTCACCGAGCACGATCCGCTCCCGCACGACGTCCGGTATCTCCCGCGCGGAGTGCGGCACATGAAGGATCACCGGGGACTGCCCGGCCCCGGGCAGCAGCTCGAAGGGCGGCGGGGCGTCGGTCACGGGGCGGCTCCAGGACGTGGATCGGTGGTGTGCGGCAGGATCGAGGTGCCTCGGAAGGCCGTGTGAGGGCGGATACGGCTCCGCCCCGGCCGGGCGCGCGGCCGGCCGGGGCGGAGTCGGAGGGCCGATGCGGCCCGGGGCGTCAGCTCAGGGACGCCAGGACCTCGTTCCACGTGGTGGACGGGCGCATGACCTCCGCGGCCTTCGCCGGGTCGGGCTGGTAGTACCCGCCGATGTCGACGGGCTTGCCCTGGGCGCCGACCAGCTCGTCGACGATCTTCTGCTCGTTCGCGGCGAGCGTCTCGGCGAGCGGGGCGAAGGCCTTCGCCAGGTCCGCGTCCTCGGTCTGCCCGGCCAGCTCCTGCGCCCAGTACAGGGACAGGTAGAAGTGGCTGCCGCGGTTGTCGATGCCGCCGACGCGACGGGTCGGGGACTTGTCCTCGTTGAGGAAGGTCGCCGTGGCGCGGTCGAGGGTGTCGGCCAGCACCTGGGCGCGGGCGTTGCCCGTCACCTTGGCGTACTGCTCCAGGGACGGCACCAGGGCGAAGAACTCACCCAGGGAGTCCCAGCGCAGGTAGTTCTCCTTGACCAGCTGCTGGACGTGCTTCGGCGCGGAACCGCCGGCGCCCGTCTCGAACAGGCCGCCGCCCGCCATCAGCGGGACGACCGACAGCATCTTGGCGCTGGTGCCCAGCTCAAGGATCGGGAACAGGTCGGTCAGGTAGTCGCGCAGGACGTTGCCGGTGACCGAGATCGTGTTCTCGCCGCGGCGGATGCGCTCCACCGACAGCTTCGTCGCCTCGACCGGGTTGAGGATCCGGATGTCCAGGCCCTCGGTGTCGTGCTCGGCGAGGTAGGTGTTGACCTTGGCGATCAGGTTGGCGTCGTGCGCGCGGGTCTCGTCCAGCCAGAACACGGCCGGGTCGCCGGTGGCGCGGGCGCGGGTGACGGCCAGCTTCACCCAGTCCTTGATCGGCGCGTCCTTCGTCTGGCAGGCGCGGAAGATGTCGCCGGCCGAGACGGTCTGCTCGATCAGGGCGGTGCCGTTGCCGTCGACGAGACGGACGGTGCCCGTGGTGGGGATCTCGAAGGTCTTGTCGTGGCTGCCGTACTCCTCGGCCTTCTGCGCCATGAGGCCGACGTTCGGCACCGAGCCCATGGTGGACGGGTCGTAGGCGCCGTTGGCCCGGCAGTCGTCGATCACGGCCTGGTAGACGCCCGCGTAGGAGGAGTCCGGCAGGACCGCGAGGGTGTCGTGCTCCTGGCCGTCCGGGCCCCACATGTGGCCCGAGGTGCGGATCATGGCCGGCATGGAGGCGTCGACGATGACGTCCGAGGGGACGTGCAGGTTCGTGATGCCCTTGTCGGAGTCGACCATGGCCAGCTCCGGGCCCTCGGCGAGCTCGGCGTCGAAGGAGGCCTTGATCTCGGCGCCCTCCGGCAGGGCGTCCAGGCCCTTCCAGATGCCGCCCAGACCGTCGTTCGGGGTCAGGCCGGCCGCGGCGAGCTTGTCGCCGTACTGCGCGAACGTCTTCGGGAAGAAGGCGCGCACCACGTGGCCGAAGACGATCGGGTCGGAGACCTTCATCATCGTCGCCTTCAGGTGCACCGAGAACAGCACACCCTCGGCCTTGGCACGGGCGACCTGCGCGGTCAGGAACTCGCGCAGCGCGGCGACGCGCATCACGGAGGCGTCGACGACCTCACCGGCGAGCACCGGTACGGACTCGCGCAGCACGGTGGTCGTGCCGTCGTCGCCGACGAGCTCGATGCGCAGCGTGCCGTCCTCGGCGATCACGACCGACTTCTCGGTGGAGCGGAAGTCGTTCTGGCCCATGGTCGCCACGTTGGTCTTGGACTCCGGGATCCAGGCGCCCATGCGGTGCGGGTGGGACTTGGCGTAGTTCTTGACCGAGGCGGGGGCGCGCCGGTCGGAGTTGCCCTCACGCAGGACCGGGTTCACGGCGGAGCCCTTGACCTTGTCGTAGCGGGCGCGGATCTCGCGCTCCTCGTCGGTCTTCGGGTCGTCCGGGTAGTCCGGCAGCGCGTAGCCCTGGCCCTGCAGCTCCGCCACGGCGGCCTTGAGCTGCGGGATGGACGCCGAGATGTTCGGCAGCTTGATGATGTTGGCGGCGGGCGTCTTGGCCAGCTCGCCGAGCTCCGCGAGGGCGTCCGGGATGCGCTGGTCCTCGGTCAGGTACTCCGGGAACACGGCGATGATGCGTCCGGCCAGCGAGATGTCGCGGGTCTCCACGGGGACACCCGCCTGCGATGCGTAGGCCCGGACCACCGGCAGGAAGGAATACGTCGCCAGGGCGGGGGCCTCGTCAGTGTGCGTATAGATGATGGTCGAGTCAGTCACCGGGTGCTCCGCTCCACGTCTGCAACATTGCTCGACATCAAGATATCTCGTGATCGACCTCGTCTCGACAGGGGTCCGCGACCGGTTTTGTGCAACCGATCGACCGCTTCGCGTGTCCTGGAGAGAGATCACTCACTCCAAGCCACGGCCGGACCTGACCACCCGGCCGTCCGAGCGAAAGCGGACCATGAGATATCGCACCAGAGTGACGGCCCCCGCGGCCGCCCTGATCGGCACCGCGGCGGCACTCGGTACGGGGATCCCCGCCCAGGCCGCCCCCGGGACCGGCGCCACACCCGGCGCCGAGACCCTCGGTGACTCCGTCTACCCCGCCCTCGGCAACGGCGGATACCACGTCTCGGCCTACCACCTCGACGTCGCCTACGACGCCACGACCAAGCTCGTCGAGGCCACCACGACCCTGACCGTCTGCACCACCCAGGCCCTGAGCCGCTTCTCCCTGGACGCGCGCGGCCTGGACATACGCTCCGTCCGGGTCGACGGCCGCGCCGCCGCCTTCGAGCAGGTGGCCGAGAAGTTGCGGATCACCCCCGCCCGCCCGCTCCCGGCGAGGGCCCGGGCCAAGGTCGTGGTGGCCTACGGCGCCGACCCCCGCCGGACCCCGCCGCCCGCCGGCGGCTGGGTGGCCACCCCGGACGGATTCGCGGTGTGCTGCCAGCCGGACCTGGCGCACACCGTCTTCCCCTGCAACGACCACCCCTCCGACAAGGCCGATTTCACCTTCCGGATCACCGTGCCCGACGGGCTGCGGGGCGTCGCCAGCGGCACACTGGTGCGCACCGAGCAGCTGTCCGGCGGCCTGACCGCGTACACGTACCGCTCCCGCTCGCCGATCGCCACCGAGGTGGTGCAGATCACCGTCGGCGACTACGTGATCAAGGAGCGGCAGGGTCCGCACGGACTGCCGCTGCGCGACGTCGTCCCGGTGGCCCGGGCCACCGCCCTGGAACCGGCGCTGGCGCTCACCCCGGGCCTGGTGGCGTGGGTCGAGCAGCGGCTGGGCGCGTACCCCTTCGAGACGTACGGCCTGCTGCCCTGCAACAACGACGCCTCGAACGCCTTCGACTTCACCGGCCTGGAGACCCAGACCCTCACGCTCTACAAGCCGAACTACCTCCTCCAGGAGGAGAGCAAGATCGGCTCGCACATGATGCACGAGCTGGTCCACTCCTACTTCGGCAACAGCGTCAGCCCCGCCACCTGGGCCGATCTGTGGCTGAACGAGGGCCACGCCGACTTCTACGGCCTGCTGTACCGCTACGAGCGCGGCTGGGCCGATTCGCTTGGCATGACCACGCTGGAAGCGCGTATGAAGCACACCTATGCGCAGGGCGACCAGTGGCGCCGCGACTCCGGGCCGGTGGCGGCGCCCAACGCGGCCAACCTGTTCGACAGCCAGCGCTACCTGGGCGGGGTGCTCGTGCTGTACGCGCTGCGGCAGCAGGTCGGGGAGGCGGCCTTCACGGCCCTGGAGCGCACGTTCCTGGAGCGGTACCGCGACTCCACCGCCTCCACCGAGGACTACATCGCCCTCGCCTCGGAGATCTCGGGGCAGGACGTCACCGGCTTCCTGCGGGACTGGCTGTACGGCACGAAGACGCCGCGGATGCCGGGGCACCCGGACTGGACGGTGACGCCGGTGAAGGCGTCCCTCGCGGCACCGCGCGACCGGAGGGACAGCCACCACCACGACAACTCCGCGACGCTGTGACGAGCGGCCCCTAGTCGAACCGGGCGGAGCTCAGACCGCCCGGCTCGATCTCGCCGGTCCGCTGCTGCGGGATGACGACCCCGCCCTGCTGGAGCGCCACCGTGCGCGCCGGGGCGGGGATGCGGATGCCCTCCGCGCGGTAGCGCTTGTGCAGGCGCTTGATGAACTCGTGCTTGATCCGGTACTGGTCGCTGAACTCGCCGACGCCCAGGATGACGGTGAAGCCGATGCGGGAGTCGCCGAAGGTGTGGAACCGGATGATCGGCTCGTGGTCCGCCACGGCGCCGTCCACCTCGGCCATCGTCTCGGCGATGACCTCGTTGGTGACCCGCTCCACCTGCTCCAGGTCGCTGTCGTAGGCCACCCCGACCTGGACCAGGACGGTCAGCTGCTCCTCCGGGCGCATGAAGTTGGTCATGTTCGCCTTGGCGAGCTGGCCGTTGGGGATCACGACCAGGTTGTTCGACAGGTTGCGGATCGTCGTCTGCCGCCAGTTGATGTCCTCGACGTAGCCCTCCTCGCCGCTGCTGAGCCGGATGTAGTCACCGGGCTGGACGGTCTTCGAGGCGAGGATGTGGATGCCCGCGAAGAGGTTGGCGAGGGTGTCCTGCAGGGCCAGCGCGACGGCCAGACCGCCGACGCCGAGGGCGGTGAGCAGCGGCGCTATCGAGATGCCCAGGGTCTGGAGCACCACCAGGAAGCCGATCGCCAGGACCAGGATCCGGGTGATGTTGACGAAGATCGTGGCCGATCCGGCGACCCCGGAGCGGGACTGGGTGACCGTGCGCACCAGCCCCGTCACGACCCGGGCCACCGACACGGTCGCCACGAAGATCAGCAGCACGGTGAGCACCTGGTTCGTGGTGTGCTGCACCGTCCGGGTCAGCGGCAGCACCGCCGCCGCGCCCGCCACTCCGCCCACGACCGCCCCCCAGGGCACCACGGCCCGCAGCGCGTGCACGATCACGTCGTCGCCGCTCCAGCGGGTGCGGTCGGCGTGCCGGCCCAGCCAGCGCAGCAGGACGCGCAGTGCGAACGCCGCCAGCAGGCCCGAGCCGAGGGCGATGCCGGCGAACAGCAGATCGTCCACGGTCAGCGCCCGGTTCACCGGTCACCTCCGGGGCGGGGAACCGCGGCGAACGCCGCCACCTGCGGCCGGATGTGAAGTCTCATCACGTCGTCACCTGCTCGTCTTCCGGGATGTCAGAAGGTGCCCGACCGCCCTGACCTGCGGTCGGCACGATCGTTCATCCTGCCGTATCCCGTGCAGGGTTCCGTACCGGAGACGGGGGTGGGCGGAGGGTGAGTTGCTGCACATGACGCAGGGTCACGCCGGGCTCGCTCACAGGTCCGGGAAGACCGTGCCTGCCCTCGCCGGAGACGAATCGGGCCGCTCCCCGCAGGCTCTCGGCCGGCACACCGGTGCCGTGCCGGAACTCGGCGCGCAGCGCGGCCGGTCATCGAGGCCCTCCTGGTCCAGCACGGAGGGCCGGTCGGAGCGCAGGCAGGACTGCGGGAACCGGGCGATCTCCGCGCCCGGTTCCTCGGCCGCGGCCCGGGCCCGGCCCCGGGTCAGATCACCTTCAGCCGCACCAGCGCCGCCAGCGTCAGCGCGCCCGGCACCAGCGGCAGCCAGACGGTGATCACCCGGAACGCCAGCACCACGGCGGTGGCCACCGCGGCCGGGCCGCCCGCCGCCACCAGCGCCACCACCAGCGCCGCCTCGACCGAGCCGATGCCGCCCGGGGTGGGCACCAGCGCGACGGCGACCGTCGCCGCCAGGTAGGCCACCGCCATGTGCGCGGCCGGGACGTCCAGCCCCAGCGCCCGCCCCACCAGCACCAGTACGGACGCCTGCAACGCCGGGAAGGCGAAGGAGCCGCCCCACAGCGCGAGGGCCCGGGCCGGCCGGGTGTGCACCGAGCGGGCCTCGCCGAGCGCCGTCCGCAGGAAGGACACCAGGGCCGAACGCAGCCGCCGGACCAGGGCGAGCACGGTCGCGGCGATCACCAGCGCCACCGCGACACCGGCCAGCAACGGGCCGAACGCCGTCTCCGGCACCAGCGTGCCGAGGCGCAGCGCGTCGGGGAAGGCGACGAACAGGGCGCCCAGCAGCAGCACCCGGCCGGCGCTCTCAGCGAGCAGGTACAGGCCGAGGGCGGCCGAGGAACGGGCGAGCGGCAGCCCGCACACGGTCATGAACCGCAGGTTGACCGCGCTCGCGCCCAGCCCGGTCGGCAGCAGGTGGTTGGCCGCTCCGGCCGCGAACTGCGTGGCCAGCAGCCGCCGTCGGGGCAGCCGCTCGACGACCGCGCCCTGCCGTGTGCAGGCGGCGGCGACCCAGGTCAGGCAGGTCGCGCCGACCGCCGCCAGCAACCAGGGCCACTCGGCGGTGCCCAGATGCGCGAAACCGTCGGCCAGCACCGACCGGTGCCGCACCGCGACCACGGTGACGAGCAGGAGCGGGAGCAGACACAGGAGCTGCCGCAGACGGCGGACCGGGACGCGACGGGGGAGTCGTCCCGGGCGGAGTTCGGGGAGTTGTACCGCTGTCACGTCTCCAGAGGCTGTCCAGGCCGTGCCAACTGCGGGTTGCGGGAGCGGGGACCGGGGATTGCGCGCGGGAAGCGGCTGCGTGGGGAGCGTCATCGGGGCCTTTGCGCGAAGGGACGGGGAAGAGGGGGATCGGGCTGATTGTGCGGGATGTCGGGGCAATGCGCGAGCTTCCTTGACCTCAAGGTTGCTTGAGGTTCTACGGTCGCCCTCATGAGCATGGAGACCACCGCGTGGACACAGCTGCACAGCGTGATCAACGCCGAACAGGAGCGCCGCCCCTTCGCATTGGCGACCCTGCGCCGCATCGGCGCCTTCGCCCGCCCGCACCGGCGCCGCATCGCCCTCTTCGTCCTGCTGGGCGTGGGCACCGCCCTGCTGGCCGTGGCGACACCCGTCCTGGCCGGGTCGGTCGTGGACACGATCGTGTCCCACGGGGACGAGGACGAAGTCGTACGTCTCGCCCTGCTCATCGCGCTGATCGCGGTGGCGGAGGCGGCCCTGGGCATCCTCGGCCGGAGACTGTCGGCGACGCTCGGGGAGCATCTGATCCTCGATCTGCGGACCGCCGTCTTCGACCATGTGCAGCGCATGCCGGTCGCGTTCTTCACACGCACACGTACGGGCGCCCTCGTCTCCCGGCTCAACAACGACGTCATCGGCGCCCAGCGCGCGTTCAGCACCACCCTCTCCGGAGTGGTCGGCAACCTCGTCACGCTGCTGCTCACGCTCGCGGTGATGCTCACGCTGTCCTGGCAGATCACCCTGCTCGCGCTGGTGCTGCTGCCGGTGTTCGTGATCCCGGCCCGCCGCATGGGCCGTCGCATGGCCACGATGCAGCGGGAGGCGGCGACGCTGAACGCCGCGATGGGCACCCGCATGACCGAGCGGTTCTCCGCCCCCGGAGCAACCCTCGTCAAGCTGTTCGGACGACCGGAGGAGGAGTCGCGGGAGTTCGCCGAGCGCGCCCGCCGGGTCGCGGACATCGGGATCCGCACGGCGACCGCCCAGGCGGCCTTCATCACCGCGCTCACCCTGGTCTCCGCCCTCGCCCTGGCCCTGGTCTACGGGCTCGGTGGCTGGTTCGCCCTGCGCGGTGCCCTGGAGCCCGGCGCGGTCGTGTCGCTCGCGCTGCTCCTGACCCGGCTCTACGCGCCGCTGACGGCGCTCGCGGGGGCGCGCGTCGAGGTGATGAGCGCCCTGGTCAGTTTCGAGCGGGTCTTCGAGGTGCTCGACCTCAGGCCTCTCATCGAGGAGAAGGCGGACGCGCGTGCGGTGCCCGAGGGGCCCGTCGCGGTCGAGTTCGACAACGTCCGCTTCGGCTACCCGGCGGCCGACAAGGTCTCCCTCGCCTCCCTGGAGGAGGTCGCGTCCCTGGACGGCCGGGGCGGCGACGAGGTGCTGCACGGAGTGTCCTTCCGTGCCGAACCCGGTCAGACCGTGGCGCTCGTCGGCTCCTCCGGCGCGGGCAAGTCGACCATCGCACAGCTGATGCCGCGCCTGTACGACACCGACGAGGGAGCGGTACGCATCGGCGGCGTCGACGTCCGCGACCTCACGGCCCGGTCGCTGCGGCAGACCCTGGGCATGGTCACCCAGGACGGCCACCTCTTCCACGACACCGTCCGCGCCAACCTGCTCCTCGCCCGGCCCGAGGCCACGGAGGACGACCTGTGGGACGCCCTGCGCCGGGCCCGCCTCGACGACCTCGTACGCTCCCTGCCCGACGGCCTGGACACCGTGGTCGGCGAGCGTGGTTACCGTCTGTCCGGCGGTGAACGCCAGCGCATGACCATCGCCCGGCTGTTGCTGGCCCGCCAGCGCGTGGTCATCCTCGACGAGGCCACCGCCCACCTCGACAACACCTCCGAGGCCGCCGTCCAGGAAGCACTCACCGCAGCACTCGAAGGCCGCACGGCCGTCGTGATCGCCCACCGGCTCTCCACCGTCCGCGCGGCCGACCAGATCCTGGTCGTCGAGGCCGGCCGGATCGTGGAACGGGGCACGCACGAGGAACTCCTGGCGGCGGGGCGGCGGTACGCGGAGCTGTACCGCACCCAGTTCGCGGAACGGGGCGACGGGACGCGGGGCGAGGCGGTGGAGGAGGCCGCCTGAGGCGTGAACGCCCGCCCGGACCCGTGCGTACTCCTGTCGAACACCTGGCGAAAGACCGCACCCGGAGAGGCGACGTGTCCCAGCAGTATCCGCCCGCACGATCCACCCGCCGCACCCCGTCCCGGGCCCCGGGGCCGCGCGCCCTCGCCGCGGCCGGCGCCCTGGTGGTCCTCCCCCTCGTCACGGCCTGCGGCGGCGGTGGCGACGGCAAGGGCGCCGACGGTGGCGGCAAGGCGGCGCCGAGCGTGACCGCCGCTCCCGCCGCCGGAGTCGTCGCACCGGCCAAGGTGGAGGTGATCGCCGGGCTGACCGGCTGCAAGGCGGAGATCCGCATCGACGCCGACGAGCTGCGTCAGGGCCTGTGCCACACCGAGAAGGCCGACTACCTCATCACCACGTTCCCCGAGGAGAGGCTCAAGGAGACCTGGCTGGAGGAGGCGCGCGTCTACGGAGGCACCTACCTCGTCGGCACGCGCTGGGTGGTCAGCGTGAAACCCGCGCTGCTGGAGTCCTTCCGCGCGAAGCTCGGCGGCACGATCAGGGAGCTGCGGGGCATCGGTCCCGAGCCGGGCGGGCAGTCACGGGGCATCGGGCCCACGCCGAGCGGGGAGCCCCGGGGCATCGGGCCCACGCCGACCGGGCGGTGATGACCGCTCTCTTCGGTTTCGGCTGGTGGAGGTCATGATGGTGCGGCTCGGCACATGAGCCGCCCCCTCCGCGGCGGCCTCGCAGATTGAAAGGGCATGAGCGTGGAGACCGCCGAACTCGTGGAGCGGGCCCTGCGCGCGGCGGAGAGCACCCTGTCCGCCACCGAGTGCGCCGCCGCCACCGGCGTCTCCCGGGTGAGCGCCCGCCGCTACCTGGAGTACTTCCACGGCATCGGCAGTGCGGAGGTGTCCCTGCGCTACGGCGCCGCCGGCCGGCCCGAACGCCGCTACACCTGGCGGGCCTGAGCCGTCACACGGAACCCGCCCGCGGGTCCCCTCTCCTCGTGGTGGGCGTGCACGCGCCTTAGCAGGGCGGCCAGTTGCTCCCGTTCGGACTCGCTCAGCGGCGTCAGGAGGTCGTCGTCCGCGGATGCGATGTCGGCGTTGAGGTGGTCCAGGGCCGTCCTGCCCTGCGGGGTGATGCGGACGTCGACGCGGCGGCGGTCGGTGAGGCTGCGGACGCAGTCGACCTGCCCGGCGTCGGCCAGGTCTTTCACGACCCTCGCGAGGTCGGCGGCGTTCATGTCCAGGCGGGCGGCCAGCACGCCCTTGGGCTGCGGACCGAGATCGGCGACCAGGGTGAGGACGGTCAGATGCCACAGCCTCAGCCCGCGGGCCGCGAGTTTGTCCGACAGGGTGCGGCGGGCGGCCTTTCCCGTCGCGTACATCAGGTACGCACTGAGGTTCAGCACGCTGGGCGGCGTCATGCGTGAACGGTAGCCCGGCTGTGCGCTGCTTGTGAACTCGTCCCAAAAATACGTGACTTGAGGGAAGCAGGGCACGAGGGCACACGAGCGCCGCCGCGCGGACGTTGGTCCGTGCGGCGGCGTCGCGGGCGGGCCCCGGGACCGTACCGGGGCCGACGGGTCAGGGACGCGTGGTGAGGTAGCCGCCCATGGAGGTGAAGTACTCGGTCGCGGGCAGCTCCCGGCCGTCCTCGGTGCGCACGCGGGTGATGGCCAGGCCGTGGTTGCGTCCCGTCCGGGCGTCGGCGCCGGCGACGATCACCACGCCCTCGCCCTCGCGGTAGAAGATCCGGCCGGGCGTGCCGCCGTAGCGGCCCTCGGAGACGAACGAGGCCAGAACGTCGAGCCGCTTGCCCCGGTGGAAGGTGTAGGCGCTCGGGTACGGCTCGGACTGGGCGCGCACCAGGCGCTCCAGGTCCTCGGCCGGCCAGCTCCAGTCGATGCGGCTGTCCTCGTCGGCGCGCTTGTGGAAGAAGGACGCCTGGGAGCGGTCCTGCCGGGTGAACTCGGTCTGCCCTGAGGCGATCAGCCGGAGCGCGCCGATGGTGACGGGGGCGATGAGGTCGACGGTCTTGTGGAAGAGGTCGGTCGCGGTGTCCGTGGGACCGACCGGCACAGCCTCCTGCCGGACGATGTCACCGGCGTCGAGTTCGTCGTTCATCATGTGCGCCGTGACGCCGACCTCCGGCTCGCCGTTGATGAGCGCCCAGATCAGCGGGGAGAACCCGGCGTACTTCGGCAGCAGCGAGTCGTGCACGTTCAGCGTGCCGTGGCGCGGCAGGCCGAAGATGCGCGGGGGGATCCAGGTGCGCCAGTTGTTGGCCACGATGATGTCCGGGTCGGCCTCCTGGAGGCGTTCGAACAGCTCGTCGTCGTCAGGGCGGTTGCGCAGGAGCACCGGGACGCCGTGCTCCTCGGCGAGGTCGGCGACCGAGTCGCTCCAGATCTTCTCGTAGGCGTGGTCGCTCTTCGGGTGGGTCACCACCAGCACCACGTCGTGCTCGGACTCCAGGAGGGCTTGCAGGGTGCGATGCCCCCAGGTCTGGTAACCGAACATGACGACCCGCATGGGGTTCCTCCTCAGAGCGCGGTGGTGGCCGACGCAAGTAAAGCAAGGCTTACCTTAGTGCGCAACGACCCTTGCAGGATTGATCAGTTGACGCGTCACCCTGGAGGGGGTGTCCGTTTTGCCCTGTCGACACCTCCAGTGGTTTAGCTTAGGCTCACCTAAGTTCGTTGGGGTGCCGCGTCGTCGGCATGCCCGCCTCCTCTTCCCCACACCTGACACGCGCGGCTGCCCCGCACGATGGGAGTGACATGTCGCAGGTTCTTCCTGATGACGCATCACCGGTCCACGACCTGATCGGTATCGGCTTCGGGCCGTCCAATGTGGCCATGGCGATCGCGCTCCGCGAGCACAACGCCCGCGTCGGCAGGCAGGAGGCCGTCACCGCTCACTTCTTCGAGCAGCAGCCCCGCTTCGGCTGGCACCGAGGCATGCTCATCGACGACGCCACCATGCAGGTCTCCTTCCTCAAGGACCTGGTGACGCTGCGCAACCCGGCCAGCGAGTACAGCTTCCTCTGCTACCTGCAGAGCAAGGGCCGGCTGATCGACTTCATCAACCACAAGAACCTGTTCCCGCTGCGCGTGGAGTTCCACGACTACTTCGAGTGGGCCGCGGCCCAGGTCGACGACATGGTCTCCTACGGCCACGAGGTCGTCGGCGTCGCGCCCGTGACCCGGGACGGCGTCGTCGACCACTTGGAGGTGACCGTCCGGTCGGGCGGCGGCCTCGAGATCCACCGGGCCCGCAACCTCGTCATCGGCACCGGTCTGCGCCCCCTCGTGCCCGAAGGCGTGGAGCGGGGCGAACGCGTCTGGCACAACTCCGAACTGCTCGCCAAAGTAGACGAGTTGGAGGGCACCTCGCCCTCGAGGTTCGTCGTCGTGGGCGCCGGGCAGAGCGCCGCCGAGAACGTCGCCTACCTGCACCGGCGCTTCCCCGGGGCCGAGGTCTGCGCGGTCTTCTCCCGTTACGGCTACAGCCCCGCCGACGACAGCAGCTTCGCCAACCGGATCTTCGACCCGCAGGCCGTCGACCAGTACTTCGCCGCGCCCGAGGACGTCAAGCGACAGCTGATGGACTACCACGGCAACACCAACTACTCCGTGGTGGACATCGACCTGATCGACGACCTGTACCGGCAGTCCTACCAGGAGAAGGTGCTGGGCACCGAGCGGCTGCGGTTCCTCAACGTCTCCCGTCTCACCGGCGTCAAGGAGACCCCGTCGAGCGTCCGCGCCACGGTGACCTCCCTCGTCACCGGCGAGGACACCGACCTGGACGCGGACGTCGTGGTCCTCGCCACCGGCTACAGCCCCGTCGACCCCACCAGCCTGCTCGGAGAGGTCGCCGACCACTGTCTGCGCGACGACGAGGGCCGCGTCCGCGTCGAGCGGGACTGGCGCATCGCGACCGACCCCGCGTTGCGCTGCGGCATCTACCTCCAGGGCGGCACGGAGCACACGCACGGCATCACCTCGTCGCTGCTGTCCAACACCGCCGTCCGGGTGGGCGAGATCCTGGACTCCCTCCTCGGCCGCGGGGCCGAGGCCGCCGCGGACCGCAGGCACACCCTCGCCGACGGCACGGGCAGCGCCGCCCGCTAGGCGTTCCGCCTGGGGCACCGGGGACACCGATCGGTCCCGGCGCGCCAGGGGACACCACGGCCACCGCCCGTCGTGGCCGCCCGCGCGGTTCCCCGCGCCCCGTCGGGCGTCGCGGGAACCGATCTGTCAACTCGCCCACCGCGCAAGGGATAACGTACGTGGAGCGCCCCCCGGCCAGGGGCTCGACCCGGGTCCGCCGGCGACGGCTCATGGGTCTGGCCGCCCTCTTGGCTTTCCTCGTGATCGCCGCCGTGCTGTCGCTGGCCGTCGGCGCACGGGCGTTGAGTCCCGCCGAGGTGTGGCACGGACTGTTCGACGCCCCCGACCCCGACCGGCGCCTCACGGAGATCAGGCTCATCGTCGAGACCGTACGGGTGCCCCGCACGGTCCTCGGCATCGTCGCGGGCATCGCCCTCGGGGTCGGCGGGGCGCTGATCCAGGGGTTCACCCGCAACCCCATCGCCGACACCGGCCTGCTGGGCGTGAACGCCGGCGCCTCGTTCGCGGTCGTGGTGGCGATCTCCGTGTTCGGGCTCGGCGATCCGTTCCAGTACGTCTGGTTCGCGTTCGCCGGGGCCGCCGTCGCCGGTGTCGTGGTCTTCGGACTGGCGAGCATCGGACGCGGGGCGGGCAACCCGCTGACCCTGGCGCTGGCCGGCCAGGGCGTCACGGTGTTCCTCGCGGCGATGACCACCGCCGTCGCGCTGTCGGACCAAGCCGCGCTGAACGCCCTGCGGTTCTGGAACGCGGGCTCCCTCGCCGGTGTCGGATTCGACGTCATCTGGCCCGTGACCGTGTTCATCGGCGCCGGACTGGTGCTGGCCCTGACCACCCTGCCCTCCCTCAATCTGCTCAACCTGGGGGACGACGTGGCCAGGGGACTGGGCGTGAACATCGCGCTGAGCCGGACCGTCGGCATCACCGCCGTCACCCTGCTGGCGGGCGCCACGACAGCCGCATGCGGTCCCATCGCCTTCCTCGGCCTGATGGTCGCCCACGTGGCCCGGCACGTGACCGGCCCGGACTACCGCTGGCTGGTGCCGTACGCCGGACTGCTCGGGGCCGTCGTGCTGCTGCTGTGCGACATGGTCGGCCGACTGGTCGTGCGGCCGGGCGAGTTGGACGCCGGCGTCCTGGTGGCGCTCCTCGGCGCCCCCTTCTTCGCGGCGCTCGTGTGGCGTGGAAAGTTCAGGCAGGCATGAACGTGACCGACATGAAGGCCTCCCTGCCGCCGGGCGTGCGGCTCGGCCGCCGCCTGTCGTTCGTCTGGCGGCCCTGGCCGCTGTGCGTCACGCTGCTGCTCGCGGCGGCGACCTTCCTGGTGTTCTGCGTGTCCATCGGCGTCGGGGACTTCCCGATCGGTCTTCCGCAGGTCGTCGCCACGCTCTTCGGGCGGGGCGAGCAGGTCGACGCGTTCGTCATCATGGACCTGCGGATGCCGCGCGCCCTGGCCGGAGTCGTCGTGGGCGTCGCACTCGGGGTGTCCGGGGCGATCACGCAGTCCATCGCGCGCAATCCGCTGGCCAGCCCGGACGTCCTGGGGATCACCTCGGGTGCCAGCGCCGTCGCGGTGTTCCTGGTGACGGTCTCGGGCGGGACCGCCGCGGCGATCGTCGACTCGGTGGGCCTGTCGGCCGCGGCGCTCGCGGGCGGGCTCGGCACCGGCCTGCTGGTGTACTTCCTGGCGCGGCGGCGCGGTGTGGACGGTTTCCGGCTCATCCTCATCGGCATCTCGGTGAGCGCCGTGATGGAGGCCGTCACGACCTGGCTGCTGGTCACGGCCGACATCCGGGACGTGGCCCGGGCCCAGGCGTGGCTGGTCGGTTCGCTGGAGGACCGCTCGTGGGGCGAGGTCTGGACGGCCCTGTGGTGCGGACTCGCCCTCCTGGTCGTCGTCTCCTGCGTCGCCTTCCAGTTCAGGCCGATGCACTTCGGCGACGACGTCGCCGCGGGCCTGGGTGTCCGGTACGGGAGGGTGCGGGCGGTGCTGCTGCTGTGCGCGGTGCTGCTGGCCGGTGTGGCGGTGAGCGCGGCGGGCCCGGTCCCGTTCGTGGCGCTGGTGGCGCCGCAGGTGGCGATGCGTCTGGCGCGCTGCCCCACACCGCCGCTGGCGGCCTCGGGCCTGACGGGTGCGCTGCTGCTGACCGGCTCGGACCTCGTCGCGCGCACGGCGCTGCCGGTCTCGCTCCCGGTCGGCGTGGTCACCGCCGCGATCGGCGGGCCCTTCCTCGTCCATCTGCTGGTGCGGGCGAACCTGCGCTAGATGTACAAGAGTCAGGTGAACCGGAGCAAGGGGGAACCCGTGGTCGCACAGTCCGTCACCGAGGCCGAGGTCGGCGGCGCTTCGAGGCTCGCAGCCCGAGGTGTCACGGTCGGCTACGGCGGCCGGGTCGTCATCGACGAGCTCGACGTGGCGATACCGCCCGGTGTGATCACCACCATCATCGGCCCCAACGGCTGCGGGAAGTCCACCCTGCTGCGGACACTGTCCCGGCTGCTCAAGCCGGCCCGGGGGACGGTCGTCCTGGACGGCGAGGACATCGGCAGGCTCAGGACCCGTGACGTGGCGAAGAAGCTCGGCCTGCTGCCGCAGACACCGGTCGCCCCGGAGGGGCTGACGGTGGCCGACCTGGTCGCCAGGGGCCGCCATCCGCACCAGAGCTGGCTGCGGCAGTGGTCGTCCGACGACGCCGACGTGGTGGAACGCGCCCTGGCCATGACCGGCGTCTCCGACCTCGCCGACCGCCCGGTCGACGCGCTGTCCGGCGGGCAGCGCCAGCGCGTCTGGATCTCGATGACGCTGGCTCAGGGCACCGATCTGCTGCTGCTGGACGAGCCGACGACCTATCTGGACCTGGCGCACGCCCTCGACGTCCTCGATCTGGTGGACGACCTGCACGAGTCGGGCTGCACCGTCGTGATGGTTCTCCACGACCTCAACCTGGCCACCCGCTACAGCGACAACCTCGTGGTGATGCGGGACGGCTCGATCCTGGCGCAGGGGCATCCGCGTGACGTCATCACCGCCGAACTCCTGCACGAGGCCTTCGGGTTGCGCGCACGGGTGATCGACGACCCGGTCGGCGACCGGCCGCTGATCGTGCCGATTGGGCGGACGCACGTACAGCCGGGACACCTCCCGGCACAGGGAAGTTAGTAAGGCTAGGCTAACCTCATTAAGTCGCGGTAAGGTTTGGCTGCCCTTAGGCAAGGGCGCAGCGAACTGGCGCGACAGCAAGGGGATGTTGATGCTCCTCCATCGAACGACGCCCGGGAAGCCATGGCGGCGGCTGGCGGCGGCACTGTCCGCGGCCGCCCTCGGCGTCGGTCTCCTCGCGGGATGCGGTTCCGGCTCGGCGGACGACAAGGGCGGCCAGGGCGAGAACACTCAGGCCGCGGCCGCCGGTGAGTTCCCGGTCACCGTGGAGCACGCGTTCGGATCCACCACCGTCGAGAAGGCGCCGCAGCGGGTCGTCTCCGTCGGCTACACCGACGACCAGACCGTCCTGGCCTTCGGCATCAAGCCCGTCGGCATGGTCGACCAGTACCCGAACCCGCCCGGCAAGAGCCCCGACATCAACACCCAGTGGCCGTGGGTCAAGGACCAGTGGGGTGACACCAAGCCCGAGGTCGTCATGAAGAACGGCGACTCCGGCCCCAACTACGAGAAGATCGCCGCCCTCCGGCCCGACCTGATCGTCGCGGTGTACTCCGAGATCGACAAGGCCGCCTACGACAAGCTCTCCAGGATCGCGCCCACGGTGGCCCGCACCAAGGGCGAGAAGGAGCCCTTCAGCGCCCCCTGGCAGGACAACGCCCTGCACATCGCCAAGGCCCTCGGCCGGGCCGACGATGGCCGGAAGATGGTCGACGGCATCCAGGGGCAGCTGGACGCGGCCAGGAAGGCGCACCCCGAGCTCGGCAAGCAGACCGCCGTCGCGCTGTCCTGGTACAAGGACTCGGTGGCGCCCTTCACCTCCACCGACGTGCGCGGCCGGCTCGTCACGGGCATCGGCTACACGTACCAGACCGAGATCGACAAGATCGCGGGCGGCAGCTTCTACACCACGCTCTCGCCCGAGCGTGTCGACCTGGTCGACGTCGACCGCATCTTCGTCATCAACGACACGGCCGACACCGAGGCGCTCAAGAAGTTCAAGCTGTTCGCCAACCTCGACGCGGTGAAGAAGGGCAACGTGTCCTACCTGCTCGACAGTGAGGGACCGGCGGTCGGCGCGGCCATCTCCCAGGGCACCCTGCTGTCCATGCCGTACGCCATCGACGAGCTCGTCAAGTCGGTCGAGTAGGGAGTGGGCGCCACCGACACGCGCGTCGCCCCGGCGACCCTGCGCACGACGACCGGCCGCGAGGCCGCCCGATGGGTCGCGGACCACTGCCGCGCGATGCCCGGCCTGACCGTCGCGACCGTGCTCACCACGGTCGCGGGGGCGGCGCTCCAAGTGCTCCCGGTGCTTGTGCTAGGCCGGGTGGTCGACGCGGTCGTCGGGGGCGGTGACCGTTCCGTCCTGGTCACGATCGGGGTGCTCATCGGTGCCGCCGCGCTGCTCGGCGCGGCGGCCACCGCGGTGTCGACGTACCTGATCGGACGGCTCGGCGCGGATCTGCTCGCGCGCCTGCGGGAGGGCACCGTACGGGCGGTGCTCGGCATGCCGAGCACCCGGATCGAGCAGGTCGGCCGGGGAGACGTGCTCTCCCGGGTCGGGGACGACGTGACCGTCATCTCCAAGGGCATCCGCACAGCCGTCCCCACGGTGTTCTCGGCGGGTGTGCTCGTCGTCATCGCGACCCTCGGCATGTTCGGGCTGGACTGGCGGCTGGGCCTGGCCGGCGCGGGCGCGCTGCCCGCGTACGCGCTGGCGCTGCGCTGGTACCTGCCCCGGTCCGCCCCGCTGTACCGCAGGCAGCGCGTCGCCCAGGCCGACCGGGCGCAGGCGTTCATCAGCGGCTTGAACGGCATCGACACGGTCCGGGCCTACCGTCTGGAGGGTGCCTTCCGGGAGAAGGTCACCACCGAGTCCTGGCGGGTGCGGGAACTCGGTATCGAGGTCTTCCGGTTCTTCGGCCGGTTCGTCGGCCGCGAGAACCGCGCCGAGTTCATCGGCCTGGTCCTGATCCTCGTGGTCGGGTACGCGCTGCTGGAGGCGGACGCGGCCACGCTGGGCGAGGTGTCGGCGGCCCCGCTGCTGTTCCACCGGCTGTTCACGCCGCTCGGCGCCATCATGTTCACCTTCGACGAGGCGCAGAAGTCGGGCGCGAGCCTGACCCGCCTGGTGGGGGTGCTGGGGGAGTCTGCCGAGGAGCGGCTGGTCGGCGACGAGTCCGTCCCGGTGGCCCACGCGGGCGCGTGCCCGGTGACGGTCGAGGGGCTGACGTTCCGTTACCCGGGCTCCGAGGAGCCGGTGCTGCGGGACGTCGACCTGACGATCCCCGCCGGCGGTTCGCTCGCCCTGGTGGGCGCCACGGGCGCGGGCAAGACGACGCTCGCCGCGCTGATCGCCGGCATCGGCACCCCCGAGGCCGGTTCGGTGCGCATCGGCACGACCGACCTGGCCGACCTGGACGAGGCGGGGGCGCGGGCCCTGGTGAGCATCCTGACGCAGGAGACCCACGTGTTCTCCGGCCCGCTCGCCGACGACCTGCGGCTGTCCGCCCCGGGAGCGACCGACGCCGAGCTGATGGACGCCCTGCGCACCGTCGGGGCCGAGGGCTGGGTCTGCGCGTTCCCCGACGGTCTGAACACCCCCGTCGGTGAGGGGGGTGAGCGCCTGGACGTCACCAAGGTCGCCCAGATCGCCCTGGCGCGACTGGTGCTGGGGCGGGCACCCGTCGTGGTTCTCGACGAGTCCACCGCGGAGGCCGGCAGCGAGGGCGCCGCCGAGCTGGAACGGGCCGTACTGGCCGCGTGCGCGGGGCGGACCACGCTGTTCGTGGCGCACCGGCTGACCCAGGCGATGGCAGCGGACCGGATCGCCGTGCTCGACGCCGGACGGGTCGTCGAGCAAGGGACGCACGAGGAGCTGGTGGCTCTGGGCGGCCGGTACGCACGACTGTGGCGGGCCTGGCGAGAGGGTAGTTAGGCAACCCTTATTTAGGTTAGCCTAACTCCATATTCTGGAAGGGACGCTGAGTCTTGATGGAACCCCACGCTCGTCTCGCCCTGCTTTCCCCCACGCGCCTGGCCGATCTGCGCCGGCGGATCGGCGACCACCCGGACTGGACCCTCACCCGGGCCTGCGCCATCGGCCTGTCGTACTGGGCGACGGGCACCAGCCCCGAGGGCATCGAGCTCACGCCCGGCACGCTCTTCGCCGACGTCCTCGGCTGGGCCGGCAACGGCGGTACGCCGCCCGGCGGTTGGGACGTCACCCCGGACGGCCGCGGTGTCACCGTCCCCGACGGAGTCCCCCTGGCGGACGCGCAGGCGGCACTCGACGACCTCGCCGACTTCCCGGACCGGCCGCTCGGCACCATCGGCCCCTCCGGCGTGGCGGACAGACTCCGGGTCCTGGCCGAGTGGAACGACAACCGGGCCGACCGGGACCGCCCCACCCTCGTGGAGATGTTCCTCCGACAGGCGAGCGCACGACCGGACGCCGTGGCCGTCGTCGACGAGCACCGGTCGCTGACCTACCGTGAAACCGCGGCACACGCGTCCCAGTTGGCCCATCACCTGCGCGCCCGCGGGCTGCGCGCCGAACAGGTCGTCGGCATCTCCCTGACCCGCTCCGCCGACATGGTCGTCGGGCTGCTGGCCGTGCTCCAGGCCGGGTGCGCCTTCGTGCCGCTCGACCCGCAGTGGCCCGCCGCGCGCCGGGCCGTCGTCATCGAGGACGCCCGGGTCGCCGTGCAGCTCAACGCCTCCGGCACGCACGACCCCGCCGAACCGGACGCCGTGGCCGTCGACCTCGGCCACTGGCAGTACGGCTCGTACCCCGCCGAGGGACCCGGCGTCACCGTCCTCGGCGACGCCCTGGCCTACGTGATCTTCACGTCCGGATCGACCGGACGGCCCAAGGGCGCGATGATCCGGCACGAGGCGATCAGCGAGCGCCTGCTGTGGCAGGTGAACGAGATCCTCGGCTTCGGCACCGACGACGCCTCCCTTTTCAAGGCGCCGCTGTCCTTCGACATCTCCATCAACGAGATCTTCCTGCCGCTCGTCTCGGGCGGCCGGCTCGTCGTCCTGCGGCCCGGCGGTGAACGCGACCCGCACCACCTGCTGAGCGTCATCGCCGAACAGCGCGTCACCTTCACGTACCTGGTGTCGTCCATGCTGGACGTGCTGCTGGAGATGGCCGGCGACTCCGGCCGCCTGGACAGCCTGCGCCATGTGTGGTGCGGCGGCGAGGTCCTCACCCCCGAGCTGTACGAGCGCTTCCGCGCCAAGCTCGACATCCCCATGTACCACGGCTACGGCCCCGCCGAGACGACCATCGGCGTCTCCCACGTGATCTACCGGGGCGCCGCGGAACGCCTGTCGACGTCCATCGGCAAGGCCAACCCCAACACCCAGCTCTACGTCCTGGACGACGAACTGCGCCCGTGCCCGGTCGGCGTCGGCGGTGAACTCTACGTCGGTGGCTTCCTCCTGGGCCGCGGGTACGTCGGCGCACCCGGCCTGACCGCCTCCCGCTTCGTCGCCAACCCCTTCGCCGACGACGGCTCCCGCCTCTACCGCACCGGCGACCTGGCCCGCTTCGCCCCCGACGGGTCGCTGGACTTCCTCGGCCGCGCCGACAACCAGATCAAGATCCGCGGCATGCGACTGGAGATCGAGGACGTCGAGGTCGGTCTCGCCGAGCACCCGCGGGTCCGGCACACCTGCGTCGTCGCGCGGAAGAACGCGGCCGGCGGCACCTACCTCATCGGCTACGTCATACCCGCGGCCGGCAGCGAGGACCTGCGGGCCGACGAGGTCAAGGCATGGGCCGGCGCGCACATGGTCGAGTACATGGTGCCCGCCCACATCGTGGTGCTGGAGGAGTTCCCGCTCACCGCCAACGGCAAGCTCGACCGCAACGCCCTGCCCGAACCCACCCTCGGGACGGGCTCGCCGGTCCGCCCCGCCACCGACGACGAACGGGCCGTGAGCGCGGCCGTCGCGCAGGTGCTGCGCCTCGAAGAGGTGGGCGTCGACCAGGACTTCTTCCAGCTCGGCGGCGACAGCATCCTGGCGATCTCCCTGCTGAGCGCACTGCGCGAACAGGGCCTGCACGTCACGGCACGGCAGATCTTCACGCACAGCACCGTGGGCGCGCTGGCCGCGGTCGCGAGCCGCGAGGACGTCACCACCGTCGACCACGCCGACGTCGCCACCGGCACCGTCGTGGGCTCACCCGTCGTGCAGTGGCTCGGCGAGACCACCGACGCCGTCGACGGCTTCGTCCAGTCCGTCGTCCTGAACACCCCCGCGGAGCTGACCGGCGACGCCCTCGACGCGCTCCTCACCGCCCTGCTCACCCGGCACGACATGCTCCGCGCCAAGCTGGTACGCGGCAGCCGGTGGAGCTTCGACATCCCCGGGGCGGACCGGGCCGCGCCCGGCTGGCAGCGCAGCGACCGGCCGCTCGACGAGTGCGTCGCCCTCGCCACCGCCGGACTGAACCCCGACCAGGGCGTCATGCTCCGGGCCGTGTGGCGCCCCGAGGCACGCCAACTCGTCCTGGCCGCCCACCACGTGGTCGTCGACGGTGTCTCCTGGCGCGTCCTCATCGAGGACCTGGCCACCGCCTGGCGCCGGTTCACCGCCGGTGAACCCGTCGAACTCCCCCCGGTGGGCACGTCGTTCCGCCGCTGGACGCAACTGCTGGAGCGCGCCGCGTTCGACGCCGACAGCTCGTACTACCGGCGCCCCCTGCCCGGCGAGGACCGGCCCCTGGCGCACCGCGCCCTGTCCGAGACGGACACCGTCGCCCGCGAACGCCTGCGGACCGTCACCGTCGGCCCCGAGACCACCGCCGCGCTGCTGGGCGAGATCCCCGCGAAGTTCCACGCCGGCGTCAACGACGTCCTGCTCACCGCCCTCGCCGTCGCCCTCGCACGCCGGCGCCGTGACCTCGGCCAGGACCAGACCTTCGCCCACATCGAACTCGAAGGCCACGGCCGCGAAGGGCAGTTCGTGGCGGGCCCGGCCGGCTTCGAACCGGAACTGTCCCGGACGGTGGGCTGGTTCACCACCCTCTTCCCGGTCACCGTCGACCCCGGCACGGCAACGGACTTCACCACCCCCGCGTACCTGACCTCCGCCCTCAAGGCGGTCAAGGAAGACCTCGCCCGGGTCCCGGACAACGGCATCTCCTACGGGGCCCTGCGCTACCTCACCCACAGCGAGTTCGACGCCCCCGCACCCCAGGTGCTCTTCAACTACCTCGGCCGCTTCGCCGCCGGCGCGCCCGGCGACTGGCAACTCGCCGGTACCACCGGCCAGCTCGGCGAGAAGCGCGACCCGCGCATGCGCCTGCCCCGCGCCCTGGAGTTCAACGCGATCGCCGAACCCGCCGCCTCCGGCGCCTATGAGCTGGTCACCACCATCTCCTGGCCCGACGGCCTGTTCACCGACGCCGACATCACCGCACTCGGCGACTACTTCCGCACGGCCCTGACCGGACTCGCCGCACTCGACCAGGGCGGCCACTCGCCCAGCGACTTCCCCCTCGTCCCGCTCGCACAGTCCGACGTGGACACCCTGGACGGGCCGGAACTGCGGGACATCCTCCCGCTGACCCCGCTCCAGGAAGGCCTCTACTTCCACTCGGTCTTCGACGACGACTCCGCCGGCGCCTACGTGGAGCAGCAACTGCTCACCCTCGAAGGGGAGGTGGACGCCGACCGGCTCGCGACGGCCGCCACCCGGCTGCTCACCCTGTTCCCCAACCTGGCCGCCCGCTTCACGGCCCTCGCCGACGGCCGCGTGGTCTCCGTCCTGGAGCACGGCGCCGAAGCCCCGTTCACCACGCTGGACCGCCCCGGCATCACCGACGGGGAGATACGCGACCTCGCCGATCGGGACCGCCGCGCCGGCTTCGACCTGGCCACCGGCCCCCTCATGCGGTACACGCTCGTCCGTGCCGGTTCCGGCCGGAACGTCCTGGTCCAGACCGTGCACCACATCATCGCCGACGGCTGGTCCGTGCCCCCGATGCTGCGCGCGCTGCTCGCCGAGTACCACGCCCCGGGCAGCGTCCACCCGGTCGGCGGCTTCCCCGACTACGTGCACTGGCTCGCCGGACGCGACGCCGACGAGAGCGACCGCGTCTGGCGCGAGGAACTCGCCGGACTGCCCGGACCCTCCCTGGTGGCCGAGGGACACACGCCCTCGGACCGGTTCGCCGACCTCGCCGTGGAACCCGGGACCGACCTCGACGCCGCTGCCCGCCAGACCGGAGTCCCGCTGAGCGTCGCCGTGCATAGCGCCTGGGCCGTCACCCTGGGCGGCATCCTCCAGAGCCGAGACGTCGTGTTCGGCTCCACGGTCTCCGGCCGCGACGCCGAGGTCCCCGGCATCGGCGACATGGTGGGCCTCTTCATCAACACCATCCCCGTCCGGGCCCGTTGGGCCCCCGGCACCACCGCGGACGACCTCCTGAGCGCCGTACGCGACCATCACAGCGCCGTCCTGCCGCACCAGCACGTCTCCCTGGCGCGCATCGGCCGCCAGGCCGGCTCCGGCCCGCTCTTCGACACGCTCGTGGTGTTCGACGTGGCCACCGACGTGACGTCGCTCCGGCGTCCCGGCGACACCCTGACCATCACGGACCTCACCAACGAGGGCGCCCCGCACTACCCGCTCACGCTCGTGGTCGAGCGCGCCCCGGACGGCCGTCCGCGCTTCAACCTCATCTACGACGGCGAACTGCTCGGCGTGCCGACCGCCCGGGGCATCCTGCACACCTTCACCCGGACCCTGAGCGCCCTGCTCACCCGCCCGGACGCCCGGATCGTCGACCTGACGCCCAAGGGCGAGCGGCGTCCCGCGCCGGTCACCCCGACCACCCTGGGCGCACTCTTCGACACCGCCGCCCGCCGCGACCCGGCCGCGACAGCCGTCACCCAGTGCGCCCTCGACGGCACCACCCGGTCCCTCACCTATGGCGAACTGTCCGCCGCGAAGAACGACCTGGCCGCGGCCCTGCGCGCGGCCGGGGCCGGCCCGGGCAAGCGGGTCGCCGTGGCCGTCCCGCGCTCCCTGGAACAGGTCGTCGCCCTGGTCGCGATCGTGGCGGCGGGCGGCGCGTACGTCCCGCTCGACCCGGCCTACCCGGACGACCGGCTGGAGTACGTCCTCGGCGACGCGGTCCCCCAGGTCGTCCTCGTCGACCGGGACCAGCACGACCGCTTCACGGACCTCCTGGCCCGGGCGGGGGTGCCGGCCCAGGTGCTGGTCCAGGGCGAAGAGCCCCCGGCCGCCCACGCGGAGCCCGCCCCCGAGCCCGACTGGCACACCCCCGCCTACGTCATCTACACCTCCGGGTCCACGGGCCGCCCCAAGGGCGTCGTCGTCCCCCACTCCAGCGTGGTGTCGCTGCTGGCGAACACCCGGCCGGACATGGACTTCGGCCCGCGGGACGTCTGGGTCCAGTTCCACTCCTCCTCCTTCGACTTCGCCGTCTGGGAGCTGTGGGGCGCGCTGGCCCACGGCGGTGAGCTGCTGGTGCCCGAGTACGCACTGACGCGCTCCCCGGTCGACTTCCACCGCCTGGTCCGCGAACGCGGCGTGACGGTGCTCAACCAGACCCCGTCCGCCTTCTACCAGTTCATCGAGGCCGACCGGCTGGCCGGAGAACCGCTGCCCGCACTGCGCCGGATCATCTTCGGCGGCGAGGCACTGGACCTCGCCCGGCTGCGCGGCTGGGTCGAACGGCACGGCACGACCGCCCCCGAGCTGGTCAACATGTACGGCATCACCGAGACGACCGTCCACGTCACCCACCGGGTGCTCACCGACGAGGACTTCGCCCCCGGCGACGACGCCAGCCCCATCGGCGGCCCGATCCCCGGCCTGGTCACCTACCTCCTCGACGACCGGCTCCGCCCCGTGCCGCCCGGCCGCGAGGGCGCCATCTACGTCGCCGGCGACCAGGTGTCGCTCGGCTACCTGGGCAGGCCCGGACTCACGGCGGGCCGCTTCGTGGCCGATCCGTTCGCGGCCGACGGCTCCCGCATGTACCACACGGGCGACCTCGCGATCCGCACCCTCGACGGCGAACTGGTCTTCACCGGCCGCGCCGACGACCAGGTCCAGCTCAAGGGCTTCCGCATCGAGCTGGGCGAGGTGGAGTCCGCGATCAGGGCCCTGGACGGCGTGACCGACGTGGCGGTGACGGTGGCGGACACCGGGGACCACCTGGTGGCGCACGTGGTGGGCCGGGTGGCGGACGATGTCGAGGGCCGGCTGTCGGAGAGGCTGCCCGCGCACATGATCCCGGGTCGGGTCCTGCCCATCGATGCCCTCCCCTTGACGGTCAACGGCAAGCTGGACAGAGCGGCCCTGGCGGGGCGCGCCCCAGGGGGCGCGGGGAACTGTCGAACCAGCCACGACGCACCCGCAGGTGAACACACCACACTTGCCACGCTGATCGAAATCTTCACTCACACACTGCCCGGCACCTCCGTGGACGCCGACACCGACTTCTTCCGCGCCGGGGGCGACAGCATCATCGCCATCACGGTCGTGAACAGGGCCCGGGCCCTGGGCCTGCCCTTCACCCCGAGGGACGTCTTCCTGCTCAAAACCCCCGGCGCACTGGCCGAACACCTGGGAACCAGCGCACCCCGGGCCACTGCGGAGACCACCCACCGCACGGACGGCCCCCTGCCCCCCACCCCGATCATCCTCCGCCAACGCGAACTCGGCGGCTCCCTCACCCGCTTCGCCCAGGCCAGAACCCTCCGGGCCCCCGAGGGCACCGGCTTCACCGACGCCGTGCGCGCCGCGAACGCCGTGGTCGCCGCCCACCCGTCCCTGCGGCTGAGACTCCGTACGGAGCACGGCGTGTGGACCCTCCGCACCGAACCCGCCCGCGAGATCACCGTCGTACGCCCGGACACCACCGACGCGACGGCCGTGGCGAACGACGCAGCCGAACGGCTCGACCCCGCATCAGGGGACGTCGTCGCGTTCGCGTGGCTGGAGGCGAGCCGCACCCTGGTCGTCACCGTCCACCACCTCGCCGTCGACGCGGTCTCCTGGCTGATCCTCCTGGACGACCTGGCCGCGGCCCTGCGCGGCGAGCCCCTCGCCCCGCCCACCACGTCCTACGCCGAGTACGCCGAAGCCCTGACGCTCCAATCGGCCCAGTACACGCACGACCTCGACCGCTGGATCACGACCCTCCAGGCGCCCCGACCGCTGCCCGCCCCGGGCGCACTGCGCGCGACCACGGTCGTCCTGGACCCCGACGTGAGCGAGCGCCTCATCCGCACCGCGCCCGCCGCACTCGGCATCGGTCCGACCGAGCTGCTGTGCGGTGCCCTGCGCGCCGCGCTGACCAGGATCCAGCCGTCTCCCACCGACCTCGCGATCGATCTGGAACGGCACGGCCGCGTCCCGGCCCTCGAACAGCACGACTACAGCCGTACGGTCGGCTGGTTCACCGCCGTCGCACCCGTACGGCTCACCCCGCACACCGACCCGGTCGCGGCCGCGCGCGAGCTCGTCGAGCGCCAGCCGGACGAGGACGGGCACGCGGCCTACGGCCGGCTCAGGTACCTCAACCCGCAGACGGCCCCCCTGCTCACGGCCCGGCCGCAGGTGCTGTTCAACTACCTCGGCCGGGGCAGCGAGTCGCGGGCCCTGCACCTCACCGGGGGCTACCAGGGCAGCCCGTACGCCGTCGAGGTCAACGCGTGGACCGACGAGGCCACCGGGAGCCTGCTCGCCGAGTTCGTCCTCGCCGAGGGCGTCCCCGGCGAGATCACCGAGCACTGGCGCGGCGCGCTCCGGCACGTCGCGGACGTCGCGACGACGGCCGAGCGCACCGTCCCGGTCACCCCGCTCCAGCGCGGCCTGTTCTTCCAGGCCCAGATGGCGGGCTCGGCCGGACACTACGTCGCACAGAACTGGTTCACCTTCGACCGCCGCCTGGACACCGGCGCGCTGGCCGAGGCGATGGCCCACGTGATCGCGCGGCACCCGGTCGTCGGAGCCGGCTTCGGCACCGACGACGACGGCAACCCGGTGCAGGTCCTCAAGGCGGGCCGGCGCGTCGACGTCCGTACGGTCGACCTGGCGACGGACGCGGAGGTCGACGCCCTGCGCGCCCGGGACCGCGACACCGGCTTCGACACGGGCGAGCCGCCCCTGATCCGGCTGACCGTCGTCCACCTGCCCGGGAACCGGGACGGCCTGCTGCTCAGCTACCACCTGCTGCTGTGGGACGGCTGGTCCCGCGAGATCGTCCTGCGCGACCTGTTCGACGCCTACAGCGCCGTTCTCGCCGGCGAGCCGCTCGACCCGACGCCCGCCACGCCGAGCTTCGAGGAGTACGCCCGCGCACTCGCCGCCCGGGACGCGTCCGCGTCGGAACGCTTCTGGACGGAGCACCTCGCCGGCCTGCCCGGCCCGACCCTGCTCGCCGGGCCCGCGCCGGCCTTCACGGACGACCTGCCGAAGGCCCTCGTGCACACCCTGTCCGCCGAACGGTCCGACCAGGTGCGGAAAGCGGCCCGCGTGCACGGCGTCACCCTGAACACGGTGCTGACCGGCGCGTTCGGCCTGCTGCTCGGCGCGCACACCGGCCGCGCCGACGCCGTGTTCGGCGTGACCGTGTCCGGCCGCGAGGGGGAGGGCCTGTCGGGCATCGTCGGCGTGCTGCTCAACACCGTGCCGATGTGGACCCGGCCCCGCCCGGACGACACCGTCCGCGCCTACCTGGCGGCCGTCCAGGCGGCCCGGGTCGAGGCGATGGAACACGAGCACCTCGGACTCGGCGAGATCCAGCGGGCCGCCGGGCACGACACGCTGTTCGACAACCTCTTCGTCCTGCAGAACTTCCTGGACATGGACGCGTTCGCCGCGATGAACGCCCGGCACGGCATCACCTCGGTCAAGGCCGACGACTCCACCCACTATCCGTTCACCTGGGTCGTCACGCCCGGAGACCGGCTCACGGTCAAGCTGGAGTACCGCGACGGCGACACCGGCAACGCCCGACGTCTCCTCGACGACCACCTGAGCGTGCTCGAGGAGCTGTCCCGGGCGACCGGCCACCTCGGCGCGCTCAAGGGACTGGAACCGGCACCCCAACCGGGCGCGCGCACCCACGTCGGCACGGACACCGTCGTCGACCGGTTCGACCGGGCGGCGGACCGCGACCCGCAGCGGGTGGCGCTCGTCGCCCACGGCTCCACGATGACGTTCGCCGAACTCCGCGACCGCAGCCGGGCCCTGGCGGGCGTGCTCGCCGCGCGCGGCATCGGCCCGGAGCGGACCGTGGGCCTCGCGATCCCCCGCTCCCTCGACTGGGTCGCGGCGCTGTTCGCCGTCCTGCGGGTCGGTGCCGCGTACGTACCGCTGGAGCTGGACCACCCGGACGAGCGGATCGCCGCCATCGTCGAGGACGCCGGGCCGGACCTGATCCTCACCGTGAGCGCCGTGTCGCCCCGGCTGACCGGCGAGCTGATCGAACTCGACCGGCCGCTCCCGGACGCCGAGCCGTACCGGACGTTCGCGCCGGACCACCCCGACCGGCTGCGCCACCCCGCGTACACCATCTACACCTCCGGCTCCACCGGGAAGCCCAAGGGCGTGGTGACCGAGTACGCCGGGCTCACCAACATGCTGATCAACCACCAGCGAAGGATCTTCGAGCCGGTGCTGGCCGAGCACGGCCACCGGGTCTTCCGGATCGCCCACACCGTGTCGTTCGCGTTCGACATGTCGTGGGAGGAGCTGCTGTGGCTCGCCGACGGCCATGAAGTGCACATCTGCGACGAGGAGTTGCGCCGGGACGCGCCCCGCCTGGTGGAGTACTGCATGGACCACGGGATCGACGTCGTCAACGTGACCCCGACCTACGCGCAGCAACTGGTGGCCGAGGGCCTGCTGGACGACCCGGCGCGGCGGCCCGCGCTGGTGCTGCTGGGCGGCGAGGCCGTCACCCCGACGCTGTGGCAGCGGCTCGCCGAGACCGAGGGCACGGTCGGCTACAACCTGTACGGGCCCACCGAGTACACCATCAACACCCTGGGCGTGGGCACCTTCGACTGCGCGGACCCGGTGGTGGGCGTCCCCATCGACAACACCGACGTGTACGTCCTGGACCCCTGGCTCAGGCCGCTGCCGGTGGGTGTGCCCGGCGAGCTGTACGTGTCCGGCATCGGCATCGCGCGCGGCTACCTGGGACAGCCGGCCCAGACCGCGCACCGCTTCGTCGCCTGCCCGTTCGGCGAGCCCGGCGCGCGCATGTACCGCACCGGTGATCTGGTGGTGCGCAGGCCGGACGGCAACCTGATGTACCTGGGCCGCACCGACCAGCAGGTCAAGATCCGCGGCCACCGCGTCGAACTCGGCGAGGTGGAGGCGGTGTTCGCGGCGCACCCGGCGGTGCGGTTCGTCGCCGCCGTCGCCCAGCCGGACCCGCAGGTCGACGGCGCCCACCGGCTGGCCGCCTACCTGGTCCTGGACGGCGCTGATCTGGCGGACGTCGCCGCCGAGGTGGGCGCCGGACTGCCCGACTTCCTGCGGCCCACGCACTACGCGCAGGTCGAACGCATCCCGCTGACGGTGAACGGGAAGGCCGACACCAAGGCCCTGCCCGAGGCCAAACCGCTGGGCGCGTTGACCACGGCGGGGGAGCGGGGACCGCGGACCGGGACCGAGACCGTCGTGTGCGAGTACTTCGCCGAGGCACTGGACCTGGACGACGACGAGGTGAGCGCGGTGAGCGACTTCGTGTCCCTGGGCGGACACTCCATGCTGGCGGTACGGCTCATCGGACTGCTGCGCCGCGAGTACGGTCCTGTGATCACCATCCGCGATCTGTTCACCCTGCGAACCCCGGAAGCGATTGCCCGCCACCTCGATGACAACTGACACGCAGCGGCCCCGCCGAGGGGCCGCCATCCTCCGTACCGCTCTGCGCCGCAACCTCGGCGCCATGGCCTGGGGCACCCTCCTCATGGGCCTCTACCAGGCCGGGGAGACGGCCTTCCCCATCGCGCTCGGCCTGATCGTCGAGCACACGATGCGGGGCGGCCGCAGCCTCCAGGCGCTCGCCCTGTCGATCGGCGCGCTGGCCGTGATCATCACGACGGTGTCGCTGTCGTGGCGCTTCGGCATGCGGATCCTGCAGAAGGCCAACACGACCGAGGCGCACCGCTGGCGGGTGAAGGTCGCCGCCTGCGGCCTGCAGCCCGTGGCCCGGGACGTCGATCTCAAGTCCGGCGAGGTGCTGACCATCGCCACCGAGGACGCCGACCAGACCGCCGACATCATCGAGGTGGTGCCGCTGCTGATCAGCTCACTGGTGGCGGTGCTGGTCGCGGCGGCCGCCCTGGGCCTGGCGGATGTCCGGCTCGGTCTGCTGGTGATCGTGGGCACCGTCGCGATCCTGTCGGTCCTCAGCGTGATGTCGAAGCGGATCGGCAGCAGCACCCAGGAGCAGCAGGCCCGGGTGGCGCGGGCGGGCGCGAAGGTCGCGGACCTGATCACCGGTCTGCGCCCGCTGCACGGCTTCGGCGGCAATCACGCGGCGTTCCGGTCCTACCGGCAGGTCAGCACCGAGGCGAAGCACCAGTCGATCACCGTCGCCAAGGTCAACGGCGCCTACGCGGGCACCGCGCTGGCCCTCAACGCGGTCCTCGCCGGCGCCGTGACCCTGACGGCCGGCTGGCTGGCGTTCGAGGGCCGCATCACCATCGGTGAGCTGGTCATGGCCGTGGGACTGGCGCAGTTCATCATGGAACCGCTCAAGCTGTTCTCGGAGATGCCCAAGTACGTGATGATCGCGCGGGCCTCGGCGGAGCGGATGGCGCTGGTGCTGTCGGCCCCGCCCGTCATGACGCCGGGCTCCGAACGCCCCGCCGCGGGCAGTGACCTGGAGCTGGACTGCGTCCGCCACGGCACCCTCACCGACCTGAAGTTCCAGGTGAAGGCGGGCGAGTTCGTCGCCATCGCCGCCTACCAGCCCCGTGCGGCGGCCGACCTGGCGGCCGTCCTGGCCGTACGGGTCCCGCCCACCGCGCACGAGGGCACAGTCCGGATCGGCGGCCGGGCACTGGCGGACCTGTCCGTCGAGGCGGTCCGCCAGCACCTGTTGGTCAACCCGTACGACGGGGAGATCTTCGCGGGCACCCTGCGCACGAACATCGACCCGGCGGGCACCAGCCGGACCGTCCCCGAGGCGGTCGAGGCCTCCCTGCTGACCGATGTCGTCGCCCTGCACCGCGAAGGCCTCGACTACGGCGTCCGCGACCGGGGCGCCAACCTCTCGGGCGGCCAGCGCCAACGCCTCTCCCTGGCCCGCGCCCTGGCCGCCGACACGGACGTGCTCGTCCTGCACGATCCGACGACGGCGGTGGACGCGGTCACCGAGCAGCTCATCGCCCGCAACGTGGCGAAGCTGCGCCGGGGCCGCACCACGATCGTCATCACCAGCAGCCCGGCGTTCCTCGACGCCGCGGACCGGGTGCTTGTCCTGGACGACGGCACGATCACAGCGGACGACACCCACCGCAACCTGCTGGCCCACGACGAGGCCTATTGCCTGGCGGTCGCGCGGTGACGCCCGGAGGGGGCCAGGGGGACATGCCCTCAGGGGCGCGGGGAACGGCGCGACCAGCCCCCGCGCACCCCCACCCGCCTACGAACCGAGGGCCCAGCCGACATCCCTGAGCAGCGCATGACGCCACCCCGCCCGGTCATGCCCCGACGCGGACCGGGACACCCGCACGGTCGCGCCCGACTGCTCGGCCAAGCTCTCCACCAGGCCGCAGTGGGGCAGCATCCGCGTCTCGTGTTCCCCCACGTCGAACGCGACGCGCAACCCCGACAGATCAGCACCCTCCCGCAGCCGGCCGGCGATCGCCCCGCCGACCGGCCCACCCAGCGGATCGGACGACTTCACAGCATCCGGCGTCCACCAGAACGACCCCGACTGACACGCCACCCGCGACACCAGACCGGGAAACTGAAGCGCCGCGTACACCGCACTCAGCCCCCCGAGACTCTGCCCGGCGACCACCAGCCGCTCCGGGTCGGCCGGCACCCCCGACTCCGCCACCAACGGCAGCAGTTCGTCGCGCACGGCCTCCCACAGTTCGGGCCGGCACGTGAACTCGGCGGCCCGGTCCTTCGCCGGCAGGAACACCAGCGTGACCGGCGGCATCTCGCCCGCAGCCACGGCCGAGTCGAACGCGGTCACGGCCGGATGCAGATACAGCCAGTCGTCCCCGTCGAGCAGCAGCACCACCGGCCCGCCACCCCCCGCCGGATGGATCCGCACCGTACGCCGCCCACCCAGCCGCTCGCTCGCCCAGCGGATCCGCGCACGCGGCACGGGCAGCACCGCATCGGCTGCGACGAGGGGCCAGTGCGGCTGCTCCGGGGCGTCCGGGGTCGCCGCGACGGACCGGTCACCACCCGCGCCGTCCGGGTTGAACGGGTCGGCGTGGCATCCCTCTCCCGCCACGAACCGGTACGTCACCCGCAGCCGCGCGGGCAGGCGCACCTCGGCGTACCAGCAGTCCGAGCCGGCCCAGCGTCGCAGGGGCACCGGCTCCGACCAGCTCTCGAACTCGATCGTGACCGGCGACGGGCCGCGCCACAGGAACAGCGTCCGCCAGCCGCCTTCACCGTCCGGCACCGACGCGGGCGCTCCCACCCCGGCCCAGAACCCGTCCGTGCCGGGCGTCCCGGACAACCCGAACCCGGTGAACACGTCCTCCCTGCCGGCCGCGGCCACGTGCATGAACGTCTCCTTGTGAGAGGGAAGGGCCAAAGGCTAGGCTCCGTCAATTAGGCGAGCCTAACCTAATCTTGGCCCTCCGAGGAGGCAGTACGCATGAGCACCAACCCCTTCGACGACAACGAAGGCCGTTTCCTGGTCCTGGTGAACGACGAGGACCAGCACTCCCTCTGGCCGGCCTTCGCCGAGGTACCCGGGGGCTGGACGGTCGCCTTCGCCGAGAACACCCGCGAGGCCTGCCTGGAGTACGTCGAGACCCACTGGACGGACCTGCGCCCCCGGTCCCTGGCCACCGCCCAGGACGCCTGATCCGCCGATGCTGTGCACCAGGCTGACCAACGCCCGTTTCCTCACCATGGATCCGGACCATCCGGTCGCGCATGACCTGGGCATCCGGCAGGGGAGGATCGCGGGCCTCGACGAGGCCGTGACCTCCCTGCCCGCCCGGGAGGTCGTCGATCTCCAGGGCGCCACGGTGCTGCCGGGGTTCATCGACGCCCATGTCCACCTCGCCTGGACGGGGTTCAAGCAGAACACCCCGAGCATCGCCGGCCTCACCCGCGTCGACGACGCACTCGCGGTCGTGGCCGAGGCCGTCGCCCGCACCCGCGCACCGGGCGACTGGGTGAGCGTCGCCGGGTACGATCAGCGGGCGCTGGGCCGCCATCTGACCGCCGCCGACCTGGACCGGGTCGGTGACGGACGCAAGCTCTACCTGCTCCACGACTCCGGGCACGGCTGCGTGGTCAACACCGCGGTGCTGGAACTGCTGCCCGCCGGCACCCCGCACGAGAACGGCTTCCTCGCCGAGCGGGCCATGGGCGCCGCCCGCGCCCTGCGTCTTCCGTACTCCCAGGAGGACCTGGCCGCGGCCATCGGCCGCGCGGCCCGCACCTGTCTCGCCGAGGGCGTCACCGCCTGCGCCGAGGCGGGCATCGGCGGCACCCTCTTCGGCCACAGCCCCGTCGAACTCGGCGCCTACCAACTCGCTCGCGACAAGGACCTGTTGCCGCTGCGCGTTCAGCTCATGGTGTCGGCGGACCGGCTGCGCCCGGTCACCGCGCACGAGTCCGACGGTATCCCGCGCGCCCTCGACCTCGGGCTGCGCACCGGGCTCGGCGACGACCGGCTCAGCGTGGGCGCGCTGAAGATCTGGACCGACGGCGGCATGATGGCCCGTACGGCCGCACTCACCAGCCCCTACGAAGGGCTCGACCACGCCGGGCAGTTGCAGGAGGACCCGGAGGCCCTCACGGAGCTGATCGTGGACGGCCACCTGGCCGGCTGGCAGCTCGCCGTGCACGCGATCGGCGACCGCGCGGCCGACGTCACCCTGGACGCGATCGAGCGCGCCCAGCGTCTGCGGCCCCGCCCCGAGGCACGCCACCGCATCGAACACGCCGGGCTGATCCGCCCCGATCAGCTGCCGCGCCTCGCACGACTCGGCGTCAGCGCGGTCGTCCAGCCCTCTTTTCTGCGGTACTTCGGCGACGACTACGCCTCGGTCATGGGCGCGGAGAGGGCGCCCTGGATGTACCGGGGCAGGGCCTTCCTGGATCACGGCATCCCCCTGGTCGGCAGCTCCGACCGGCCGGTCGCCGACGGATCGCCCCTGCGCGCCGTCCAGTTCATGGTCGAACGCGCCTCCGTCTCCGGACAGCTCATCGGCCCCGACGAGGCCGTCACCGTCGAGCAGGCACTGCACGCGTACACCGTGGCCGGCGCCCACGCCTGCCACTGGGAGGACCGTCTGGGCAGTCTCACCCCGGGCAAGCTCGCCGACCTGGTCGTCCTGGCCGACGACCCCCGGCGCGTCGGCACCTCGCGCATCGGCGACATCGAGGTCGTGGAGACGTACGTGGACGGCCGCCCGGTCCGTCCGCGCGGCTGATCCCGGTCCGCCACCTGAGGGAAGGAACCCCTTGTCCACGGCCACGCCGCGCCCCGCCACGCTGCCGCACGCCCTCCTCACGCCGGCACCCCCCGTGCGCACCGCCCGTCCGGACGAGGCCGCCGCCCTGGCCGCCCTGTCCCGTCCCTTCGTCCGCTCGGGCGCGCTGCGCGACCGCCCCGTCTCCCTCTACACCGCCCGAGCTGCCGACTTCCTGGTGCTCGAAGCCGCGGACGGCACCCTCGACGGCTGCGTGGGCCTGCGTGCGTACCCCGGCGACGCGGGACGCGAAGCCTGCGAACGCCCGGGCGTCGTCTACAACTTCTGCGTGGCGGCGCACCGGCAGGGGAGCGGGGCGGGAGCGAGCCTCTTACGCGCCGTACTGGCCACGGCACGGGCCCACTCGCTCGACGCCCTGTTCACGGCGACCACCGGCAGCGCCGGACTGTTCCACCGCCACGGATTCACACACACGACGACCCGTCAGGCGCCGCGCATCTGGGCGGACTCCCTTGATCCGCGGCGGGACGCGCAGGTCCTGATCAGGACGTGGTGACCAGATCGGGCACCACCGTGGTGCCCGTGCCCGTGCCCGTCCCGGTGAGCACACTGCGCAGCACCGCGTGCGGCACACGCCCGTCCACCACGTGCGCCGCGCGCACCCCGCCGCGGACGGCCCGCAGACAGCCCTCCATCTTCGGCACCATCCCGCCGGCCAGTCCCGGCAGCAGGCCGTCCAGGTCACAGGCCGTCAGACGCCCGATCACCTCGGTGCTGCGCGGCCAGTCCGCGTACAGGCCCGCCACGTCGGTGAGCATCACCAGCCGCTCGGCGCCGAGGGCCACGGCGAGGGCGGCGGCCGCCAGGTCGGCGTTCACGTTGTAGACCTGACCGTCCGTGCCGCGTGCGACAGGGGAGACGACGGGGATGTGCCCCTGCTCCACCAGGGCGCGCACCATGGCCGGGTTGACGTCCACCACGTCACCGACCAGACCGATGTCGACCGTGCGCCCGTCGACCCGGGCCGTGCGCCGTACGGCGGTCATCGTGTGCGCGTCCTCCCCGGTCAGACCCACCGCGTAGGGACCGTGGGCGTTGATGTGACCGACCAGCTCCCGTTGGACCCGACCCGTCAGCACCATGCGCACCACGTCCATGGTCTCGGGCGTGGTCACGCGCAGCCCCGCCTCGAAGCGGCTCTCCAGCCCGAGCCGGTCCAGCATCGCGCTGATCTGCGGCCCGCCGCCGTGCACGACGACCGGGCGCAGCCCCGCGTGCCACAGCTCCACGACGTCCCGCGCGAAGGCCGGTTGGAGATCCGCGTCCACCATGGCGTTGCCGCCGAACTTGACGACGACCACCCGGCCCCGCGGCTCCCGGGGCGAGGGAAGTGCCGGGGTGGACGGTTCCCCTTCTCGGGGGGCGGTCACGGTCACGCGGTCACTCCCTTTCACGGCGGTGCCGGGCAGGCCCGGGCCAGGAGGCTCAATTTAGCTTTGCCTAACCTCAGTTGGAGGTGAGGGCGGGATCTTGGCGCAAAAGCTCTGCTTGTCTTCTCACCGCGGCCCGAGCGTGCATCGTGGAGCGCACGGCTCGCGCGGATCGCTCCCGGCCCTCGACCGCCGTCAGCCGCCGACTACGGTGCCGACCCGGCGCTCTGGTGCTTGTCGGCGTAGCGCGCCTTCTTCTGGCGGTTCCCGCACGTGTTCATGTCGCACCACTTGCGGGTCCGGCTCTGGCTGGTGTCAGGGGGAGCAGCTCGACGACATCCGCAGGAAAGGCCCCCGTCCGGGGACGAGGGCCTTCTGCTGGGGACAGAGCGGTCAGCTCGCGGCGTAGTTGCGCAGGAACAGGGCCTCCGCCACCGACAGCCGCTCCAGTTCCTCCGGGGACACGCTCTCGTTCACCGCGTGGATCTGCGCCTCCGGCTCGCTCAGCCCGATGAGCAGGATCTCCGCACGCGGGTAGAGGGCGGCCAGCGTGTTGCACAGCGGGATGGAGCCGCCCTGCCCTGCGTACTGCATCTCCTGGCCCGGGTAGGCCACGGCCATCGCGGCCGCCATGGCCTGGTACGCCGGGCTGGTGGTGTCGGCGCGGAACGCCTGGCCCTGGCCGATCTGCTCGGTGCTCACCCGCGCGCCCCACGGCGTGTGCGACTCCAGGTGCGCCTGGAGCAGCTTGGTCGCCTCGCCGGCGTCCACGCCCGGCGGCACCCGCAGACTGATCAGCGCACGGGCACTGGCCTGCACCGACGAAGTGGCGCCGACCACGGGCGGGCAGTCGATGCCGAGGACCGTGACGGCGGGGCGCGCCCAGATGCGGTCGGCGACCGTCCCGGACCCGATCAGCCCGACACCGTCCAGCACCTTGGCGTCCTGCCGGAACTGCTCCTCGTCGTACTGCAGCCCTTCCCAGCCCGCGTCGGCCGAGAGCCCGTCGACGGTCGTCGAGCCGTCCTCGGCGCGCAGCGAGTCCAGCACGCGGATCAGCGCGGCCAGCGCGTCGGGCGCGGCACCGCCGAACTGGCCCGAGTGCAGGTTGCCGGCGAGCGTGTCGACCTGGAGGCGCAGCATGGTCATGCCGCGCAGGGTGGAGGTGACGGTCGGCAGGCCGACGCGGAAGTTGCCCGCGTCGCCGATGACGATCGTGTCCGCCTCCAGCAGCCCGGGGTGCTCCTCCGCGTACCGCTCCAGGCCGCCGGTGCCCATCTCCTCCGAGCCCTCGGCGATCACCTTCACGTGGACGGGCACGCCGCCGTTCGCCTTCAGCGCGCGCAGCGCCAGCAGGTGCATGACCACGCCGCCCTTGCAGTCGGCGGCCCCGCGCCCGTACCAGCGCCCGTCCCGCTCGGTCAGCTCGAAGGGCGGGGTCGTCCAGCCGGCCTCGTCCAGCGGCGGCTGCACGTCGTAGTGGGCGTAGAGCAGGACGGTCTTCGCGCCCTCGGGGCCGGGCAGGTAGCCGTAGACCGACTGTGTGCCGTCGGGGGTGTCCAGCAGGGCCACGTCCTCGAAGCCCTCGGCGGTGAGCGCGTCGGCGACCCAGCGGGCGGCACCCTCGCTCTCGCTCCGCGGGAACTGGTCGAAGTCCGCCACCGACCGGAAGGCCACCAGTTCGGTGAGCTCCTCCTTCGCCCTGGGCATCAGCGAGGCGACGGTCTCGGCGACCGGATTCGACGACATGGGCACGCTCCTCGTGGGTGCGACGTTGTCAGGATGCGTACCTTTCGGTACGCGTGATCGTGTGGCGCGGGCGCGTCCCCTTGTAGGGGTCACCCACACCGCCGATCCTCCCACAGCGGCCTGCGGTGACCGCCGCCGTAGGATGCGGGAGACAGCGGCAGGCGGCTTTGATCGGGAGCAACGGACCATCGTGAGCAGCGAGAACACTTCGGCGGACGACGTGCGGCAGGTGTGGGACGTCGTCGTGGTGGGCGCGGGACCCGCGGGCGCTTCGGCCGCGTACGCGGCGGCGGTGGCCGGCAGACGCGTGCTCTTGCTGGAGAAGGCGGAGCTGCCGCGGTACAAGACGTGCGGCGGTGGCATCATCGGCCCCTCGCGCGACGCCCTGCCGCCCGGCTTCGAGCTGCCGCTCAGGGACCGGGTGCGCGCGGTGACGTTCTCCAACAACGGCCGCTTCACGCGCACACGCCGCTCCCGGCAGATGCTCTTCGGGCTGATCAACCGGCCCGAGTTCGACCAGCAGCTGGTCGAGCACGCCCAGAAGGCCGGCGCCGAGCTGCGGACGGGCGTCACGGTCCAGCGGGTCGAGCAGCACGGCTCGGCGGTGCCGGACCGGCGCACGGTCGCCGTGGTCCTGCAGGACGGCGAGGTCGTGCTGGCGCGGGCCGTCGTCGGGGCGGACGGCAGCGCCAGCCGCATAGGGGCGCACGTCGGAGTCAAGCTGGACCAGGTCGATCTCGGTCTGGAGGCGGAGATCCCGGTGCCGGAGACCGTCGCGGAGGACTGGAAGGGCCGGGTGCTCATCGAGTGGGGCCCCCTGCCCGGCAGTTACGGCTGGGTCTTCCCCAAGGGCGACACCCTGACGGTCGGAGTGATCTCGGCCCGGGGCGAAGGCGCCGCGACGAAGCGGTACTTGGAGGAGTTCATCGGCCGTCTGGGCCTTGCCGGGTTCGAGCCGAGCATCTCCTCGGGCCACCTGACGCGCTGCCGCGCCGACGACTCCCCGCTCTCGCGCGGACGGGTGCTGGTGTGCGGTGACGCGGCGGGACTGTTGGAGCCGTGGACCCGTGAGGGCATCTCCTTCGCGCTGCGCTCGGGCCGGCTCGCGGGGGAGTGGGCGGTGCGCATCGCCGAGGCGCACGACGCCGTGGACACGCGTCGGCAGGCTCTCAACTACGCGTTCGCGGTCAAGGCCGGCCTCGGGGTGGAGATGAGCGTCGGCAAGCGGCTGCTGACGGTGTTCGAGCGCCGCCCCGGGGTGTTCCACGCGGCGCTGACGGGTTTCCGCCCGGCGTGGAGGGCGTTCAAGGAGATCACACAGGGCTCGACGTCACTGGGCGAGATCGTCCGCACCTACCCGGTGGCCCAGCGGGTCCTCGCCGCGCTGGACCGCCGTCCGGCCACCGGTGGTGAGGCCGGCCCGGCGGAGTGACCGGCCGCTCGCCCCTTTCTGCGATCGGCCCTTCACCGTGGTCGGTGTGTGGTCACCCCTTCGTCGTGATCTCGAAGACCGGGTGGTCGGGTGCGATGCGGCGCAGCTCGTCGTCCGGGGAGCCGGGGCCGACGCCGTCGAAGAAGACCCCCACCTCCGCCTTCCAGCGCTTGAGGTAGGCGCGCAGGATCGGGGTCTTGTCGTCGTCGCCCACCTCGGCCGCGGTGAAGGCGTCCACCCGCTTGCCGAGGTGCAGTTCGCCGCCGCCCGCGGCGCGCATGTTGTGCGTCCACTGCACATGGCCGCGGGGGGCGACCAGGTACTGCCTGCCGTCCAGGGTGAGCAGATTGACCGGCGTGGTGCGCCACTGGCCGCTCTTGCGGCCGCGGACGGCGAGGACGCGGGAGCCCCAGACGCTGACGCCACGGCGGGTCAGCCAGGCCACGAAGCGATTGAGGACGTTGACGGTGAACCAGCCGGGCTTCCGGACGTGCGTCGACATGGGGGCCCCTCGTCTGTTGCGACACGGTGCTCTCTTTTGTGAGCACTGCTCTCGCTTGCTGCTGTCAGTGTGCATGAGGTGGAACCGCCCATGCAAGAGCACTGCTCTCTTTTTTGTTCACTGCTCTTCTTTGTGTGCACTGCTCCGCTTCCGTGGGAGACTCCCCGTCATGAGCACCGCACACGGCGCCCGTGCCCGGGCCAGGATCGAAGTCACCGCGGCCATCAAGGACGAGGCCCGCAGACAGCTCGCGGCGGAGGGCGCCGCCCGGCTCTCCCTACGGGCCGTCGCCCGCGAGCTCGGCATGGTCTCCTCCGCGCTGTACCGCTATTTCCCCAGCCGTGACGACCTGCTGACCGCACTCATCATCGACGCCTACGACTCCCTGGGCGAGAGCGCGGAGGCCGCCCACCAGGCGTCGGCCGACCCCTACGCACGCTGGATCGCGGTCTGCGCGGCGGTGCGGGGCTGGGCGCTGGACCACCCGCACGAGTACGCGCTGATCTACGGATCGCCCGTCCCCGGCTACACGGCCCCCGACACCACCGTCCCGCCCGCCGCCCGCGTCGGCCTCCTGCTCATCGGCATCGCGCGCGACGCCCACGAGGGTCAGGGGCTCGACCGGCCCGCACTGCCGGCCGACCTCCGCCCGGAGGCCGAACGGATGGCCGCCGACCTCGCTCCCGACCTCCCGCCGGAGACCGTGACGGCACTCGTCGCGGCCTGGGCCCAGCTGTACGGACTGGTCGGCTTCGAGCTGTTCGGCCAGTTCAACCGGGTGGTGGAGGACCGGGAGGGGTTCTTCCGGCACGCTGCGGGGCAACTGGCCGAGGGGGTGGGGCTGATGCCCGGGTCCGTATGAGGCGGTCGCACCCGCTCGGCCGCTCGGACCCATCGGAACCTGCGGAGGACGCAGATGGGGCGAGGCCCGGGGCCACCGGCCCGGCGGACGGTCGTACTTCCCGGGGAGTACGCGTGATCACCGCGCCGGGGCGACGCGGCCGCGGGAGTGCGGCGTCTAGCGTGGCCGTATGGACGAGCAGCGTGCGCGGGGAGGCCCGCCGCAGTGGTGGCGGCACGGGCCCGCGGGGCGGGACCGGTGGGAGGGGCGTGAGCCGCGGTGGCCCTGGCGGTCCACGGTCCTCGTGACCGTGTTCGTCCTGGTGGGCTCCAACGTCGCCGCCCACGGGCAGCAGGGCGAGCGGGCGGAGCTGGATCCCTTCGCGCGGGTGCTGCTGGTGGTGGCCTGCGGGGCGCTGCTGTGGCGGAAGCGGCATCCGGTGGCCGTGGTGTTCGGGACAGCGGCCGCCGTCATGGTCTACCTGGGGGCCGGGTATCCCTACGGGCCGGTGCTGTTCACCGTCGCCCTGGCCTGCTTCAGCGCCATCGTCGCCGGGCACCGCCGGGCGGCCTGGGCCGCGATGGGCATGCTCTGGGCGGGGCACGTCCTGGTGGCGCACTGGCTCTTCCGATGGCTGCCGCCGCCCGGGGACTCCGCCGTCTCCTGGGGCGAGGAGATCGTGGTCGCCACCTGGGTGGTGGCCGTCGCGGCGGTGTCGGAGCTGTTCCGCGTCCGGCGCGAGCAGTGGGCCCGGGAGCGGGCCGAGCGGGCCGAGGCCGCACGACGGCGGGCCGACGAGGAGCGGCTGCGCATCGCACGGGAGCTGCACGACGTCATCGCGCACAGCATCTCCGTCATCAACGTGCAGGCGGGAGTCGGCCTCACCCTGCTCGACACCGACCCCGAACAGGCCCGCAGCGCTCTCACCACGATCAAGGACCAGAGCAAGGAGGCGCTCGGCGAGGTGCGGCAGGTGCTCGACACCCTGCGCGCCCCCGGCGCCGCGCCGCGCGCCCCAGCGCCCGGACTCGACCGGCTGCCCGAACTGGTCGAGCAGGCCGCGAGCGCGGGCCTCACGGTGGACGTCGAGGGGAAGCCGCCGCGCCTCGCCCCCGGCGCGGACCTGGCCGCCTTCCGGATCGTTCAGGAGGCCCTCACCAACGTCGTGCGGCACTCGGGTTCGCGGCACGCGCGTGTGCACCTCACGCACGAGGGGGACCTGCTCCGGCTGCGGGTCGACGACGACGGACCGGCGACCGGCGCCGACGCGGGCGGCAGCGGCAACGGGCTCGCCGGGATGCGGGAGCGGGCCGCCGCTCTGGGGGGCACCATCGAGGCGGGCACCCGACCGGACGGCGGGTTCCGGGTGCTCGCCGTACTGCCGCTGGCGGCGTCCGACGGCCCGTCCGGCCGGCCGACCCAGGAGGACCGGTGATCCGCGTACTGCTCGCCGACGACCAGTCACTGGTGAGGGCGGGATTCCGGGCGCTGCTCGACGCGCAGCCCGACATCGAGGTGGCCGCGGAGGCCGCCGACGGTGCGGAGGCCGTGCGCCGGATCGGCGAACTACGGCCCGATGTCGTCCTGATGGACATCCGCATGCCCGTCCTCGACGGCCTCGCCGCGACCCGGCAGATCACCGACGATCCCGGCCTGCGGGACGTCAGGGTCGTCATGCTCACCACCTTCGAGCTCGACGAGTACGTCTTCGAGGCGCTCCGCTCCGGCGCCTCCGGCTTCCTGGTCAAGGACACCGAGCCGGAGGAACTCCTGCGCGCCGTGCGGGCGGTGGTCGCGGGCGACGCGCTGCTGTCACCGGGCGTGACGCGGCGGCTGATCTCCGAGTTCGCCATCCGCTCCAAGGAACCCGCAGCGGCCGGCGCGCTGGGCCGGCTCACCGAGCGGGAGCGGGAGGTGATGGCGCTGGTGGGGATGGGTCTGTCCAACGAGGAGATCGCCCGGCGCCTGGTCGTCAGCCCGCTCACCGCCAAGACGCACGTCAGCCGCACGATGGTGAAGCTCGGCGCCCGCGACCGCGCCCAACTGGTCGTGCTCGCCTACGAGTCGGGGCTGGTAAGGCCGGGCTGGCTGGGCTGACGGCGTCCCGTTCGGCCTGAGTGAGCCGTCCGCCGTGATCGGGTCATACGGCGAGTCGGACAGGGGTGCGCCCGGCGGGCAAGGCAGCCCGCCGGGCGCACTCTGGGAGGCGGTACCCCCGCTCGCGCTAGTCGCGCACGGCGACGCGCTCCGCCTCCTCGGGGATGGACCTGGCGACGACGACGGACGGTCCCGCGGACTTCCTCCCGCGGCGGGGCCGCAGGCCGGTGAGGGTGATCAGCAGGCCGGCGACGGCGATGCCCGTGGCGACCATGAACCCGGGCCGGTAGCTGTCCAGGACGGCCTGCGGAGTGGGGTCCGAGGGGGCGCCGGCGGTCACCACGGCCGTGACGACGGCCAGGAAGATCGCGCCGCCGACCTGGACGGAGGTGTTGAGCAGGCCGGAGACCATGCCCTGCTCGTGGTCGTCGACGCCGTTGGTGGCCTGGATGTTGAGTGACGGGAAGACCAGAGCGCAGGCGGCGCCGATCAGCAGCATGCTCGGCAGGATCACCGCGGCGTACACCGGGTCCAGGTCGACGCGCAGGAACAGCGCGTAGCCGAGGACCATGAGCGCGAAACCCCCCGCGATCAGCCGCTGGGTGCCGAACCGGTCGACGATCGCGCCCACCATCGTCGACGACACCGCCACCAGCGCGCCCGCGGGCAGGAAGGCGAGCGCCGTGTGCAGCGCCGACCAGCCCAGCAGCGACTGCATGTAGAGCGTCGCCAGGAACTGGAAGCCGACATACGAGCCGAAGAAGGCCATCGCGCCGAGCTGGGCGCGGATCTGGCTGCCGGAGCGCAGCACGCCGAGCCGGATCAACGGACCCGCCGAGCGCCGCTCCACCAGGACGAACACCGTCAGCAGCGCGGCCACCGCGAGGAAGGACAGCAGGGTGCGGGCCGACGCCCAGCCGACCTCCGGTGCCTGGACGACGGTGAAGACCAGCAGCAGCATCGAGGCGGTGCCGAGGACGGCGCCGGGGACGTCGTAGCCGTTGTGGTCCTTCTCCCGTTCGCTGCGCGGCAGCAGCTTCAAGCCGGCGACGAGCGCGATCAGGGCGATGGGGGCGGGCAGCAGCATGGTCAGGCGCCAACTGGCCTCGGTGAGCAGGCCCGAGAGCACCAGGCCCATCGAGAAGCCGGTGGCCGCGCAGGTGGTGTAGATGGAGAGCGCGCGGTTGCGCAGCGGGCCCTCGGGGAACGTCGTGGTGATGATCGACAGGCCGGCGGGTGCCGTGAAGGCCGCGCTCAGGCCCTTGATGAAGCGGCTGGCGATGAGCAGGGGCCCCGAGTCGACGAGGCCGCCGAGCAGTGAGGCGAGCGCGAAGACGGCAAGGGCCGCCAGGAACACCTGGCGCCGGCCCAGCAGGTCGGCGGTGCGCCCGCCGAGCAGCAGCAGACCGCCGTAGCCCAGGATGTAGCCGCTGACGATCCATTGCAGCGCCGAGGTCGACAGGCCGAGGTCGGCGCCGATGGACGGCAGGGCGACGCCGACCATGGACACATCCAGGGCGTCCAGGAACATCGCGGCGCAGAGCACGAGCAGGGTGCCCCAGAGCCGTGGCGTCCAACGCCCCTCGGACGTGGGGGAGATGAGCGGAGAGGTCATGCCGAAGACACTACATGTGCATGCATGAGATGCAAACGCATTTAATTCAGGTGCAACAATCTCGGTTCTCTGTTACCGTGCGCGTCATGGCGGCTCAGCAGGCCGAGCAGGCGCTCGTGACACGGTGGCGGGACATCCTGGCGCTGCACGCGCGCACCCAGTGCGAAATCGACCGCGCGCTGCACGGCCACGGCCTGTGCGCCAGCGACTTCGAGGTGCTCGACGTCCTCGCCGGGTGCCGGACACCGAAGGGCACGCCGTCCTACCGCGTGCAGGAGATCTCCGAGCGGGTGCATCTGAGCCAGAGCGCGCTGTCGCGGCTGATCGCCCGGCTGGAGAAGGAGGGACTCGTCGAGCGCGGCATCTGCTCCGAGGACCGGCGCGGCGTGAAGGTCTGCCTCACGGCGAAGGGGCGCGCGCTGCACGGCGAGGTGCTCCCCGTGCAGCGCGCGGTACTGGCCAGGATGCTCACCGACGGCTGACCGCCGCCGGTGGGCGCTCCCGTCGGTGGCCGCTCAGATCGCGGACGCCTCCCGCCACAGCGTGGCGAGCGCCCGGTCGCCCGTGGCGGCCGGCAGCGGGGCCCGGTTCCAGAGCGCGAGGTACAACTGCTCCGCCGGTGCGGACAGTTCGCACGCGGCCTCGCCGGACGCGTCCCGCGTCGTCACGGGCGGCTCCGGCGACAGCCGTACCGTCCACACCGCGCCGGTGTCCTCCGTACGGATCCGCAGGACACGCGGCTCCGGGGTGCGGACCCGGCTCCTGGATCGGGCGTGGAAGCCCCGCAGCAGCTCGTCGATGCCGTCGGTCGCGAACTCCGGGGTGACGCCCGTCGGGGCACCGCCGCGCGCGGACTCCGCATCCACCCGGTGCACCGCCGTCTCGTGCGCCTGCCGCCGCGCCCAGAAGGCCAGCGGGGAGGGTGCGGGCAGGAAGGTGAAGCACTCCACGTCGGGCGAGGCGCCGGCCAGGGTGCCGACGAGATCCCGGTGGCTGTCGCGGTACCAGGCCAGGAGCTCCGCACCGTCGAGCTCGGTGGGTTCGGCCAGCGGGCGCCGTTCGGTGAGCTGCTCCGCGACGTAGGCGGCGGCCCAGCGGTGCACCGCGCCGGTGTGCCGCAGCAGGTCGCGCACCTGCCACTCGGGGCACGTCGGCACCTTGGCGTCGGTCCCGGCCTCCTCGGCTGCCGCGGCCAGCAGCCTGCCTTCCGTCTCCAGTGTCTGAAGGAACTCGGCGGTCTCCATGGCGCCGAGTCTGCCGCATGAAGCGCTCTCCGAGTCCGGGGATTTCCGGAGGCCGGCCCGCCGTGCCTACGGAAGCGGCGTCCCGCCGGTCGCGTTGACGATCTCGGCGGTGATGTACGACGCCTCCTGCGAGGCGAGGAAGACGTACGCCGGAGCCATCTCGGCCGGCTGTGCGGGCCGTCCGATGGGGGCCTGCTTGCCGAACGACTGCGTGTCCGGCAGGGTCGCCGGGATCAGCGGCGTCCAGACCGGGCCCGGCGCGACCGCGTTGACCCGGATGCCCTTCTCGATCAGCATCTGCGCGAGCCCCTGCGTGAAGGTGACGATCGCGCCCTTCGTCGTCGCGTAGTCCAGCAGGTGCGGACTGGGCTTGTACGCCTGCACCGACGTGGAGTTGATGATGCTGCCGCCTTCCGGGATGTGCGGCAGCGCCATCTTGCACAGCCAGAACAGGCCGTAGAGGTTGGTGCGCAGCACCCGGTCGAACTGCTCGGTGGTGATCGCCTCGATGCCGTCCGGCTGGGACATCTGGTACGCGGCGTTGTTCACCAGCACGTCGATCCGGCCGAACTCGTCCACGGCGCGCTCGATCAGCGCCCGGCAGTTCTCCTCCTCGCGTACGTCGCACGATACGGGCACGGCGCGGCGGCCCGCCTCCTCGACGAGCCGGGCCGTCTCGGCGGCGTCGTCCTTCTCGGCATCCAGATGGGTGAACAGCACGTCCGCGCCCTCGCGCGCGAACGCCAGGGCGACCGCGCGGCCGATACCGGAGTCCCCACCGGTGATCACGGCCTTGCGGCCCTCCAGCCTGCCACTGCCCCGGTAGGACTCCTCACCATGGTCCGGGGGCGGGTCCATCGGGCCCGTCCAGCCGGGGTGCGGCTGGTCCTGGGAGGGAAACTCCGGGGTCGGGTGCTGCTCGCCGGGGTGCTGCTGTTCGGTCACGGGTCTGCCTCCTTGTACCTGGCGTACGGCCCCGTGCTGCCACGGGCGCCCGCCACGGGTACCCAGGATCACCGGCATCCCCCCTGGCAGCCGCCCCTCTCTCAGCCCCCGGCCGCCCGCCGGGCGGCCATGCCCACCAGCGCACCGACGACCGCGGCCACCGCCGCCAGCACCGCCACACTGGTCAGGGCGGCCGGCAGCGTGAACCAGTCCGCCATGAAGCCGATCGCGGGCGGGCCGAGGAGCATGCCCCCGTAGCCCAGGGTGGAGGCCGTGGCGACGCCGCCCGGGCCGGCCAGGGCGCCCGCGCGTTCCACCGCCACCGGGAACAGGTTCGCGAGGCCGAGGCCCGTGATCGCGTAGCCCAGGAAGGCCGCCCAGAGGGAGGGGGCGAGGGAGCCGAGCAGCATTCCGGCCGCGGCGGTCGTGCCGCCGGCGACGACGGTCCGGGTCCGCCCCAGACGTTCCAGGAGCGTCGTGCCGGTCAGCCGCCCCGCCGTCATGGCCAGGGCGAAGCAGGAGTAGCCCACGGCCGCGGCACCCGCCGAGGCGTGCAGATCCTGTTCGAGGTGCAGGGCGCCCCAGTCGGCCAGCGCCCCCTCGCCGTAGGCGGTGCAGCCCGCGATGACGCCGAAGACGATCACCAGGGCCCGGGTGCGGCGGTCCGGGCGGCGCGCGGTGCCCTCGGCGGGCCGGTCCCGTTGCGGGGGGAGCGGCGGCTCGTGCCGCAGGAGGGTGGGGCCCGCCGCGGCGGTCACGAGCAGACCGACGGCCGTGAGCAGCAGCAGGTGCCGCGTGGGTGAGAGGGCCCCCGCGAGCAGCCCGCCCAGTCCGGCTCCGACCATGCCGCCGAGACTGAACGCCGCGTGGAAGCTCGGCATGACCGGCCGCCGCAGTGCGGCCACGAGCTCCACGGCCGCGCTGTTGAAGGCCACGTTGATCCCGCCGTAGGCGGCCCCGAAGAGCAGCAGGACCAGGCCCAGTGCGAGCGCCGAGTGGGTCAGCGGAGGCAGGGCGACGCTGAGCGAGAGCAGGACCGCGCAGACGACGGTCACCCGGTGGTTGCCGTAGCGGCGGCACAGCCGGCCCGTGAGGGTCATCGTGACGACGGCCCCGGCGGAGACGCCCAGCAGGGCGAGCCCCAGGGCGCTTGCGGAGGCGCCGGTCTGCGCCTTGATGGCGGGGATGCGCACGACCCAGCCGGCGAAGACGAAGCCGTCGAGGGCGAAGAAGACGGTGAGGGCGATCCGGAGCGGGGTCCAGGAGCTGCTGTGGCCCGGCACGTCCTTGTGCGTTCGGGCTTTGTTTATTTGCGGCACAAAGTCAGGCTAGGTGGGTGCGGGGTGGAGGACAAGGTGCGACTCTGGGACGAGACCCCGTCCGCAGAGGAGCGGGCGTATCCGCTGAAGGAGCGCAGGAGGGCGCATGGGACGTGACGTGCCGGCCCTGGTGTTCACCCGGGAGGACCGCCGTCGGTACCGGGAGAAGATGCACACCGATCTCGAGGTGCTCGCCCGGATGCTCCGCGAGTCGGGGTTCGAGAGCGAGCGCCCGCAGGTCGGGCTGGAGATCGAGCTCAACCTCGTCGACGACTCCGGGCTGCCCGCGATGCGCAACACCGACGTGCTCCAGGCGATCGCCGACCCCGCCTGGTCGAGCGAGCTGGGCCGCTTCAACCTGGAGATCAACATCCCGCCCCGGCTGCTGACGGCAGGCGGCCCCGGCTCCTGGGAGCAGGCGATCCGGGACGCCCTCAACCACGCCGAGGACCGCGCCGCGGCGGTGGGGGCGCACCTGATCATGGTCGGCATCCTGCCGACCCTGGGCGAGTCGGACGTCAGCGGGTCCGCGCTCTCCGGCGACCCGAGGTACCGCCTCCTCAACGAGCAGATCTTCGCGGCGCGCGGTGAGGACCTGCGGATCAAGGTCGACGGGGTGGAGCGCCTGTCGACGTACGCCGACACCATCACCCCGGAGGCGGCCTGCACCAGCACCCAGTTCCACCTCCAGGTCGCCCCCAGGGAGTTCCCGCACTACTGGAACGCAGCCCAGGCCATCGCGGGCGTGCAGATCGCCCTCGCGGCGAACTCCCCTTTCCTGTTCGGCAAGGAACTGTGGCGCGAGACGCGCATCCCTTTGTTCGAACAGGCCACCGACACCCGTCCCGAGGAGATCAAGGCCCAGGGTGTACGGCCCCGGGTGTGGTTCGGGGAGCGCTGGATCACCAGCGTCTTCGACCTCTTCGAGGAGAACGTGCGCTACTTCCCGGCCCTGCTGCCGCTGTGCGAGGACGAGGATCCGCAGCGGGAGCTGGACAGCGGCGGGGTGCCCCAGCTGGGCGAACTGACCCTGCACAACGGCACGATCTACCGCTGGAACCGCCCCATCTACGCCGTCACCGAGAGCGGCCCGCACCTGCGCATCGAGAACCGGGTGCTGCCCGCCGGCCCCACCGTCGCGGACATCATCGCCAACGGCGCCTTCTACTACGGCCTGACCCGCGCCCTGGTCGACGAGGACCGGCCGGTGTGGACGCGGATGTCCTTCTCGGTCGCCGAGGAGAACCTGCACACCGCGGCCCGGGACGGCATCGACGCCCGGCTGTACTGGCCCGGTGTGGGAGAGGTGCCGGTCACCGAACTGGTGTTGCGGCGGCTGCTGCCCCTGGCCCACCGGGGCCTCGAGCTGACCGGCATGGACGCCGCGTGGCGCGAGCCCCTGCTGGGCATCATCGAGCAGCGCTGCGTCACCGGCCGCAACGGCGCCCTGTGGCAGGCGGAGACGGTGCACCACCTGGAGAAGGCCGGCATCTCCGACCGGCGTGAGGCGCTGCGGCAGATGACCAGGACGTACATGGACTACATGCACATGAACGCTCCCGCGCACACCTGGCCCGTGGACTGACGTCAGCCCCTCCCGCCGTGCCACTGCGACGCCGCCGTCAGGGGCACGGGCGCGGGCACTTCCACCGACGTCGTCAGCTCGATCCGCCGCCCCTCGGCCGCCGAACGCAGCAGCGCGGTCATCGTCTCCAGTACGTGCAGGGCGAGTTCACCGTTCGCGCGCGGCGCACGCCCACCGCCCGCGGTGAGGAAGTCCAGCAGGCCGACGCCGCGGGCGCCGTCCGCGTAACCCGCCGACGCCGGGAGGGTGTGCCAGCCGGTGTCGCCGAGCGCGTGGACGCGCACCTCGCCGTCGAAGCGGTTCGGGTCGGGGACGGAGAGGGTTCCCCTCTCGCCGTGCACCTCGATCGGCGCGGCCGTGGTGGCCACGCCGTCGAAGCTGGTCGTCAGCGTCGTCAGCGTCCCGTTCACATGCTCCAGCACTCCGGACACATGGCTGTCCACCTCGACGGGTATGCGCTCATTCGCGCGTGGGCCGGACCCGATGACGCGCTCGGCGCGCAGCCGCCCGGCCGCCCCGGTCACGGCGCGCACCGGCCCCAGCAGATGGACCAGCGACGACAGGTAGTACGGCCCCATGTCCAGCAGCGGGCCGCCACCGGCCGTGTAGTAGAAGTCGGGATGGGGGTGCCAGCGTTCATGGCCCGGGGTCACCATCACGGCCGTGGCGAACTGGGGGCGTCCGATGGTCCCCGCCTCCATGGCCGCCCGCGCGGTCTGAACTCCCGTGCCCAGGACGGTGTCCGGGGCGCAGCCCACACCGGCGCCCGCCTTCCCGGCGGCCTCCAGCACGGCACGGGCGTCCGGCAGGTCCGCGGCCAGCGGCTTCTCCCCGTAGACGTTCTTGCCGTGCCGGATCGCCCCGAGAGCGATCTCGGCGTGGGCGGCCGGCGTGGTCAGGTTCAGCACCGTGTCCACGACCGGACTGCTCAGCAGCTCCCCGACCGTCAGCGCACGGGCACCGGGCAGTCCGGCGGCGGCCGCGGCCGACCGGGAGGCGTCGAGGTCGGCGACCGCGGTGACGCGCACCGCGGGATGGCCCGACAGCGTGTCCAGGTAGGCCCGGGATATGACGCCGAGCCCTACGACCCCGACGCGGTACGCGTCGCCCACAGCATGCCCCTCTCGACGATGGTGCGGACGTCGGGGTGTTCCAGCACGTCGACGCTGTGCCCGGGCGTCGTCACCACGATCCGTCCGGCACCCCACCGGCGGGTCCAGACCGCCGGGGAGGTGACCGGCCGGTGCCAGGGCTGCCACGGACGGGTGGGGTGCGTGGTGGTGGCCAGGACGTCGATGAGGTCGTCGTGGAGCACCCAGTACTGCTCGGTGTCCAGCGTGAAGTCCTCGATGCCGGCGGTGACCGGGTGCGCACGGCCGGCCTCCGTGAGGCTGATGGTGTGCGGCAGGAAGTTGTCCGCCGCCTCGCCCCGGCGCTCGCACGGCTCCTTGCCGGGGTGCGTGGCGAACTGCCCGCCCACCAGGTGCAGATAGTCCGAGGAGGCGCGGAAGGAGTCGGCGATGCCGCCGTGCCAGCCGGTGAAGCCCGTGCCCGCCTCGACCGCCGCAGTCAGGCCCGCCAGTTGCTCGCGGGTGATCTCCGACATCGTCACGCACTGCACGACGAGGTCGGTGGCGGCCATCTCGGCGCCGTCCGCGTAGATCCCGGTCGACTCCTCGACCCGGACGGCGTATCCGTTGCCGCGCAGGAAGGGCAGGAACAGTTCCGTGGCCTCGACCGGCTGATGACCTTCCCAGCCGCCCCGGACCACCAGCGCTCTTTTCTGCGTCATCGTGATCTCACTGTGCGCCGGTCGCCCGCGATCGGAAAAGGGGGCCGGACCTCACGAAAGTTTCGCGCCCGCGGCCCGCGCCGACACCATCCAGCACGCGGCGGTGTAGCGGACCTCCGTGCCCTGCACGAAGGGTTCGAAGGCGGGGCGGACCACCTCGACGATCTCCGCCCGGGTCCGCTCGTCGGCATCGGGCAGCACGGTGCCGAGCGGTCCGAGCCGGCTGAAGTACGTGACGAGGTCCTTCTCGGGCAGGGCACACGGCACGTCGACCGGCTGGATGTCGATGCCGGCCCAGCCGCTCTCCGCCAGGACGCGGTGGACGCGCTCCGGGTCCGCGAACGCGAACTGGCCCGGCTCGTCCGGCCGGCGCACGGGAAGCTCCGGCAGGTACGGGGCCGCGGCGCGTTCCGCCGTCGTCATGAACGGGTTCTCCTCGGCGTCCCGCCACACCGCGCACCGCAGTCCGGCCCCGTCCCTCATGGTGCTGCGGAGATTGCTGAAGGCCCGCACGGGGTCGCTGAAGAACATGACGCCGAAGCGCGAGACGACCGCGTCGAAGGCGGCGGGTTCGAAGGCGTACTCCTGCGCGTCGGCCTCGATGAAGGACGCCGGCACGCCCTCCTGTTCGGCCTGCGCCCGGGCCGCCTCGATCATCGGGCCGGAGATGTCGACGCCGACGCACAGACCGGCCCGGCGGGCGACGGCCCGGGTGAGGGCGCCGGTGCCGCAGCCGACGTCGAGCACGCTCGCCGGGTGCTCGGCGGCCACGGCGTCGACGAGCAGCTCCTCGATGCCGCTGAACATCCCGTTCAGCACCTCCTGGAGATCCACCCAGGCGTGGCCGGCGGGCCCGTTCCAGCGGGCGGCCTGCTCGTCGTAGGACTTGCGTGCGGCGTTCATCGTCGTTTCTCCCTCGGCTCGTCTTCGTCCCGCTCGTCCACGTCCCGCTTGTCTTCGCCGGGACGGGATGACAGCGTTCTACTTCAAGTCGACTTGAGGTCAAGACAATGACAGACCTGGACATAGCGGAGGTGGCGCACCGCGCCGGGGTGCCCGCCTCGACGCTGCGCTTCTACGAGGAGAAGGGGCTGATCGCCCCCACCGGCCGGCGCGGACTGCGGCGCCAGTACGACCCGGGGGTGCTGGAGCGGCTGGCGCTGATCGCGCTGGGGCGGACGGCCGGGTTCTCACTCGACGAGATCGCGCGGATGTTCGCGCCGGACGGGCAACCGCGCATCGACCGGCGGATGCTGTCGGCCAGGGCGGAGGAACTGGACCGGACCATCCGCGAACTGGGCGTCCTGCGCGACTCCCTGCGGCATGCCGCGGCGTGCCCCGCGCCGAGCCACCTGGAGTGCGACACCTTCCGCCGACTGCTCGACGCGGCGGCGTCCGGCGGCGTCACAGCCCCGGGAAGACGGCCCCCGGAACGCCGTTGAGGGCAGGCGTCAAGCCGGGCCACCACCACCGCACCCGCGCATCGCGGAAAAAACGTTCCAACTCCCGCCGCGTTATACTGTGCGGCGCCCGAGATGGCCATCGTCGTGCCTGGTCGCGCGGCCGCAACAGCGAGGGGGGTGGACGCCGTTCCGGCACGCCCCGCCCGTATCCAGGACGTCGCCGCAGCCGCCGGGGTCTCGGTGTCGACGGTGTCCAACGTACTCAACCGGCCCGAGCGGGTCACCGCACAGACCGCCGAACGCGTCCGCATCGCCGTCGCCGCGCTCGACTACGTCCCCCACCCGGGAGCGGCGGGCCTGCGCACCGGCCACTCCTGCGCGATCGGGCTCGTCCTGCCCGACGTCACCAACTCCTTCTACGCCCGCATCGCGCGCGGCGCCGCGGACGCCGCCTACGACCACGGCTACTCCCTCGTCCTCTGCCACAGCGGGGACGACCCCGAACGGGAGCAGGGCTACTTCAGCATGCTCGTCGGGCAGAGGGCCGTCGGGGTCGTCGTCGTGCCGCTCAGCGCCGACCCGGGCCGGCTGGCCCGACTGCGCGAGCGGGGCATCCCGCTCGTCCTGGCCGACCGCGCGATGCCCGACCGGGAGGGCTGCTCGGCCTCCGTCGACGACATCGCCGGCGGCCGCATCGCCGTACAGCACCTCCTGGACAGCGGGGCCCGTGACATCCTCGTCGTCAACGGCGAGCGCGGCATCCGCCAGTGCGCGGACCGCTACCAGGGCGCCCGGCAGGCCGTGCGCAGCCGCCGCGAGGCCCGGCTCGATCAGGTCGTCGCCGAGCGGATGACCGTCGCGTACGGCACGGAGATCGCCCGGGGCCTGACGGACCTGCCCGACGGGGTGTTCTGCACCAACGACTTCCTCGCCGCGGGCCTGTGCCGCGGCCTGGCCGAACGGGGCGTGCGCATCCCCGAGGACGTGCAGGTCGTCGGCTACGGCGACCTCGACGTCGCGACCTTCGGGGCGACGACCCTGACGACGGTCCGGCAACCGGTCGAGGAACTGGGCCGGGCGGCCGTGGAGATGCTGCTCGACGAGATCGAGGCCCGCGCGGACCACCTCCACGAGACCCGCGTCTTCGCCCCCGGCCTCGTCCTGCGCGACTCCACCCGACCGTCCGTCGGCGGCTAGGTGTATTGATCACGAGCGTTGTTGACACTGGCCGGGCTTGATCATGGCGCAGGGCATCGGCAGCACCTGTGAACGCCGGTGAGCCCCGAGTCTGCGTCATGATCCAAACGACAGGCCCTGACCCCCCGCCGGGATCCGCAGCGTCACCGGCCCCCACAGTCCCGACGGCAGCTGGGACGCAAAGGCCCAGTCCGTCGGCGTGGCCTCCGCGAGATAGGGCGCCAGCGTGCCCCGGACCGTCACCTCCAGCCGGACGGCACGCCCCGCGACACCGCGCAGCGGGAAACGGTACGGCGGACAGAACGCCTCACCGGCGAACTCCCCGTCGACCGCGATCTCCACACTGCCCCGCACCCGCCCCAGATCCAGCACCGGATCGGGCCCGGCCGGCACCTCCACCTCCCGTGCGTACGTCACGCCCCCGCTCCACGAACCCAGCCCCAGCTCGCGCCAGTCACCCAGTGCCAGCGGCGCCGGCACGGTCCGCACCCGGACCGGTCCGCTCCAGGCCGAGCCGCCCCGCAGAAAGGCCGTGGGCTCGGTGACCACCTCGACCGCGGTGGTGTCCTGGACCGGCTCACGGAGCGTCACCCGATCGCCTTTCACCCCCAGTTCGTCGCCGCCCCCGACCCGCACGGTGGCACCGAGCGCCAACGGCAACTCCAGCGACACCGTCCCCGGCGGAACCGTGAACCGGAAACGCTGCGGCACCGCCCGGACGTCATCGGTGGACCCCGACGGCCACACGGCACCGCCCAGCACCGGCGTGCCGTTGAGCCACGCGGTCTTCGGGAGCGGGTGCGGCCGTACTGCCGCGTGACAGTGCTGCACCTCGCCGCGCCTGCGGGTGTCCTCGACGGTCCCGCCCCGCCACGAACCCGTCCGGGCATCCCAGCCGGCGCCGCTGACCAGGGCCGTCACCCCGGACGGGGACCGCACCACCAGGTCGACGAACACCGCGTCCCGGACGTCGGCGCTGTCGGCCACGACCTCCAGCGTGTGCTCGCCCGCGCCGAGTTCCCGCTCGTGCCGGAAGAACATCGGCACGGCGCCCCAGTCCGCCGCGTAGTACTCCACCTTCTCCTGCCGCGCCAGCGCGTGCCCGTCGAGCAGCACCGTCACCGCGCAGGCGGCACCGACGACGAGCACCGCACGCGCGTCCCCGGCCGGGACCGGGAGCCGTCGCCGATAGATCACCCGGCCGTCGGGCCGGACCCCGTCCGGCGGACGCATGAAGCGCGGGCGCGGTCCGAGCCCGCCCGGCCCGGACAGGCAGAAGAAGCTGCCGAGCGGGGTGTCGGCCACGGCCGAGATCGTCGCGGGCCGGTCCTGGGCGTCGGACAGTTCGTACTCGAGCACGTTGCGGTCACGGTCCACGGTGACCGGAGCCGAAGCCAGGTAGCCGCCGTCGTACGGGCTCAGCGGCTCGCCGTTCCACCACACCCGCTTGACCGCCTCCGCGCCGACGTGAAGCTCGGCCGGGCCCCGACGGCCGGTCTCCACGATCGCCCGGACCCGTGCGGCCGTGCCGGCGGCCGGCACCGGGACACGCGCGAACTCCTCGTTCACCAGCCCCTTGGTGCCCAGCAGGCCGCCCTGGTCCGGGTGGCCACGGCTCGATGAGTACACCCCTGTGTCCCAGGCCGAGTCCGGCGGCACCAGCGGCACTTCACCGGCCAGGACCCGCTCCACGTCCCCGGTGCCGAGCGGCTCGGGCGCCCGGTCGAGCGGCACCGGGGGCAGGACACGGACCCGGTTGCCGTAGGTGACCCGGGCCCGCTCCCACACCGTGCCCTCGGTCCACTCCATGGTCCAGATCTGCGGCTCCCGCACCGACGCGCCCGGGGGCAGGGCGAGATCGCCCCAGGTGTTGTCCATCGTCGGCACCAGCCGGCCCTGCCAGCCGGACGAGAGGTCCCGTACCCGGACCGCCGTGGCCTCCGGGGACGGCGCCGGTTCCGCACGGCCCTCGCGCCAGACGACGAGGACCGCCGGGGCGCCCTCCAACGGCACCCCGACGGCCGACGAGACGCCGTCCGCCAGGACCGTGACTTGGGCCGGGGCGCAGGCGCCGGTCGCCGGGTTCCAGACCTCGGCCTCCGCGACGGTGGCCCGGACGGTGACGGACGAGGTGTGCACGGGCTCGGGTGTGGAACCGGTCCGCAGCGGATGCGCGCCGATCTCCGGGAAGGCCGCCGTGACCAGTGCCACCGCCTCGCTCCCCTTCCGCCGGACGAGCAGCGGAACGTCGCCCGTCGCGTGTCCGGCCGCGTCCGCCACCGCCACGGCCGCGGCCTCCGGGTCGCGTACCCGCTCCAGCCGGGGATGGGCGAGCAGCGCCGTCACGACGGAGTCGTCACCGGACCGGCCGGCGGCCGTCGTGGGCGGACGGCCCACGACCACCACCCGCCCGCCCGCGTCCAGGAGTTGGGACAGCCGCCGTGCCGTGCCCTCCTCCAGCACGCTCGCCGAGGGCAGCAGCACCACCCGGTACGCCAGGTCCCTGATCCGCAGGGCGCCGTCCAGGGCCCCGGCGCGCTGGACCGAGGCGTCGTCGACGATGTCGAAGGACACCCCGTGCCGGTCCAGGGCACCGGCGTGCGGCCCGAGCCAGTTGTCGGTGCCGCACAGGTCCAGGTAGTGCCGCTGGGTCTCGTCGGCGAGGGCGTGGCCCTCGCCCAGCCGGCCGTCGCCGAAGTGCCGGACCGGTGCGTCCAGCGGCACGAGCGCCTGCATGGTGGCGGTCGGGTGCAGCACCGCCACATCGGCCGCGTATCCGCCCCACGACATGATCGAGCAGATCCGGGCCACGGCCCGGGAGAACGCCGGGTACTGCCTCCAGTAGGGCTGGCGCCAGTCGGTGGACGGCGGTGCCCACTCGAACCAGCCTCCCGCCGTGCCGAAGTAACTGGCGTGCGGGTTGTACAGGGTGGCGCCGCTGCGCAGGAACGGCAGCAGCCAGTCGTAGGTGTCCTCCAGCGTGCCGCCCCAGCCGGAGGAGTGGAACGCCTCGATCCAGACGCGTTCGTGGCCGTACAGGTGGGCCATCGAGGAGTGCACCTTGGCGTCGCCGTGGTGGTCGCTGCCCGCGGCGCCGTACCAGCGGTGGGTGCGGAAGTAGTCGGTGTAGATCTGCGTGGACTGGGCCGGGTAGCCCGCGCGGGCTGGGTGGCTCTGGTCGCTGCCCAGCAGCATGCCGCGCTCGCGGTGCCAGGCGGCGAGCGGCCGGAACAGGGCCTCCTCGGTCAGTTCCGCCCGGACCGCGTAGTAGTCGGCACGGATCTTCCCCTCCGCGACGCCGGCGTCCGTGCCGAAGAGGGCGGGCAGGTGGTCGAGCAGGTCGTAGCCGCGCCGGGTGCGGAACGCGTCGGCGAAACGGTGGCTCCAGGCGTTGGTGCCGGGCAGTTCGTCCTGGAAACTGCCCGCGATGACGGTGCCCAGGTACTCGGGTACGCGGCGGTCGTACTCGTGGTGGACGGCGTCCATCAGCAGACCCACGGCGTGCGGGTCCAGGTAGTCGAACGCCGTGGGGACGGCGGTGACGAGCCGGACCCCGGTCCCGTCGGCGGCGGCGATCCGGCCGTCCTCGGAGAGGTCGAGCCGCCGCCCCTCCCGGGTGTACGCGGCCAGCGGTGTCCCGGCGTAAGCCGGGCCGACCGTGCCCGCGGCGACCCGCACGTCGCGGCAGCGCAGTGCCAGTCCGTTGGCCTCCGGGTGACGACGCGTCACACCGCCTTGCACATTGGCTCCGGAGAATCCGATCTGGTCGTAGAACCACAGCCGCGTGCCCAGTTCCGCCGAGATCTCGCAGGCGTCGGTGAAGCGCGCCCACCACTCCTCACCGAACCACGCCGGATCGTCGGCCCGGGCTCCGAACGTCGGGCCGGCCGGGGCCAGGTTGATGACGACGAGGTTGTGGACGCCGCCCGCCGCGAACGCCCGCAGCTGCCAGGCGAGTCGCTCGCGGGTGACCTTCGCACCCGACCACCACCACAGGGGAGTGGGGCCGAAGCCACGGGGTGGGTCGTCGAACAGTCGCCGGAGCTCGGGGGAGATCACGGAGGCGGTCCTTCCCCTGAAACGTTTTCAGGCCGCCTTCACCGTAGGTGAGCTGGCCCGGTCACGCCACACCCCCGTCCGGGGTCAGAGAAACCGACTCCGTGTCAGCGATGCGTGCGCGACACCTTGTTGCAACGTTTTTCTCCCCCTATATTCGCTGCGACCAGGCCCCCGGAACCGCGATGTCACCAGACGACGGAGTCGCATCATGGCCGGTACCCGTCCCATCCCCGGACCGCTCTGGAAGGCCGCCGCCCTGTCGGGCATGGCCTCCTATCTCGACGCCGGGCTGATCGTGAGCATCTCCGTCAACCTGGCCATCTACCGCGACAGTTACGACATGGGTGTGTGGATGGCCGGGGCGATCAGCGCGATCGTCACCGGCTGCATCGCCGTCGGATCGCTCGTCGGCGGACGGCTCGCCGACCTCTTCGGCCGCCGCCGCGTCTACAACTGGGACCTCTTCTGCTTCGCGATCGGCGCCCTCGTCATCACGCTGGCGCCGGACGACATCACCCTGCTGGCCGGTGTGCTCGTCGCGGGGCTCGCGGCCGGCGCCGACCTGCCGACGTCCCTGGCCGTGGTCTCGGACGCGGCACCCTCCTGGGCCCGGGGGAGACTGGTGGCGTTCACCCAGGTCATGTGGATGCTGGGCATCGCCGTCGCCATCTTCCTCGGCTTCGTCCTGTCCACCACGGGCATGACCGGCGCCCGGCTCATCACCGGGCAACTGGCCGTCGCCGCACTCGTCACCTGGGCCCTGCGGTCCCGGCTGAAGCTGTCCGACGCGCCCGCGCACCCGGACACCGGAAGCGTCCCCGAGGGCATCCCCCTGAAGAGCGTGTGGACCCGCGCCGCGATGCTGCCGATGGCCGCGACGTTCGTGTTCTACGTGACCTGGGGCCTCGGAGCCAACACCTTCGGCCAGTTCGGAACCTATCTGCTCGTCACCGTCAGCGATGCCTCACAGAGCCTGGCCACCGGTATCAACCTGGCCGCCATCCCGATCGGCGTGCTGCTCACCTGCGCCTTCGTGCGCGTCGCCGACACCCCCTGGCGCGACCGGCTGTTCCACGTGGCCGCGGTGGTGCAGATCGTCGCCTTCGTCATCGCGTCCCTCACCGCGGGCGCTCTCGTCGGCATGCTCGTCTTCTTCGCGCTCTACCAGCTCTCCTACCCGTTCGCCGGAGAGGCCAACTACAAGGTGTGGTCCCAGCTCACCCTGCCCGCGGACACCCGCGGCACCACCCAGGGCCTGACCTACGCCCTGTCCAGGGGCGTCTTCGCGGTCGCCGCGTTCTTCACCCCCGCCCTGGCCGACCACAGCCCCACCGTCCTGCTCTGGACGATCACCGCCTGCATGACGGCGGCGGCGTTCGCGGGCGTGTTCATCATCCGCGTCCTGCTCCCCCGTTCCGCGCGCGCCGTACGGGGCCGAGCGGACCTGCCCGTCCCCAGCGCCTGAGCCGCAACGCCCCGACAAGAGCGCCCGGGCCGCAGCGCCCTGCCACGGAGCACCCGAGCCGCAGCACACCGACAAGGAGCACTGCCCATGGCAACGACCGCGGACGGCACGGCCGCACGTTCCGCCGCCCTGCACGACCTGCTCCCGCCGGTCGCCCGGCGCCGCACCCGTATCGGACTGGTCGCCGGCGGACTCGGCACGTACTGGCCGCAGTTCCCCGGCCTCCTTCCGCACCTGCGCGAGTCGGCCGCGTATGTCGCCGGACGCTTCCGGGAGATGGACACCGACGTGACCGACGCCGGATTCGTCTCCGACGCCCGCGAAGGCGCCCGCGCCGCCGAGGAACTGCGGCGGGCCGACTGCGACCTGATCGTGCTGTTCCTGACGACCTACCTCACCTCGTCGATGGTGCTGCCGATCGCCCAGCGCTCGCACACGCCGGTCCTGGTCATCGACCTCCAGCCGTCCGAGAGGATGAACCACGCCGCCTTCGACACGGGGGCCTGGCTGGCCTACTGCGGGCAGTGCCCCGTCCCCGAGGTCGGCAACGTCTTCCGGCGGGCCGGCATCCCCTTCCGGTCGGTGTCGGGCTGGCTGCGCCAGGAGTCCGCCTGGCGGCGCATCGAGCAGTGGATCCGGGCCGCGCACATCCGTGCCGCGCTCCGGCACGCCCGGCACGGTCTCATGGGGCACGTGTACCCCGGCATGCTCGACGTGCAGACCGATCCGACGCTGCTCGCCACGACGTTCGGCTCCCACGTGGAGGTCCTGGAGTTCGACGACCTGCGGCACCGGGTGGAACGGGTGACGGAGGCCGAGACCCGGGAGCGGATGGCGCTCGCCCGGCAGATCTTCACCCTGGACGAGAGCGTCGTGGAGGAGGACTTCGCCTGGGGCGCGACCGTGTCCGTCGCCCTGGACCGGCTGGTCGCGGACTTCGGGCTCGACAGCCTCGCGTACTACCACCGCGGCCTCGACGGTGAGCTGCACGAGCGACTCGGGGCGGGCATGATCCTCGGCGCCTCGCTGCTCACCGCCCGGGGCGTGCCCGCGGCCGGCGAGTACGAACTGCGGACGTCAGTGGCTCAGTTGGCGTCCCAGAGCGTGGGCGCCGGAGGTTCCTTCACCGAGATCCAGGCCCTGAACTTCGAGGACGGCGTGGTGGAGATGGGCCACGACGGCCCCGCCCACCTCGGGGTCGGCGCCCGCGACCCGCTGCTGCGCGGGCTCGGTGTCTACCACGGCAAACGCGGATGGGGAGTGAGCGTCGAGTTCGACGTCCGGCACGGGCCCGTCACCCTGCTGGGCCTCGGCCAGGACGCCGCCAGCAGTCTGTCCTTCGTCACCTCCGAGGGCACCGTCGTACCCGGGCCGCTGCTGGAGATCGGCAACACCACCAGCCGCGTCGACTTCGGACGTGACCCCGGTGAATGGGTCGACGCCTGGAGCGCCACGGGCGTCGGCCACCACTGGTCCCTCACGGTGGGCCACCACACGGCCGAGTTCCGGGCCGCCGCGAGCCTGCTGGGCATCGACCACCGGCACGTCTGACAACCACCGGCAGGCGGCCGTCTGCCTCCACCCCGCGGGCGGCGTGTCGGCGTACCGCGGCCGGGACGAGATCCGGGCGGGCCCGGCGACGGTGGTCGAACCCGTCCCCGATCCCCTGGCCTGACGCGCGCACCCGAGCACAGCGTTGGCCCGCCGGGCCCCACCCGGGGAGGGCCGTGTCACCGAAAGCCGATATGGACGGCCGGGAGGGTCACCCGCGGCCGACGGCGAGCCTGCCGACGACGGCGCCCCGTCCGTTCCTCAGCCGGCCAAGGCCGAGCGCCGGCGGGGCGGGCCCCCGCGCCGCCCTCCCGGGCCCGGTCGAGGTGGTCGTGGATCAGCGCGTCGACCGCACCGGGGTACAGGAACGGCTCGCACCGCATGGTGACCCGGCACGCCTCGACCAGGTCGCGGTCCGCGACGGACGTGAGGACATGACCCGAGGCCCCCGCCCCGAGCGCCTCGAAGTAGTCCTGCTCGTTGTCGTAAATGGTCAGGATCAGGATCCCCGTCTCCGGGCAGGTCCGGGACAGCTCCCGGGCGCTGGGACGGGAGCACCGCGTGGCGCCGCCTCGGGACCGTCACCCCAGCGTGTGCGCTGACCGGCCCGGCCGCCATCCGGAACGGCACCCATTTCCGGGCGAACACCCCGCCCACGCGGTCCGGCGTTCGTCAGGCGCTGTCAACGGGAAGGATGGGGGTGGGGCCCGATGGTGCGAGCCGCCGGAGGGGGGAGAGGCTGAAGCCCTGGTGAGGCGGTCGCGTCACCCGGCACAGCCGCACCCGTCGCCTGCCTCCCCGCGCACCGCCACAGGACCCGCACCCAGGACTTGTCATGACCTTGGCCGCGCCTGCCTCGAAGCGCTCGGGTCCGGGAAGGAGAAGCCGTGCCCCCGTCCGAAGACCACCGTCTGGTGGATCTCGAAGCACGACTCGAGCGGGAGGACCCCCGGTTCGTGCGGGGGATGAGCTCCGGCCGCCCCGCCCGGCCCCGCGAGTACCGTCGGACCGGAGCCTGGTGGGGGCTGGCGCTCGGAGTCGCCCTGCTGGTCTCCGGCATCGCCTGGGCCCAGGGTCTGCTCATCGCGGGCGGGCTGGTCCTCGTCGGCATGGCGGCCCAGCTGGCGGATCCGGACCCGGCCCGCATGACCCACCGGGGGTTCGGGCGCCGCTGACGCGGGCGGCCCTCCGGGGTGCCTCACACGGCGGCGGGCCGCCGTGGTGTGCGCCGTCAGGGTGTTCTGGTAACCCATGTGCACGCCCCGGATGGTGAGACGGCCCGGCCCGACTGACGGTGGTTCACGTCGAGGCCGGGTCTGGTGAGCTGGCGAGGCGTCAGCTGCCCGGCTCGCGACGGAAGGACTCACCGATGCGCTCTGCCCGCATGATGCTCGCGACGGCCACCGCCACGGCCGCCCTCGCGATCGCCGCACCCGCCGCTTACGCCGACGCCACGGGCGACGGGGACCACGACTCGACTTCCTACAGCAAGGAGCACCACAAGGAGCACCACAAGGACGGCGACCACCACAAGCCCCACGGTGGGGTGCACACGGGTGGCGGAGCGCTGGCCGCGGTGAGCGCGGACGACTGGGACGGCTCCGGCGAGGAGGACAAGGGCGACAAGGGCGAAGAGGGCAAGCACGAGGAGCACGGCAAGGAGGACGGAGAGGAGAAGGGCTGGGAGGGCAAGCACCACAAGCCGCACGGTGGCGTGCACACCGGTGGCGGGGCCCTGGCCTCCGTGAACTCGGACGACTGGCAGAGCTCCGGCGAGGGCGCCTGGGGCGGCAAGCAGGAAGAGGGCGGCTCCGGGAAGCACGAGAAGGGCGACTGGAGCGACAAGCACGACAAGGGCTCCTGGGAGGGCAAGCACGACAAGCCGCGCGGCGGCATGCACACCGGTGGCGGCGGTCTGGCCTCCGCGCCGGGCGTGACCGCCGGCGGGCTGGCCGCCCTGGCGGTGGCCGGCACCGGTATGTATGCGCTGCGCCGCCGGAAGGCCACGCAGGGCGCCGTGTGACCGGCCCGACCGTATAGCCGCCGTGGCCGCCGCACGTGCCCCGCACGTCGCGGCGGCCCGGCTCGTCCTCCCGCGTGCCGTACCCGCTGCCGTGCCCGAATGAGGTGGTTCTCGATGGCAGCCCCTCCCTCCACCCTGTCCGACCTCGGCCCCGCACCGTCCAAGCGGCGCTTCCGCGCCTTCGTGACGGTGGTCTGGTCGGTGGCCGCCCTCGTGCTGACCGTGAAGCTGCTGGGCGGCGGTGGCGAGTCGCCCGACGACGCCGGCCCACCGCACGCGCCGCCCGCCGTGGCCGCCTCCTCGGCCGCCCCGGACCTGCCCGACACGCGCACGTCCGCGGCGCCGGACCGGCCCCAGGGCCCGCACCTGCCGCGATCCCGGCCGGTCCGTCTGCTCATTCCCAAGATCTCGGTCGACGCGCCCTTCACCGACCTGGCCATCAACCCGTCGGGTCAGCTGGAGCCCCCGCCGCCGAACGACACCAACCTGGTCGGCTGGTACGCCAAGGGCCACACACCGGGGGAGACCGGCACCGCGATCATCGCCGGGCACGTGGACACCGCGACGTCCCCGGCCGTGTTCGCCGGGCTCGGCGAGCTGAAGAAGGGCGACCGGTTCCAGGTCGTGCGGGCCGACGGCAGCAAGGCGACCTTCGCCGTGGACGCCGCCCAGTCGTTCGCCAAGGCCGCCTTCCCCAGCGACCGCGTGTACGGCGACACGCCACGGGCTCAGGTCCGGCTCATCACCTGCTCGGGTTCCTACGACCGCCAGGCCCGGGACTACACCGAGAACCTGGTCGTCTTCGCCCACCTCGTCTGACTTCCGGGGCCCCGGCCTGACTTGGTGTTTTACAGTGACTGTCACCAGTTCAGGCGACTGTGGGACCTGTGAGGGATTCGCGAACCATGACGACCGAAACGTTTGAGTTCCAGGTAGAGGCGCGTCAGCTGCTCCAGCTGATGATCCACTCGGTCTACTCGAACAAGGATGTCTTCCTGCGGGAGCTCGTCTCCAACGCCTCCGACGCGCTCGACAAGCTGCGTCTGGAGAAGCTGCGGGACGACTCCCTCGACGCCGACGTCTCGGACCTGCACATCGAGCTCCACGTCGACAAGGAGGCCCGCACGCTCACGGTGCGGGACAACGGCATCGGCATGTCCTACGACGAGGTCGGACAGCTCATCGGCACCATCGCCAACTCGGGCACCGCCACCTTCCTCAAGGAGCTGGAGGAGGCCAAGGAGGGAGGCGGGGCCGAGGGGCTCATCGGCCAGTTCGGCGTCGGTTTCTACTCCGGGTTCATGGCGGCGGACGAGGTGACGCTGGTGACCCGGCGGGCCGGCGAGCGCCAGGGGACCCGCTGGACGTCGCGCGGCGAGGCCACGTACACCCTGGAGCGGGTCGACGACGCGCCGCAGGGCACGTCCGTCACGCTCCACCTCAAGCCCGCCGACCCCGAGAACCAGCTGCACGACTACACCTCGGAATGGAAGATCCGGGAGATCGTCAAGCGCTACTCGGACTTCATCACCTGGCCGATCCGGATGGTCCCGGAGGCGAAGGACGGCGAGGACGCGCCCGAGCCCGAGACGCTGAACTCGATGAAGGCCCTGTGGGCGCGCTCGCGCGACGAGGTGTCCGACGACGAGTACCACGAGCTGTACAAGCACATCAGCCACGACTGGCGCGAGCCGCTGGAGACGATCCGGCTCCAGGCCGAGGGCACCTTCGAGTACCAGGCCCTGCTCTTCGTCCCCTCGCACGCCCCGCACGACCTGTTCACGCGGGACTTCAAGCGCGGCGTCCAGCTGTACGTGAAGCGCGTGTTCATCATGGACGACTGCGAGGCGCTGCTGCCGCCGTACCTCCGCTTCGTCAAGGGCGTCGTGGACGCACAGGATCTCTCGCTCAACGTCTCCCGGGAGATCCTCCAGCAGGACCGGCACATCCGGATGATGCAGCGCCGGCTGACCAAGAAGGTGCTGTCCACGGTCAAGGAGATCAAGACCAAGGACGCCGACCGCTACGCCACCTTCTGGCGTGAGTTCGGCACCGCCCTGAAGGAGGGCCTGGTCACCGACTCCGAGAACCGCGACGCCATCCTCGCCGTCTCCTCGTTCGCGACCACCCACTCCGACGACGAGCCGACCACGCTCGCGCAGTACGTGGAGCGGATGAAGGACGGCCAGGACGACATCTGGTTCATCACCGGCGAGTCCCGCCAGAGCATCGAGAACTCCCCGCACATGGAGGCGTTCCGGGACAAGGGCATCGAGGTCCTGCTGCTCACCGACGCCGTCGACGAGGTCTGGGTCGACGCCGTCGGCGAGTACGAGGGCAAGAAGCTGCGCTCCGTCACCAAGGGCGAGATCGACCTCGACGCCGAGGGCGAGGAGAAGACCGGCGAGGAGCGGGAGAAGCAGGCCGAGGAGTACGCCGGGCTGCTCGCCTGGATGCGGGAGCGGCTCGAGGAGGACATCAAGGAGGTCCGCCTCTCCACGCGGCTCACCGTCTCCCCGGCCTGCATCGTCTCCGACGCGCACGACCTGACCCCGGCTCTGGAGAACATGTACCGGGCGATGGGTCAGGAGGTGCCCCGCACCAAGCGGATCCTGGAGCTCAACCCGGGCCACCCGCTGGTGAAGGGGCTGCATAAGGCGTACCAGGCGAGCGAGGACCGTACGGAGCTCGCCGAGTCCGCGGAGCTGCTGCACACCCTGGCGGTGCTGGCCGAGGGCGGCCAGCCCAAGGACCCGGCGCGCTTCGTCAGGCTCGTGGCCGACCGCCTGGAGCGCACGCTGTAGTCAGCGCCGGAGCAGGCCGTGTCAGGGGTGGTCCGGGGTGCCCGCGGGCCGGGTGCCGGGCGGGGGCGTGCCGGTGCCCGGCGGGACGATCTCGCCCTGGACCACCCGCGGCGCCGGAGCTGTCCCGGCCTCCTCGTCCTTGGCCGCGCGGGCCTCGGCCTTGAGGATGCGGGCCGCCTTGCCGGCCGAGCGGGTCAGCTCGGGGAGCTTCTTGATCCCGATGACGGCTATGACGACGATGAGAATGATCGCGAGTTCGCTCAGTCCGAACATGGTGTCCTGTCCTCTCTGGCCCGGGCCGGGCACGGCGTGAGCGTATCGGGCGGGGAGCCCGGCGTGATCGCCGTCCCGGGATGCGATCCCGGGTGCTGGCGCAGGTGGGGGAGCATCCCGCGGCCGAGCGGTTCCTGCCGCCGGACCAGCCGGGTGTGCTCCACCTGGTCGGCGGCCGGGGGCGCACTGCGCCGGCGCAGGCCCGTGTACAGCAGCCCGGCCAGGCCGGCGAGGCCGGTCAGGGCCGCCACGAGCGCCAGGGTCCAGCCGGCCGCGACGAGCGATCCGGGCAGGGGGCCGAGGGCGTCGGCGACGTTCAGCAGGCCGCCGATCAGGAGCAGCGCCGCTGCGGACGTGCCGGCCACGAGCGGGGTGAGCGCCGCGAGGGCCGGCAGCAGTTCGCCCGTGCGGGCAGGCGCCGCGGCCTCGTGCCGGGCCGCCCCGCGCACGGCGAGGCAGGAGCGGTAGGGCGTCCAGGAGCCGTGAGACGGTCCGCTCACGCGCGGACGGCGTTCCGCTCCCGTGCCTGCTCGCGTGCGTCCCGGCGGAACGCCCACGCCATGTCGGGCTCCATCACCCAGCGGAACACCCGCCGCACGGGCGGGGTGCACAGCACGGTCACGAGCACCGCGGCGCCGACCGTGACGAGGAGCTCGCCCGGCGGCCGGTGCACCCACGCCGGCTCGTACCAGCCCCAGAACTTGGAGGCCTGTGCGACGAAGCCGTGCAGCAGGTAGCCGTAGAGCGTGCCCGCGCCCAGCACGGTGAACCAGGTGCGGCGGCCGGGCACCCAGGCGAGGAAGCAGGCGACCAGGACCAGCGAGCAGCCGAACGTCACCAGCGTCATGACCGGTCCGTACCAGGAGGGCGCGGCCAGTTCCTCGGCGCTGTCGCGGTGGTAGAACCAGGCACCGCTCATCCGCGGGACTGCCCAGTAGGCCACGGCGAGCGCACCGGCGAAGACCGGCACGGCGAGGATCCGTGCCGCACGGCGCCGCACCAGCCGGAAGTGCTCGGGCCGCAGCAGCAGACCGACGACGAAGTACGGCAGGAACTGCAGCGTGCGCTGCAGATCGAGGTCGTTGCCGACGGACGGCGAGAGCGTCGCCAGCATCGCGATGACCAGGGCGACCGGCAGCGGCCACCGCACGCGCTGCCAGATCGGCGTGGTCAGGCGCCAGATGAACAGGGCGATCAGGAACCAGGTCAGGTAGAGGGGGTCCAGCAGGCTCACCGGCCGGTCCGGTTCCTGGTCCGTCCACCGGGTGAACAGGGTGTACGCCGTTTCGAAGACGACGTACGGCACGACGAGCCCCGTGACCAGGCGCTTGATTCGGCCGGGGCTCGCGTCGAAGGAGCGCGAGAAGTAGCCGGAGACCACGATGAAGGCCGGCATGTGGAAGGCGTACACGACCATGTAGAGCGCGGAGGCCGCCCGGCTGCCGTCCCGCAGCGGTTCCCAGGAGTGCCCGATCGCCACCAGCACGATCGCCAGGTACTTCGCGTTGTCGAAGAACGCGTCCCGGCGGGCGGCCGGTTCCACCGCGGGCGGGGCCGCCCGCTCCGTCCCGTCGGCCCGGACCGCGCGGAGGCGCAGGGTGTCCTCGCTCATCACGCCTCCCGCGCGGCATGTGGGGAACCCGGACGGGTGTATGCGCGTCTTGCCGGAGATGCGGCGATGGGGTGCCGGTGCGACATCCCCGCCGCCTCACCGAAGCGGAGCGACGTAAACCGCTTTCCGCATAGCTGTAGCACGGATCACACGGACGGTGGTGCCGCCGTGCCCGGGAAGCGGCGGCACCTCGCAGTTCACGGAGCAGTCGGCGCCGTTCAGGCGGGCGGCGGTGAAGCCGAGGGTGACCGAGCCCGTCGCGGGGATCGACGCGGTGCACGGGGCGGCCGCCACGCTCACCGCGGAGCCGCTCCTGGGTCGCCGTGCCGTCCCACAGGTGGGTGATGCGCCGGCCGTCCGGGGAGGTCCGGCGCAGCGTCCAGCCGTTGATCGCCGCCGTGCCCGTGTCGCGCAGGACGACCTCGCCCTGGAATCCGCCGGGCCGGCTGCCCGTCACCCGGTAGCCGACCCCGCAGTCGGTGCGGCACGAACGGCGACCCGTACGCGCGAGGTTCAGGAACGCGCGTACGGGTCGCCGCGACCGGCATCCGCTTCCGTAGGGCACCCCCTGGCGGGGTGGGTTGACCCACCCGCGCCAGTCGTTCTCCGCGGGCACGTACTCCCTCGGGTGCGGCTCGGTACTTCGGGTCCCGTTCGACCCTTTCTTCACTCGCCCGGCCACATGATCCCCCATCCGGTCACATGCTCCCCCCGCCCGGCCAAAGCGATTCAAGTTCCCGGGATTTCTGTGAAGAAACAAGGGAATTCGGCTGCGTGTTCGTCCGCGGACAGGGCAACAGGAGCAGCGGAGGTTGATAACTATGGTTCCCCTGCTTCTTGTCCTGCTGCTGGCCCTGGTTCTGTTCGGTGCGGGTTTCGCGCTGAAGGCCCTGTGGTGGATCGCGGTGATCGTGCTGGTGCTCTGGCTGCTGGGCTTCGTCCTGCGCAGCGCGGACAGTGGTGGCCGTAGGGGCCGCTGGTACCGCTGGTAGACCGGCGTAGAGCCGCGGCGAGAAAAGCTTCAGGAATGGGGTAAAAGAAAGTGACCCGATTCTCTCCTGGGAAAGGCGTTCCATTTCCATGGCCGACACGAAAGATGTCGTAGAACTCATTCTTCAGGACCACCGGCGCATGGAGGACCTCTTCCGCCGCATGCGGAGCGTCGAGGACGACCGCGCGGGTGCCCTGAGGGAGTTCGCCGACCTGCTGATCGCGCACGCGCAGGCGGAGGAGGCCGAGGTCTACCCGGCGCTCAAGCGGTACAAGAACATCGATGACGAAGAGGTCGAGCACGGCGAGCACGAGCACGACGAGGGCAACGAGGCCCTCCTGGAGCTCCTCGAGGTCGAGGAGGTCGGCTCCGACGAGTGGGACTCGAAGCTCGAGGAGCTGGTCGAGGCCGTCACGCATCACGCCGACGAGGAGGAGCGCACCATCCTCAACGGTGCGCGGGAGAACGTGGCGATGGAGCGGCGCGAGGAGCTCGGTGCGGCGTTCGTGCGGGAGCGGGAGCGCCGGCTGAAGGCCGGGTGTGGTTCCGTGGAGAACGTACGCAAGATCGTCGAGTCCTGACTCGGCCAGGCCGGCCCTGGTGGTCACCGCCCTCGTGCGGTGACCACCAGGGCCGGCCGCTGTCGTGGGCGCGCCGCCGCCGACGGGCCTCAGACGGGTGGTGCGTCGGCCGCGCGCAAGGCGGTGCGGATGCCGAAGGTGACCACCACGATCAGGCACACGGCGATGACGGCCTCGGCCCAGAAGAAGGCGAACCAGTCCATCACGCAGCCGATCGGCGGAGTGCCGGGGGCGGTGTTGCGGAACGCCGCGAGCGCGAACAGCGTGGCGGCCATCCAGGCGAGGGCGGGCCAGACCAGGCCCTGCCTGCGGGTCGTCAGGTACCAGGCCCCGAGCAGCACGGACGACGCCAGCGCCCACATCGCCACCATCATGAAGACCGCGAAGGTGAGCAGGCTGCCCGACCGGGACAGCTTCAGTGCCACGGCGGCCTCCTGCCCGGAGGGCGGGGGTGTCACCGAGACGGAGAAGAGCGTGTCGGCGTTGGAGAAGAGCATCCGCGCCGGCACGGGCTCGCCGCCCAGCACGGCCCAGAACTCGATGTCGGTGTCGTAGGTGTCGAACGGGTAGTCGCTGATCGAGCCACCCGTGATCGCGACCCGTACATCCTTGGGCGCGAGCCGCTCGTGCGCCGCGAACGCCAGGTCGCTGAGCGTCGCCACGGACGTCTGGAGGCTCAGATCGGCCACCGGGGCGGTCCCGTCCTGCTCGCCGAGGCTCCCGCGCGGCCTGACCCGGACGCGCAGGACGAGCTCTCCGGCCGCGGCGTCCACGCTCTGGACGGTGGCCTCCACGTCCACCCGGTCGGCGGCCCGGGATCCGGCCGTGTGCACCGTGTCCTTCGCCTGCCGCTCGGCGTACTGCAGCCACGACCCCACCGACACGGCCACCAGGATCAGGACCGCGAGCGGGATCAGGACCAGCAGGACGGACGGCCCGGAGCGCGGCTTGCGGGGAGCGTGCGGGGGCGGGGCCATGGGTGACTCCGATGCGGTGGGCAGGGCGACGGGCTCGTCCCGCCCGGCGGGAAGTCACCCTCCGATCACAGGCAGCCACTGTAAGTGCTGGGCGCCGCGACTTCACGGAGGCGGCCGGTCAGGGGCTGTGCCGATGCGGGCACGCCGCGCGGGGTCGGAGGCATCGGGTATGCGCACGTCGGTCACTCGGGTCGGGAGCCGCGTCACGGTGGGGGCGGGCGCCGGCGAAACGGCGGGGGAATGCCGTTTCCATGGCGGGGGCGGCAACCCGTATCTCCTTCAGGCCGGTGCAATGCTCGGGCAGGCCATGTGCGGGTCACTACAGGGGGGTTGTCCGGACATTCTCTCGCGCCTAGGGTCCCTTCCGAGTGCAAGCGCTTTCCAAAGCGTGTGTCCGCCGGCCGTCCGAGGAGCGCCGCATGTCCTTGTCCCCCACCCGCCGCCGTGTGGCCGTCGTCGGCACCGGAGCCATCGTCAGCGGCAGCCATCTGTCCGCGCTCCGGGCCCACGCCGACCGGGTGGAACTGGTGGCCGCCGTCGATGTCGACCAGGAGCGCCTCGACGCCTTCCGCGAGCTGGCCGGTGCGCAGGTCGCCGGGTACACCACGATGGAGGCGATGCTGGACGCCGTACGGCCCGACCTGGTCCTCATCGGGACACCGCCGTCCCTGCACCGCGACCAGACCGTCGCCGCGCTGAAGGCGGGTGCCTGGGTGCTGTGCGAGAAGCCGCTCACCCTGTCGCTCGCCGAGTACGACGAGATCGCCGCCGCCGAGGAGGCCTCCGGCGGGTACGCGTCGGTCGTGTTCCAGCACCGCTACGGATCCGGCGCCGTGCATGCCCGCGAGCTGATCGCCGGCGGCGAGCTGGGAGCCCCGCTCGTGGCGCACTGCCAGACCACCTGGCACCGGGACGCGGCGTACTACGGGGTGCCGTGGCGCGGGAAGTGGGCCAGTGAGGGCGGCGGCCCCACCATGGGCCACGGCATCCACCAGTACGACCTGCTGCTGCACCTGCTCGGTGCGTGGGAGGAGATCCAGGCCATGGCCGCGCGCCTGGTCCACGACACCGAGAGCGAGGACGTCTCCACCGCCCTGGTGCGGTTCCGGAGCGGCGCCCTCGCCACCGTCGTCAACAGCGTCCTCTCCCCGGACGAGGTGAGCCGCATCCGCATCGACTGCGCGGACGCCACGGTCGAGCTCACCCACCTGTACGGCCACACCAACGACAGCTGGGCCTACACCCCGGCCCCCCACGTCCCCTCCGAGCGCACCACCGCCTGGCGCGCCCCCGCGGCCGACGTGCCCAGCTCGCACACCGCTCAGCTGGGCGCACTCCTCGACGCCTACGACGCCGGCACCCGCCCACCGGGCAGCGGACACGACGCCCGCGCCACCCTGGAGTTCGCCGCCGCCCTGTACAAGGCGGCGTTCACCGGCCGCTCGGTGCACGCGGGGGAGATCGGCCCCGGCGACCCGTTCTACGCGGCCATGCACGGCGAGTACCCCGACTGGGCCCCCAAGGAGCGCGCATGACCATCCGCGTCACCCACACGCACGGCGAGAACATCGCCGTCACCGCAGGCGGCACGGAGATCCTCCGCTACGTCTACCGCCCCGACCCGGATCCCTTCGAGTCCCGCAAGCCCTACGCCCACCCCGTGCGCACCCTCTCGGGGCGTACCGTCACCGGCTACCGCCCGAACGACCACCGCTGGCACAAGGGTCTGCAGATGACCGCGAGCCATCTGTCCGGCCAGAACTTCTGGGGCGGCAACTGCTACGTCCACGGCCAGGGCTACCTCCCCCTGCCCGAGCGCGTCGGCTCGATGCGGCACGACGGCTTCGCCGACTTCACTGTCGAGGAACACCGCCTCGCCTTCACCGAGAACCTCACCTGGATCGAGAACGGCGGCGAGGAATGGGCGCGCGAGGTGCGCGGCCTGACCGTCCACTCGGTGGACGAGGAGGCCGGTTCCTGGGCCCTGGACTGGTCGATCCACCTCACCAACACCCGCTCCGCACCGCTGGTGTTCGGCTCCCCGACCACCGCGGGCCGTGACATGGCCGGCTACACCGGACTCCAGTGGCGCGGCCCGCGCGACTTCACCGGCGGCAGCGTCTTCGCCCCGGACACCGACGCCGACGCGGGCAAACTGATGGGCACCCAGAGCCACTGGATCGCTTTCACCACCGAGCACGACGACGTCGACGGCCACTCCACCCTGGTCTTCGCGCACGCGCCCGAGAACCTCGACGGGACGTCCCCCATCCACGAGTCGCACTGGTTCGTCCGCTCCGAGCCCTTCCCGACGGTCGCGTTCTCCTGGGCGTTCTTCGAGGAGTTCGAGCTGCCGCCGGGGGAGTCCTTCGGCTACCGGTACCGCATCGTCGTCGCCGACGGAGCCTGGGACCGCGACCGCGTCGGCACGCACCTGGAGGCCCTGCCGTGGTGAGCGAACCCGGTCCGGCGAGTCTTCCGCACCCGCTGCCCGGTGCGATCGGCCTGTCCCGTCTCAGCGCCTATGACTGGGAGGCCGCCGACGGCGTCTGCGGCGGCAGCCCGCACCTGCACCTGGTGTGCACGGAGGCCTACGTCGTCACCGGCGGCCGGGGCGCGGTCCAGACGCTGAGCCCCGACGGTTACCGGGACATCCCCCTCGAAGCCGGCTCGATCGCCTGGTTCACGCCGGGCACCGTGCACCGCATGGTGCAGGGCGGCGATCTGCGCATCATCGTGCTGATGCAGAACAGCGGCCTGCCCGAGGCCGGCGACGCGGTGTTCACCTTCCCGCCCGAGGTGCTCGCCGACCCGGAGAAGTACGCCGCCGCGGCCACCCTGCCGCCCGGCACCGGACCGGAGACGGCCGCGGCCGCCCGGCGCCGCAGGGACCTCGCCGTCGAGGGCTACCTCGTCCTGCGCGAAGCCCTCGTCGCCGGCGACAACGGCCCGTACCGCGACTTTCAGCGCGCCGCCGCCCGGTTGGTGCGCGACAAGCTGGCAGGCGCTGTGGCGGGAGGGCGCCCTGGCCACCGCGGAGCGCACCGGCGCCCAGCTCCAAGCCCTGGCCGCCGGCGAGCCCGCCTACCTGGGCGAGGCCACCGCCCACGAGGCCGCGCCCACCCGGCTCGGCGGCTTCGGCATGTGCGGCCGGCGTGACGAGTACGCGCTGCCGGGCACCACGCTGCCGTACCAGGGCTTGTCTGACAAACGATCACCGTGTGGGTTCACGGAGTCAGAACAGCCTTGAGCCAGGACGACTCCGGCGTGGTGGCGGTCAGTGAGCTCGTCGACCGGGTTGCGCCGGTTCGGAGCTGCTTGAGGTGGAGCGCCGTTCAGCGTTCGCGGTAGATGTTCGCTCGGAGAGGGGCTCGCACAACCCGTGCCCTTCAGGGAGCTCACGCCACGGAACCCGGTCGGCAGCCGACGGTTCCTGGGACGATGACGGCGGGTTCTGTCCAGCCCTGTTCGTTGCCCTGGACGATGGCGAACACCAGGCAGCCGATGGCGAGGGCCGTGCAGGTTGCGCCGATGACGTCGGGTCGTGGGGTGGGGGTCCTCGGTGTTGGGGGCCAGTGCTGGCGCGGCAGCCCCCCCCGCGACCAGGGCGGTGATGGCACTGGCGACGAACATGGAGCGCCAGGTGAACTGCATCATCCGTCGGTCGTCCATCCGTCGGTCGCGTTCTGCCCTGTGTGACCGGAAGTGCAGCGGGCCCCCGCGCCGGGCATCGGCGCGGGGGTCTGGACGGACGTTCGGCCGGCGGGGCCCGCCGAGGTCAGGGCAGGTCGGGCAGTGGACGGGTGGAGATCTCGTGGGCTTCGTCCGCCGGGAGTCCGAGCATGCGGAGGATCATCTCGGCCATCTGCTCACCGGCCGCGGCGTCGAGATCGCGCGCCGAGTCGAGCTGGATCAGACCGATCAGCGCGCCGCCGACCGCCGACAGGGCCACGATCGGGTCTTCGAAGGTGAAGCGGCCGGACGCCTTGCCGACTTCCAGGTCACGGAGGGCGCGCGGGCCGAGCCCGGTGGCGCCGTTGATGTGGGGCAGGCCGCGCAGGCGCAGGATCTGGGTGATCTCGGGATGCGAGGCGGCCAGGCGCAGAGTGAGGCGGATGCTGGTGGCGAAGACTGCGGCGGGGTCGTCGATGTCCTCGGTGACACTGTCGAGCAGTTGGCCGTACTCCTCCAGGGCGTCGCCGACCGCCGCGTCGAACAGGTCGTTCTTGGTGTCGAAGTGGTTGTAGAACGTGCCGAAGCCCACGTCGGCGCGGTCGGCGATCTCCTGGATGCTGGCTGAGGTCTCGCCGGTCTCGGCCAGGATCTGCCGTGCGGCGCCGATGAGCGCCTGGCGGGTGCGCGCCCGGCGGCGTTCGAAGCGGTTCGCGGTCGCCGGGCCGTCGCTGGTGTCGGGCTGGTTCTGCATAGCACCAGTCTAGGCGGATTCAGATCTGATGATTCCATCACTCCTGCACTTGACGATTGGGCCTTCAAGTTTGATGCTTCTATCAATTAAGAGCTTCTCATCAGAAGCCCATCCGTTCGAGCCACCATTGACGGAGCCCCCATGTCGGACGACCGTGCCCGCCCGCCCGGACCCATCACCGCACACCAGGACCTGCACAGCGAGCACGGGCCGCTGCGCGGGGAACACCCCGGCCGCGCCCGGCAGCCCGTGATCAAAGTGGCGGACCTGGCCTGGCTGGAATTCGAGAAACCCGACCTGGTCCGCGCCGAAGTGTTCGCCCGCGACTTCGGCTTCGCCGTGGCCGAGCGCACCAGCCGGGCGCTGTATCTGCGCGGCACCCTGCCCGGCTCGGCGTGCGTGGTAGTGCGCCACGGCCGCACCTCGCGGTTCCTCGGCCCGGCGTTCCGGGCCGCCGAGCGCGCGGACCTGGACCGCCTGGCCCGCGCCACCGGCCATCCGGCCCGCGAACTCGGGGAGTTCGGCGGTGGGCGGGTCGTGGACCTGGCCGACCCGTCCGGCTTCCCGGTCCGTGTCGTCCACGGCACCGAGCAGCTCCCGGCCCTGCCCGAACAGCCCCCGCTCCCGCTCAACTTCGGCGGCCATCGCATCCGGACCAACACCACCCAGCGCCCGCCGCGCGAACCCGCCCGGATCCAGCGGCTGGGCCACGTGGTCCTGGAGACGCCGAGGTTCACCCGGGCCCTGGACTGGTACCTGGACACCCTCGGGCTGATCGTCAGCGACTTCCTGTTCCTGGACGGCCGGCGCGACCGCGGGCCCACGATGGCGTTCATCCGCTGCGACCAGGGCAGCACGCCGGTCGACCACCACACTCTCGCGATGCACCTGGGTCCGCGCACCGGCTACGTCCACTCCGCCTACCAGGTCACCGACCTCGACGCGATCGCCGCCGGCGGGCAGTACCTCGCCGAGCGCGGCTACCGGCGCAGCTGGGGCATCGGCCGGCACATCCAGGGAAGCCAGCTCTTCGACTACTGGCGCGACCCGGACAGGCTGATGGTCGAGCACTTCGCCGACGGCGACCTGTTCGACTGCGACCTGGAACCCGGCTGGGCCCCGATGTCCGCGAGCGGCCTGGCCCAGTGGGGCCCGCCCGCCACCCGCGACTTCCTCGGCACCCACCCCACCCCCGCCCTGATCCGCGAGGTCGTGCGCGCACTGCGCGCCGACAACGAGATCGACCCCGGCCGCCTGCTGGGCCTGATGAAAGCGATGAACCGATGAGCGTCAACGTCCTGCGCACCGCCGACGGCTGGTACGCCGTCCGCGATCAGCGCGCCGTCCGGGTCCGGACCGCGGCCGCCACCACCGCCGCACTGCTGGCCGACCGGGAGGCCGTCACCGCCGCCGCGCACAGCACCGCCGCCGGCGTGCCGGTCACCGACCTCGCGGTGCTCTCCCCGGTCACCCCAGGGTGCCGGGTCGTGGCCCAGATGGCGAACTTCGCCTCGCACGCGGCCGATGCGGGCCTTGCACCGAACAGCGTCCCGCTCGCGTTCTTCCGCAAGGCGTCCGGGTCGATCAGCGGCCCGTACGAGGACATCGTCAAGCCGGCCCACGTGCGGCTGCTCGACTACGAAGTGGAGATCGGCCTCGTCATCGGCGCATCGCTCCCGGTCGGCACCGAGGTCTCCGCCGCGAACCTCGCCGACCACGTCGCCGCCCTCGTGGTCACCAACGACGTCTCCGCCCGGGACCTGCAACTGCCCAAGACCCAGTTCTACGAGGCCAAGTCCTACCCCACCTTCACCCCCACCGGACCGGCGTTGGTGCTGCTGGAGGAGGGCGACCTCGACCGGTTCGCCGAGCTGCGGCTGCGCCTGTGGGTCAACGGCGAGCTTCGGCAGGACATGCCCGCCGCCGACATGATCTTCCGGCCGCTCGAAGCCCTTCGGGCACTCAGCGGCTTCCAGCGGCTGGACCCCGGCGATCTGCTGCTGACCGGTACCCCGGTCGGCACCGCGCTCAGCGCGCCGCCCAAGCCGGTCGAGATCCTGGGCTCGCTGCTGCCGGCCGCGACCAAGTGGCGGCTGTTCTTCAAGTCCCAGGCCAAGAACCCCAAGTACCTGCGTGACGGCGACCTGGTGGAGGCGGCCGTCGCCACCGACGACCGCAGGCTCGACCTGGGCTGCCAGCGCACGACGGTGAGGTACGCGCGGTGACCGAGGACCTGCTGTGGCCCCGCTACCGAGGCCCCGACGACCTGCCCTCGGTCGAGGCGATCCCGCTGGAGGCGCGCGGTCTGCCCGGCTCGACCTACGACCTGCTCGTGCGCGCGGCGAGCACCTGGCCGGACCGCACCGCCCTGACGGTGCTGCCCGACGCTGCCCAGTGGCGCGGGCCGGCCCAGCTGACGTTCGCCCGCCTGCTGGATCGGGTGCACCGCTACGCGAACCTGCTGCACCGTCTCGGGGTGCGGCGCGGCGACGCCGTAGCCCTGATGTCGCCCAACTGCGCGGAACTCATACCGGCCACTCTGGCCGGCCAGCTCGCCGGGATCGCCGCGCCGCTCAACGGCGCACTCGCCCCGGGCCATCTGGGCGAGCTGCTGAGGCGCTCCGGCGCGCGGGTCCTCATCGCCGCAGGACCCGAGCTGGCCCCGGAGGTGTGGGCGAAGGTCCCCGAGCTGACCGGCGCCCTGGACGCGGTCCTGGTGCTCCGCCCCAGGGAGGCGCAGGCCCCTTCGGTTCCGCTGCCGAGACTCGGCGGTGTCCTGGTCGGCGAACTGGCGGAGCTGTCCCGGGGCGACGATGCGTCCGGCTTCGCGGGCGAGACGCCCGCGGCGGGTGACCTGGCTGCGTTCTTCCACACCGGTGGCACGACGGGCACCCCGAAGCTCGCGGCGCACACCCACGCGGGCGAGGTCGCCAACGCCTGGATGATCGCCGCGAACTCGATGCTCGACGGCGACGCCGTCGTCTTCGCCGCCCTGCCCCTGTTCCACGTCAACGCCCTCGTCGTGACACTGCTGGCGCCGCTGTTCAAGGGCCAGCAGGTGGTGTGGGCAGGACCACTCGGCTATCGCGAACCGGCCCTGTACGGGGAGTTCTGGTCGATCGTCGAGCACTACGGCATCACCGCCATGAGCGCGGTACCGACCGTCTACCAGGTGCTCGCCCGGTGCGCCGTCGGCGCGGCGGACATCAGCAGCCTGCGGCACGCCATGGTCGGCGCGTCGCCGCTGCCCGACGCCGTCCGCACCGCGTTCGAGGCCCACACAGGGGTGACGCTGGTCGAGGGCTATGGCCTGACCGAGGCCACCTGCGCCAGCGCCCGCAGCTTTCCCGACGCGCCGCGCCCCGGCGCTGTCGGGCAGCGCATGCCCTACCAGCACGTGAAGGCCGTCCACCCGGACTCGTGGACGGAGCTCCCCGCCGGGCAGACCGGCCTGCTGGTGATCGGCGGCCCGACCGTGTTCGCCGGCTACGTCACCGGCCGCGACGACCGAGGCCGTCCGGTCCTCGACGGCCTCGGCAAGCTCGTGGACGGCTGGCTCGACACCGGCGACCTGGCCCGTCTCGACTCGGACGGGTTCGTCCACCTGGCCGGCCGCGCCAAGGACCTGATCATCCGCGGCGGCCACAACATCGACCCGGCCGCCATCGAGGACGCGCTGCTCGCCCACCCGCACGTCACCGGCGCCGGCGCGGTCGGACGCCCTGACCCGCACGCGGGCGAGGTCCCGGTGGCGTACGTGACCCTTGCGCCGGAAGCGGACGTGAGCGAGGACGAGCTCCGCCGGTGGGCCGCCGAACACGTACCGGAAGCCGCGGCAGCGCCGAAGACCGTCACCGTCCTCACCGCGCTGCCGGTCACCGATGTCGGCAAGCCCTACAAACTCGCCCTGCGGGCCGACGCCACCCGACGCGCCGTCGCGGAGGCCCTGGCCGGCCACGGCCACGACTCCCACGTCGACGCGGCGATCGAGGACGGCTCCGTCCTCGTGTCCGTCACCCCCGGCACCGGTGACCGCGAAGCCATCAGCGCGGTCCTCGACCAGTACGCCCTGCGCTGGACCTGGTCCCGGCCGACGCCCGGACCGGTGATGTCATGACCGTCCGCGCCGTCCCGGCCGTCGTCATCGGCGCCGGCCCCACCGGGCTGGCCGCGGCGACACTGCTGGGCCAGTACGGCATCGAGACACTCGTGCTGGACCGCTGGGAATCGGTTTACCCACTTCCGCGGGCGGTCCACCTGGACGACGAGATCTACCGACTGCTCGCCCGCCTCGGCGTCGCCGAGGAGTTCGCCGCCATCTCCCGCCCCGCCCACGGCCTGCGGCTCCTGGACCGCGAGCTGCGGGTGCTGGCCGAGTTCCGGCGCGGCGCCGACCTGGGCCGCCACGGTCATCCCGAGGCCAACATGTTCGACCAGCCCCAACTGGAGGAGCTGCTGCGCGCCAACCTCGAACGGCACCCGAGCGTCACCCTGCGCGGGAACGTGGAGATCACCGCGATCGCGCAGTCCGACGGAGGGCCGGTACGAGTCCGCCTCACCGACCGGACCACCGGCGAGACAGGCACCGTGACCGCCGGGTACGTGCTCGGCTGCGACGGCGCGAACAGCCTGGCCCGCGAGACGATCGGCGCCACCATGCAGGACCTGGCCTTCACGCAACGCTGGCTGGTCGTCGACCTCGCCACCGACGCCGACCTGGCCCAGTGGGAGGGCGTGCACCAGGTCTGCGACCCCGTGCGTGCGGCCACCTACATGCGCATCGGCGAGCGCCGCCACCGCTGGGAGTTCCAGCTCCTCTCCGGTGAACACGCCGACGACTACCGCGACATGACCAGCCTGCACCCCCTCGTCCGGCCCTGGACCGGCGACCTCCACGCGGAGCAGCTGGAGATCGTGCGCACGGCCGAGTACACCTTCCGCGCCCAGATCGCCGACCACTGGCGCAAGCAGCGTCTCTTCCTGCTCGGCGACGCCGCCCACCTCACACCGCCCTTCATCGGCCAGGGCATGGGCGCGGGCCTGCGCGACGCCGCCAACCTCACCTGGAAGCTCGCCGCTGTGCTCGACGGCCGCCTCCCCGAACACGTGCTGGACAGCTACGAGGCAGAACGCAAGCCGCACGCCCGCTCGATGATCACCCTCGCCAAGCTGGTCGGCACCGCCATGACCGCGGGCGGGGACACCGGCAGCGCCCTCCGCCGTCTTCTCGCACCCCACCTGCACCGGCTTCCCGGCCTGAGCAATCGCATTCTCGACAGCCGGACCCCGGCCCTGCACCGCTCAGCCCTGGTCGGCCGCGGACGGCTCGGGCTCGGCCTCGCGGGACGTCTGTGTCCCAACGCCCCGCTGCCGGACGGCCGGCGCTTCGACGACCTGGCCGCGGGCCGCTACGCGCTGGTCACCTCCGCAGCCGTCACGCCCGCACTGCGCTCCGAGGTCCACGACCGCGGCGGTGTCCTGGTCACCGCCCCGCCCGGCACCGCCCTGCACCGCTGGCTCCGCCGGGGCCACACCGCAGCGGCACTGGTCCGCCCCGACGGCACCGTCCAGCGCACCGCACCTGACCCGAAAGCCCTGTGCGGGCTCCTGCCGCACCGAGCTCCTGCGGGGGTTTCGGAGGGTGATCTGTGTCAGTGCGAGGCGAGTTGACGGACGCGGCATGGGAGCGGATTGGACCGCTGTTGCCGAAGCGGGGCGGACGCGGCCGTCCATGGCGTGATCACCGCCAAGTGGTCAACGGTGTGCAGGGGCGGCTGCGGCCCGGGACTCCCTGGCGCGATCTCCCCGAATGGCACGGGCCATGGCAGACCGTCTGGCGTGCGGTTCGCCCGCTGGGAAGTGGTCGGGATCCGGGCGACGTTGCTGGAGCACCTCCAGGTTTGCGACGACGCGGTGGGCCGGGTGGACTGGACCGTGTCAGTCGACTCCACCCTCAACCGAGCCCACCAGCACTCGGCCGGCGCCCGCAAAAGGAGGGCTGCAGACGGGGCGCACTGCAAGATGCGAGCGGGGAGTCCGCAGGCGGCCGGCAGAGTGATGCTGCGGTACACCTGGTGGGGCAACCCCGACCGCGCGGAACGCACCGGCGGGCCGGGATCGGCCGCGTGCGCCGCCCCGCTCAGCCGCGTACGAGGCCGCCGATGGTGATGCGGGGCCACTGGCGGGCCGACGCGAGGAGGGCCTGGGTCCTCGCCGACGGGGTGGCCGCTGCCGCCGCCAGGGCCGCTGCCGCGCTGGCGATGCCGAGCACCGCTCCCGCCGCCACGTCGCCCGGGTAGTGCACGCCGGTGTGGACGCGGGAGTAGCCGACGGCGCTCGCCAGTGCTCCGAGCGGGACCGCCGCGGGGGGCAGGACCACGCCGACGGCCGTGGCGAACGCGACCGCCGACGCCGTGTGCCCGGACGGGAACGACGCCGAGGTCGGCATCTTGACGTGCCGGTCCACCGTCACCCGGGCCGCCTCCCGGTCCGGCCGCGCACGGCGCACCAGGCGCTTGCCGAGCAGGTTCGCGGAGGCCGATGCCACGGCGATCGCGCCGACGCCGGCGAACGCGGCTCTGCGCGGTCGCTTGCCGGCGAGAGCCAACGCCGCGGCGATGCCGAACGAGATCTTGGAGTGGTCGGCCGCGTGGGACAGGTGGCGCAGCGCCCGGTCCAGGGTCGGGGTGGGGGTCGCGGCCACCGCCGCGTACAAGGCGCCGTCCACGGCCCTGAGATCGGCGAACACGGCGCCCAGCAGCCGCCGGCCGCGTGCACCCGCGGAGTCCTGGGTGTTCCGGAGCGGACGGGGGGCGTCCGCGTCTGTGGTCGTCGGATCGGTCATGTGCTTCTCCCCGCAGTGGCCTTCCCCAGCAAGGTACCGGCTCACGCCCGGCGCACGCTCGGCGCCCCTGCGAGCCGGTACCTCCCGAGTGCCCGGACGGCGGACGGCCACCCCGGTGAGGCGGAACACCGGGTGCGAGCGGACGTCCGCCGACCGGCTGCCGGGGATCGCGTCGTCCGACATGTGCCGGTGCCTCAGCCGGTGGCCCGGAACGTGCGCAGGCGCAGCGAGTTGGCGACCACGAAGACCGACGAGAAGGCCATCGCCGCCCCGGCGATCATCGGGGTGAGTAGACCGGCCGCGGCCAGCGGCAGGGCCGCCACGTTGTAGGCGAAGGCCCAGAACAGGTTCGAGCGGATGGTGCCGAGCGTGCGGCGGGCGAGCCGGATGGCGTCGGCGGCGGCCCGCAGATCGCCCCGTACGAGGGTCAGGTCGCCGGCCTCGATCGCGGCGTCCGTGCCGGTGCCCATGGCCAGGCCCAGATCGGCCCGGGCGAGGGCGGCCGCGTCGTTGACCCCGTCGCCGACCATCGCCACCGACCGGCCCTCGGCCTGCAGCCGTTCGACGACGTCGACCTTGTCCTGCGGGAGGACCTCGGCGATGACCTCCTCGATGCCGACCTCGCGGGCGACGGACCGGGCCACCGCCTCGTTGTCGCCGGTCAGCAGGATCGGCGTGAGGCCGAGCACCCGCAGCCGTGCGACCGCCTCCGCGCTGGTGTCCTTCACCGCGTCGGCCACTTCCAGCACCGCACGCGCCTCGCCGTCCCACGCGACGGTGATGGCCGTGCGCCCGGCGTCCTCGGCCGCCGCCCGGGCCCTGGCCAGGTCCTCGGGAAGCCCCAGCGCCCAGTCGGCCAGCAGCCGCTCCCGGCCGACGAGCACCGCGTGGCCGTCGACGACGCCCTGCACACCGAGCCCGGGGACGTTGGCGAAGTCCTCCGGCGTGGGCAGGGCGCCCAGCTTCTCCAGCGCCCCGTCGGCGACGGCCCGGGCGATCGGATGCTCGGAGGAGTGCTCCAACGCCCCGGCCAGCCGCAGCACTTCGGCCTCGTCCGTGCCCTCTACGGGGTGCACGGCCAGCAGCGTCATCCGGCCGGTCGTGACCGTGCCCGTCTTGTCGAGGACCACGGTGTCGACCCGGCGCGTGGACTCCAGCACCTCCGGGCCCTTGATCAGGATGCCGAGCTGGGCGCCCCGCCCGGTGCCCACCATCAGCGCGGTCGGCGTGGCCAGCCCCAGGGCGCAGGGGCAGGCGATGACGAGGACGGCGACCGCGGCGGTGAAGGCCGCCGTCAGGCCGACGCCGTTGCCCAGCCAGAAACCCAGGGTGCCGAGCGCCAGGGCGATCACCACCGGCACGAACACGGCGGAGATCCGGTCCGCGAGCCGCTGCGCGGCGGCCTTGCCGTTCTGCGCCTCCTCCACCAGCCGGGCCATCCGGGCCAGTTGGGTGTCGGCGCCGACCCGCGTGGCCCGTACGACGAGCCGTCCGCCGACGTTGATCGTGGCGCCGGTGACCGGGTCGCCCGCGCCCACCTCCACGGGGACGGACTCGCCGGTGAGCATCGAGGCGTCCACGGCGGAGGACCCTTCGTCGACCGTCCCGTCCGTCGCGATCTTCTCGCCGGGCCGGACCAGGAAACGGTCGCCGACCGTCAACTCCGTGACCGGCACGGTCTGTTCGCGGCCGTCGGCACGCAGCACCGTGACGTCCTTCGCGCCGAGCTCCAGCAGGGCCCGCAGCGCGGCGCCCGCCGTGCGCTTGGCGCGGGCCTCGAAGTACCGCCCGGCCAGGATGAAGGCGGTCACGCCCGCGGCGGCCTCCAGGTAGATGTTCCCGGCGCCGTCCGTGCGCTCGACGGTCAGCTCGAAGGGATGTGTCATGCCCGGGGTGCCCGCGGTGCCGAGGAACAGCGCCCACAAGGACCAGAGGAACGCGGCCGAGGTGCCCACCGAGATGAGGGTGTCCATGGTGGCCGCGCCGTGCCGCGCGTTGGTGAACGCCGCCTTGTGGAAGGGCCACGCCGCGTACGTCACGACGGGCGCGGCCAGCGTGAGCGACAGCCACTGCCAGTACTCGAACTGCAGCGCCGGGATCATCGCCATGGCGACGACGGGGACCGCGAGCACCACGGCCGTTACCAACCGCTCGCGCAGCGGCCGCAGCTCGTCGGTCTTCTCGCTCGTGTCGTCGCGCTCGGCGGCGGGAGTGGGTTCCTGCGCGGTGTACCCGGTCGCCTCGACGGTGGCGATGAGGTCGCCGACGGAGACCCCGTCGGAGTAGCTGACCTTGGCCTTCTCCGTCGCGTAGTTGACGGTGGCGCTCACCCCGTCCATGCGGTTGAGCTTCTTCTCGATGCGCGCCGCGCAGGAGGCGCAGGTCATGCCGCCGATGGTGAGTTCCACCTCGGCTTCGCTTCGGGTCGTCGTACCGGTGCTCATGGCTCAGACCCTCCCGGTCAGCTCGTAGCCGGCCTCGTCGACGACCTCCGCGACCGCGGCGTCGTCGGGCTCGGCGGCAGTGGTGACGGTGACCCGGCCGGTGTCGAGGTCGACCTCCACGCCGCTGACGCCGTCCAGCTCGCCGATGACCTTGGTCAGCGTGGCCTTGCAGTGGCCGCAGGACATTCCGGAGACGACGTAGGTGGTGGCGGGCATCGGGTGCCTCCTGATGGTGATCCGACAGAAGCGGAGATACGGGGCGGGGGTATCCCCTCGCTGAGGTCATCGTATACCCCTATGGGGTATACGATGCAAGCGTGAGCAGGACTTGACTGCATACCCCCTAGGGGTATTGTGAAATGCATGGGTACCTCCGCGGTGGAGCGGGAGGCCCGGTATCCGAAGGAGTCGACGGCCATGAACACCGCACTGCGGATCACCACCTTCGCCGCCGCCCTGGCAGCGACGTTCGGCACGGCCTACGGAGTCGGGCAGGGCATGGACCCCGTCGTCGCCGACAGCCCCCCGAAGCACGAGGGCGAACACCCCGGGCCCACACCGGAGCAGGGGGAGGGTGGCGGTCACGCCGGACACGACACGCCCCCGGCCGGCGGACTGCAGATCTCCGAGGGCGGCTACACACTCGACCTGAAGACCCCGCGCGTGACCGCGGGCGAGCGGGCCGACCTGCGCTTCACGGTCCGGGACGCCGCCGGCCGCGCGCTCACCGCCTACCAGCGCGAACATGACAAAGAACTCCACCTAGTCGTGGCCTCACGCGACCTGGTCACCTACCGCCACCTGCACCCCACCCGCGCCGCCGACGGCACCTGGAGCACCTTCGTGGACCTGCCCCGCGCGGGCGGCTACCGCGTCTTCGCCGACTTCACCCCGGCGAAGAAGAACGCCCGGAACCTCACCCTCGGTACGGACCTCGCCGCCTCCGGCCCCTACGAGGCACGCCGGCTCCCGCCCGCGAGCACCACGGCCCGGGCCGGCGCCTACGACGTGAAGCTGGCCGGCACCCTGCGCCCGGGCCGGGCGAGCGAGCTGACACTCCAGGTCTCCCGCGACGGCGAGCCCGTCACCGACCTCCAGCCCTACCTCGGCGCCTACGGCCACCTGGTCGCCCTGCGCTCCGGCGACCTCGCCTACCTGCACGTTCATCCGAACGGCGAACCCGGCGACGGCGCGACCGAGCCGGGCCCGGAAATCTCGTTCACGGCCACGGCCCCCAGCTCCGGCTCCTACCGCCTGTTCCTCGACTTCAAGCACGAAGGCACGGTCCGTACGGCGGCGTTCACCGTCCACGCCGGGGGAGCGGCATCCGGGACGGATACCCCCGAGGGGCATGAGGCGGAGGAGCACGGCCACTGAGTGTCAGCCGAGCGCCCGGTCCAGATTGAAGGCCGCACTGATCAGCGCGAGGTGCGTGAACGCCTGCGGGAAGTTGCCCTGCTGCTCCCCGGTGTGGCTGATCTCCTCGGCGTAGAGGCCGAGATGGTTGGCGTACGTCAGCATCTTCTCGAAGGCCAGCCGCGCCTCGTCGATCCGGCCCGCGTGCACCATGGCCTCCACGTACCAGAACGAGCAGATGGAGAACGTGCCCTCGTCGCCGCGCAGCCCGTCGGGGCTGGAGCGGGGGTCGTAGCGGTACACCAGCGAGTCGGACACCAGCTCCTCGGTGAGCACGTCCAGCGTCGACAGCCACTTCGGGTCGGTGGGGGCGATGAACTTCGTCAGCGGCATCATCAGCACCGCCGCGTCCAGCACGTCGCCGTCCTCGTGCTGGACGAAGGCCCCGCGCTCCTCGGACCAGCCACGGCTCATGATCCGCCGGTAGATCGTGTCGCGGCACTCCCGCCAGCGAGGCAGGTCGGCGGGCAGGCCGCGCCGGTTGGCCATCCGGATGGCCCGCTCGATCGCCACCCAGCACATCAGCCGCGAGTACAGGAAGTTCCGGCGCCCGCCCCGCGTCTCCCAGATCCCCTCGTCGGGCTGGTCCCAGTGCGCGCACACCCAGTCCACCAGGGCGCACACGTCGTCCCAGTGGCCGCTGGAGATGGGCTTGGCCCACTTGTCGTAGAGGTAGATCGAGTCGATCAGCGCGCCGTAGATGTCGAGCTGGAGCTGGTCGGCCGCCGCGTTGCCGACCCGTACCGGCGCCGAGCCGTGGTGGCCCTCCAGATGGCCGAGGGTGCGCTCGGGCAGCTCGGTGCGGCCGTCGATGCCGTACATGATCTGAAGCGGCCCGGAGACCTTGCCGTCACCCGGGCTGATGTGCCGGGTCACGAAGTCCATGAAGGCCTCGGCCTCCCCGGTGAAGCCCAGCCGCAGCAGGGCGTAGACGCAGAACGCCGCGTCGCGCACCCACACGTACCGGTAGTCCCAGTTGCGCTCGCCGCCGAGCTCCTCGGGCAGGCTCGTCGTCGGCGCCGCCACGATCGCCCCGGTGGGCGCGTACGTGAGCAGCTTCAGCGTCAGCGCCGAGCGGTGCACCATCTCCCGCCAGCGGCCCTTGTACCGGGACGCCGACAGCCAGTGCCGCCAGTACGCCACCGTCGCCGCGAACTGCTCCTCGGCCTCCGTACGCGCACACCGGCGCGGCGTCACGTCGCCGCCGACCTTGTCCAGCGCGAACACCGCCGTCTCGCCCTCGGACAGCTTGAACTCGCCCCGCACGTCCGGCCCGTCGGCCTCCAGCGGCACGGTCGCGGTCAGCGCGAGTGCCAGCCCGTCGGCCTCGAACACCGCGGTGTCGCCGGACAGCCGGACGGTGTGCGGCAGGGAGCCGTAGTCGAAGCGGGGCGCCACGCGCGTCCGGAACGGGATCGCGCCGCGTACGCACACCACCCGCCGGATCAGCCGGTGCCGCTCGGCCTCGGCCGGTCCGCCGCCGACCGGCATGAAGTCCTGCACCTCGCCGACCCCGTCCTCGGTGAAGAACCGGGTGATCAGCACATTGGTGTCGGGGAAGTAGAACTGTTTGGTCCGCGCCGGCACCGACGCCGCCAGCGCGAAGCAACCCCCGCGCTCCACGTCCAGGATCGAGGCGAACACGCTCGGCGCGTCGAAGGACGGGCAGCAGTACCAGTCGATGGTGCCGTCGGTCCCCACCAGGGCCACACTGCGCAGATCGCCGATCAGCCCGTGCTCGGCGATCGGCACATAGCGCCGGCCGCCCGGCATGCCCCGGTCCTGCGCACCTTCACCCATGACGGCCTCCTGCCGGTAGGCGCCTCAGCCCCAGCGTAGAACCGCCGGGGGAAGGCCGCGCCGCCGGACTGCCGACGGACGGCCGCGTCCGGGCTGCGGCTGCCGGCCCGCGGTTGCCGGCCGGCGGTTGCCGGCCGGCGGTTGTCGAGCCGCCGCCGTCAGACCGCCGCCCGCCCCGTCGCCACCGGACCGAGCCCCCGGCCCGTCGCCACCAGACCGAGCCCCCGGACCGAGCCCCCGGCCCGTCGCCACCGGACGGAGCCCCCGGACCGAGCCCCCGGCCCGTCGCCACCGGACCGAGCCCCCGGACCGAGCCCCCGGCCCGTCGCCACCAGACCGAGCCCCCGGCCCGTCGCCACCGGACGGAGCCCCCGGCCCGCCGTCGTCAGACCGAGCCCCCGCCCCGCCGCCACCGGACCGCTGAGCCGCCGGACCCAGCCCTCAGACCATGACGACCCGCACCCCGGCCTCCTCGAAGCGCCGCACCATCTCCGTCTCGGCTGCCGTGTCCGTGACCAGCGTGTCCACCGCCTCGGCCGCGCAGATCCGGGCGAACGCCCGCTGCCCGAGCTTGCTGGAGTCGGCGGCGACCACCACCCGCTCCGCCCGCTCGCACAGCAGCCGGTTGACCGCCGCCTCCGCCTCGTCGTGCGCCGCCGCCCCATGCGTCACGTCGAAGGCGACGACGCCGAGCACCGCCACGTCGACAGTGATCTGCCCGAGCACCCCGTCCGCGAGCGGCCCGACCAGCTCGTACGACTGGGCCCGCGCCACCCCGCCGGTCAGCACGATCTTGAACTGGGGCCGCACGACCAGCTCGTTGGCGATGTTCAGCGCGTTCGTCACCACGGTCAACGCGGGCGACCCGGACGTCAGGTCCCCCCGCACGGCCAAGGCCCGCGCCACCTCGGTCGTGGTCGTCCCCCCGGTCAGTCCGACCGCCTCACCCGGTGCCACCAGATCCGCCACCGCCGTGGCGATGCGCTGCTTCTCGGAGGCGTGACGGGCCGTCTTGTAGCGCAGTGGCAGCTCGTACGACACGCCGTGCACGACCGCGCCACCCCGCGTGCGCACCAGCATCTGCTGCTCGGCGAGCCCGTCGAAGTCACGGCGGATAGTCGCCGCCGACACCCCGAGCTCGGCCGCGGCGTCCTCGACGTCCAGCCGGCCGCGCTCCACGAGCAGCTCCAGCAGTGCCTTCCAGCGGGCGTCGCGCGACATCCGCACCTCCACGTCTCGATCTCCGGCGACCCTAACGCACCCCCTCCTTGCTCGAATGCTTGATGATGCTCGAAAGCTGGCTATATCTTGCAGGAACAAGCAGTTCGTGGGTGATGAAGCGGAGGGTGCGGGATGACGCATGTCGAGGACGAACTGACGAGCCAACCCGAGTGCTGGGAACGTGCCGCGTCGGAAGCGGCCCGGCACGCGAAGGCGCTGCCGGCACCGGGGGAGCGGGTCGCGATCGTCGGCTGCGGCACCTCGTACTTCATGGCGCAGGCCGCCGCGGCCCTGCGCGAGGACACGGGCCAGGGCGAGACCGACGCGTTCGCCGCCTCGGAGTTCCCCCACGGCCGCCGCTACGACCGGGTCGTCGCGCTCACCCGCTCCGGCACCACGACCGAAGTCCTGGACCTGCTGGACCGGTTGAAGGGCGGCACCCGCACCACCGCGGTCACCGGCGATCCGGACACGCCCGTGGTGACGGCCGCCGACGACCTCGTCGTCCTGGACTTCGCGGACGAACGCTCCGTCGTCCAGACCCGGTTCGCGACGACCGCCCTCACCCTGTTCCGCGCCCACCTCGGCCTGCTCCCGGCAACCGCCGTCACCGACGCGCGCACCGCCCTGACGCAGCCGCTGCCCGAAGGGCTGGTGGAGTGCGGGCAGTTCACGTTCCTGGGGCGCGGCTGGACGGTCGGCCTGGCCAACGAGGCGGGGCTGAAGATGCGCGAGGCCGCGCTGGCCTGGACGGAGGCCTACCCGGCCATGGAGTACCGGCACGGCCCGATCAGCATCAGCACCACGGGCACGGCGACCTGGATGCTCGGCGACGCGCCGGACGGCCTCGCCGAAGAGGTACGGGGCACGGGCGCGCTGTGGGTCGCGGGGCGGCTGGACCCGCTCGCCGAACTGATCCGCGTCCAGCGCCTCGCGGTCGCCGTCGCCACGTCCCGGGGGCTGGACCCCGACAGCCCCCGCCACCTCACCCGTTCGGTGATCCTCGCACCCTGACCCTGGAGACCCCGTGTCCCTCACCACCACAGGCGACCTCGTCACCCGGGCCGCCACGACGGGCTCGGCCGTCGCCTCCTTCAACGTCATCACGCTGGAGCACGTCGAGGCCGTCATCGCGGGCGCCGAGTCGATGAGCGCCCCCGTCGTGCTGCAAGTCAGCGAGAACGCGGTGAAGTTCCGCGGCGGGCAGCTCCTCCCGCTCGCCCGTGCGGCCGTCACCGCGGCCGAACAGGCCGCCGTGCCCGTCGCGTTGCACCTCGACCACGTGCGGAGCGACACCCTGCTCCACCAGGCCGCGGACGCCGGCTTCAGCTCCGTGATGTACGACGCGGCCCGGCTGCCCTACGCGCAGAACCTCGCCGCGACCCGGGCGGCGGTCGCCCGGGCGCACGCGCAGGGGTTGTGGATCGAGGCGGAGCTGGGGCAGATCGGCGGGAAGAACGGCAGACCGCCGCTGGACGCGCACGCCCCCGGCGCCCGTACCGACCCCGAGGAGGCCCGGGCGTTCGTCGCCGACTCGGGCGTGGACGCCTTGGCTGTTGCTATCGGCAGCTCCCACGCCATGACCACCCGCACCGCCGCCCTCGACCACGACCTGCTGGCCCGCCTGTCGGCCGCACTGGACGTCCCGCTGGTCCTGCACGGCTCCTCCGGCGTCCCGGACGACGAGCTCACGGCGGCCGTGGCCGGCGGCATCACCAAGGTCAACATCGGTACGGCCCTCAACATCGCCCTGACGGGAGCCGTCCGGGAGTTCCTCGCCGAGCGGACCGAGGCGGTCGACCCGCGCGACTACCTGACCCTCGCACGGGACGCGATGACCCAAACGGTGGCGAGGATGTTGAAGACCCTCGGCGCCCCTACCGCTTGACGGCCTTCAGCACCACGAACTTCGGGTCGCTCGCCACGAGCCGGCTGTTGCCGAACAGCTTGCGCAGCTTGACGTGGTAGCCCAGGTGCCGGTTGCCGACCACCCACAGCTCCCCGCCCGGCCGCAACGCCCGCCGTGCCCCGGTGAACATCCGCCAGGCCGTGGCGTCCGTCGTCGCCTGGTGGGAGTGGAACGGCGGGTTGTTCAGGACCAGGTCGACGCTGCCGGACGGCACGCCCGCCAGCCCGTCCCCGACCCGGAACTCCGCGTGCCCCGGCACGCCGTTCGCCTGGTACGTCGCCTCCGCCGAGGCCACCGCCTGGAACGACTCGTCCACGAACAGCACCTCGGAGCCCGGGTCGGCCAGCGCCACCGACGTCCCCACCACGCCGTTGCCGCACCCCAGGTCCACCACCCGGCCGCCCCGCCCCGCGGGCAGGTGCCCGAGGAAGAACCGCGTCCCGATGTCCAGCCGGTCGGCGCAGAAGACCCCGGCGTGGTTGACGACGGTGCCGTGCGCGGCGGGGCCGATGCCGTGCGGCAGCGTGTAGACGTACGGCCACGGGTTGGCGGGCCGTTCCAGGGCGGGGTCCGGCGTGCAGAAGATCAGCCGGGCCTTCTTCTCGGCGAGGGAGGTGCGGGTCGGACCGAGGATCGTCTCGAACAACCGCAGCGTCGAGGTGTGGATCTCCTTCACCATGCCCGTACCGACGACCACCGTCCCCGCGTGCACCGCCGGCGCCAGCCGCAGCAACTGGTCCTCCAGCAGCGCCAGGCTCTTGGGCACCCGCACCAGCAGCACGTCGATCCGCTCGGGCGGCGGGTCCTGCGTGGTGAGCAGCCGCACCGCGCCCGGCGCGACTCCGGCCCGCGCGAGATTGGCCCGGGTCGCCTCCTGCGCGAGGTAGGAGTCGGTGATCTGCACCGGACGGTGCGCCGCGAGCGCCGTGACCAGCGCCCCCCAGCGGTCCCCGAGCACCACGATCGTGCCGTCCAGCGGCACCCGCTCCTCGGCCAGATACCGCAGCAGGTACTCGTCGGAGGCGTCCCAGGCGCGCAGCCGGTCACGCGGGTCCACGGGGAAACGGGTCAGAGCCGGCTCGCCCCACGGCGTCGTCATACGGTCGTCCATCGTGCGACCAGGCTAGCCGAGCCGCAGCTCAGGGCGTGTCGGGCACCATGGAGGCATGGACGGCGAGCTGTTCCCCAGGGCCCGTACGCAGGTCGCGCCCGGCGCCGTGCACCTGCCGGGCTGGCTGGACGCGGAGCGCCAGTCGGCGCTGCTCGCCGCCTGCCGCGCCTGGGCCCGGCCGCCCGCCGGGCTGCGCACGGTCCGCACCCCCGGCGGTGGCACCATGACCGCCCGGCAGGTCTGCCTCGGCTGGCACTGGTACCCCTACGCCTACGCCCGCACGGTCGCCGACGGCGACGGCGCCCCCGTCAAACCGTTCCCGCGGTGGCTCGGCGAACTCGGCCGCCGGGCGGTCCACGACACCCTCGGCGGACCCCCGCCGGACTACGACATCGCGCTGATCAACTTCTATGACGCCGACGCCCGCATGGGCATGCACCGCGACAGCGACGAGAAGTCCGACGCGCCGGTGGTGTCGCTCAGCCTCGGCGACACCTGCGTGTTCCGCTTCGGCAACACCGCGACGCGCACCAGGCCCTGGACCGACGTCGAGCTACGCAGCGGTGACCTGTTCGTCTTCGGCGGCCCGTCCCGGTTCGCCTACCACGGGGTCCCACGCGTCCACCCGGACACGGCACCGCCCGCGCTGGGACTGACCGGCCGGCTCAACATCACGCTCCGGGTCAGCGGCCTGCACCCCCCGGCGGCCGACGACCCCGGCGGCCCGGCGGCGCCCGGCGGGCACACTCCGCCACCATCCCCGCGGATCATGGGAGACTCGCCCTCATGAGCGGGAAGGCGGACCCCCGGCAGGCGGGGAACGGGAGCACCTCGAAGGCACGGCTGGACCGGGGGCGCGCAGCGCTCGGACCCGCACTGGAGCTCGTGCACACCGGACGCGCCCCGACCCGGGCGGTGCTCACCGCCGAACTCGGGGTGACACGGGCGACCGCCGGCGCGGTCGCCGTCGAACTGGAGGCACTCGGGCTGATCCGGGTCGACGCCCGGCCCGGCGCGGCCGCCGGGTCGCAGGGCCGGCCCTCCCACAGACTGGCCGTCGCCGACGACGGGCCCGTCGCACTGGCCGCACAGGTGCACGCCGACGGGTTCCGGGCGGCCCTGGTCGGACTCGGCGGCCGGATCGTCGCCACCGCGCCCGGCTGCGAGATCGTCGACGCCGACCCCGCCAAGGTGCTGGCCTCGGTCGTCTCCGCCGGCGCCGAACTGCTGCACGCCACAGGGCTGCGGTGTGTGGGCGCGGGCCTCGCCGTACCGTCCGCCGTCGCCGAACCCGGGGGACTGGCGCTGAACCCGCTCCACCTGGCCTGGCCCGCGGGCGCGCCCGTGCGGGACATCTTCGCCGAGCAGGTGCGCGCGGCCGGCATCGAAGGCCCCGCGTTCACCGCGAACGACGTCAACCTCGCCGCGCTCGCCGAGCACCGGCACGGCGCCGGCCGGGGCTCGCGCGACCTGCTGTGCGTCGCCACCGGCCACCGCGGAGTCGGTGGCGCGCTCGTCCTCGACGGCCGCCTGCACCGGGGCAGTTCGGGTCTCGCCCTGGAGGTCGGGCACCTCACCGTGCACCCCGAGGGCCGCCCCTGCCACTGCGGCAGCCGCGGCTGTCTCGACGTGGAGACCGACCCGCTGGCCTTCCTCACCGAGGCCGGACGCGAACCGGGCCCGGAGGTGTCCCTGCTGAAGCAGTCCATCGACCTGATCCGCCACCACTACGACGACCCGGGCGTCCGCACCGCCACCGAGGCCCTCATCGACCGCCTCGGCCTCGGCCTCGCGGGCCTGGTCAACATCCTCAACCCGGACCGCATCATCCTCGGCGGCCTGCACCGCACCCTCCTAGACGCCGACCCCGGGAGGCTGCGCGCGGTCGTGGCCGACCGCAGCCTGTGGGGCCAGAGCGGCGGCGTCCCCATCCTGCCCTGCAGCCTCGACCACAACAGCCTGGTCGGCGCCGCGGAACTGGCCTGGCAGCCGGTCCTGGACGACCCGCTCGGGGCGCTCGCCCCGTCGGCGTGAGAGGTCCTCGGCACAGAGGGCCGCCAGAGTGACCCCACGGATATCAGGCTTGTCCGCGTCGCGCGCGGGAAGGCGACCCGCTGAGCGGGCAGGCTGGTCCGGGGCAGTCCGCCCGCACCGCACCACCGAGGAAGGTGAGGCAATGACCGGCAAGCTCACCGTGAGCGTCCTGGGCACCGGCATCATGGGCGCCGCCATGGCCCGCAACCTTGCCCGGGCCGGACACACCGTCCGTGCCTGGAACCGCACCCGGGCCAAGGCCGAGCCGCTGACCGCCGACGGGGTACGGATCGCCGACAGCCCGGCGCAGGCGGTGCAGGACGCGGACGTCGTCCTGACCATGCTCCACGACGGCCCCGCCACCCTGGACACCATGCGCGAGGCCGCCCCCGCCCTGCGGCCCGGCACCGCCTGGGTGCAGTCGACCACCGCGGGCATCGAGGGCGTCGCCGAACTGGCCGCCTTCGCGGGCGAACACGGCCTGGTCTTCTACGACGCCCCCGTCCTCGGCACCCGCGAGCCCGCCGAGGCCGGAAAGCTGACCGTGCTCGCGGCCGGCCCCACCGAGGGCCGGGACAGGGTGACGCCGGTCTTCGACGCCGTCGGCGCCCGGACCGTGTGGAACGGCGAGGACGGGGCGCTGGCCGGTGCCACCCGGCTCAAGCTGGTGGCCAACAGCTGGGTCCTGGCCGTCACCGCGGCCGCCGGCGAGGCCCTCGCCCTGTCCAAGGCCCTCGGCGTCGACCCTCAGGGCTTCTTCGACCTCGTCGCCGGTGGCCCGCTCGACATGGGCTATCTGCGCGCCAAGTCCGACCTCGTCCTCGAGGACAGGCTCACACCGCCCCAGTTCGCGGTGGGCACCGCCGCCAAGGACGCCCGGCTCATCGTCCGAGCCGGCCTGGACCATGGTGTCCGCCTGGACGTCGCCGAAGCGGCCGCCGCCCGCATGGAGCGAGCCGCCGCCGGGGGCCACGCCGACGAGGACATGGTCGCGGCCTACTTCGCCAGCTTCGACGAGAAGTCCGACTCCTAGGAGGTTCCCCTCATGTCGAAGCCGCCGCTGCCGCCCGAGGCCGAGGCCCTGCTCGGCCGCCCCAACCCGTGCGTCATGGCCACGCTGCGCTCCGACGGCGCACCCGTCTCCGCCGCCACCTGGTACGCGTGGCAGGACGGCCGTGTCCTGGTCAACCTCGACGAGGGCCGGGTACGGCTGAAGCACCTGCGCCGCGACCCGCGCGTCACCCTGACCGTCCTCGACGCCGACAACTGGTACACCCACGTCACCCTCGTCGGCCGCGTCACCGAGATGTACGACGACGAGGACCTGGCCGACATCGACCTCCTCGCCCGGCGCTACATCGGCAAGCCCTACCCGGACCGCGACCGCCGTCGGGTCAGCGCCTGGATCGAGGTCGACCGCTGGCACGGCTGGGGCTCGTTGAAGGACAGCGACCAGGCCGGCGGCTGAGCCCGTCGGCCGGGCCGGTCAGCGCCACTCGGTCCCGAACGCCCGGCCCGGGTTCTCCGTGAGGATGCGCTCGACCAGCTCCTCACCCACGGCGTGCGCGAGCCGGGGCCGCACCCGGCGCAGCAGACAGGGCATCCCGGGGCCGCCGTCCACCGAGCGGGCGGCGGCCGTGGTGGTGTCCGCGCCCAGCAGCACGCGGTCGCCGAACCCGGCGTCGGCGAGGGCCCGTACGGCCTCCGGCATCCGCCAGTCCGTGGCGTGATGGGCGAGGGAGGGCCCGTCGAACGCGAGATAGCAGCCGTACTCCGCCGCCTGCCGGTGCACCACGAGGTCGGGGGAGCGGTTGAGGTGCCCGAGCACCACCCGGTGCGGCGGCACCCCCGACTTGCCGCACAGCAGGTCCAGTACGTCCAGCGCGCCGGTGCCCATCTCCAGGTGCACGGTGATCGTCGCACCCGTGGCGTGATGCGCCTCGGCCGCCGCCGTCATGGTCCAGCGGGCGTGCGCGTCCAGTGCGTGGAAGCCGCCCGCGACCTTGACGAGTCCCGCCCGCACCCCCGACGTCCCGATGCCCTCGGTGAGTTCGGAGACGAAGACCTCGGCGAGCCGGCCCCGCAGCCCGGCGAGCGTGTCCTCGTCGTAGTGCACGGCCTGGTGCAGACCGGTCGCCGCGACCACGTGCACGCCGGTCTCCCGGGACAGCGGCGGCAGATCGGCGGCCCGCCGCCCGAGGCCGTACGGCGTCCACTGCACGACGGTCCCTCCGCCCTGCTCCCGGAACGCGACCAGTTCGGCCCGTGCCGCCGCCACGCTGCGCAACTCCTGTCCGGGCAGCCGGGGACCGCCGAAGAACAGGTGGTCGTGGGCGTCACACACCCCCAGGTCCGAGGGGGCCACGTCCCCCAGCACCGTGCGGACCGCGCTCACCACTGGCGTCCCCGGAGCAGCCGGTGCCGGCCCGGCGCGGACAGGTGCAGCACCTGGAAGAGATCGCCGTCCGCCTTGGGCGTGTCGTGCTCCCAGAGGGAGAAGTGCACCGACTCCCAGCGGCTGGTGTCGACGGCCGCGGCGGCGAAGAGCGCTCCGTCGGCCGCCGCCAGCCGCCCGGCCTCGCCCACCGCGTCCGCCACGGCGTCGGCCAACATCCGGTCCTCGGGCACCGGTTGACGCCGCCGCACGGCGAACCGCGGGCGGGAGCCGCTCCCTTCCTCGTACGCGAGCCCCGTCCACTGGCGTACCGACGGCCGCCCGAAGTCGTCACCGACGCCCTGGAAACCGCCGCCCCACAGGAAGGCGTTCATGCCGTGGACGGTGTTCCAGAGGTAGAAGGGCGCGTACTGGTTGACCGGCGAGCCGCGCAGACCGCGCTCGCGTATCAGATAGGCCTTGAGGCCGAGGCCCTCCCAGTCGTCGAGCAGATGCCCCCGCCCGGCGACGCGGTCACGGATGATGTCCATGTCGTAGTCGGCGGGCAGGGTGAGTTCGTACTGCATGGCGTGCATGGAAGTCTCCTCACGGGGTCCGTGGTGCCAGCAGGGAGAGCAGGCCCCGTACCCCGGCGTCGAACGCGGTGGGCGAGCCGGAGGCGCGGGCGAGGACGTAGCCGCCCTGGACGGTCGCGACGACCGCCGCCGCGATCTCCCCGGCGTCGAGGCCGGCCGCGAACTGGCCCTGCGCCATGCCCTCTTCGACGATCCCGGCGATCCGTCCGCGCAGCCAGTCGAGCGTCTCGTCGACCGGCGCGCGCAGCTCGGCGCTCGCGATCACGTCGGGGTCCATCGTCAGCCGGCCGACCGGGCAGCCCCGCAGCACGTCCCGCTCGCGCCGCAGATACGCCTCGATCCGCTCGTACGGCGTGCCCGGCCCGTCGAGTACCGCCGCCGCGGTGGCCCGCATCTCCTCGGCGGTCCGCCGGATCGCGGCCAGGGCGAGATCGGGTTTGCCCTTGAAGTGGTGGTACATGCTGCCCTGCCCGGCGTCCGCGCGCTCCAGGATCGCCTTGGGGCTGGTGCCCACGTAGCCGCGCTCCCACAGCAGCTCGCGGGTGGACTCGATCAGCCGTTCCGGGGTGCTCATGCCGTCACTGTACATACCAGTAGTTACAGAAGTCGAGGCCCCACGGGACGTCCGCGCACCGGATGCCTACTCCCCGCGCGGTAGACCGACTGCCGCCGGGTGTACGACGACCTGCGGCTCTCGCGGCGCGACGCTCGAAAACGACATAGGACATGAGTGACCGAGGAGTTGGACGACATGCAGACCCTGGCGGACTTCGGCGACGGCGGCGGGCCCGGCCCGTGGATCCTGTTCTTCCCGCTGATCTGGGTGCTGGTGATCGGCGGCGGCATCGCGCTGCTGCGCCGCACGCTGTGGCGCGGACGGCGTGGCCGCCCGTGGGAGCGGCCCACGGTCGAGGGCGACTCGCCCCTCGCCGTCCTCGGCCGTCGATTCGCCTCCGGCGAGATCGACGAGGACGAGTACTGGCGCCGACTGTCCGTGCTGAACGAGGAGTTCGGCCACAAGGGAGGTACGGCGTGATCATGCGCGGCCGGCCCCGCGCGGGCCCGCGACCGGCCCGGCGTGCGGCGCGCGCGAAAGTGCCGCGCACCGTCCCGCCGGAGTGACAGCCGTGTACGCCCCGGGAGCACACCGGAAGGCGTGCGCCCCCGAGGCCCCCGAGGGGACGGTGGTCACCGCCCGGTCAGCCGGCAACGGCGGACCGGGCGGGAGCATGATCGGTCCGGAGCGCCTCGGCGGACGCCCCGACCTCGGCGAACCTGCGCGCGGGTTTCTCCTGCACCGTGCGCCGCGACCGAAGGGACGGTGCCGTCACCACGGGGGCGGACGTCGGCAGGGTGAACCACACCACCTTGCCGGACTCGCCGTCCGGCCGAACACCCCAGCTCTCGCTCATGGCGGCGACCATCGCGAGCCCGCGCCCGCAGGTCGCCAGCGGCTCGGCGTCGTCGACCACGGGCATCCGCGGGTCGCCGTCGCGCACCGAGACCGTGAGCCGGTCGAGCAGCAGCTCTATCTCGACCGTGCACGTCTTGTCGGGCTGGGCATGCCGGTGGACGTTGGACAACAGCTCCGTCACGCCGAGCGAGGCCCGGTCGATCAGGGCATCCAGATGCCAGTAGCGCAATTGCGCAGATACGATTCTGCGGACCTGGCCGATCCGCGACGGCAGGGCTTGGAGCTCCACCGTGCAGTGCCTGCTTGGGTAGCTGATCACGGCTGCGACTCCCCGACGTGAGGTCCGGAAGAACACGGGATTCGGATCCAGCAGGGCGTCTGCGTGACACTGCCGCCTGCTGTCGTGGCCGGCGGGCTGGTTCGCAGCGTAATCGCCGGTAAACCCAGAGTGACGTGAGACCAGAGTGGCGCAGGGGGTGAGGTACCGCAACTCGCGGACATCTCAGTCGCCGCGCCCCGCTGCCCTGCGCACGGCCTCGATGAAGCGCCGCGCGGCCGGCGGGCCCGGCTCTCCCGGGGCGGGATCGTGATCGCCCAGGGTGAGCAGGTACCGCTTGCCGTTGAGATCCGCCGTGGCCCGGTCGTCGGGGCCGAACCAGGGCTTGGAGGCGCGCACGGCCTGCACCGGCGCGCTGTCGATCTCACTGCCGTAGCTGGTCAGCAGCTGGAGCCGGCCGTCGCTGATCCGGACCTGGCCGGCCCGGGTGAGCGAACGCAGCCGCTTCCCGATCCGCACGCCCGTGGCCCTGAACTCCGGCTCTCCCATGCCACCCGCCCCCTTGTGCGCTTCGGTGTACCGGCCCGCTCGCGCGATGCCCGGTACGGGCTCGTGTCCCGATCCAGTGTGCCCCGTCCGGAGGCGTGGTCGGCACCGGGACGGTGCGCCGCCCGGCCCGAACTCCGGCCCGCCCGCCGGTCCGCCGTCCCGGGCGTGATGCCCGTGCCCGCAAGGCGGATCCTGCTGACGGTCGCTGTCCGGCGTTCTCCTCGTGGTCCGCGGGCACCCGTCCGGGGCCTTGGTCCCGCCGTGCAGTCTGCCCCCGCTCGGCGCCCGGCACCAGGGTCCGCGAGCCCGTCGCCGGGGGGCGCCCGCAGCACGCCCGGGAATGCGCCCCCGGGACCACGCGCCCCCTTGCCCCGGCTCTGCTCCCGGGGGCGCTTTGGGGGGCTCAAAGATGCGTTTATGCAGGTGAGAAGCTGTGCGTTAGGTGCTTATGATCGGAGGTGTCGGCCGCGCGACGCGTCGTCGGCGCGCAGCGATAGGAGCCTCTCGTGAGCACTTCCCCGCAGACCCGCACCGGCGTGACCCTCGACGTCGACCACAGCGACGCCGCCTACCGGACGTGGCTCAAAGAAGCCGTCCGCAGAGTCCAGGCCGACGCCAACCGCTCGGCCGACACCCACCTGCTGCACTTCCCCCTGCCCCAGCGGTGGGGCATCGACCTGTACCTGAAGGACGAGTCGACCCACCCCACCGGCAGCCTCAAGCACCGCCTCGCCCGTTCCCTCTTCCTCTACGGCCTCTGCAACGGCTGGATCCGGCCGGACCGGCCCGTCATCGAGGCCTCCAGCGGCTCGACGGCCGTCTCCGAGGCGTACTTCGCGAAGCTGATCGGCGTGCCCTTCATCGCCGTCATGCCGCGCACGACGAGCGCCGAGAAGATCCGCCTCATCGAGTTCCACGCCGGCCGCTGCCACTTCGTGGACGACCCCCGCACGATGTACGAGGAGTCCGCCCGCCTCGCGGCCGAGACCGGCGGCCACTACATGGACCAGTTCACCTACGCCGAACGGGCCACGGACTGGCGCGGGAACAACAACATCGCCGAGTCCATCTTCCGGCAGCTGCGTCTGGAGCGGTTCCCCGAGCCGGCGTGGATCGTCGCCACGGCGGGCACCGGCGGCACCTCCGCGACCCTCGCGCGCTACGTCCACTACATGCAGTACGACACCCGCGTCTGCGTGGCCGACCCCGAGAACTCGTGCTTCTTCGAGGGCTGGACCACCGGCGATCCGGACGTCACCTGTGACTGCGGCTCCCGTATCGAGGGCATCGGCCGGCCCCGTATGGAACCCAGCTTCGTGCCCGGTGCGATCGACCGGATGATGAAGGTGCCCGACGCGGCGAGTGTCGCTGCCGTCCGGGCCCTGGAGCGCGCCATCGGCCGCAAGGCGGGCGGCTCGACCGGGACGGGGCTGTGGGGCGCGCTGAAGATCGTCGCCGAGATGGTGTCCGAGGGCCGGCAGGGCAGTGTCGTGACGCTGCTGTGCGACCCGGGGGACCGGTACCTCGACAAGTACTACTCCGACGCCTGGCTGGCCGACCAGGGGCTGGACATCGAGCCCTACACGGCCGCCATCGACTCGCTCCTGGAGACGGGCGTCTGGCCCGACTGAGCACGGTCACCCGGGCCCTCGACCGCCGCTCCGGCGCGGTCAGGCGTCCGCGTCGTCCTCGGGCTCCCCGGCCACCACCAGGCGCCGCAGATGCTCCGCGACCACGCCACGCGCCTCCTCCGGCAGACCGGCGTCCGTCACGAGTGTGTCCACGCGCTCCAGCGCCGCGAACGAACTCAGGCCCACCTTGCCCCACTTGGTGTGGTCCGCGACCACGACCACCCGGCGCGCCGACTGCACGAGCCGCCGGTTCGTCTCCGCCTCCGCGAGGTTCGGCGTCGACAGACCGGCCTCGACCGATATGCCGTGCACCCCGAGGAACAGCAGGTCGAAGTGGAGCGCCGCGATCGCCTGGTCGGCGACCGGCCCCACCAGCGAGTCGGAGGGCGTACGCACCCCGCCCGTCAGCACCACCGTGGCCGCGCCCTGCCGCGGGCCCGAGGTGCGCTGCGCCGCGTGGAAGACATCGGCCACCCGCACCGAGTTGGTGACCACCGTGAGGTCCGGCACGTCCTGCAGCTGGTGCGCCAGAGCGAACGTCGTCGTACCACCCGACAGGGCGATCGCCGCGCCCGGCGCGACCAGCTTGGCCGCGGCGCGTGCGATGTCCTCCTTGGCGGTCGGCTCCAGACCGGACTTGGCCTCGAAACCCGGTTCGTGCGTACTCGCCTCGACGACCGGGACCGCGCCGCCGTGCACCTTCTCCAGCACGCCCTGGCGCGCGAGCGCGTCGAGGTCGCGGCGGACCGTCATGTCCGACACGCCGAGCTTGCGGGTCAGCTCGTTGACCCGGACACCGCCCCGGCGGCGGACCTCGTCGAGGATCAGGGATCGCCGCTGCTCCGCGAGGAGGTTCTGATTCTCGCTCACGTACGCTCCGGTCCTTTCGCCTCAATGCCGTCGACACACCCCGCACACCGGCTCCTACCGGGACATTCCTCCCGGCCGCGGTGCGAGGACGCCCCATCCTTGCATGTCGAGGGCCGGACAGCGCCACCGCCCGCTCGTCGCACTTCCGCCACCCGGCGTTCGTCTTCGCGCTGCGGTTTCATCACAGATCGGGGAGATTCCGTGACAGGGGGTGTGCGGCGCCGTGGAAACGGAGATCCTTGGGCCCGCACGGGCAGAGCCGACGGCGTGTCATGGGGGAAGTGCGAAGCAGTGGAACACGCGCAGGAACACGCGGCGACCGGCGGACCGGACGGTCCCGCCGCGGGGTGCGGCGAGAGCGGGACCGCCCTGGAACTCCTCGTCCACGGCGTGGGCGGCACCACGCCGCAGGAGATGCTCAACGATCCGCGGACGGTGCGGATCACCGGCGACCACATCGCGGCCGTCTTCCGGCGCGCCGACGACGTCGACGCCGAGCACGGCCCCGACGACCGCCGCCGCGACGGACCCGTGCCCGAGGCCTACGTCTGGTGCAACCTCACCTCCGGCAACGGCACCCGCGCCCTGTGGCTGTTGCTGCTGCCGTTCATGGTCGTCAACCTCGCCCACTGGATGCGCCCCACCGCCCACGGCCGCCGCCGCACCGTGCGCCTGTACGGTCTCCTGGTGCGGCTCGCGGGCCTCACCCTGACGGTGCTTCTCGTCGCGGCCGCCTGCGAGGTCGCCCTCGACCTGGCGGCCTGGCAGTGCGCGGGCACGGCCCCGTGCGCCGACCGCCACTCCTGGCTGGGCTTCCTCTCACCCACCGTCTCGGACGGCGGCTGGTGGAGCGCCCCCGGCCGCCGGCTCGCCCTGGCCGCCGTCGTCCCGACCGCTCTGACCGTCCTGCTGTGGTACCTGTCCCGGCGTACGTGGAGCGACTACGAGTCCCAGCAGCCCATCGAACGGGCGCCCGAGCCCGAGGGGGACGGCGGCCCGACCGCCCTCGGCCGGCCCGGGTTCTGGTACGGGCGCCGGCTCGTGGCCCGGCTGCGCGCCGCGCACACCGCCGCCGGCCTGATCACGGTCGCCGCCGCCGTGGGCAGCGCCGCCGCCCGCCACGACCGCCGACCCGGCGGCCCCGCCGTACTCGACACCCTGGGAACGCTCCTGGAAGCGGCCCTCGCGGCCTGCGCGGTCGCGGTGGTGTGGGTGGTGTGCCGCCGCGGCCGCAGCGAGAGACGGCTGGACCGCACACTCGACGAGCGCTTCGTACGGCGCCTGCCGCTCGCCGCGCTCGTCCTGCTCGCCCTCGCCGTGGTGTACGCCGGGTGGGAGCGCCCCGGCTGGAGGTCGGAGGGCCGGCTGCCGGGCGACACGACCTTCGGCGCGATCGCCCTGGTGCAGGGCCTGCTCGTGATCGTCCTCGGGGTCGTCGCCCAGGTCCTGCACCGCACCGATCACGACCGGCGGGCCGTGCTGCGGGGCCTGGGCGGACCCGCGGTGGCGATGCTGGCCTGCGCGCTCGGCGGGGTGATGTCCGGCGGCGTCTCCCAGCGCGTGTCCGACTGGCTGGACGGCACCGGGGCGTCGATCGAGGGCCCGCCCGTGCTGCTGACCTGGCAGGCGTCCGTGATCCCGCCGCTGCTGGTCGTGCTGCTGGGGCTGTTCGGCTGGCTGGCCCACCGCGCCTGGCGGCTCGCCCGCGCCGAACGCGCCGCCGTCGCGCTCGACTACCCCGACGAGGCACAGGACCGTGCGCGCACCCGCCGTATCGCCTACACCCGTGCGATGGCCTCGCTCACCGACCGCGGACCCCGCGTCGTCGCCGTCACCTCCGGCGTCACTCTGCTGCTGGGCGCCGCGGCCCTCGTGGGCGCCCTCGCCACCGACGAGACCCCCGGCGAGGCCGCGCAGGGCACCTACCCCGTCGTCCACGGCGCCGCCGAGACCGCCCAGGCCCTCGGCTCCTGGCTGATCGGCCTCGGCTTCATACTCTTCGTCACCTGGGGCCGGCGCGCCTACAAGGACGCCGCGGCCCGCCGCACGATCGGCATCCTGTGGGACGTCGGCACGTTCTGGCCGCGCGCCTCCCACCCCTTCGCCCCGCCCTGCTACGCCGAGCGCGCGGTGCCCGACCTGACCTGGCGGATGGCGACCTGGACCAGGACCACCGGCGGCCGGCTGGTCATCTCCGGGCACTCGCAGGGCAGCGTGCTCGCCGCCGCCGCGGCCTGGCAACTCGCCCCCTCCGCACGCAGACGTGTCGCGCTCCTGACCTACGGTTCCCCGCTGGAGCGCCTCTACGGGCGCTGGTTCCCGGCGCACTTCGGACCCGCCGCGCTCGGCTCCCTGCACCGGGACATCGACTGCTGGCGCAACCTGTACCGGCTCACCGACCCCATCGGCGGCCCGATGCGGCTGCCCGGAGCGCAGGTCGACCACGCCCCTTTGCTGGACCCCCTCGCCTACGGCCGCACCGCGCTGCTGCCGCTGCCCGCGCCGATCCTCGGTCACTCCGACTACCAGGCCGACCCGGTCTTCGCCGAGGAACGCCGCACCCTGCTGGCCCGGCTGCGGCCGACGGCACCGGATGCCGCCGAAGGGGAGCCGTCGCAGACCCCGGCGGCACCGGACGTGCCGTCACCACGGCACGAGCCCGAACCGCCCGCCGCATAGGCGGGCGCCTCCTCACACCACCTCGGGCAGATCCTCGGCGTAGAGCAGCGTCAGGTCGTCCTTGTTCGGCTCCGGGAGCTGGGCGACCCGGCTCGCGTGCCGCTCGACCATGGCCTCGAACGTCTGCCGCGCGGTGCGGCCGTTGCCGAACGCCGGGCCCTTGGGGAGCACGGTGAAGTACGTCCGCAGGGCCTCCGAAGCGCCCGGCGCGAGCCGGTACTCGTGCTCCTCCGCCTGCTGCTCCACGATCCGCAGCAGGTCCTCGGGGCCGTAGTCGCTGAAGGTGATGGTCCGGGAGAAGCGGGACGCCACACCCGGGTTGACGGACAGGAACCGCTCCATCTCGGCCGTGTAGCCCGCGACGATCACCACGACCGCGTCCCGGTGGTCCTCCATCAGCTTCACCAGCGTGTCGATGGCCTCCTTGCCGAAGTCGCGGCCCGCGTCCTCCGGGGACAGCGCGTACGCCTCGTCGATGAACAGCACACCCCCGCGCGCCTTCTCGAAGGCCTCCTGGGTGCGGATCGCCGTCGAGCCGATGTGCTCGCCGACCAGGTCCACCCGGGACACCTCGACCAGGTGGCCCTTCTCCAGCACGCCGAGCGAGGCGAGGATCTCGCCGTAGAGCCGCGCGACCGTCGTCTTGCCGGTGCCGGGGGAGCCGGTGAAGACCAGGTGCCGCTTGACCGAGGCGGCCTTCAGACCGGCCTGCTGACGGCGCCGGCCGACCTCGATCATGTCGGTGAGGGCCCGCACCTCGCGCTTGACGCTCTCCAGGCCCACGAGCGCGTCGAGTTCACCGAGGACGTCCTTGGAGGAGCGGGCCGGTGACTCGGGCTCGGCGACCGGCGCCGGGGGAGCCGGTTCGATGCGCTGTCCCGGCACGCCGCCCAGCAGGCCCCCGGAGTGGCTCACCGTCTGCACGGCCGTCTCCCGCGCCGCGGGCGCGCGCAGCCCCGCGCTCTCGTCGCTCGTGCAGTCCTCGACGAGCGGACCCGCCCCGGACGCCGCGTCGGCGCCGCCGTCGGCGAACTCGTAACCCCCGCGCGCGCACCGCTCCGTGCGGCACTTCCGCAGCGTCGTCCGGCTGCCGTCGATGACGTGGAAGCCGTAGCCGCCGCTGCCCGTCACCCGGCAGTTCAGGAAACTTCCCCGGCCACCGGCCGAGACGTAGACACCGGCCTCCGCGGGGGAGTCGATCGTGCAGCGCTCCACGGTGGGGTCGGCGCCCTTGGTGACGATCACGCCGGTCTGGGTGCCGTCCACCGTGCAGCCGCTGAGCGTGCCGCCGCTGCCGTGGTCGCGGAACCAGGCGCCCGTCGCCGCGTCGCGGATCCGGCAGTCGTCGAGCTGCGCCGTCGCCCCGTCGCTGACCGACACGGCCGTGTTGCGCACCTGCGAGAGGTCGGTGTCGACGACGTCGGCCCGGGAGCCCCGGTCGAGGACGAACAGCGCGTCCGGCACGTCGTGCACCCGGCAGGAGTCCAGTACGGCGGTGGCGCCGTCGCTGACCCACACCGCCGGGTAGTCACCCGTGCTGTCGAAGATCTCGCACTGGTTGGCGTCCACCCGCGTGCCCGGGTCCCACACCGACAGGCCGTTGCGCCCGAACTGCCGCACGGTGGTGCGGGTCAGCGTGAGAACGGAACGGGAGCGCAGGTCGACCGCGTTCTCCGGGATGTCGTGGATGCGGCAGTCGGCGAGCGTCAGCACCGCGTCCGTGTCGAGCGTGACGCCGTCGGACGCCGTGCGGTGCACATCGCAGTCGGTGAGGTGCGCGGTGGCCCGGCCGGTGATCTGCACACCGCTGCCCCGGACTTCGTACACCTCGCAGCCCACGGCCTCCAGCGCGGAGTTCTCCCCGGTCGCCGACAGGCCCGACCCCGAGGTGTGGTGCACCCGGCAGCGCTCCAGCCGCGGGTGGGCGCCGCCGCGCACCGCCACACCCGCCTGGCCGGCCGCGACGACCTCGCACTCCTCGAACACCCCGCCCGCGCCGTCGAGTACGGCGATGCCGATGCCCGCCGGATTGTCGACCGCGCAACGCCGCACCGTGGGCCGGGCGCTGCCGCGCACCTCGATGCCGGCCGCCGACCGCGTCACGACCCGTACGTCCCGCAGCTCCGGGGTGCCCTCCTCCACGAGCACGGCCGGGGCGGCCGCGTCCTGACCCTCCACGTGCAGGTCCTGCACCACCGCCGAGGCGCGCACGGTCAGCGGCACGCCGTCCACCGGCGCGATCCGCACCGAGCCGGGAGAGCCGTCGGGGCCGCGCAGGGTCACCGCGCGCTGCAGCACGAGGTTCTCCCGGTAGGTGCCGGGCGCGATGGTGAGGACGTCTCCGTCGGCCGCGGCCTCCAGAGCGGCGGCGAGCGATGCGTACTCACCCGTGCGGCGCCGCCACCGCGACGTGCCGGTGTGCGTCACCTGGACCGTGCCCTGTGCCATGGTGTAGCTGTGCCCCCACCTCGGTCGTACTGATGGCTCGTCCGCCTTCGGGGCGCTCCGGCCGGCGCCGCGACCGCGACCGGGCCGGGACCTTGGGCGGCCCGGGCGCGCACGCGGTATCGACACCGGCGCGTCCCTGAGGCTCGCTCGCGCGCGGGTTGTTGCCGAACGGTTCGGCCGGACCACCGTAGCGTGCGCACGGCTGGTGGGTTGACCAGAGCCGGAAGGCCGTCAGCTGCCGGCGCCCGTCCTGCCCCAGTCCGGGCCGGCCTTCTCCCATGCCTGGTCCCAATGGGCGTACCGGCGGCGGACCATGCGCCAGACGATCAGCCGTCTGCCGCCCTCCGTGAGACCGGCCGTCGCCAGGGCCGCGCCGAAGCCGGCGAGGACCGCGTGGGTGGAGGCGGTCGCGGAGTCGAGCGGGCGGGGGACCATCCTGCCGTGCCGGTCGGTCCATATCCGGAACGCATCGCCCTGTCGCGGGTCCTTGAGGCTCGACAGCACCGGGCCCTGGTGCGTCGTGCCGTCCGGCGCGGTCCAGTCGGCGAGGACACGGGTGCGCAGATCGCGGCCCGAGGAGGTCTCCGGGTCGGCGTCCAGCGGGGAGCGGTCCAGCTTGCGGATCACGGTGGCGGTCACCAGATGCCGTGCCTCGTGCTGCGCCCGCACGGAACGCTGCAGCGCGTCCTCGGTCGATCCCCCGACGAGTGCGCCGACGACCGGCGCTGCCAGCAGCATCAGCAGCAGGGCGGCCAGTGCCACCCAGGCCTCGGCCAGGTCGGTCGCGCGGCGGAGCGGATTGCGCCGCCAGCGCCAGAGTCCGCTGATCGCTCGCACCGCCTGCACCCCCTTCCCGCTCCGTGATACTCCCCGGCGGAGCCGTCCACGCACGGGCCCGTCGAAGAGAGAGCGACATCACCTCTCCCGAGGGCCTCGCATGAATTTCTCACACAGGCTCAACGCCCGGCCGGGCGGCACGGTTCCCGCTCCGCTCGAAGAGCTAGGCGAGGATCCTGAGCGGGTCGCCGAGCCGGATCGTGCCGCCCGACAGCGGCACCAGGTTTTGTCCGAAGATCAGCTTGCCGTCGAGCCGGCGGTGCCGTCCCAGACTGAACAGGGGCTCGTGGCCCCGCTCGCCGGTGTCCTGGTCGGTGGTGGTCACCACGCACCGGCCGCATGGCCCGGCGACACGGAACACCACGTCCCCGAGGGCGATGCGCGACCAGTCGTCCTCGGCCCACGCGGGGGTGCCCGTCACGACCACGCTCGGCCGGAAGCGGTTCATGGGCAGCGGGCCATCGGCGGCGTACTCGCCCTGGGCGATCAGGGAGTTGAGGGCGTCGAGCGAGGCGGTCGTGGTGAGCAGCAGCGGCACGGCGTCGGCGAAGGAGACGGTCTCGCCGGCCTGCGCGTACTCCGCGGCGAGGGGCCGGCGGGTGGCCGGATCGTCCAGGTACACCAGGCGTGCCCCGGCGCCGAGGAAGGAACTGCACCAGGCGTGCGCGGCCTCGTCCTCGGCGGGGACGGCTTCGACCTTGTCGCGGAAGATCTCCACCGGCAGCGCGGTGGCGTGCCGGGGAACGGGCACCGACAGCGTCGGCATGCCGGGCGCGGACAGACGGACGCCACCGCCGGGCAGAAGCTCGGCGGCGGCGCGCGTGAGTCGCGGATGACGGCGCTGTGTGACGACCTTTCCCCCGTCGTCGATCAGCACCCAGCGTCGGTCTCCGGCCAGCCCCCAGGGCTCCACAACGGCCTCCCGGGGCGCCAGGCCCCGGGCCGCCTTGACCGGATGGACGTGGATCGAGTGCAGGTGAGCGTTCCCCATGGGGCCATCGTGCCAGCCGGCGCCGACGGTCCCAGGGAGGGCGGCTCAGTACCCGCGGTACTGCTGGCTGTTGTACGGATCCTGGTAGGGAGCCGGGGCCGGCCGGGGAGCCGCGGGGCGCATCGCCTCGTAGCCCGCGGGGGCCGCCGGACGCGGCTGCTGCGGGCCCGCGTAGCCGCGCGGAGCGGTGGCCTGCTGCGGAATGTACGCCGCGGGCGCCTGCTGCAGCGGGGAGGGCTGCTGCGCCTGCGGATAGCCGTACGCGGACTGGGACGGGGCTGCCGGGAGAGCGGGCAGCGCCGACGGGAGCGCGGGCAGGCTGCTGCCCGGCATGTCGTACTGAGCGGGGACCCGGATCGGCGCGATCTGCGGGGTGCCCCGCTCGGCGACGAGCTTGTCGTAGATCGGGGTGTCCGGGAAGGAGGCGGAGTAGTAGCCGCCGCCATAGGTGGAGCGGGGGGAGGTCATGGCACATAAGTTAAGCCAACGATGTGCTGGTTGGGGAGACCGATAAGAGGGTTGTTTTCCGTGTCCGCGGTGACCCGGGAGCCCCAATGCGAGCGAACTCGCCAAAAAGGGGCGCACAGCGGGGTCGTGAGCGTCTAAAGGCCGAGTTCCGGGCGGGTTACCAGCGGTTGGCCCCCGGTCTTCCGGGTGCTCGCGCATGGGACTTCACCGTGGCAAGGAATAGGTTGTGCGCACGGAACTCGACGGACGGCCGGGACGGGCCTGGCGCGGTGCCACGCAATGGGGGCGGACATGCACATGCTGAAAGGTTCAAATACTCCGGTGCCGACCGCTGCGCTGCGGGTGGAACTGGGATGGCGGGCCGGAGCGGGCGTGCCCGACGCCGACGCGTCCGCTCTGCTGCTGGCCGGCGGCAAGGTCCGCTCGGACGCGGACTTCGTCTTCTACAACCAGCCCCGGCACGCCTCCGGGGCGATCCGGCACGAGGGAAAGCGCACCACCGACGGCCGCGTGACGGACACGCTCCTCGTCGACCTCGCGCGCGTGGAGCCCGCGATCGAGACCGTCGTCCTCGCCGCCTCCGCCGACGGCGGCGCCTTCGGACAGGTCCCCGGCCTGTACATCGAGGTCCAGGACGCCGCCCAGGGCAACCCGGTGGCCCGCTTCGACAACCCCGGCGCCACCACCGAAACCGCTTTCGTGCTGGGGGAGTTCTACCGTCGTCAGGGCGCCTGGAAGTTCCGTGCCGTCGGTCAGGGCTACAGCAGCGGACTCGAAGGGCTCGCCACGGACTACGGCATCACGGTGGACGAGCCGCAGCACGCGGCACCGGCTCCGGCACCCGCACCGGCCGTGGCGCCGGCGCCTCCCGCGGCCGCGCCGCCCGCCGCGTACCCGCCCCCGCCGACGGCTCGGCCCACCGCTCCGCCCCCGCCCGCCACACCTCCGGCCCCCGTACGCCTCACCAAGGTGACGCTCACCAAAGCGGCCCCCTCCGTCTCCCTCACCAAGCAGGGCGGCACCTCCGGAGCGCTGCACGTCAACCTCAACTGGGAGGTGCGCAAGCAGTTCTCGGGCTGGAGCAGCAAGTTCGGGCGCCCGACGGCGATGCACTCCGACCTCGACCTCGACCTGTGCGCGCTCTACGAACTCTCCGACGGCAGCAAGGGCGTCGTACAGGCCCTCGGCAACAGCTTCGGAGCGCTGCACCGGCCCCCCTACATCCACCTCGACGGCGACGACCGCACCGGCGCCGTGTCGACGGGGGAGAACCTCACCGTCAATCTCGACCACAAGAACGCCTTCCGGCGCATCCTCGTCTTCGTCACCATCTACGAAGGCGCCCGCTCCTTCGCCGATCTGCACGCCTCGGTCACGCTCCGGCCCGAGCACGGGGCGCCGATCGAGTTCTCCCTCGACGAGTGCACGGTCCCCTCACTCGTGTGCGCGCTCGCCCTGATCACCAACACCGGCGGCGACCTGGTCGTCCAGCGGGAGGCGCGCTACCTGGTGCCCGAGCGCGGGGTGAGCCCGCAGCGGACCGTCGACCACGCCTACGGGTGGGGCATGAACTGGACCCCCGGCCGCAAGTGACCCTCCGGCCGTAAGTGCCCCCTGGCCGCAAGTGCCCCCTGCGGCCGACCCCTTCGGCGGGCTTCACCCCTCCTCGGGCACGGCGTCCGGGCGCGTGTAGGTGCGGCCCTTCCAGGCCGCACCCCGTCCCCGGTAGTGCCGCACCGCCGAGTCGACGGTCATGAGGAGATAGAGGAACGCGGTGAACGGCAGCAGCGGGGCGAGCCACAGCGGCTGCCGGTAGTAGCGGAGCATCGGCACGTACGTCCCCGCCATGACGAGCCACGCGAGACCGCCGAGGACCAGCGCCGCCGCACCGCCGCCGACGAGACCGGCCAGGACCGCCACCGGCGGCACCAGATACACCAGCGCCAGCCCGGCGACCGTCCCGGCGAGCAGCAGCGGGTTGTGCCGCAGCTGCGCGTACGCGCTGCGCGAGACCATGCGCCACAGGTCGTGCAGCCGCGGATAGGGCCGCACGCTGTCCACCCGTTCGGCGAGCCCCAGCCACACCCGGCCGCCGCCGCGCTTGACGGCCCGCGCGAGCGCGACGTCGTCGATCACGGCGTGCCGGATCGCCTCCGGGATCCGTGCCCGCTCCGCCGTCTCCGTCCGCAGCAGCACGCAGCCCCCGGCGGCGGCCGCGGTCCGGCCCCTCGCGGCGATCCGGCGGAAGGGGTAGAGCTGCGCGAAGAAATAGACGAACGCGGGCACCACGAGCCGTTCCCACACGCTCTCCACCCGGAGCCGGGCCATCTGCGAGACGACGTCGAACCCACCCGAACGGGCCGCCGCCACCAGCTCCCGCAGACTGTCAGGGGCGTGCGCGATGTCGGCGTCCGTCAGCAGGAGGTACTCGGGATCACGCGCGCGTGCCAGCCCGATGCCGTGGCGCACCGCCCACAGCTTGCCGGTCCAGCCCGCCGGGGGCTCACCCGGCGAACCCACCGTCAGCGGCAGCCCGCCGTGCCGGCGTGCCAGCTCACGCGCCAGCGCACCGGTGCCGTCCGAGCTGCCGTCGTCGACGAGGAAGATCTCCGCCCGACCCGGATAGTCCTGCGCGAGCAACGACGGCAGCGCGGCCGGCAGCACGGCCGCCTCGTCGCGGGCGGGCACGACGACGCACACCGACGGCCACGCGTCGGGCTCGGCACGCGAGGGCAGGCGCACATCGGTGCGCCAGAAGAAGCCCTGGCCGAGCAGCAGCCACGACCAGGCGAGGAGTGATCCGGCGGCAGTCCACACAACGGCGCTCACGACCGCAGTCTGCCCCAGGGGCCCTGCCGCGTGTCGCTCATCGTCTATCGTGATCGGGTGAAGATCGCGCTCATGGACTCCGGAATCGGTCTGCTGGCGGCCACCGCCGCGGTACGGCGGCTGCGCCCCGACGCCGATCTCGTGCTCTCCCTGGACCCCGACGGCATGCCCTGGGGACCGCGCACGCCGGAGGACCTGACCGAGCGTGCCCTGGCCGTCGCCGAAGCCGCCGCGGCCCGCCGCCCCGAGGCCCTGATCGTCGGCTGCAACACCGCCACCGTGCACGCCCTCACCGCCCTGCGCGCCCGGCTCGAACCGGAGCTCCCGGTCATCGGCACCGTCCCGGCCATCAAGCCGGCCGCGGCCGGCGGCGGTCACCTCGCCATCTGGGCCACCCCGGCCACCACCGGCAGTCCCTATCAGCAGAACCTGATCAAGGACTTCGCCGGCGGCGTGCCCGTCACCGAAGTGCCCTGCTGGGGCCTGGCCGAGGCGGTGGAGCACGCGGACGAGGCGGCGATCGACGCGGCCGTGTCCGCGGCCGCCGCCCTCACCCCGGCCGAGGTGACCACCGTCGTCCTCGGCTGCACCCACTACGAACTGGTGGCCGAGCGCATCCGGGCCGCCGTCCAGCGCCCCGGCCGCCCGCCCCTCGTGCTGCACGGCTCCGCCGGGGCCGTGGCCGCCCAGGCCCTGCGCCGGATCGGCCGGCACCCCGCACCCGGAGCATCCCCGCACGGCACACTCACCGTGCTGCTCAGCGGACGCGAGGGCGCCCTGCCCGCCCCGGCGCTGGCGTACGCGGAAGGGCGTCTGCTGCAGGCGGTCACGCCCGCCGGCTGACCGGAGGGGCGTTCACGGGCGGTCACCTCCCGGCCCGTCCGGCGCGATGCCCACCCGGCGCAGTCACGCTCCGCCACGAGGTACCAGCGGAATGAATTCTGAGTACCCTCAATGGCATGAGGGACCACCGCCACGGCGAGAACGCCCCCCACCCGCACACGGACGTCTGGACCGGCCGTGCCACGAACCGGGTGCAGTGGCTGCTGGCGCTCGTGGGCGCCGCCTGCATGGCACTCGGCATCGAGCTGGCCGTCGACTCGGCGTGGACGTCCGGCGTCGCCCCGCTGGTCATGGCCGTCGTCGGGTGCATCGCCGCCGGGCTGCTGGTCCTCTTCGGAACGCTCGCCTTCGTGCACGTCGCCCTGCGGGTCGACCAGGAACACCTCGAGGTGCGCTGCGGCCACATCGGCGTCCCCCGTCGCCGTATCCCGCTCTCCAGCGTGGTCGGCGCCACGTACATCTCCCACGTCACCCCCCGCCACTGGGGCGGCTGGGGCTACCGGTGGCGGCCCGAGAAGGGCACCGCGGTGGTCGTACGACGCGGTGAGGGCGTCGAGCTGGAGCTGTGGGACGGGCACACCTTCACGATCACCGTCGACGACGCGGAGGCGGCCGTAAGGGTGATCGAGGCACGGCTGCGGCCCAGCAAGCCGGGCGCTCCCGCGCACTGAGCCGCCGGACGCGTGTCACCGGCTGTGATCACCGTTGCTGATCACGCGCCGTGATCGCCGGCCCGTGGCGCCGGACGCCGGGTGCCTGCTCGTCGCCGCGCGAGTGCCCGCCCGTCACCGCGCGAGCATCCACCCGTCACCGCGCGGGTGTGCGTCCCGCTCCGCGCGCCGGGATTCCCGCCGTACGGCTCGACGACTCGTCGGTGAGAGGGCGCGCCGTGGCGATGCCCGCCAGCAGGCCCGCCCCGACGGACACCGCCGTGAAGCTCAGCGCGTTGCCGACGGCGGCGATCGCGGCGAGCGCCGTCAGGGCCGCGCCCGCGGTGAGCGCCACCGGGGTCGGGCGCGGGCCGCGCCACAGGGCGTACAGGACCCAGCCGAACACCGCCGCGAGCAGGGCCACCCCGACCAGCCCCTGTTCCGCCGCCTGTTGCAGGGGCGCGGAGTGCGGCTTGTCGTCGGACAGCAGGGACTGCGCGGACGCCGTGCTCAGTTCCCCGAAGCGGCCCGGGCCGGCGCCCGACAGGGCGTCGTCCCCCAGCAGATTCCACGCGTCCTGCCACAGCCGCACCCGGTGCGGCGTCAGCCGCCCTTCCACGGCCGCCACGAAGCCGGCCGGTACGGTCCGCGCGGCGATCGCCCAGACCAGACCGGTCATCAGGACGGCGACCGCGGTCAGCGCGGCCATCCCGGCGCCCCGGTGACGGCTACGGCCGGCGGCCAGCGAGCACAGCAGCACCGCGAGGCAGGTCACCGAGCCGCTGGTGGAGCCGAGCACGGCGGCCAGTGCCGCGGTTCCGGCGGCCAGCAGACGCAGCGTGAACCGAACGGCCGGAACCGGCGACGCCCAGGCCGCGCAGCACGCGGCACCGGCCGACAGGGTCAGTACGGCGGCGGTGGCCCCCGCGTGCCCCAGGGGCGCCGCGATCTGCGGGCCCGGAGCGAGATGGGGAACGGCAACCGTCAGTGCCATGCCGGCCAGCGCCCCGGCGAAGGGCGCGCCGACCGGCAGCAACGCCCCGCTGATCCGCCCGGCCGCGTACCCGGCGGCCACGGCCAGCACCGCGAGGAGTACCCCCTCGGGCCTGCCGTCGTGCGCGGCCGCCGTGATCAGGGACCAGGTGGCACAGGCGCCCAGCACCACGACGCCCGCCGCGTCAGAAACGATTCGTCTGTCACCGTCCGCGTCCGGTCCGGACGCGGACGTCATCCCGCTGGAACCCACCCCGCCCGCCCCCCGGCACCCCGTCGCCCCCGACTCGTGAAGACCCCGGTCGCACCGGCCGCCAGGACCGTACGAGCGAGGCTTGGCACACCGTAACGGCTGGTGGGCGGTTTGGGGATGTCTCGTGACGAACTGAACAGGAAGTGCGCCGCCCGTACCGCGCTGTCGGCTCCCAGGTCACGCGCCTTAGACTCCGGGAGTGACCGTCACCGCAACCTCCGTCGGCGAGTCGGACCAGCTGGAGCCGCGGATCGCGCCCGGGGCGCGGACGTGGGCCCGGCGGCTCGTGCGTCTCGTCCCGGCCGCCGCAGCCGCGCTCTCCGGCCTGCTCCTCTACGTCTCCTTCCCGCCCCGCACGCTGTGGTGGCTGGCCCTGCCGGCCTTCGCCGTCTTCGGCTGGGTGCTGCGCGGCCGCGGCTGGAAGGCGGCGCTCGGTCTCGGCTACCTCTTCGGCCTCGGCTTCCTGCTGCCGCTGCTGGTGTGGACCGGCGTGGAGGTGGGGCCGGGGCCCTGGCTCGCCCTGGTGGCGATCGAGGCCCTCTTCGCAGCCGCGGTGGGCGCGGGGATCGCGGCTGTCTCGAAGCTGCCCGGCTGGCCGGTGTGGGCGGCGGCCGTGTGGATCGCCGGCGAGGCGGCACGCGCGCGTGCGCCCTTCAACGGCTTCCCCTGGGGGAAGGTCGCGTTCGGCCAGGCCGACGGCGTGTTCCTGCCGCTCGCCGCGGTGGGCGGCACCCCTGTGCTGGGCTTCGCGCTCGTCCTGTGCGGATTCGGTCTCTTCGAGATCGTCCGGCAGGCCGTGCGATGGCGGAGGACCGGTGCGGTGCGCCGTGGCGCGGCGGCCGTGGGCCTGCTGAGCCTGGCCGTCCCCGTGGTGGGCGCCGTCGCGGCCCGGCCGCTCGTCAGCGACACGGCCGAGGACGGCACCGCCACCGTCGCCGTGATCCAGGGCAACGTGCCGCGCGCCGGCCTCGACTTCAACTCCCAGCGGCGCGCCGTACTGGACTACCACGCGCGCGAGACCGAGCGCCTGGCCGCCGAGGTCAGGGCCGGCAGGGTCGCGCGACCCGACTTCGTGCTCTGGCCGGAGAACTCCTCCGACATCGACCCCTTCGCCAACCGCGACGCCCGCATCGTCATCGACGCCGCCGCCAAGTCCATCGGCGTGCCCATCTCGGTCGGCGGCGTCGTCGAGCGGGACGGCAGGCTCTACAACGAGCAGATCCTCTGGGACCCGGCCAAGGGGCCCGTGAACACCTACGACAAGCGCCAGATCCAACCCTTCGGGGAGTACCTGCCGCTGCGCTCGCTCATCGGCGCGATCAACAAGAACTGGACGGCGATGGTCCGCCAGGACTTCAGCCGGGGCACCGAGCCGGGCGTGTTCACCATGGACGGCGCCAAGGTCGGACTCGTCACCTGCTACGAGGCCGCCTTCGACTGGACCGTGCGCTCCGAGGTCACCGACGGCGCCCAGATGATCTCCGTGCCCAGCAACAACGCCACCTTCGACCGCAGCGAGATGACCTACCAGCAGCTCGCCATGTCCCGGGTCCGGGCGGTCGAGCACAGCCGGACCGTGACCGTGCCCGTGACCAGCGGTGTCAGCGCGATCATCATGCCGGACGGCAGGATCACGCAGAAGACCGGCATGTTCGTGGCCGACTCGCTCGTGCAGAAGGTGCCGCTGCGGTCCTCCCAGACCCCCGCCACCCGGCTCGGCACCCTGCCGGAGCTCGCCCTCGTCCTCGTCGCGGCCGGCGGCCTCGGCTGGGCCGTCGGCGCCGGGCTGCGCGGGCGACGCGCCGGTGACGTGTGACCGTACGCCCGTCGCACGCCGTTTGAAGCGCGCCGGGGCGCCGTGAGCGGCCCGTTAGGGTCGACGGCATGGCTACTCCCGACTTCATCCGCACCCTCCGCGCCTCGGCCGGTCAGCAGCTGCTCTGGCTCCCCGGAGTCACCGCCCTCGTCTTCGACGACGAGGGGAGAGTGCTGCTCAACCGGCGGGCCGACACCCGCAAGTGGTCGGTGCTCGGCGGCATCCCCGAGCCGGGAGAACAGCCCGCGGCCTGTGCGGTGCGGGAGGTCTACGAGGAGACGGCCGTACGCTGCGTCGCCGAACGGGTCGTCCTCGTCCAGGCCTTGGCGCCCGTCACGTACGAGAACGGCGACATCTGCCAGTACATGGACATCACCTTCCGCTGCCGGGCCGTCGGCGGCGAGGCGCGGGTGAACGACGACGAGTCGCTCGACGTCGCCTGGTTCGACGTCGACGCACTGCCCGAGCTGGAGGAGTTCGGCCTGCACCGGATCAAGCTGGCCCTGTCGGATGCCCCCACATGGTTCGACACCACTGCCTCCGGCTGAACTATGGGGCGTGACCACATGGGGTGGGGCACGGGCGCTGCCTAGGGTCGAGCCATGACCGCGTACCGTGCTCACCCCGCCCCCCACGCCTGCCCGCTCGACCTGGGCGGCCGCACCGCGCTCGTCACCGGCGCCGCCGGCGGTATCGGCCGTGCCTGCGCGCTGCGGCTCGCGGCCGCCGGGGCCAAGGTGAGAGCCGTCGACCGGGACGCGGCGGGCCTGGAGGCCCTGGCCGGCCAGGGCCACGGCCTCGCCGGAACGGTGGAGCCGCACGTCCTCGACCTCACCGACCTGGACGCCGCGGAACTCGCCGCCGCGGGCACCGACGTCCTCGTCAACAACGCCGGGCTCCAACTGGTCCGCCCCATCCAGGAGTTCCCGCCCGAGGTCTTCCACACGGTGCTCACCGTGATGCTCGAAGCGCCCTTCCGGCTCATCCGCGGCGCACTGCCCCACATGTACGGACAGGCGTGGGGCCGCGTGGTGAACGTGTCCTCCGTGCACGGGCTGCGCGCCTCGGCCTACAAGTCGGCCTATGTGGCGGCCAAACACGGGCTGGAAGGACTGTCCAAGACCACCGCCCTCGAAGGCGCGCCCCACGGTGTCACCTCGAACTGTGTGAACCCCGCCTATGTGCGCACCCCCCTGGTGGAGAAGCAGCTCGCCGACCAGGCGCAGGCGCACGGCATCCCCGAGGAACGCGTCCTGTCCGAGGTGCTGCTGCAGGACAGCGCCGTCAAGCGGCTCATCGAACCGGAGGAGGTCGCCGAGGCGGTGGCGTATCTCTGCAGCCCGCAGGCCTCCTTCGTGACCGGCACCTCGCTCGTGCTCGACGGTGGCTGGACCGCCCACTGAGCGGCCGCTCCTCGGCGGCCCCGGGAGTTGTCCACAGGGCTGACGGGGCGGACCGGTCATGGTGAATCCTGTGAGCATGTCCAGCGATCACGTGCAGTCCGCCGAAGTGCCGTTCCTCGAGCTCCTGGCCAGGGGCGCATCGGCCGACGCCTACGAGCAGCCGGAACTGCTCGCGCGGGCCGAAGGGCGCCCGGCGGAGTGGATCGCGGCACTCCGGCGGGCCAAGCCGCTCGCCCTGCGCGTCTGCGCCGAGCTGGAGGGACGACGCCGGCGCGAGGCCGAGCTGTCCGCACTGTTCGAGACGGCCCACGACCTCGCCGGGCTGCGCGACCTCGACGCGGTACTGCAGGCGATCGTCCAGCGCGCCCGCTCGCTGCTGGGCACGGACGTCGCCTACCTCAGCCTGAACGACACCGAGCGCGGCGACACCTACATGCGGGTCACCGAGGGCTCGGTCGCGGCCCGGTTCCAGCAGCTGCGGCTCGGCATGGGGGAGGGGCTCGGAGGTCTCGTCGCACAGACGGCCCGCCCCTACGTCACCGACGACTACTTCAAGGACGACCGATTCCAGCACACCCTCACCATCGACGCGGGCGTGCGGGACGAGGGCCTGGTGGCCATCCTCGGTGTGCCGCTGACGCTCGGGCACCACGTCATCGGCGTGCTGTTCGCAGCCGACCGCCGCGCCCGCGTCTTCGAGCGGGAGCAGATCGCTCTGCTCGGATCGTTCGCCGCCCTGGCCGCGGCCGCCATCGACACCGCCAACCTGCTCGCCGAGACCCGGTCGGCCCTCGCCGGCCTGGAGCGGGCGAACGAGATCATCCGGGACCGCAGCGGCGTCATCGAGCGCGCCTCCGACGTGCACGACCGGCTCGCCGAGCTCGTCCTGCGCGGCGGCGGAGTGCATGACGTGGCCGCGGCCGTCTCCGAGATCCTCGACGGCACCGTCGAGTTCGCCGAGGCCGCCGCCGCACCCGCCGCGGCCCTGGAGAAGTCCGGCGCGCAGGGGCACGCGGTGCTCCACGACGACGACTGGATCGCCGCCGTCGCCGCCGGCGGCGAACTGCTCGGCGCACTGGTGCTGCGCGGGCACCCGGGGCTCGACCCCGTCGACCAGCGCACTCTGGAGCGTGCCGCCATGGTCACCTCCCTGCTGCTCCTGGCCCGCAGATCCGCCGCCGAGGCCGAGCAGCGGGTGCGCGGCGAGCTGCTCGACGACCTGCTCGACGCCCGAGCCCGTGACCCGCGCCTGCTGCGGGAGCGCGCGGCGCGGCTCCACGCCGACCTCGACGCCCTCCACGTGGTGCTGGCCGCGCGGCTGGAGGGCGAGCCCACCGACGCCGACCAGGAGGCGGACGCCCGCAGACGCCTGGCAGCGGCGGCGTCCCACCTGGCGGCGACCCGGCACGGCCTGGCCGCCGCCCGCGACGGTGGCACGGTCCTGCTGCTGCCCCTCGGCCCCGGCGACACCGCGACCGATCTGGCCCGCCGCGCGGCCCGGCACCTGGGCACGGCGGTCCACGCGACGGTCACGGTCGGTGCCTCCGCACCTGCCCAGGATCTCGCCACCCGCCCGGGGGCCGTGGCCACGGCCTACGCGGAGGCCACTCGCTGCCTCGAAGCGCTGCGGGTCCTGGGCCGCCGCGGAGACGGGGCGGCCGCCGAGGACTTCGGGTTCCTGGGCCTGATCCTGGCCGGCGACCGGGACATCCCCGGCTTCGTCGACCGCACCATCGGCGAGGTCGTCGCCTACGACCGCCGACGCGGCACGGAACTGCTGCGCACCCTCGACGCATACTTCACCTGCGGCATGAGCCCCGCGCGCACCAAGGACGAACTGCACGTCCATGTGAACACGGTCGCCCAGCGCCTGGAACGCGTCGGGCGGCTCCTCGGCGACGACTGGCAGAGCCCGGCCCGGGCCCTGGAGATCCAACTCGCGCTGCGCCTGCACCGCTTGTCCGCGCCGACGCGGCATTGACCCCCGTACGCGGGACGTACGGGGGCCGGTGGCCGTCGCGCGGCCGTGGTTTCCGGGCGGGTCAGACGGTCCGGGCGTCCTCCACGGCCGCGGCCCGGCCCGGCTCCTGCCCCGCGGGGACGGCGACGTCGGCCAGGTCGCGGTGGCGGGTCTCCTTGGCCGCCGCCACGGCGATGACGGTGAGCACGGCGGCGGCGATCACGTACAGGGCGATCGGCGTGGAGCTGCCGTAGTCGGACAGCAGCGCGGTGGCGATCAGCGGCGCGGGCGCGCCCGCCGCGACCGAGGCGAACTGGGCGCCGATCGAGGCCCCGGAGTAGCGCATCCGCGTCGCGAACATCTCGGAGAAGAACGCGGCCTGGGGCGCGTACATCGCCCCGTGCAGGACCAGGCCGACGGTGACGGCGAGGATCAGGTTGCCGAAGCCCCCGGTGTCGATCAGCGAGAAGAACGGGAACATCCACAGCCCGACACCGACCGCGCCCACCAGATACACGGGCCGCCGGCCGATCCGGTCCGACAGCGCGCCCCACGCCGGGATGACGGCGAAGTGCACGGCCGAGGCGATCAGCACCGCGTTCAGCGCGGTCTGCTTGGAGACGCCGGCCGAGGTGGTGGCGTAGACGAGGATGAACGCGGTGATGACGTAGTAGCTGATGTTCTCCGCCATCCGTGCCCCCATCGCGACCAGGACGTCACGCCAGTGGTGCCGCAGCACGGAGACCAGCGGCAGCTTCTCGGCGTCCGCCGTCACGTCCGCCCTACGGGCCTCGGCCTGCGCCAACGCCTGCTGGAAGACGGGCGATTCATCGACAGACAGACGAATCCACAAACCGACGATCACCAGCACCCCGGAGAGCAGGAACGGCACCCGCCAGCCCCAGCCGGTGAACGCGGAGTCCGACAGCAGGGCCGTGAGCAGGGACAGCACACCGGTGGCGAGGAGCTGCCCCGCCGGTGCGCCGGTCTGTGGCCACGAGGCCCAGAAACCGCGCCGCCGCGCGTCCCCGTGCTCCGACACCAGCAGGACGGCACCGCCCCACTCGCCGCCGAGTGCGAACCCCTGGACCAGCCGCAGCACGGTGAGCAGCACCGGCGCCGCCGTCCCGATGGAGGCGTGTGTCGGCAGCAGCCCGATCGCGAAGGTCGCCCCGCCCATCAGCAGCAGACTCAGCACCAGCAGCTTCTTGCGCCCGAGCCGGTCTCCGTAGTGCCCGAACACCAGCGCGCCCAGAGGCCGGGCGGCGAACCCGACCGCGTACGTCAGGAACGACAGCAGGGTGCCGACGAGCGGGTCGGAGTCCGGGAAGAACAGCTTGTTGAACACAAGGGCCGCGGCGGAGCCGTAGAGGAAGAAGTCGTACCACTCGATGGTGGTGCCGATGAGGCTGGCGGCGACGATGCGCTTGAGGTTGCCCGGGGGCGGGGGAGCGGTGGTTGCTGAGGCCATGTGCGCCACTTCCTCGTGTGCGGTGGGGACGGGTGGGTGTGGGCACACCGTAGAAATCCACACGTCAGTGGCACATGTGGTGGGACTACATAGTTCGGGGGCGGGGTGTGCGTGTAGCCCCTATGTGGGTTGTTCGGGGGCCGTCTTGAGGTCGTGCGCGGGGGAGGTCCGACCGTGCCGGATCTCGTCAGGGGGGCGGCATTTCGGCCAACACTCCGTGTCCTTTCCGCCTTCGGACAACCGCGTAACCGGTCCGCTCCTCTCACAGCGCGGGCGGAGCAAAGCGCCTCTCACCTGACGGCCCCGGCCCGTGTCCCGCGGACGCGCGGTGCCGCCTGCTTCCTTCTCACAGCACCGGAGGACGAGCCAACCATGACCAGAAGACGCACCGCCCGGCTGCGGCGTACGCTGCTCGCCGGCACCACGGCCGTCGCCGTGACGGCCGTCACGGCCGGCATCGTGGCCGCAGCGCAGGAGCCCGCGCAGGCCGCGAAGGGCCCCGAGCTGAGCATCGTCGCGGCGACCACGTCGGTGACGCTCACCTCCTGGAAGGAGGAGCCGGGTGTGTACCTGGACCTCGGCACCTACCTCATCGCCGAGGGGACTCCGCTGGAGCTGAAGGTGACCCGGAAGTCCTACAAGGACCCGGTGACGGTCACTCAGACGGTGTACGAGGGCGGCAAGCCCAAGGCGAAGAAGCTGCCCACGGGCACCGTGAAGGACTTCTCCGGGCTGCCCGGCTTCTCGGAGATCACCCTCACCGACAAGGCCGGCAAGAAGGTCCTCACCCGCAGTGAGAGCTTCTGCCCGAACAACGCCAGCGGCCGGGTGCGGCCCGACGCGCCCTCCACTTCCAAGTATCCGGAGAGCTGCCCCACCAACCCCTTCACCCTCGGCTCGGTGTGGGGCGTCGAGAAGGGCTGGGCGTCCAACACCTACGCGGGCTCCTACACCGAGCCGGTCCAGCTGCCGGCCGGCACGTACACCGCCAAGGTCGGTGTCGCCAAGAAGTACCGCGACCTGTTCGGCATCGCCGACAAGGCGGCCACGGTCAAGGTGACCGTGGTGGAACGAAGCGGCGAGGGCGAAGAGGGCTCCACCGGAGCGGTACCGCGCTCCGCCAAGGCCGACGGCCACGCCGCGCACGCCGGGCACGGTGCCGGTCACCAGGCGCCGACCGCGCACGCCGGTCACGGGCCGGGGCACGCCCCGACCCCCGCCGAGGCCGCCGCGCCGGTGACGAGCGGTGCGGGTCCCTCGTACAACGTGGGCCACGGCCCGCTGAAGGCCGCGCCGCCGGCCCTGCCGTGGGCGCTGAAGAAGAAGCAGCAGTCCGCCCAGTCTCCGCAGGCCCGGGACGGCGGCGGCCAGACCGACGGCTCGCGTCAGGCGCCCGCTCTCGAGCCGCGGTCGAAGCGGCCGACCGGCACGCCCTCCGTCCCGGACGTCCCCAAGCCGGACCTGCGCTCACTGCCGGCCTACGGCATCACGATCAGCGACGGCGACAAGGACGTCCCGGGCAAGGACTACCTGGCGTTCAGTGCGAACGTCTGGAACGCCGGCCCGGCGCAGCTCGTGGTGGACGGTTTCCGCAAGCCCGGCAAGGCCAAGATGGACGCCTTCCAGTACTTCTACGACGCCAAGGGCAAGCAGGTCGGCTACACCCCGACCGGCACGATGGAGTGGGACCCGCGCCCGGGGCACGTGCACTGGCACTTCACCGACTTCGCCAGCTACCGGCTGCTGAAGGCCGACAAGAAGGAAGCCGTGCGCAGCGGCAAGGAAGCGTTCTGCCTCGCCAACACCGACGCGATCGACTACACGGTGAAGAACGCCAACTGGCACCCGTACAACACGGACCTGGCCACCGCCTGCGGCGAGGAGAACTCGATCTCCGTCCGCGAGGTGCTGGACGTCGGATCCGGTGACACGTACACCCAGGATCTGCCGGGCCAGTCGTTCGACATCACCGACGTGCCCAACGGCACCTACTACATCCAGGTGCTGGCGAACCCCGCGAAGCGGCTGAAGGAAACCAGCCTCGACAACAACAGTGCCCTGCGCAAGATCGTGCTCGGCGGCGAGCCGGGCAAGCGGACGGTCACCGTTCCGGCGCACGACCTGGTGAACGCCAACTGACCCCGCCGCGCGACCGGTAGGGCGTCCCCGCCCGAGACCAGGGCGGGGACACGGCCGTCGGCGGTGTGGTGAGCGGCGGTCCGTCCCTGGGGACCTCTACCTGGCCGGCCTGTGGAAACGGGCTGGACCTCAGTGCCGTTCCGGCTGGGGCAGGCTCTGGGCGCACCAGATGGTCTTGCCGTCGGCGGTGTGCCGGGTGCCCCATCCCTGGGTGAGCTGGGCGACGAGCAACAGGCCACGGCCGCCCTCGTCGAAGGCGCGGGCCCGGCGCAGGTGCGGGGCGGTGTTGCTGGCGTCGGAGACCTCGCAGATCAGGGAGGTGTCGCGAATCAGCCGCAGTCTGATGGGCGGCTCGCCGTATCTGATGGCGTTGGTGACCAGCTCGCTGACGACCAGTTCGGTGACGAACGCCGCCTCCTCCAGGCCCCAGGCGTCCACCTGGTCGACGGCGAGCTTCCTCGCGCGCGGCACCTGCGCGGGGTCGGGATCGACGTCCCAGTCGGCGACGTGGTGGGGATCCAGCGCGTGGGTGCGCACGAGCAGCAGGGCGGCGTCGTCCGTACGGCGTTGCGGAAGCATGGCCTCCAACACCGTGTCGCACAGGGTCTCCGGGGAAGCGGTCGAGTGGTTCAGGGCCTGCTGCAGTTCGGCGGTCCGCTGGTCGACGTCCCGCTCGCGGCTCTGCACCAGGCCGTCGGTGTAGAGAGCGAGCAGGCTGCCCTCCGGCAGTTCGAGCTCGGTGGCCTCGAACGGCAGCCCACCGATGCCGAGCGGCGGTCCCGGTTGGACGGGTACCGACTCCGGCGGGGCCCTCGCGTCCCCGGGCCGGAGCACCGAGTCGAACGGCTCCTTCACCGGCCGGCTTCCCGCGCAGAGCGTGACGACCTTCGTGACCGGGTGACACCCCCCGCCGACGGCCGGTGTCCTACCAGCCCCCGTCGAGGAAGGCGGCGAGAGCCTGGGACGAGTGTGCGGCGCTGGTGGTGTTCGCGACAGCGATGACGAGGGCGAGGGAGGCGCAGACGGCGGAAGCCGCGACGCCGGCTTTCATCGCGTGTCTCGACCGGGCGTCGGGCACCGCCCTGTGCCGCCTCCACAGGGCGGCGGCGAGACCGGCCAGGGCGAGTCCGACCGTGGCCGCCATCACGGCCATGACCGCGTGGTACAGGGCGAAGTCGCCGATCACCGCGGTGAGCGCGGGCGAGTGCCCTTCGGCGGGGTGGTCGGAGATCTGCTGCCGCATCTGCGCCAGGGTGCCGGCGAGTTCCCCGTCGGCGCGCGCGTCGCCGCCGGTCAGCAGGGGGAGCAGGGACGCGAACGGGGCCATCGCACCCTGCACGTTGGCGACCAGTGCGACCAGTGCGAAGGGTCCGAGCAGCGCGACCAGGGCGCCTGCCGGCACGAGGACGCGGCGGCCGGGCCGCTCGTCCGCCCGCTGCCGGGCCAGCCGACGCAGGAAGATGCCGAGCACGACGACCGCTGCGAGCAGCAGGGCGGACACGGCGGCCTTGACGAGGTGGAAGCGGAACCAGAAGTCGATCGTGGTGTCCAGCTGGCGGGGGAAGTCCGGACTTCCGGAGTCCCAGTAGGCGATCAGGCCTCGGCGGAAGGACGCCGCGACGTTTCCGGAGTCGACACCGTCGTGTGCCAGCGCATGGGGCACGACGAAGAAGGCGGCCAGCAGCGCTCCGCTCGTCGCGGTCAGCACGCCGATCCGTCGCCCTGGTGCGGCGGAGAGGCGAGAATGGGACAAGTGGCTGTTCATGAAAGGGCCTTGGTCTGGGAGGCGACGCCGATCCGCGCGGACGGAGGGAGGGGAAAGCTGCAGCCCTCGGCCCAGAAGCTAACGCGACCGAGAGCGGGAGGTCTGTGGGGGCACCCTCCGAGTCCCTGCTGGGGCTGACCCCACCTCTCCGTCGCGAACTCGGCCCGTGAGAAGGGGCGTTGACGCGCCGGTCATCGCACTCCGGGCGACCCGCCGGCCCGGCCGGGAGGATCCCTGTTACCGGGCAGCGCTCGCACGCCGGGCCGCTCGCCCCGAGGAAGAGACCCGCTGTGCGCGGGAAAGCGGGATCGACGCACACGAGGCCCGCGCGAAGCCCCTGCCCGACGCATGTCACGCAGGGGCTTCGTGCTGCGTCCGGGCTCCGGTGTCCGGACGGGAGTCGCGTGGCCGGCGGACCGGCTACGGGGCTACGGGCTTCCGGACGCGGGAGGTCTCGTCCTGCACGAGCAGGGAGAGCAGGGACGCCACGGAAAGTCCGGCCTCGGCCGGGTGGCGCAGCACCTTGCCCGGTTCGATCCGGTAGGTGTTCGTGCGGCCGTCCCGGGTGTGGGAGAGGTAGCCGTCCTGCTCCAGATCCGAAATGATCCGCGAGACGGCGCGTTCCGTGAGACGGCAGCGGGCGGCGATGTCGCGGATGCGGGCGTTCGGGTTGTCGGCAATGGCTGCCAGTACGCGCGCGTGGCTGGTGATGAACGTCCATCCGCTGTGGGACTCGGGCACTGCGACCATGCGCAGCATTTTAAGGGGCACCGTTGCCCGAACGTAGATACGTGACATACTTTTCATGCAACACAGGACGTGCTCCCCTGGGGGAGAGCCATAGAAGGAGCCCGAAGGTGCCTTGGGACGAGACCGGCATGCCGGCACTCACGCGCGACACCGGCGCCGAGGTGCTGTGGGAACAGGCCGACGCGCACGCCCCGGACGGGGTCGCGGTGGTGCAGTACGAGTGGCGCGGGGCCTGGGTCATCATCGCCCGCGGCTCCTACGACATGGAATCGATCACGCCATTGGTGGACGCGATGGCGGCGGCCGTCAGGAAGCACCCGAAGGTGATCCTGGACGCCTCCGGCATCGCCTTCGCGGACTCGACGCTGCTGAATCTGCTGATCCTCACGCACCAGACGGGCGTCCTTCGGGTGGTCGCGCCGTCCCTGCAGCTTCAGCGTCTCTGTGAGATCACCGGAGTCGACAGCCTCCTGGAGACGCGGGATTCCATCGACGCTGCCGCCGTCTCCTGAACGGACCCGCTCCGCTCTCATGGAGCCGTCCGCCGGCCCTCCCGCCACCGTCGCCTACGGGTCCCAGGTGCGATGACGCAGTTCGGCCGGGGGCGCCGGCACCTGCTTTGTTCGGGTCTGGAAATGTGGGTTAACCTGCGGCGTATTTCCACATCGCATACACATCCGTGAACGTGGAATACGCATGCACGACAACCGGGCCGCTCCGAGGCCCGGGGGTTCCGAGTCCTCGGCTTGAGGGCTCTTGGGGAGCGGAACGAGGGTGCGCATGACCAGTGACAGCACTGGGGTAGTCGACGCGGTGCCGGGCGACCAGGAGTTGCGTCGGCTGCTGGCCGGTCTGACGGCCGTCCGCGACGGGGACTTCGGTACCCGCCTGCCGGACGACGCGGACGGCCTCATGGGCGACATCGCCACGGTCTTCAACGGCATGGTCGACCAGCTGTCCGTGTTCACCTCCGAAGTCACGCGCGTGGCCCGCGAGGTCGGTACCGAGGGCACCCTCGGCGGCCAGGCGGAGGTGCCCGGCGTCTCCGGCACCTGGGCCGACCTGACCGACTCCGTGAACGCGATGGCGGGCAACCTGACCACCCAGGTCCGCGACATCGCCCAGGTGGCCACGGCGGTGGCCAAGGGTGACCTCTCGCAGAAGATCGACGTGCCCGCCCGCGGCGAGATCCTCCAGCTGAAGGAGACCGTCAACACGATGGTCGACCAGCTGTCCGCGTTCGCCGACGAGGTCACCCGTGTCGCCCGCGAGGTCGGCAGTGAGGGACGGCTCGGCGGCCAGGCGCAGGTGCCCGGCGTGGCCGGAGTCTGGCGCGATCTGACCGACTCCGTGAACCACATGGCAGGCAACCTCACCAGCCAGGTCCGCTCCATCGCCCAGGTGACCACGGCGGTCGCGGAGGGCGACCTGTCGCAGAAGATCACCGTGGATGCGCGGGGCGAGATCCTGGAGCTGAAGAGCACCATCAACACGATGGTCGACCAGCTCTCCGCGTTCGCCGACGAGGTCACCCGTGTCGCCCGAGAGGTCGGCACCGAGGGACGCCTAGGTGGCCAGGCGGACGTCAAGGGCGTCAAGGGCACCTGGCGCGATCTGACCGACTCGGTGAACTTCATGGCCGGCAACCTCACCGGCCAGGTCCGCAACATCGCGCTGGTGGCCACGGCCGTCGCCAAGGGTGACCTGTCGCAGAAGATCACCGTGGATGCGCGCGGGGAGATCCTGGAGCTGAAGAGCACCATCAACACGATGGTCGACCAGCTCTCCGCGTTCGCCGACGAGGTCACCCGTGTCGCCCGTGAGGTCGGCACCGAGGGACGGCTCGGCGGCCAGGCCCAGGTCCGCGGGGTGTCGGGCACCTGGAAGGACCTCACCGACAACGTCAACGTCATGGCGTCCAACCTCACCGGCCAGGTCCGCTCCATCGCCCAGGTCGCCACCGCCGTGGCGCGCGGCGACCTGTCGCAGCGGATCACCGTCGAGGCGGCCGGCGAGGTCGCGGCGCTGGCCGAGGTCATCAACACGATGGTCGACACGCTCTCGGCCTTCGCCGACGAGGTCACGCGTGTCGCCCGTGAGGTCGGCACCGAGGGGCGTCTCGGCGGCCAGGCGCACGTGCCGAACGTCGCCGGCACCTGGAAGGACCTCACCGACAACGTCAACTCGATGGCCAACAACCTCACCGGCCAGGTGCGCAACATCGCGCTGGTGACGACCGCGGTGGCCCGGGGCGACCTGTCGAAGAAGATCGACGTGGACGCCCGCGGCGAGATCCTCGAACTCAAGACGACGATCAACACCATGGTCGACCAGCTGTCGGCCTTCGCCGACGAGGTCACGCGTGTCGCCCGTGAGGTCGGTACCGAGGGACGCCTCGGCGGACAGGCCGAGGTCGAGGGTGTCTCCGGCACCTGGAAGCGCCTCACGGAGAACGTCAACGAACTGGCCGGCAACCTGACCCGCCAGGTCCGCGCGATCGCCGAGGTCACCAGCGCCGTCGCCGAGGGCGACCTGACCCGGTCGATCAACGTGGAGGCGTCCGGCGAGGTCGCCGAGCTCAAGGACAACATCAACTCGATGGTGGAGTCCCTGCGCGAGACCACCCGGGCCAACCAGGAGCAGGACTGGCTCAAGACGAACCTCGCGCGGATCTCGAGCCTGATGCAGGGCCACCGCGACCTGCCCGTGGTCGCCGAGCTGATCATGGACGAGCTGGTCCCGCTGGTGTCGGCCCAGTACGGCGCCTTCTACCTCGCCGAGGACGGCGAGGACGGGCCCGAACTGCGGCTCGTCGGCTCCTACGGCTACCCGGAGGAGAGCAACCGGCCCTCCCGCATCGCCTTCGGCCGTACCCTGGTCGGCCAGGCCGCCCGCAGCCGGCGCACCATCATGGTGGAGGAGCTGCCGGACGGCTACGTGACCATCTCCTCGGGACTCGGCCAGGTGGTGCCCTCCGCGCTGGTGCTGCTGCCCATCGTGGTGGAGGGCCAGGTCCTCGGCGTCATCGAGCTGGCGTCGGTCACCCCCTTCACCCAGATCCACCGGGACTTCCTGGCGCAGCTGATGGAGACCATCGGCGTCAACGTCAACACCATCGTGGCCAACGCCCGCACCGACGAGCTGCTCGTCGAGTCGCAGCGCCTCACCGTCGAACTCCAGGCCCGGTCCACCGAGTTGCAGGTCCAGCAGGAGGAACTGCAGCGCTCCAACGCCGAACTGGAGGAGAAGGCCTCACTGCTGGTCGCGCAGAACCGGGACATCGAGGCGAAGAACCTGCAGATCGAGCAGGCCCGCCAGGAGCTGGAGACCCGCGCCCAGCAGCTGTCGCTGGCCTCGAAGTACAAGTCGGAGTTCCTGGCCAACATGAGCCACGAACTGCGCACCCCGCTCAACAGCCTGCTGATCCTCGCCCAGTTGCTCGCGCAGAACCCGTCCCGCAACCTCACGCCCAAGCAGGTCGAGTACGCCCAGATCATCCACTCCGCCGGGTCGGACCTGCTCCAGCTGATCAACGACATCCTCGACCTGTCGAAGGTCGAGGCCGGGAAGATGGACGTCACGCCCGAGCGGGTGACGCTGCGCCAGCTCATCGAGTACGTGGAGGCCACCTTCCGGCCGATGACGACGCAGAAGAGCCTGGAGTTCACCGTGACGACCGCGCCCGGCGCGCCGGCGGACGTGCTCACGGACGACTCCCGGCTCCGCCAGGTCCTGCGCAATCTGCTGTCGAACGCCGTGAAGTTCACCGAGCAGGGCGGCGTGGAGCTGAGCATCGAGCCTGCGGACGACGACGAGGTGCCCGAAGGCGTCGTGCGGGGCGCCCCCGTGGTCGCCTTCCGCGTCAAGGACACCGGCATCGGCATTCCGGAGCAGCACCTGGAGACGATCTTCGGTGCGTTCCAGCAGGCGGACGGCACGACCAGCCGGAAGTACGGCGGCACCGGTCTGGGCCTGTCCATCACGCGGGAGATCGCCCAGCTGCTCGGCGGTGCCGTCTCCGTGCACAGCACGCCAGGCCAGGGCAGCACGTTCACGCTGTTCCTGCCCGTGGCACGCCCCGACTTCGAGGAACTGCTGCACTCCGGCCGGCCCCTGGAGCGCGTCCCGGCGGAGCCCGTGCCGGAGGGACTGGGCGGCTCCGTGCCGGTGCCCCAGATCGGGCCCGGCCCGCGGCCCCGGCGCCTGCTCGTCGTGGAGGAGCGGTCGCGCGGTCTGCTGACCCTCGTCGCGGAGAGCGTGGTGGCCGACCTGACGCACGGCAGGACGGACGGTGCCCAGCGGCCCGCCGTCGACATCATCACCGCCGTCGGCGCGCAGGAGGCGGCCGGTGCCCTCGCCTCCGAGCCGTGCCACTGCGTCGTCCTGGAGCTGGGCATGCCTGACGACGAGGCGTCCCGCTTCCTCCAGGCCCTGGAGGGCGACTCGGCGCTGACCAGCGTGCCGGTGCTGGTGCACAGCAGCCACCCCACGGACGCCCCCCTGGACGAGACGCTGCGTTCACGCTCGGAGGGCGGCGCCCTGGAGCTGCTGTCCAGCCTCGACGAACTGCGGGAGCGCATCGCCCTGCACCTGTCAGCGGAGGAGCCCGGGGACGTGCTCTCCCTCGTCCGCACGGAGGGGCCGCAGCAGCTGACGCCGCCCGCCGTCCAGGACGCGTCGGCCGGCCGTACCGTCCTCGTCGTCGACGACGACGCGCGCAACCTCTTCGCGCTGAGCGGGATCCTGGAGCTGCACGGCTTCCGCGTCCTGCACGCCGAGAACGGACGCAGAGGCATCGAGACGCTCGTGAACAACCCGGACGTCGCCCTCGTTCTGATGGACGTGATGATGCCGGAGATGGACGGCTACACCGCGACGGCCGAGATCCGCCGCATGCCGCAGTACGCCGAGCTGCCCATCATCGCCGTCACGGCGAAGGCGATGCCGGGTGACAGGGACAAGAGCCTCGCCTCGGGTGCCAGCGACTACGTCACCAAGCCCGTCGATACGCGCGACCTCATGGCCTGCGTGCGCCGCTGGCTGCCAGCATGAGCACACCGGCGTCCGACCCGCACACCGGCGGGCCGGACGCCCCGCAGCGCCTGTCGTCCCGCGCCCCAGGGCACTCCAGCCGAGGAGCATCCACACCGTGAGCATGTCCGAGCAGTCGCGCGAGCCGGGTGACGGCGAGCCGAAGCGCGGCTCGGCCGCCGGTCCTGAGCCCTCGCCGTCACCGCTGAGCTTCGACCCGCTGTCCCGTACCACCGACGGGGACCCCAAGCCGTCCGACGAGGAGGCGGCGGTCTCCGGCGGGTTCACCTCCGACGGGCCGCCCGGGTTCACCTCCGACGGGCTGCCCGGGTTCGGCGACGAAGCGCGCGCCGGCCGCGAGGACCCGTCGGCCGCGTCCCCGGTGGGCCGTCTCGCCGCCACCGTGGAACGGCTCAGCCGGGAAGTACGTGCCGCCCAGGCGGAGGCCGAGGGGCGCGCCCTGATCGAACTCGCCAAGGGGGTCCTGGTCGAGCGGCTGCAGTGCGGTCCCGCCCAGGCGGCCCGGCAGCTCGCCCAGTTGGCGGAGCAGGCCCAGGTCACCCCCCTGGAACTGGCCGTCGACGTCATCAACCAGGCCGCCCGGGACCGGATGTCCGAGGTGACGGACGCCTTCCTCGCCGCGACCCGGGCCGCCGACGAGGCGGAGAGCGAGTCGGCCGCCGTGCGCCTGCGCGCGGCCGAGAGCGGCGTCCTGGCGGCGGACGACGCCCAGGCCGTGGCCGACGCCCTGCTGGAGCAGGCGTTGCGTCCCCTCGGTGCGGTGGCCGTGGCCATTTGGGCCGTCGGCGCCGATGGTTCGCTCACCATGGCGGGCAGCGCCGGCTTCTCGCCGGCCGAGGCGGAGCGCTGGCGTTACGTCCCGCCGGACGTGGTGACCGTGGCGCGCCGGGGCCTCATCGAGCGCGAGGGGCAGTGGATCACCACCCTCGGCGTGACCGGACTGCCCACCATCGGCCTGCACCAGCATCCGGACGGCGGCCGGGCCGCCCTGCCCGCCGGCACCGGCGGCCGTATCCACGGTGTGCTGGAGATCGCCTGGCCGGCCCCGCTGGAGCCGCAGCCCCCGCAGATCGTCCGGCAGGTGGAGGCGCTGGCCGAACTGTGCGCGCACACCCTGGAGATGTACACGCCGCCGCAGGGAGCGGCCCAGGAGCCGCGCGTGCTGCCGGACGCCGCCGAGCTGATGGACCTGGCCGACGGGCTGTACGACCCGGCCCTCGTCCTGGTGCCGCATCTGGACGCCGACGGGCACCTGGTGGACTTCCGCATCCAGCACGTGAACAACCGCTTCCTGGACCCGGCGGGCCGGCCGCGGGCCGTCGTGAACGGGGCGCTGCTCCTGGAGGCCTATCCGATGGCCGCAGGGGACAGCGAGTTGTTCCAGCGCGTCGAGCGGGTCTACGCCACCGGTGAGCCCTTCCGTGCCCGCCGCATGAACCTCACCGCCCTCGTCGACCAGGTCCCCCTGTCGGCCGTCGCGGACATCAGCATCAGCCGCCACGGCATGTCCGTCCTCCTCATCTGGCGCATCGAGGACGAGATGGCCCGGCTGGCGAGTCTCCTCCAGCATGCCCAACGGCTGGGCCGCATCGGCGGGTTCGAGGAGAACGTGCTCACCGGTGAGATCACCTGGAACGGGCAGCTCTTCGACCTGTACGGACGCCCCCGGACGAGCACCCCGGTGCCGCTGGAGGAGCTTCCGGCCCATGCCCACCCGGACGACGGCGTCTCCATCCGCCGTTTCCTGCGCACCCTGCTGCACCACCAGCGTCCGGCGGCCGCCGCGTTCCGGCTGCAGCGGCCGGAGGGGGTGACCCGCCACATCCGGATCGTCGCCGAACCGGTGCTCGACACCGACGACCGGCTGCTCCTGGTGCGCGGCGCCTGCCAGGACATCTCGGCGCAGCACTGGACCGAGGTGGCGCTCGCCGCGACCCGCGACCAGCTGGCGCACACCGAGCAGCAGGCCACCGAACGCGCCCGGCTCACCCTGCAGTTGCAGCACGCGATCATGCCGCCCACCCAGGCGCCGTTGCAGGTGTCCGGCCTCCAGGTGGCCGTACGCTACCGGCCCGCGGAGACCGAGCAGTTGGTGGGCGGCGACTGGTACGACGCCGTCGTCCTGCCGTCGCGCAAGGTGCTGCTGTGCGTCGGGGACGTGGCCGGGCACGGCATCGAGGCCGCCACCAGCATGGTCGTCCTGCGCAACGCGCTGCGCGGCCTGGCCGTGACCGGCGCCGGGCCGGGCCAGCTGCTGTCCTGGCTCAACATCGTGGCGCACCACCTGACCGGCTCCGTCACCGCGACCGCGGTGTGCGGACTGTACGACCCGGACACGCGGACGCTGCGCTGGGCCCGGGCCGGGCACCTCCCGCCCGTCCTCGTCCGCGACACCGAAGCGGCCCCCCTGCCCCTGGTCAAGGGACTGCTGCTGGGGGCCGTCCCCGAGGCCGTGTACGAGGAGACCGAGCTGCGCCTGGCCCCCGGGGACACCCTGTTGATGTACACGGACGGTCTGGTCGAGCGCCGGGACCGGCCCGTGGAGGAGTCCCTGACCCACCTCCTGACCACCGCCCGGTCGGCACCCAGCACGCTCGACCAGCAGCTGGACCGCCTCCTGACCTACAGCAAGTCGGACACGGACGACGACACGTGCATCGTGGGCATCAGGGTCGGGTGAGGGTGCCGCGTCCCGCGGGCCCCTGGGCTGCGTAGGGGCGGTGTCGGTGGCCGTCACAGCATGACGTGCTCGACCTGCGTGCAGTCGAGCAGGCCGGAGAGGTCGCCGCCGTAGCCGGAGTGGCCGACGCCGCCGTGCGGCATCTCCGACACCGTCGTGCCATCAGCACGTCCCGGAGGATCGGCCTTCTGCGGCTAGTCCTCGTAGCGGGGCGTCCACTGGGCCCGGGCGACGGCCTCGCGCAGTTCGTCCTCCGTCGCCCGCGGGGCCACCCCGTCCTCGACGGCGGCGAGGGCCGCGGCCAGCGCGATCTCGCGAGCGGACTCCCGCATGCCGGTCAACGGCGGCAGCAGGGGCACGGGCAGGTCGTCGCCGTCCGCCGCGCGCACCGCGCAGCGTGCGACGGCCCGGGCGGCCGCCACGAGCATGCGGTCCGTGACCCGTGTGGCCCCGCTCGCGGTCACCGCGAGGCCCATCGCCGGGAAGACGTAGACGTTGTTGGACTGCGCCACGGGCACCTCGCGCCCGTCGACCTTCAGCGGCGGGAAGGGCGAGCCGGTGGCGATCAGCGCCCGCCCGTCGGTCCAGCGGGTGAGGTCGGCGGGGTCGGCCTCGGAGTGCGAGGTGGGGTTGGACAGCGGGAAGACGACGGGCCGTTCGCAGGTCGAGGCCATCTGCCGCACGATCTCCTCGGTGAACGCGCCGTGCGCCGTCGACAGCCCGATGAGCGCGGTCGGCTCGGCGCGGCGCACCACCTCGGCGAGGCCGGTGCCGTCCCAGTCGGCCACCTCGCTGTCGTCGCGCGCGAACACCCGCTGCTGCGGGGTCAGTTCGGAACGGGAGGAGACCAGTAGCCCGTCGACGTCGACGATCCAGAACCGCGCCGTCGCCTCGTCCTCCGACAGGCCCTCGTCGACCATGGCCGTACGGATCATGTCGGCGACGCCGATGGCGGCCGACCCCGCGCCGAGGATCACTACGCGCTGCTCGGTGAGCGGGGTGCCGGCCACGTCCGCCGCCGTGGACAGGGCGCCGAGCGTGACGGCCGCGGTGCCCTGGATGTCGTCGTTGAACGTGAGCAGCCGGTCCCGGTAGCGGGCGAGGATCGGGTGCGCGTGGGCGGTGGCGAAGTCCTCCCACTGCAGCAGCGTCCCAGGCAGTTCCGCCTCGACCGCCGAGACGAACGCCTCGATCATCTCGTCGTACTCGGCGCCGGTCAGCCTCCGGGCGCGCCGGCCGAGGTAGCGGGGGTTGTCGAGCAGGGTCTCGTTGTCGGTGCCCACGTCCAGCAGGACCGGCAGGGTGCGGGCGGGGTGGATGCCGCCGATCGCCGTGTACAGGCTCAGCTTGCCGATGGGGATGCCCATGCCGCCGACGCCCTGGTCGCCCAGGCCGAGGATGCGCTGGCCGTCGGTGACGACGATGACGTCCACGTCGTGGTCACGGTGCGGGCGGTTGCGCAGGATGTCGCGGAAGCGGTGCCGGTCCTCCCAGGTCAGGAACAGACCGCGTGGCCGCCGGTAGATCTCGCTGAACTTCTGGCAGGCCTCGCCCACCGTCGGCGTGTAGACGACGGGTAGCAGCTCCTCCAGGTACGCGGTGACCAGACGGTAGAAGAGCACCTCGTTGGTGTCCTGGAGCTGCCGCAGATAGATGTGCCGGTTCAGCGGCTTGTCGTAACCGTGGAACGCCTCGTAGGCGCGGGCGACCTGCTCGTCCAGGGTCTCCACGGCGGGCGGCAGCAGCCCGTCGATCCCGAGCTTCTCGCGCTCGCTGCGGGTGAAGGCGGTGCCCCGGTTGACCAGCGGGTCGGCCAGGGTCGTGACGGCGGGGCTGGTGGTGGGGCGGGGGTGCTGCGTCGGCTGGTCCATGAGGTCACGCCTTCCCGTGACGCGCCGGTTCGTGCGGGTGATGTGTGCCATCCGGACGAACCACCGGCCCCGGGAAAGTGTCCCCGGGCACCGATGAGTTCCGCGCCGACCTCCGGTCCACGTCTCCGTACGCCCCACCGCGACCCAACCCCCGTCAGGAGACAGAGACATGAGCGTGACGACACCTCAGAGCCAGGCACCGCGGACCGAGGCCGGTCTGCTCACCACCCGCCCCGTGTGGCTGGTCGGCGTTCTGGCCACCCTCGCCGGAGCCGTGGTGACGGAGGCGTTCGCGCTCGTCGCGCGGGCCGCCGGTGTCCCGATGGAAGCGGCGAGTCCCGGAGCCACGGAGGCCGCGGAGATCCCGGTCGGCGGTTTCTTCGGCGGGGTGCTGTTCTGGTCGGTCGCCGGCATCGTCCTCGCGGTCGCCCTCGCCCGCTGGGCCGGGCGGCCCGCCCGCGCCTTCACCGTGACCAGCGTCGCCCTCACCGCGCTGTCGCTCGCCGGCCCGGCCGTCGCTCCGCACACCGCCACGTCCACCCGGATCGTCCTGGCCGCGTCCCACGTCGTGGCCGCCGCGGTCGTCGTCCCGCTGGTGGCGCGCAGGCTGTCCCGCGTGCGGCACTGACCCCGCACCTCCGACACGGCCCGTCGGCGCCTCGGTGCCGACGGGCCCGTCGCCGTGCTCCCCGTCCCGCGCAGCCGTGACGGCTGAACGACCACCCCGAACGGCCCAATCCCACTGCGCCGGAGGAGGCGACCGTGGATCAGCGGTGTGACGGTGGTGGAAGGGATACGCGGGCACACAGGGACGAGGAGACGCGATGGCGGAGGCACTGGTCGAGGGCGGCACGCACGGCGCTGCCACGACGGACGGCACGGGCCCCTGCCCGGGGGTCTTCGAGCAGCTCAGCGCCGTCGCCGACGCCGTCCTCTACGAGGGCTACCTCCTCTACCCCTACCGCCGCTCCTCCACGAAGAACCGTGTCCGCTGGCAGTTCGGCGTGCTGTTCCCCCGGGACTGGGTGGAGGCGGACGGCCCCGTCACCCCCGGCGTCTCCGGTTCCGCCGACTCCTGGTATCAGCAGACCGAGTGCCTGCTGCGGGTCCGGCAGCCGGACCACGCCCGCGTCCGGGTGCGGGTCCGCTACCTCCAGATGCAGCGCAAGCAGGTCGAAGAGGCGGGCCGGCCCGTCGAGTCGCTGCACACCGACGACGGCGCGGTGCACCTCACGTTCGACGAGGCCCTGCCGCGCGAGTGCGAGGTCGAGGCCCCGCTCGACGAACTCCTCCGGGGCGCACGGGTCGTCGCGGTGAACGCCGCGGCGGGTACGGACGTCGAGCCGCTGCCCGCGAACGCCGGGCGGGTGGTGCGCAGCCGCGAGGAGATCCGGGCCGAGACCACCGTCAGCGCCGAGCGGCTCTCCGACGACCTGTGCCGGATCCGCGTACGGACCACCAACACCGCGCCCGCACCGCCGCCGCACACGCCCCGGGACGAGGCGCTGCGCCGGGCCCTCATCGCCACGCACACCCTGATCGGCGGCGGCGGGGCGGAGTTCGTCTCGCTCATCGACCCGCCGACGGACCTGGACGCACCCGTGCGAGCGTGCCGCAACGAGTTCACCTTCCCGGTGCTCGGCGGCGAGACCGGGGACACCGCACCCGTCCTGCTGTCCGCGCCGATCATCCTGCCCGACCACCCCCGGGTCGCCCCCGAAAGTCCCGGCGACCTGCACGACGCCGCGGAGATCGACGAGATCCTCACGCTGCGCACGATGCTGCTGACCGACGAGGAGAAGCGCGAGGCGCGAGCCACCGACCCGCGGGCGGCGGCGATCCTCGACCGGGTCGACACCATGCCGCAGGAGGTCTTCGAACGCCTGCACGGCGCCGTCCGCTCCCTGACGCCGGCCGCCCCCACGGCGCCGACCGATCACCCCCTCACCCCCGTCACCCCCACGGCGTCCGCCGACCGCCCCGCCTGGTGGCAGGAAGGCGGCGACGAGGGTCTCTCCCCGACCACCGACACCGTGCTCGTCGACGGCGTCCGGCTCGGCGGCGGCAGCCGGGTCCGGCTCCGCCCCCGGGGACGCGGCGCCGACGCCCAGGACATGTTCCTGGCCGGGCGCACCGCCGAGGTCGCCGCCGTCTTCCACGACGTGGACGGCAGCGTGCACCTCGCCGTCACCCTCGACGACGACCCGGCCGCCGAACTCAACAACTGGTACGGCCGCTTCCACTACTTCCGGCCCGACGAGCTCGAACCCCTCGGGCCCGCCGGATCCCCGGACGAGCCGTCGGCACCGGCTCCCGCCGCAGCTCCCGCGCGGCACACGACCGACTCCGAGACCCCCGCAGCGGAGGCCGAGTGACATGACCACCCACAGCAGCACCACCGAAGTCAGCAAGGAACCCGAACGGTCCGAGGACCGGAAGGGCATCGACGAGATCACCATCCTGTGGATCTCCGAGGGCATGAGCTGTGACGGGGACACCGTCTCGCTCACCGCCGCCGACCAGCCCTCCCTCGAGGACGTGGTGCTCGGGCTGATCCCGGGCCTGCCGAAGGTGAACCTGGTCAACAAGGTGCTCTCGCCCAGCCTGGGCGGCGAGGACTTCCTCGCGCCCTACCGGGCGGCCGTCCGCGGCGAACTGGCCCCGTTCATCCTGGTCATCGAGGGCTCGATCCCGAACCAGAACATCATCGAGGGCGACGGCTACTGGACCTCCTTCGGCAACGACCCGGAGACCGGCGAGCCGCAGACCCTCAACTGGTGGATCGACCAACTGGCCCCCAAGGCCTGGGCGGTGGTCGCCGCCGGCACCTGCGCCACCTTCGGCGGCATCCACGCCATGTCCGGCAACCCCACGGGGTGCATGGGCCTCGCCGACTACCTGGGCTGGGACTACACCTCCCAGGCCGGCCTGCCCGTCGTCAACGTGCCCGGCTGCCCGATCCAGCCCGAGAACTTCATGGAGACCCTGATCTGGGTCCTCTACCACGCGGCCGGCTCCGCACCCCCGCCGCCGCTGGACCACATGCTCCGCCCGCAGTGGCTGTTCGGGAAGACCGTCCACGAAGGCTGCGACCGCGGCTCGTACTACGAGCAGGCCAACTTCGCCACGGACTACAACTCGCCCAAGTGTCTGGTCAAGACGGGCTGCTGGGGTCCGGTCGTCAACTGCAACGTGCCCAAGCGCGGCTGGATGGGCGGCCTGGGCGGCTGCCCCAACGTGGGCGGCATCTGCATCGGCTGCACGATGCCCGGCTTCCCCGACGCGTTCATGCCGTTCATGGACGAGCCCCCCGGCGGCACCCTGTCGTCCCTGGCCATCAAGCCGTACGGAGCCGTCATCCGCAGACTGCGCGGCATGACCAACGAGCTCGTCAACCACGAGCCCAGGTGGCGCCACAACAAGCGCAAGCTGACCAGCGGTTACGACCCGCGCTGGCGCCCGTGACGAAACCCGCGACCCCACCCACCACCGACAGCGAGGGGCAGTACCGCAGATGACCACCACCGAGGCCCGGCCCACGGACCGCAAGCCACCACAGCTCGTGGACATGTCCTGGGACCCGATCACCCGGATCATCGGGAACCTGGGCATCTACACGAAGATCGACTTCGCCAACCGGGAAGTCGTCGAATGCCACAGCACCTCGTCGCTCTTCCGCGGCTACTCGGTGTTCATGAAGGGCAAGGACCCGCGCGACGCGGGCTTCATCACGTCCCGGATCTGCGGCATCTGCGGCGACAACCACACCACCTGTTCCGACTACGCCCAGCAGATGGCCTACGGCGTCAAGCCACCCCCGCTGGCCGAGCACATCGTCAACCTCGGCGAGGCCGCCGAGTACATGTTCGACCACACGATCTTCCAGGACAACCTGGTCTTCGTGGACTTCTGCGAGGCCATGGTCAAGGCCACCAACCCCGGTGTCCTGGCCCGCGCCGAACGCACCGACGCCCCCCGCGGCGACATCCACGGCTACCGCACGATCGCCGACATCATGAAGGCCTTCAACCCCTTCGAGGGCGAGGTCTACAAGGAGGCCCTGAAGGTCAGCCGGGTCACCCGCGAGATGTTCTGCCTGATGGAGGGACGGCACGTCCACCCCTCCACGCTGTACCCGGGCGGTGTCGGCACGATGCCGCAGCCGACCGTCTTCACCGACTACCTCAGCCGCCTCATGCGGGTCATCGACTTCGTGAAGAAGGCCGTCGCCATGAACGACGACGTCTTCGACTTCTTCTACGAGGCACTGCCCGGCTACGAGGAGGTCGGCCGCCGCCGTGTCCTGCTGGGCTGCTGGGGCGCCTTCCAGGACCCCAAGGTCGTCGACTACCGCTACGAGACGATGAACACCTGGGGCAAGGCGATGTACGTCACCCCGGGCATCGTCGTCGACGGCGAACTCGTCACCAACAACCTCGTCGACATCAACCTCGGCCTGCGCATCATGCTCGGCAGCTCCTACTACGAGGACTGGGTCAACGAGCAGCCGTTCGTCACCCACGACCCGCTCGGCAACCCCGTCGACATGCGCCACCCGTGGAACCAGACGACCGTGCCGGTGCCGCAGAAGCGCGACTTCGACGACAAGTACAGCTGGGTGATGAGCCCCCGCTGGTTCGACCAGCGCACCGGCGACCACCTCGCCCTCGACACCGGCGGCGGCCCTCTGGCCCGTCTGTGGTCGACGGCGCTGAGCGGTCTGGTGGACACCCCGTACGTCAAGGCCACCGGCCACAGCGTGCGCATCTCCCTGCCCAAGGGCGAGTCGCTGCCGGAGACCACCCTGGAGTGGCGCATCCCGCAGTGGAGCAACACCATCGAACGCGACCGCGCCCGCCCGTACTTCATCGCCTACGCGGCCGCCATGGCCCTGCAGTTCCTGGAAGAGGCCATGGGCATGGTGCGTGCAGGCGAGACCAAGGTGTTCGAGAACTTCGAGGTGCCCGACGAGGCGATCGGCTGCGGCTTCCACGAGGCCGTGCGCGGCGTTCTCTCCCACCACCTGGTGATCAAGGACAAGAAGATCGCCAACTACCACCCGTACCCGCCCACCCCGTGGAACGCCAGCCCCCGCGACATGTACGGCACCCCCGGCCCGTACGAGGACGCCGTCCAGGGGCAGCCCATCTTCGAGGAGAACGGGCCGGACGACTTCAAGGGCGTCGACATCATGCGCACGGTCCGCAGCTTCGACCCCTGTCTGCCGTGCGGTGTGCACATGTACGTCGGCAAGGGCAAGACGCTGACCACCCTGCACTCGCCGACCTACGGGGCGAACCATGGCTGAGGCCGTCGGCGCACGGCTGGCCGACCCGGACGTCGAGGCCCGGCTCGGCCGGCTCGACGAGCTGCTGGAAGGCCTCGAGACCGCGCCCGGCCCCTCGACCCGCTCCGCGACCGAGGCCGTGGCCCTGCTGACCGAGGTCTACGGCGAGGCCCTGGCCCGCGTCCTGGACCTCGCGGACGGGCCGCTGGCCGAGCGCCTCGCCGAGGACGAGCTGCTGGGACACCTCATGGTGCTGCACGACATCCACCCCGAGCCCGCCGAACGCCGGGCGGCCCGCGCGGTCGAACGGCTGCGTCCCGCCGTGCGGGAACGGGGCGGCGACGTGGAGTGGGCCGGGGTCGAAGGGCAGGTCGCCCGGGTCCGGCTGACGACGGGCGGCGGCGGATGCGGTTCCGGCTGCGGCTCCAACGGCTCCGACGTCACCGACGCGGTCCGCGCGGCGGTGCTCGCCGCGGCGCCCGAACTGACGGCGGTGGAGCCGCTGACCGAGACGGCCCCCGCCTTCGTCCCCCTGACCACGCTGACGCACCGGGGCGCACCGTGACCACCGACGGGGCACTGGCCCGCCTCATCCGCTCCTCGGCCGACCGTACGGCGGCGGCCGGGACGGAAGTGTGCGACCTGTGCGCCGCGCCGGTCGCCGACGAGCACGCCCACCTGTACGACACCGGGCGGCAGGAGGTGCGCTGTGCCTGCGGCCCCTGCTCGGTGCTGTTCGCCGACGCGGCGGCGGGTGACGGCCAGTACCGGCTGGTGCCCCGCCGCCGGGTGCGGCTGCCCGAGGTCGACACGGCCGCCCTGGGCGTACCGGTCGGACTGGTCTTCTTCGTGCCCCGGGCCGACGGCACCGTCACCGCCGAGGGGCCCAGCCCAGCGGGAGCCATGCGGTGGGAGGTGGACGCGGCGGCCTGGCAGGAGCTGGCCCGGACGTGTCCACCGCTCGCGACCGTGGAACCCGAGGTGGAGGCGCTGCTGGTGAACACCGTCCACGGCCTCGACCACCACTGGATCGTGCCGGTCGACGACTGCTACCGGATGGTCGCCGTCGTCCGCCGGGAGTGGCGCGGCCTGTCCGGCGGCGGCCGGATCTGGCCGGCCGTCGAGCAGTTCTTCGAGGACCTCACCGAGCGGCCGTAGCCACGCACTCCGCAGGTCGGAGGCGAGGAAGGAGAGCACCATGGGCAGCATCAGAGTGGGCCGGCCCCAGGCGAAGCCCGACACGCCCCGGCATGTCGCCGGTATGCACCAGGGCAACAGGGGACCGCGCGAGCGGCAGAAGGGTCACCACGTGGACGGCACCGCGGACGCGCGCCGCTCCACGGGGATCCACTGGAAGCGGCATGACGCCCTCGCGGAGACCATGCCGAACATCTCGCCGGGATGAACACAGTGACGCGAACGAGCAGGGAGTCGCCGCAATGAAACGAGTAGGCAGAACCGTCGCGCGCAGGCGCGGCGGGACGAGCGGACAGCGGGTGCTGAAGGCCGAGGCCGTCCTGGTGGGCGGTGCGGTCCTGGCCCTGCTGTGCTGGGAGCTGCCCAGCCTCAGGCGGGAGATGCGGATCTGGCGGATGGCGGGCGGGTTCCGCGCCGGCCGCCGCTACCCGTGAGCCGGTCGTGCACGAACTGTCGATCGCGACCGCGATCATCGAGCGGGCCGGCGAGCTGGCCCGGGCGGACGGGACGGACGCCGTCTCGAAGGTGACCGTCCGGGTCGGCGAGCTGGCGGGTGTCGTCCCCGACGCCTTGGACTTCGCCTTCGAGGTGGCCCGTGACGGCACGTCCCTCGCGGGGGCACGGCTCGTCGTCGAGCAGGTCCCCGCGCAGGCCTGGTGCAGCCCGTGCGCCGAGGAGTTCGCGGTGGGCATGCCCCCGTTCTTCTGGTGCCCGCGCTGCGACCAGCCCTCCAGCGACCTGCGCAGCGGCCGTGAGCTGGAGATCGCCGGGATCGAGCCGGTCCCGGCATAGACAGCGGAAGGGCTCCGCCGGCCGGCCGGCGGAGCCCTTCGTCCTGTCCGGTGGTCAGCAGATGCGCGGCAGCTGCTCCCCGAGGGGCAGATCCACCACCCGCGTCCCGCCGAGGCCGGTGGCGACCACCACCATCCCGGGATGCTCGGCGACGCACTCGCCGATCCGTGCCGCCCCCGCACCCTGCGGATGGGCCCGCATGGCCGCCAGCACCTCGTCCGCCTCCGACGGGGGCACGAAGGCGACCAGCCGCCCCTCGTTGGCGACGTAGAGCGGATCGAGCCCGAGGAAACCGCAGGCGTTCGCCACCGCGTCCGGCACCGGGACCGCCCGCTCCTGAAGCCGGACACCGGTCCCGGAGGCGCGGGCGATCTCGTTCAGCGACGCGCCCAGGCCGCCCCTGGTGGGGTCGCGCAGCACATGGACGTCCGGCGTGACGGCCAGCATGGCCGCCACCAGGTCCGCCAGCGGCGCGGTGTCGCTGGCGACCTCCACCCCGAACTCCAGGCCCTCCCGCACACTCATGATCGCCACGCCGTGCAGCCCGATCGGCCCGCTGAGGAGCACCGCGTCCCCGGGCCGGGCGCGCTGGGGGCGGATGTCCACCCCGTCCGGCACGACCCCGACTCCGGCGGTGGTGACGTACACCCCGTCACCGTGCCCGGACTCCACCACCTTGGTGTCACCCGTGGCGATCGTGACCCCGGCGGTCTCGGCGGCCGCCCCCATCGCGCGCGCGATCCGCTCGACGACCGCCAGCTCCACGCCCTCCTCCAGGACGAAGGCGGCGGACAGGTACGCGGGCCGGGCGCCGCTCATCGCGAGGTCGTTGACGGTGCCGTTGACCGCGAGGTCGCCGAGGCAGCCGCCGGGGAAGAACAGCGGCCGGACCACGTAGGAGTCGGTGGAAAAGGCCAGCCGCGCCCCGCCCAGTTCGAGGACGGCCGAGTCGGCGAGGCCGCTCAGGGTGGCGTTGCCGTAGGCGGGGGTGAAGATCCGCTCCATCAGCTCGGCGGACAGCGCGCCTCCTCCGCCGTGCCCCATGACCACCACGCCCTGGTCGCGCAGTGGTGCGGGGCAGGTCCAGGCGGCCGGGTCGACCACATCGGCGAGTCGCTCAGGCAACGGGAGTCACCTCCTGCCGCGCGGTCCCGCCGGCTTGCGGGGCCGGTGCGTTCATCCGCCGGTAGAGGTAGTACGCCGCGCAGGCGCCCTCGCTGGAGACCATCGTGGCGCCGAGCGGGGTGCGCGGCGTGCAGGTGGTGCCGAAGGCGGCGCACTCGGTCGGCTTGATCAGGCCCTGGAGCACCTCGCCGGCCCGGCACTCGGCGGGCTCCTCGGTGCGGATCCCGCCGACGTCGAAGCGGTGCTCCGCGTCGTACGCCCGGAAGGCGTCGGTCAGGCGCCAGCCGCTGGCGGGGATCCGCCCGATGCCCCGCCAGGAACGGTCGGTGACCTCGAAGACCTCCTCGATCATGCGCACCGCGGCCGGGTTGCCCGCCTCGCGCACGGCTCGCGGGTAGGCGTTCTCCACCCGGTGCTCCCCGCGCTCCAGCTGGCGGACCGCCCGGCGGATGCCCTCCAGGATGTCCAGCGGCTCGAACCCGGTCACCACCATCGGCACCCGGAACCGCTCCGCCAGCTCCGGGTACTCGGCCATCCCCATCACGCTGCACACGTGCCCGGCGGCCAGGAAGCCCTGCACGCGGCACTCGGGCGCCGTCATGATCGCCTCGACGGCCGGGGGCACGCGCACGTGTGACACCAGCAGGCTGAAGTTGGTCAGGCCCAGGCGGCGCGCCTGGTGCACGGCCATCGCGTTGGCGGGGGCGGTGGTCTCGAAGCCGATCGCGAAGAACACCACCTCCCGGTCCGGGTTGCGCCGGGCCAGCTCCAGGGCGTCGAGCGGCGAGTACACCACCCGTACGTCGCCGCCCTCGCCCTTGACCCGGAACAGGTCGCGGTCCGTGCCCGGCACCCGCAGCATGTCGCCGAAGGAGCAGAAGATCACCCCGGGCCGCGAGGCGATCTCCAGCGCCTTGTCGATGACCTCCAGCGGCGTGACACAGACCGGACAGCCGGGCCCGTGGATCAACTCGACCTGTTCGGGCAGCAGTTGATCGATCCCGTGCCGGATGATCGAGTGGGTCTGCCCACCGCACACCTCCATCAGGGCCCACGGCCGGGTGGCGGTGGCACGGATCTCGTCCAGCAGGCGCCGGGCCAGCTGGGGATCGTTGAACTCGTCGATGTACTTCACCGGGCCTCGCTCCCGCTGTCCTGGGGCTCCGTCACCGCGGCGGTGCCCGCCTCCTTCGCCGCCTGTTCCCAGGCGTCCCCGAACTCCTCCTCCAGCAGCCCCAGTTCCTCGAACAGCTTCAGGGACGCCAGGGCCGACTCCTCGTCCAGGCGCTGGAGCGCGAAACCGACGTGCACGATGACGTACTCACCGACCTTCACGTCGGACACGTACTCCAGACACGCCTGTTTCTGCACACCACCGAAGTCGATCAGCCCGGTGAGCGGGTCGGCGCTGTCGTCGATGGACACGACCTTGCCGGGCACTGCCAAACACATGGGTCACTCCTCCTGTCGTAGGTGCGCCGCGACCACCAGCTGGCCGAGGGCCAGCCCGCCGTCGTTCGGCGGGACTTCGCCGTGCCGGAGCACCGCGAAGCCGTCTTCGGACAGCAGCCGCGCGCACTCCTCCTCCAGCAGCGCGTTGGCGAACACCCCGCCGCTGAGCGCGACGGTGGCCAGGCCGGTGTCCTGACGCGCCCGCCGGCAGATCCCCGCCACCGCCCCCGCCACGCCGCGGTGGAAGCGCGCCGCGAGGACGGCGGCCGGGGTGCCGCGCCGCAGATCGGCGATCAGCGCGCCGAGTACGGGCGCCGGGTCGAGCTCCCCGGCGAAGGCGTACGCCGACCCGTCGGCGTCCCACGCCGCAGTGGCCGCCGCCTCCAGCTCCAGCGCGGCCTGCGCCTCGTAGCCCGCGCGGTGGCACACACCCACCAGCGAGGACACGGCGTCGAAGAGCCGGCCCATGCTGGAGGTCGCCACACAGGCCAGACCGCCGGACAACTGCCGTTCGAGCAGGGCGAGTTCATCGGGCGCGCAGGCGGTCACGCAGGGCAGGTCCGGATCCCACGGCAGTCCCGCCGCCCACAGCCGGGCCAGGGCCAGACGGCAGGGATTGGCGACGCCCGCGTCGCCGCCGGGCAGCGGGGCGGGGGACAGGTGGGCGTAGCGGCGGAAGCCGGTGTAGTCGGCGAGGAGGATCTCGCCGCCCCAGACAGTGCCGTCGTCGCCGTACCCCGTGCCGTCGAAGGCGACACCGATCACCGGGGTGGTGCCGTCCAGGCCGTGCTCGGCCATCGCGGAGGCGATGTGCGCGTGGTGGTGCTGGACCGGCACGGGGGCGTGCCCGGCCAGTCGGACGGCCCACCGCGTCGAGTGGTACCCGGGGTGCCGGTCGGCGGCGACCAGTTCGGGGCTCACGCCGGTGAGGGCCCGCAGGTGCGCGTCCGCCCTCCGGGCCGCCTCCAGGGTGGCCAGGTCGCCCATGTCGCCGATGTGCGGGCCGAACCAGGCCTGGTCGCCCGCGCCGAGACACAGGGCGTTCTTCAGGTCACCGCCCACGGCGAGGGCGGGCCGCACCGGCACCGGCAGCCGCAGCGGACGGGGCACGAAGCCCCGCGAGCGGCGCAGCACCTGTTCGGTGCCGTCGGGGCGCACCCGCAGCAGGGAATCGTCGCAGGGAGAGGCGATGGGCCGGTCGTGGGCGAGCCAGGCGTCGGCCAGCCCGGCGAGCCGGTCCAGCGCCTCGTCGTCGTCCGTGACGATCGGCTCCCCGGACCGGTTGCCGCTGGTCATGACGAGCACACGCGGCCCGGGCGGATCACCGGGCAGGCCGAACAGCAGGGTGTGCAGGGGCGTGTAGGGCAGCATCACACCGAGGTGCGGGCTGCCGGGGCAGACGCCCGGCGCGAGGCCGTTCCCCTCCGGACGCCGGCGCAGCAGGACGATGGGGCGGCGGGCGCCGGTGAGCGCGGCCCCTTCGGACGAGGAGAGCCGGGCGATGCGCCGTACCTCGTCGAGGTCCGCGCACATCACCGCGAACGGCTTGCCGCCGCGTGCCTTGCGGGTGCGCAGGGTGTCCACGGCCCGGGCGTCGGCGGCGTCGCAGGCCAGGTGGTAGCCCCCGAGGCCCTTGACGGCGACGATCCGCCCGGCGGCCAGCAACGCCCGTGCCGCCGCCAGGGCCTGGGCGTCCCGGGCCGGACGGATCCCGCTGCCGGAGGCGGGCACCAGACGGAGCCGGGGACCGCAGTCGGGGCAGGCCACGGGCTGGGCGTGGAAGCGACGGTCCAGCGGGTCGCCGTACTCCCGGGCGCACGCGGCGCACATCGGGAAGCCGGACATGGTCGTGACGGCCCGGTCGTAGGGCATGCCCGTGGCGATGGTGAAGCGGGGGCCGCAGTGCGTGCAGGTGACGAACGGGTGCCGGTGTCTGCGGTCGGACGGATCGCCCAGCTCCCGCAGGCAGTCCGGGCAGGTCGCCGTGTCGGGCGGGAGCAGGGTGCTGCCGCGGGAGCGGTCGGTGGAGCGGATGGCGAAGGTGCCCCCGGCGCCCGTCGCGGGCAGGTCCTCGAACCCGATGCCGGTGACGGTGGCCAGCGGCGGCGGCTGCCCGGCCAGCCGGTCGCAGAAGTCGGCGACGCCGTCCGGCGGGCCCTCCACCTCGATGAGAACCCCGCTCGCCGTGTTGCCCACGAAACCGGCGAGCGCGAGCTCCGTGGCGAGGCGGTGCACGAACGGGCGGAATCCCACGCCCTGCACGGTGCCCCGCACGGTGACACGACGGCGCACCGCCCCGGCGGCGGGCGCCGTCACGATGCGAGGCCGGCTTCGGCGCCCTCGTGGCTGTGGGTGTGCGGGCGGGGCGACAGGGGCGGCCGGTGCGCGAGGGCTCCGTCCCGGGCGGCGAGCACCCGTTCCAGCAGGGCGTCGACGCCGGTGCCGGTGCGGGCGCAGGACCGCACCACCTCCACCCCCGGGTTGACCCGCTGGACGTTCGTCTCGAAGGCAGCCTCGTCGAACCCGGCCGGCCCGGCCAGATCGGTCTTCGTCAGCACCACCAGGTGGGCGGACCCGAAGGCCGTGGGGTACTTGAGGGGCTTGTCCTCGCCCTCCGTCACCGCCATGAGCACGATCCGCAGGCTCTCGCCGAGGTCGTAGGACGCGGGGCACACGAGGTTGCCGACGTTCTCGACGAACAGCAGCGAGGTCCCCTCGGGCAGCCAGCTCTCCACATGACCGCGCAGCTGCCGCGCCTCCAGATGGCACAGCCCGTCCGTCAGCAGCTGCTTCACCGGGGCTCCCGAACGGGCCAGCCGGTCGGCGTCGTTCTCGGTCGCCAGGTCGGCGGTGAGCGCGGCCACCGGAACGCTCCGCTCCACCGCCCTGGCCAGCACCCGCCCGAGCAGTTCCGTCTTGCCGCTGCCCGGGCTGGACAGCAGGTTGACCACGCTCACTCCGCGCCGGGCCAGCTCCTCGCGCAGGCCCGCGGCCAGCCCGTCGTTCCTGGCCAGGACGGCCTGGGTGACCTCGTCCACGGAATCGCACATGGGCGCCGCTCCTCGCGGGTCGGTGGGGACATCGTGCCGCTACCGATCCTCCGCGCCGCCGCGCACCGTGTCCGGCAGCCCGGCCGGGGACAGGGCGGCGGATTCGTCCGGGCGGCTCAACGGGGGCGTCGCCGCCGGGTCCGCGAGCAGCACGGGCACCATCGTGTGCAGCGCCGCCACGGCCCGCCCCACCGCCTCCCGCACCGTCGCGCTGATGCCGGGGGCGATGTCCTCGTCGGCGGGGGCCCGCAGCTCGGGCTCGCAGGCCAGCACCAGGACCCGGGGGAGCGGCTCGTCGCCCAGGTGCGCGGCCAGGGCCAGGACTTTCGCCGGGTCCATGCCGTGCGCCTCCGGCGGGGCGCCCGCGGTGGAGGCCCGGGGCGGGTCCGGCTCGATCAGCGACAGCGTGCCCGGCGCGTGGCCCCGGACGGCCGCGTCGACCAGGACGGCCGTGTCGTAGCCGTCGAGCAGCTCGTACGCCAGGTCCATGCCGCGGATGCCGAAATCCCGCACCCGCACCTGCGGCGGCAGCGGGTTCCGGTCCAGGGCGCGGATCACCTCGGGGCCGAAGGCGTCGTCCGCGAGGAAGATGTTGCCGACACCCGCCACCAGCAGCCGCGCGCTCACTGTGCTCCTCCCGTGGCGAGCGGACGGGCGGAGCCGTTCGGGAGCTTGCGGACGAACGCGGACCGCAGCGCGTGGTACGGCGCCCCGGGATCGTCGAAGACGGCACGCATACGGGCGAGTTCGACCCGCCGGTACTCGGCGAGGGGCCGCTGGAGCTCGTCCGCGTGACGTGCCGTGGCCTTGGCGGTGATCCGGCGCGGCAGGTCCGGGTCGCCGGCCAGGTCGGCGGCCAGCCGCTCGACCTCGGCGGCGAACTCCTGGGGCGCTGCCGGCACCAGACGGTCCACCAGACCGATCCGTCCGGCGGTCGCGGCGCTCACCGGCAACGCCTCGGTCGTCAGCCGCTCGGCCGTCTCGGCGCCCACCCGGCGGGGCAGCGAGTACGTCCAGTACTCCGACCCGTACAGGCCCATGTTGCGGTAGTGCGGGTTGAGGACGCTGCCCGTGCGGCACCAGACCTCGTCGGCGGCCAGGGCGAGCATGACGCCGCCGGCGGCCGCGTTGCCGCCGAGGGCCGCCACCACCAGCCGGTCGGTGGTCCGCAGCACCGCCTCGACCAGGTCGTTCATGGCGTTGAGGTTGGCCCAGGACTCGACCGCCGGGTCGCTCGACGCCTCGATGACGCTCAGGTGGATGCCGTTGGAGAAGAAGTCGCGGGCACCGCCGAGCACCAGCACCGAGGTGGGGCGGGTCAGCGCGTAACGCCAGGCGGCGAGGAGCCTGCGGCAGTGGGTGGTGCTCATCGCCCCGCCGGGGAACGAGAAGGTCAGGAAGCCGAGGGGACCGCGCTGCCGGTAGCGGATGTCGGTCCAGGTGGTGCGGTCCGGGGGCAGTTCGAGCGGGGCGGCGATCTCGGGCAGCCAGTACGGGCGGTCCTGCGCGCCCGGCATGCCGGGGCCGCTGCCGGGCGGGGCGGGGAAACCGGCGAGCACCGAGGCCGCGGGGCGACGGAAGGGGGCCGGGTCACCGGAGCTCTTGCGGGGACGCAGCTCCGGGATCCACACCGCGCCGTCCCGGGTGGCCCGGCAGAGCGCGCCGGCCCGCGTCGCGAGCAGTTCACCGGGCTCCCCGCGCAGCCGGTCCTCGGGGTGCCCGCCGTGCAGGAACACCTCCCGGCCGCAGATCTCGTCCCGGACGCCGGGCTGCGAGTCGGCCCCGCGCAGCTTGCGCAGCACCGTGGCCGTGTCGTCGCTCTCCCAGTCGATGCGCCGCTGCTCCTGGCGGAAGAAGTCACGCCACACCACGTGGATCCCGGGTTCGCTCTGTGGGCGCGGCTTGTAGGACCCGTCGGCGTAGCGCCGCACGGCCAGCAGCACGGCGGCCGTGGCGGCGTCCGCGACCTCGTTGCGGTACAGGTCGCTCTTGCCCGTCGGCGGCACCGTGAAGGTGGTGTCCGCCCACACGTCCCCCGCGTCCATGGCGGCCTCGGCCTGCAGCACCGTGACGCCCCACTCCGAGGCCTCCTCGGCGATCGCCCAGTCCAGCGACGACGGGCCCCGGTCGCCGGGTGGCCCGGGGTGCACGATCAGACAGGTGTGCTCCCGCCACACGTCCTCGGGCAGGGCCGACTTCAGCATCGGGGCGACGATCAGCTCAGGGCCCGTCTCGCGTACGGCGGCCCGGACGGCGTCGGGGCCGTGCGAGGCGAGCACGACGTCCACGTGGTGCCCCTCGTCCGACAGTTCGGCGAACACACGTTGGGACAGGCTGTTGAACGCGCTGGCGACGAGCAAGATGTCCATGACCCGGCATGGTCGCCCCTCCCGGGAGGGCCGTGAAGGACCACGGCGGCGTTTCGCGGTGGTCGTCCGCTTCCGGCCGAACGGATACGCGACGCCTCGCGTCGGAGTCCCGGACCTCCGGCCGTTCCGGTCGGTGGGCCGCCGGGGTGAGGCGTCCGGGCGGACCGCGCGGAGGCGATCCACCGGGCCGAACGCAACGAGCGCGGGGCCCGTGCGTTCCGCGCGCCGCCCTCGCTGCACGCGGCAGCGCACAGCCGGCCCCGCCGCACGGCGACTGGTCCGCCGCGTCCGTACACGCGGCGGGCCGCGAGCTCGCCGCCCTCGGCGACTGCACGGCCGTGTTCGCCGCCGCCGCCGCCATGGCCATCGGCGTCGTCCGCGCCCTGACGGAGGCGGGGCTGCGCGTGCCGGACGACATCAGCGTGGTGGGCTTCGCCGACATCCCCGTGGCCGCCTACGTCACCCCGCCGCCGACCACGGTGCGGCCGCCGTTCGACGCGGAGGCGCAGGAGGGGATCCGGCTGCTGGTGCGGGCGGTAGAGCAGCCGGAGGCGGAGCTGCCACCGCCGCACGACCCGCCGGTCGCCCTGTCCGTCCGCGCGTCCACTGCACCCCGCCCCGGGGCGCCCGCGGGAAGGCGCCCACCACTTTGGTGCCGTAGGACGGGACGGCACCCCGCCCGCGCGGGCTCCTCCGGGCCGTGAGACGTGGGACACCAAGTCGGCCGCGGCCGACTTGGCGGCTGCCGTGCGGTCGGACGGCACCCGGTCCATGGCTGTCCACCGGCACCGCGCACCGCTTCGCTGCCACAGCCTGAGTCCGCCGGCCCCCGCGCTCCCCTTGCCCGGGGCGTACGCCTGGCGCACGCTGTTCGTATGGGTGCGCAAGACGGCCCTACGCTCATCAACTCCGTCCAGCGGGCCATGCGGCTGCTGGAGGTGGTGAGCGCGCACGTCAACGGCGCGCCGGCCAAGCAGCTGGCGCGCGAGACGGACCTGCCCCTGGCCACGACCTACCACCTTCTGCGGACCCTGGTGCACGACGGGTATGTGCGGAAGCTGGACGACGGCGGCTTCGTCCTCGGCGACAAACTGCAGACGCTGCAGTCCATGGGCCGTGCGCAGGCCCTGCTCAGCCGGGTCCGGCCCACCCTCGCGGCGCTGCGGGACGAACTCGCTGCCGCCGCCTACCTCACCTTCTACGAGGACGGCGAGATCAGGGTCGCCGAGATCGTCGACGGTCCGGGGACGCCCCGGGTCGACCTCTGGGTGGGTTTCGAGGACGCGGGGCACGCCACCGCACTGGGCAAGTCCGTCCTGCGGGAACTGGACGAGGAGGCCCGCCAGGACTACCTCTCCCGGCACCACCTCGCCGACCTCACCCCGCGGACCATCACCAGCCGCCCGGAGCTCCTGCGCCGTCTCGAGGCCCCGCCCCTGGCACCGGCCATCACGGACATGGAGGAGTACGCCCTCGGCACGGTCTGTGTCGCCGTCCCGGTGTACAGCGGGGACGTGATCGGCTCGCTCGGCGTCTCGCTGCCCTCCCACCGGCTCTCCCGGCTGCCGGAGGTCCGCGAGCGGCTGCTCCCGACCGCGAGCCGTGTGACCAGGACTCTCTCGCTCACGACGTGACGCGGACCCCGTCGTTCACTATCTGAAAACCCGCTCCTTGCCGGTGTCCTCGCTCACCCCGTTCCCTGGAATAAGCAGACATTTCGGAGACGTGCCCCGCGCACAGGTGAGGACTGCGGACCCAGACATGAGTCAAGCCCGAAACCATGGCGTCGACCACCGGCCGGTACGGCCGTCCGACAACCGAGTGGCCGGTCCCGGGGCTTCGGCCCGCAGGCACGTCGCCGCGCGACTGGCCGTCGGCGCACCTGCCCTGCCCGTCCTGGTCGTCGCCGCCGTCGTGTGCGCCGACCTCGTGGAGGGGGCGGGGATGATCTGGCTGCCCCTGCTCGCGGCCGGACCCGCCCTCGCGGCCACGACCAACGGACCGCGCGGGGTCCTGTGCGTCGGTGTCCTCGCCGTGCTGGTCGGTGCGACGCTCGGGGTCCGCGACGGAGTGCCGGGCCGGGAGCTGGCCGCGGTGCTGTCGGCCCTGGTCGCCGTGACGCTCGCGAGCGGCCTGGCCGGTGTGCTGCGCGGACGCCGGGAGCGGGTGCTGGCCGCCGTGCGCTCCGTCGCGGAGACCGCACAGCACGCCCTGCTCGTGCCCGTGCCGGCGACCGTCGGGCCGTTCCAGGTGGCCGTCCGCTACAGCGCCGCCGCGGCAGAGGCCCGTATCGGCGGCGACCTCTACGCCCTGATACCCACCCCGCACGGGGTGCGGCTGATCGTCGGCGACGTGCGCGGCAAGGGGCTGCCCGCCGTGGGGACCGCCGCGCTGGTGCTCGGTGTCTTCCGGGAGGCAGCCCACGACGAGCCCGATCTCCTGGCCGTGGTCGACCGCATCGAGCGGAGCCTCACCCGTAACCTCGGCCGCGACGACTTCGTCACCGCCGTGGTCGCCGGGTACCCGCGGGAGGGGCAGCTGGAGGTGGTGAACTGCGGGCACGCGCCCCCGCTGCTGGCACGGGCCTCGGGGAGCATCAGCGCCGTGGAGCCCGCAGTCCCGGCCCCGCCACTGGGCCTGCGCGACCTCACGGGACACACCCCGGGACTCCAGACGCTGCCCTTCGCCGACGGGGACCAGCTGTTGCTCTACACCGACGGGGTCACTGAGGCCCGCGACGGCGGCCGGGCCTTCTACCCCCTCGCCGAGGGACTGCAGCGGCACGTCTCCCAGGAGCCGGCCCACACCGTCGGCGCGCTCCACGAAGAACTGCTGGCCCATGTCGGCGGCCGGCTGCACGACGACGCTGCCCTGCTCCTCATCCGCAAACCGGTCCCGTCCGGCGCGGAGCCGGAGGCCCCCGGGCCGAGCGGCACCGGCCCGGACGCTCACGCCCCGCTGCCCGAGGCGAGGTGCTGTTCCTGAGGCCGCCCGGCCGCTCGCGGCCCGCTGCCCGAGGCCAAGTGCTGTTTCTCAGGCCGCGCCGACGCTCCCGCCCCGCTGCCCCGGGCGGCGTGCTGCCGCGGCGGCCGCCCCGGCTCAGCCCTCGCGCAGGTCCTTCACCCGGCGGAGCTTGCCGAGGGAACGCTCCAGGGTCTCGGGTTCGACGACGGTGACCTCGGCGGTGATCCCGATGCCGTCCTTGACGGCCTCGGCGATCGTCGCGGCCGCTGTCTCGCGCTGCTCGGGTCCGGTGCCCGGGCGGGTCTCGACGAGGACGGTCATGTGGTCCATGCGCCCGCGCCGGGTCAGCCGGATCTGGAAGTGCGGGGCGACACCGGGCGTGCGCAGCACGATCTCCTCGATCTGGCTGGGGAAGACGTTGACCCCGCGCAGGATGATCATGTCGTCGCAGCGGCCGGTGATCTTCTCGATGCGGCGGAAGGCGGGCCGGGCCGTGCCGGGCAGCAGCCGGGTCAGATCGCGGGTGCGGTAGCGGACGACCGGCAGGGCCTCTTTGGTGAGGGACGTGAAGACCAGTTCGCCCTCCTCGCCCTCGGGCAGCACCTCACCGGTGACCGGGTCGACCACCTCGGGGTAGAAGTGGTCCTCCCACACGTGCAGTCCGTCCTTGGTCTCCACGCACTCCTGGGCGACGCCCGGGCCGATCACCTCGGACAGGCCGTATATGTCGACGGCGTGGATGTCCGTCCGCTCCTCGATCTCGCGGCGCATCTCCTCCGTCCACGGCTCGGCTCCGAAGATGCCCACCCGCAGACTGCTCGCGCGCGGATCGAGGCCCTGCCGCTCGAACTCGTCGAGCAGCGTGAGCATGTAGGACGGGGTGACCATGATGATCTCGGGCCGGAAGTCCTGGATGATCTGCACCTGGCGCGCGGTCATGCCCCCGGAGGCCGGGATCACCAGACACCCGGCGCGCTCCGCACCGTAGTGCGCGCCGAGGCCGCCGGTGAACAGCCCGTAGCCGTAGGAGACGTGCACCTTGTGGCCCGGCCGCCCGCCCGCGGCGCGGATCGAGCGGGCCACGAGGTCCGCCCACGTCGACAGGTCGTTCTCCGTGTAGCCGACCACCGTGGGGCGGCCGGTGGTGCCGCTGGAGGCGTGCACCCGCCGCACCCGGTCCATGGGTACGGCGAACATGCCGAACGGGTAGGTGTCCCGCAGGTCGGCCTTCGTGGTGAAGGGGAAGCGGGACAGGTCCTCCAGCGAGCGGCAGTCGTCGGGCGAGACCCCGGCGCCGTCGAACTTCTTCCGGTACGCCTCCACGTTGTCGTAGGCGTGCCGGAGGCTGCTGCGCAGCCGGTCGAGCTGGAGCTCGCGCAGCTGCTCGCGGGTCAGCCGCTCACCGTCGTCGAGGAGGGCGTGGGGGAGGGGTTCGCCGAGTCGCCGCGGCGTCGGCCGGCCGGCCCGGGAGGCCGTGGTCTCGCTGGTCATTCAGGACTCCTCCGGCCTCGTGCTCCTGATGCTCCGGCTGCGGCCCCGGAACTCGGCGATCACCTCGTCGCCCCGCCGGACGCTCACGTCGTACAGGCCGCTGCGTCCGAACCGGGTGCGTTCCTCGGCCCGCGCCACGAGCACGTCGCCCTGGTGCGCCGGGGCCACGAAGGTGATGTCGGCGCCGGCCGCGACGGTCACCGGGCCGTGGCTGTTGCAGGCGCAGGCGAACGCGGTGTCGGCGAGCAGGAAGACGTACCCGCCGTGGGCGATGCCGTGCCCGTTCACCATCGCGCGCGTCACGGTCATGCGCAGGACGGCGAACCCCTCGCCCTGCTCCAGCAGCTCGATGCCGAGCCCGCGGGAGGCCTCGTCCGCGGCGAACATCGCCTCCGCCGCGGGTGTCGCGTCAGCGGTATGACTCACTTCTCGCACCACCTTGTAGCCCGACCGAACATTCGGTTAGCTTCGGTGCCGCCAAGTAATCAACTCGCCTCCGCGCCTGTCAAGGGCCGGGGTCTTACCAAGGCGCGGCGCCTTGTCATACGATGTACCGAACGAATGGTCGGTTGGGAAGTGGGACGGATGGACACGACACACTCCAGCCCCCCGGGGGCGGACGGCGCCGGGCCGGATCTCCAGCAGCACTTCGACGCGACGATCGCGCGGGACCAGCGGATCGAGCCGCGCGACTGGATGCCGGAGGGCTACCGCAAGACGCTGATCCGGCAGATCGCGCAGCACGCGCACTCGGAGATCATCGGCATGCAGCCCGAGGGCGAGTGGATCACTCGCGCCCCCTCGCTGCGCCGCAAGGCCATTCTGTTCGCCAAGGTCCAGGACGAGGCCGGACACGGGCTGTACCTGTACTCGGCGGCGGAGACGCTGGGCGCCGACCGCGCGGACCTGACCGAGCGCCTCATCGAGGGCCGCCAGAAGTACTCGTCGATCTTCAACTACCCGACGCTGAGCTTCGCCGACGTCGGCGTGATCGGCTGGTTCGTGGACGGCGCCGCGATCTGCAACCAGGTGCCGCTGTGCCGCTCCTCCTACGGGCCGTACGCACGCGCCATGGTCCGCATCTGCAAGGAGGAGTCCTTCCACCAGCGGCAGGGCTACGAGCTGCTGATGACGATGATGCGCGGCACCCCCGAACAGCGGGAGATGGTGCAGGACGCGGTGAACCGCTGGTGGTGGCCGTCGCTGATGATGTTCGGCCCGCCCGACGACGCCTCGCCCAACTCCGCGCAGTCCATGGCCTGGAAGATCAAGCGGCACAGCAACGACGAACTGCGCCGGCGCTTCGTCGACATGACCGTCCCGCAGGCCGAGAAGCTCGGCGTGACCCTCCCCGACCCGGAGCTGCGCTGGAACGAGGAGCGGGGACACCACGACTTCGGCACGCCCGACTGGGACGAGCTGATGCGGGTCATCAAGGGCGACGGCCCGTGCAACGACCAGCGGATGGAACGGCGCCGCACGGCCCACGAGGAGGGCGCCTGGGTGCGCGAGGCGGCCACCGCCCACGCCGCCAAACAGGCCGCCCGCGCGGAGAAGGGAGCGGTGGCATGACCGCCGACAAGCAGGACTGGCCGCTGTACGAGGTGTTCGTGCGCGGCAAGCGCGGACTGAACCACGTCCACGTGGGATCGCTGCACGCCGCCGACGACCGCATGGCGCTCACCCACGCCCGCGACCTGTACACCCGCCGCAACGAGGGCGTGTCCATCTGGGTCGTGCGCTCGGAGCACATCGCCGCCTCCACCCGCGACGAGAAGGACCCCTTCTTCGAGCCCAGCGCCGACAAGGTCTACCGGCACCCGACCTTCTACGACATCCCCGAAGACGTCCCGCACATCTGAAGGAGAGGGCATGAGCGACGACCACGTCTACCTGACCCTCGCCGAGGGACACGACGACGACACCCGCTGGGCCTACGGCACCGGCTTCGAGGACCCCCTGCACGGCGTCGACACGACCGTGCCCGACGACCTCGACGCCGGCGAACTGGCGTCCGTCTGCGTCACGCTGGCCGACGACGCCCTGGTCTCCGCGCAGCGGCTCGCCGAGTGGACCACCCGCGCCCCCGAGCTGGAGGAGGAGGTGGCGCTCGCCAACATCGGGCTCGACCTGCTCGGGCAGGCCCGCCTGCTCTACTCCCGCGCGGGCCAGGCCGACGGCACAGGCCGCGACGAGGACGCCTACGCCTACTTCCGTGACGCCGGCGACTTCCGCAACGTCCGCCTGGCGGAACTGCCCAACGGGGACTTCGCGTTCTCGATCGTGCGGCTGCTGGTGTTCAGCAGCTGGCGGCTGGCGCACTTCGAGCGGCTCACCGCCCACCGCGACCCGGTGCTCGCGGCGATCGCCGCCAAGGGCGTGAAGGAACTGGCCTACCACCGCCAGTACGCGGCCGAGTGGGCCGTGCGCCTCGGCGACGGCACCGAGGAGTCCCACCGCCGGATGCGCAAGGCGCAGGAGCAGGTGGCGCCCTACCTCGGCGAACTGTTCACGGCCTACGACGTCCGCGACGAGGTGGTCGCGGTCCTCCGCCAGGTCACCGAGGCGGCGGGGCTGCCCATGCCGGTCTACCGCCCCTTGCCCGGCTCGGGCCGCACCGGGGACCACACCGAGCATCTGGCCCCGCTGCTCGCCGAGTTGCAGGGCGTGGCCCGCGCCCACCCGGAGGCGACATGGTGACGGCGCTCCTGGACGAGCGACGGGCCCGGCGCATCGCCGAGCAGGTGCCCGACCCCGAACTCCCCATGCTCACCCTGGCCGACCTAGGCGTGCTGCGCGACGTGAGCCTGGCCGAGGACGGCACGGTGGTCGCGAGCCTGACCCCGACCTACTCGGGCTGCCCCGCGATGGCCGAGATGCGCGCCGGCGTCGCCGCGCGGCTGCGTGCGGCGGGATACGCGCGCGTGGAGATCCGCACGGTCCTCGACCCGCCGTGGAGCAGCGACTGGATCACGGCGGAGGGCCGGCGCAAGCTCGCCGAGCACGGCATCGCCCCGCCCGGCGCCGCGCCCGCCCGCGCCGCCGGACCGGTCCCGCTCGTGCTGTCGCCGACCCGCCGCTCGGTGCCCTGCCCGCGCTGCGGTCACCCCGACACCGAGGAGACCTCCCGCTTCGGCGCCACGTCCTGCAAGTCCCTGTGGCGCTGCCTCGCCTGCCGCGAGCCGTTCGAGTACGTCAAGGAGATCTGATGGAGGACCTGATGGAGCCGGCCCCCGCCCCGGCGGCACACCCCCGTGCCCGCCGACGTCCGGTCTTCCACGCCCTGCGGGTCGCCGCCGTGCAGCCGCTGTGCGAGGACGCGGCAGCCGTGAGCTTCGACATCCCGGCCGAACTGGCCGAGGAGTTCGCCTTCGCGCCCGGCCAGTCGCTCACCCTGCGCCGAGACGTCGACGGCCGGGACGAGCGCCGCTCGTACTCGATCTGCGCCCCGGCCGGCACGGCGCCGCGCATCGGGGTCCGGGTGGTGCCGGGCGGCCTGTTCTCCTCCTGGCTGGTGCGGGAGGTCCGCCCCGGCGACACGGTGGAGGTCATGGCGCCCACCGGCGTCTTCACCCCCGACCTGACCGCCCCCGGCCACCACGTCCTGATCGCGGCCGGCTCCGGCATCACCCCCATGGTCTCCATCGCCGAGTCCGTCCTGGCCGCCGACTCCCGCTCACGCGTCACCCTCCTGTACGGCAACCGCCGCACCGGCACGGTGATGTTCGCCGACGAACTCGCCGACCTGAAGGACCTCTACCCGACGCGGTTCCAGCTCGCCCACGTCCTGTCCCGTGAGCCCCGCGAGGCCGAGGTGCTCTCCGGCCGGCTCGACGCCGAACGGCTCTCCGCCCTCGTGGACGCGCTGGTCGACGTCGAGTCGGCCGACCACTGGTGGCTGTGCGGCCCGCACGGCATGGTCCGCGCCGCCCAGCAGGTCCTCGCCGGCCTCGGCGTCCCCGCCGACCGTGTCCACCAGGAGCTCTTCTACGCCGACGACGAGCCCGTCCGCGAGGTCCACCACGCCGAGACCGGCCCCTCCGGCCCGGTCAGCCAGGTCACCGTCACCCTCGACGGCCGCTCCACCACGGCCCCGCTGCCCCGCGACCGCACCCTCCTCGAAGGCGCCCAGCAGACCCGTCCCGACCTGCCCTTCGCCTGCAAGGGCGGGGTCTGCGGCACCTGCCGGGCCCAGATCACCGACGGCAAGGCCGACATGCGCCGCAACTTCGCCCTGGAACCGTCCGAGGTGGACGCGGGCTACGTCCTCACGTGCCAGACGTTCCCGGTGTCCGAGACGCTGACGGTCGACTTCGACACCTGATCGCCCTGGACCGGACGCGCGAACCGTTACCCGGGATGCCCTCCCGGGCCGGCGCGCAGCACCCGCAACGCCGTGAGCGCCACGTGGAGTTCCGTGCGGTGCGCGCCGGATTCGAGGTCGGTGCCGAGGAGGCGTTCGACGGTGCGCAGACGCTGGTACACGGTCTCCCGCGACAGGCCACCGCGCCGGGCCGCCGCGGTCTTGTTGCCTGCGGCGTCGAGGTAGTGGCCCAGGGTCGTCAGCAGGTCGGTGCCGTGCCGGTCGTCGTGCTCGACGATCCGGCCCAGCCGGCGTTCCGTGTAGTCCTGGATCCTGGTGTCCTCGCGCAGCGCGTACAGCAGCCGGCGCAGGTCGACGTCCGGCAGTTCGTGGAAGGACCGGTCCGCCGGTAAGGGCTGGCCGGGCGGGGTGGCCTCCATGACCCGGGCCGCCTCCCTGAAGGAGCCGGCGGTGTCGGCCAGGTCCGCCACGTCCGATCCGACGCCGACGACCGCCCCCGGCGCCAGGGCCAGTGCCGCGCGGCTCAGCCGTTCGGCCACCGGCCGCCAGGGCCGGCCCTGGCGCAGCGCCAGCAGCACACCGAGGCGGCCGGGGGACAGCTCGCCGACCAGCGCCGGAACGCCGGCCGACCGCAGCTCCCGGTGCAGCCGGGCCTCCGCCTCCGCGCCCTCCACGCCCGGCCCCGGGTCCACGAGCACCGCCACGAACACACCGGCGTCCGTGGGAAGACCCAGCGCGGCACAGCGGGCGCGGACGTCCTCGGGGGAGTGGTGGCGCTGCTCCGCCAGTTCCCGCAGCGCGTTGCGGTGGGCCGCGTGCTCCCACGGCGTGGGGTGGATGAGCCGGGCCACGGTCAGGGCCATCGCCGTCCGCTCCAGAACGGTGACGTGCTCCGGCCCGAAGGCCGGTCCGTCGGCGGGCAGCATGACCAACCGCCCCCAGCGTTCGCCCTGGTAGGAGACCGGCGCGGTGAGCCAGCCCTCCGGACCGGCCACCTCGGTGCGGTCGCCGGGCCCGGCCGTCCGTGAGCGCCGCTCCCAGTCCCCGAGCGCCTCCTCCACCGTGCTCCCCGAGGGCTCGCAGATCAGCGCCTGGTGCACCAGGTTCTCCAGCACGACCGTCCGGCCGCTCATCTCCGCCGCCGCGCGCAGCACGTCCTGCGGACCCGCCCCGCGCAACGTCAGGGCCGTGAACGCCTCGTGGATCCGCTGGGTCCGCCGCATCGCCTCCGCCTGGCTGCCGAGGATCAGCGCGTGCACGACCTGCGTGACCTCCAGGAAGTTGACGTCCCGGGCGAGGGTGACCAGGGGCAGCCGCCGGGCCCGGCAGGCCTGCACGAGGGCGTCCGGCGGCCGGTGGTAGCGCCGTACGAGCTCGATGACCAGGGCGGCCGCCCCCACCTCGGTGAGTTCCTCGACGTACCGGCGGACACCCGCGGCGTCCTCGGGCAGGGGCATGCCCGTGGTCAGAACCAGCTCCCCGCCCTTGAGGAACGAGGCGGGGTCCGTCAGCTCGGTGATGTGCACCCAGCGCACCGGCCGCTCCAACTGCGCCAGCCCCGTGACGACTTGGGGCTGCCCGGCGGCCAGGACCGGCAGGGCGAGGACGTCGGCGACGGTCGGCGCGCGACCGGCCGGGGCGGGGCCGCGGCCGGCTGCCGGGGGGTGAGCGTTCACGGTGCCTCCCTGCGTGCCCGGTCACTCTGACAAGCGGTGCTGACCTGTGCAACAGCTGTCCACGCGAGGGGCCTGCGATGCCACGGAGGTTCGGTGGTTGACACAACGTCCGAACAACGGGTTCCGGCTGGACAGATCACGCGTTGTCCCGTTTCGCGACGGCCCGGATGCTCGGGAACCGGAGCTGAGCCGAGCAACCAGACCGCGACGTAAGGCCGGGAGACCGCATGACCGCACTGTCGCCGCACCTTCGCCAGGCCACCCCCGTCGTGGCGGCCCGGGGCGAGGGCGTCCACCTCTACGGTGAGGACGGCCGCCGCTACCTCGACTTCACCGCCGGCATCGGCGTCACCAGTACCGGGCACTGCCACCCCCGGGTCGTGACGGCGGCGCAGGAGCAGGTGGGCACCCTCATCCACGGGCAGTACACGACCGTCATGCACCAGCCGCTGCGCCGCCTCGTCGACAAGCTGGGCGAGGTGCTGCCGTCCGGCCTGGACAGTCTGTTCTTCACCAACTCCGGCAGCGAGGCCGTCGAGGCGGCCCTGCGGCTGGCCCGCCAGGCCACCGGCCGGCCCAACGTCCTGGTCTGCCACGGCGGTTTCCACGGCCGTACCGTCGCCGCCGCCTCCATGACCACCTCCGGCATCCGCTTCCGGTCCGGCTTCTCGCCGCTGATGAGCGGCGTGGTCGTCACCCCGTTCCCGACGGCCTTCCGGTACGGCTGGGACGAGGAGACCGCCACCCGCTTCGCGCTCGAGGAGCTCGACTACACCCTCCAGACGATCTCGTCGCCCGCCGACACGGCGGCGGTCATCGTCGAGCCGGTCCTCGGCGAGGGCGGTTACGTCCCCGCCACCCGCGCGTTCCTCGAAGGCCTGCGCGAGCGGGCGGACCGGCACGGCTTCCTGCTGATCCTCGACGAGGTGCAGACGGGTGTCGGCCGCACCGGCCGGTTCTGGGGCCATGACCACTTCGGCGTCACTCCCGACATCCTGGTCACCGCCAAGGGCCTCGCCAGCGGCTTCCCCCTCTCCGGCATCGCCGCCTCCGAGGAGCTCATGACGAAGGCCTGGCCCGGCTCTCAGGGCGGCACGTACGGCGCCAACGCCGTCGCCTGCGCCGCCGCCTGCGCGACGCTGGACGTCGTACGCGACGAGAACCTCGTGGAGAACGCCGAGGCGATGGGCAAGCGGCTCCGCCAGGGCCTGGAGGCCGTGGCCGACCGCACTCCCGGCATCGGCGACGTCCGCGGCCTCGGCCTCATGCTGGCCACCGAGTTCGTCACCGAGGACGGCGGCCCCGACCCGGAGACCGCCGCCCGCGTCCAGCGGGCCGCCGTCGACGAAGGCCTGCTCCTGCTGCTGTGCGGCGCCTGGAACCAGGTCGTCCGCATGATCCCGGCGCTCGTGATCGACGAGACCGGCGTCGACGAGGGCCTCCGGGCCTGGGCGAACGCCGTCGAGGCCGGAACCTCGGGAGCGTCGGACCGATGACCGCCGCCACCCGCGGCCTGGCGAATCTGACGGCCCGTACCGCCGAGTTCGCGCCCGGTCCGCGGGTGGAGACCGGGCCGGGCATCCGCGCCCTGCTCCTCGACCCCGCCGCCGACCGGCCAGGAGAGACGACATGACCGAGGTTCTGACGCAGTTGTTCATCGGCGGTGCGTGGGTGGACGCCACCGACGGTGCCACCATGCCCGTCGACGATCCCGCGACCGGCGAGATCCTCTGCCACGTCGCCGACGCCGGCCCCAAGGACGCCCGGCTGGCCGAGGAGGCCGCCGTCGGCGCCCAGACGGCCTGGGCCCGCACCGCGCCCCGGGCCCGCAGCGAGATCCTGCGCCGCGCCTACGAAGTCATCCTGGAACGCACCGACGAACTCGCCCACCTGATGACGTCCGAGATGGGCAAGCCGCTCGCCGAGGCCCGGGGAGAAGTGGCCTACGCGGCCGAGTTCTTCCGCTGGTTCTCCGAGGAGGCCGTCCGGATCGACGGTGGCTGCGGCATCCTGCCCGACGGCCGTAACCGCATGCTGCTCTCCCGGCGCCCGGTCGGACCCTGCCTGCTCATCACGCCGTGGAACTTCCCGCTGGCCATGGGCACCCGCAAGATCGGTCCGGCGATCGCGGCGGGCTGCACGATGATCCTCAAGCCCGCGCCGCAGACCCCTCTGTCCGGCCTGGCGCTGGCCGGGATCCTGCGGGAGGCGGGTCTGCCGGACGGCGTGCTGAACGTCGTCACCACCTCCCGTGCCGGCGAGGTGTGCGAGCCGCTGCTGCGCGGCGGGCGGATCCGCAAGCTGTCCTTCACCGGTTCCACCGCCGTCGGCCGGCTGCTGCTCGCGCAGTGCGCCGACACCGTCGTGCGCACCTCGATGGAGCTGGGCGGGAACGCGCCGTTCATCGTCTTCGACGACGCCGACCTGGACGTGGCCGTGGACGGGGCGATGGTCGCCAAGATGCGGAACATGGGGGAGGCCTGCACGGCGGCGAACCGCTTCTTCGTGCACCGGTCGGTGGCCGACGAGTTCGGGCGGCGGCTCGCCGAGCGGATGGGCGCCCTCGTGGTCGGGCCCGGAACCTGCGACGGGGCCGACGTCGGCCCGCTGATCGACGCCGCCGGACGCGCCAAGGTCGCGGAGCTGGTCGCCGACGCGGTGGAGCGCGGCGCCCGGGTGCTCGTCGGCGGCCGTACGCCGGAGGGGCCCGGCCACTTCTACCCGCCGACCGTGCTGGCCGGTGTCGATGCCGGCAGCCGTCTGATGGACACGGAGATCTTCGGCCCGGTCGCCGCGATCCTCACCTTCGACGACGAGGACGAGGTGCTGCGCCGTGCCAACGACACGCCCTGGGGCCTGGTCGGTTACGTCTTCACCCGGGGGCTGGACCGCGGGCTGCGCGTCAGTGAGGGCCTGGAGGTCGGCATGGTCGGTCTGAACACCGGTCTGGTCTCCAACCCGGCGGCTCCCTTCGGCGGGGTCAAGCAGTCCGGGCTCGGGCGAGAGGGCGGCCGGGTCGGGGTCGAGGAGTTCCTGGAGTACCAGTACGTCGCGGTGCCCGTGGTGTGACGGCGATGCGCGCTGTGCCGGGGCGGCGTGCATCGCCGTCACATGAAGGCATGAATGAGTCTTCATGTGTTCCTGTATGGTGAGGTGGCCACGCGACCCCGCCAGAAGGACCCCTGATGACCTCCACGCTCGCGCCGCAACCGGTCGAACGGGCGAAGCCCGCACGCACCCGAGAGGCGGCCCGGCGGCGTACCCGTGTCCTCGCGCTCCCCGAGGCGCGCTGGGCCGCCGCGGCCACCGTCCTCTTCCTGCTCGCGCTGCCTTTGCAGCTGACCGGCGTCCCCGCCTGGATCTGGGGCCCCCTGTACGCCCTGTCGTACGTCACGGGCGGGTGGGAGCCGGGGTGGGAGGGGCTGAAGGCGCTCAGGGAACGCACCCTCGACGTGGATCTGCTGATGGTCGTCGCCGCTCTGGGCGCGGCCGCGATCGGGCAGGTCATGGACGGCGCCCTGCTCATCGTCATCTTCGCCACCTCGGGCGCGCTGGAGGCCCTGGCCACGGCCCGCACCGCCGACTCCGTCCGAGGCCTGCTCGACCTGGCCCCCGCCACCGCCACCCGGCTGAGCGCGGCGGGTGAGGAACAGGCCGTAGCCGTCGAGGAGTTGCAGGTCGGCGACACCGTTCTTGTTCGGCCCGGCGAGCGCGTCGGTGCCGACGGACGTGTGCTCGACGGAGCGAGCGAGGTGGATCAGGCGACCATCACCGGTGAGCCGCTGCCCGTACCGAAGGAGCGGGGCGACGAGGTTTTCGCAGGCACCCTCAACGGCACCGGCGCGCTGCGCCTCCGGGTCGAACGCGACGCCTCGGACTCCGTGATCGCCCGGATCGTCCGCATGGTGCAGGAGGCGTCCGAGACCAAGGCGCCCACGCAACTGTTCATCGAGAAGGTCGAACAGCGTTACTCGCTGGGCATGGTGGCCGCGACCCTGGCCGTCTTCCTGGTGCCGCTCGCCTTCGGCGCACAGCTGACCGACTCGCTGCTGCGCGCCATGACCTTCATGATCGTCGCATCGCCCTGTGCGGTGGTGCTGGCCACCATGCCGCCCCTGTTGTCGGCCATCGCCAACGCCGGACGCCACGGTGTGCTGGTGAAGTCGGCCGTGGTGATGGAGCGGCTCGGCCAGGTCGACGCGGTCGCGCTGGACAAGACCGGCACGCTCACCGAGGGCAGCCCCCGGGTCACCGACGTCCGGCCGCTGCCCGGATCCGGCCTGGACGAGCGGGAGTTGCTGACCCTGGCGGCCGCCGCCGAACGGCCCAGTGAGCATCCGCTGGCCCGGGCGGTCGTGGACGCGGCCCGCGAACGCGGCCTCGACCTGCCCGACGCGCGGGACTTCACCTCCGCGCCCGGTGTGGGGGTCACCGCCGTGGTCGGCGGCCGTACGGTCGCAGTCGGCGCACCGGCCCGGCTGGCGGACGACGCCGTCGGCCCGGCCGCGGAACTGGAGGAGTCCGGCCGCACCGCCGTCCTGGTCGTCGTGGACGGCACCCCCGCCGGACTGCTCGGCGTCGCCGACCGGCTGCGCCCGGACGCCACCGCCACGGTCGCCGCCCTCATCCGGCTCACCGGCACCGCCCCCGTGCTCCTCACCGGCGACAACCCCCGCGCCGCCGCGCACCTCGCCGCCGAGGCCGGGATCGACGACGTGCGCGCCGGGCTGCTGCCGCAGGACAAACTGGCGGCCGTCAAGGAGATGGAGGGCGCGGGCCGCAAGGTGCTGGTCGTCGGGGACGGCGTCAACGACGCACCCGCCCTGGCCGCCGCACACACCGGTGTCGCCATGGGACGGGCCGGCTCCGACCTGGCCCTGGAGACCGCGGACGCCGTCATCGTGCGCGACGAACTCGCCGCGGTCCCCGCCACCGTCGCCCTGTCCCGCCGCGCCCGTCGGCTGGTCGTGCAGAACCTCGTGATCGCCGGGGTGTTCATCGCCGGTCTCGTCGTCTGGGACCTGGCCGGTGACCTGCCGCTGCCGCTGGGCGTCGCGGGCCACGAGGGCTCCACGGTCCTGGTCGGCCTGAACGGGCTGCGGCTGCTGCGGGAGGGGGCCTGGCAGCGGGCTGTGGCGGGGGGAGACGGCTGAACGAACGCCGGTCGGCGCAGCGGGCCGTTGCGGGAGACGGCTGACGGGCGCCGGTCTGTGCAGCGGGCCGTTGCGGGAGACGGCTGACGGGCGCCGGTCTGTGCAGCGGGCCGTTGCGGGAGACGGCTGACGGGCGCCGGTCAGCGTGGCGGTGGCGGGGCGCTGCTCCCCGTACGGCCAGGTCCACGGGCACCGGCCACAGGATCTCCCCGCGGCTCCCACGAACCCTGAAGATCCGCCAGGATTGCCCCGTTGCCGTTCGGGTACGCGAGCAGGACCGTACCCGGGGCGGATCTTGCCCCGGGCAGGCCGCACGACCGCCGCTACCAGGGAATGTGCCATGGAGACACCTGCAAACGACCCCACGCCCACGCCCGCCCAGCGGGCACTGGACGTCCTCGCCGAGAACACCGAGGACGCGGCGGCTCTGGACGCGCTCGCCAACAGCGACGTGCTCATCCCCGTGCCCGACGACGCGGCCGACGCCGACGCCGCCAACCCCTCGGCGGTGGCGCTGCCCGTGCTGGAGCAGCCGGGCGGCGAACCGGTGGTGCCCGTGTTCACCTCCGAGGTGGAGATGGCCGGGCTGCTGCCGTTCGTTTCCCGCTACCGCATGGTGCCGCTCGGCGCCCTCGCCGCCCAGTGGCCGGCCGACGACCTGTCGCTCACCATCGACGGCAGCTCGGAGCACCGGCTGACGCTCACCTCGGAGGGAGTCCGCACCCTGCTGGCCCGCTAGTCGGACGACCGGGTCGATCCGGGCCTGGGCGGCTGGCCGCCCAGTGCCCGGCTCAGGGCCGCCCGCTGCAGTGGCAGCACCTCGGTGTGCAGGTCACGGCCCTTCGACGTGAGGGAGACCCATACGCCCCGCCGGTCCTCCGCGCAGACGGACCGCGTCACCAGGCCGTCCTTCTCCAGCCGGGCGATCAGCCGGGACAGCGCGCTCTGGCTGAGGTGGACCCGCCCCACGAGGTTCTGCACCCGGCACTGCTCGCCCTCCTCGGGCGCGGCGGTCGCGAGCAGGTCCAGGACCTCGAAGTCGGACGCGCCGAGGCCGTGCGGATGCAGCGCCCGGTCGATCTCGCACATCGTGCGCGCGTGCGCCGACAGGATGTCCCGCCACCGTTCCTCGAGCTGTCCACCAGCCGTACTCGCCGCCATAGGGGAACGGTAACACCGGTGCAGGGTTCAATGACCGCGCATGGATCGTCTCCGGCGCGCCTGCGCCGGCTCCCGCCCGAGAGCCTCGACCTGGGCGTCTTCTCCTGGGAGGCCATCTGGACCGCCGTGGGCGGCAACGGCTGGGACCCGACCGACGCGGCCTGAGGCAACGCCAGGGAGAACCAGGCGCTGTTCGGCCACGACGGCCGCCCGCAGTCGTCGATGCCCTGGTTCCGGCACCGCTGAGCACACCGGGGAGGGCCCGCCGCCGGGTCCTGCCCGCCGTCCGCGCATCTGTCCGAAGTCCTGCGCACGACAGGGCAGTTCGGTATCGGACAAGCATGCCGAGTGCCGGACACGGCGGCCCCCGCTGCGAGACAGTGGGAGGACGCGGTGAGCGCGAAGCCGCGAGGCAGGGGCACGACATGCTGAGGACTCCCACGGACGAGACGCGGCTGCGCATCCTGGCCTGGCTGAAGGAGCCCGGGCCCGCGGCGGACGGTGTCACCGCGGACGCCGTCGCCGAGCGGTTCTCGCTGCCGCGCCCGGTCGCCGTCACCCATCTCCGGCTACTCGAGGCCACCGGCATGCTGCGCACCAGCAGGTCCGCGGGCCGGGTTCACTACCACCGCGACGACATCCGGATCGCCGAGGTCGCCCGCATGTTTGAAAAGGGCTGGTAGGCGACCCGGTACCGCGGTATCACTCCCGACGGTGAAGGACACGCACGCGATGGACCGACCCACGGCACTCGTCCCGCGCCACTACGTCGCCGTGGGCCCCGGCCCCGAGGACGTGGTCGCCGACCCGCGCGGCCGCGTCCTCACCGGCGTCGCGGACGGCCGCATCCTGCGGCTCGAGGGCCTCGGCGATCGGGTCGCGGCCCGCGTCGAGGTGATCGCCGAGACCGGCGGCAGGCCGCTAGGGCTCGAACTCCTGCCGGACGGCGACCTGTTGGTGTGCGACGCGGCACGCGGGCTGCTGCGCGTGGGCACCGGCGACAGCACCGTCCGTGTCCTCGCCGACTCGGTGGCGGGCGAGCCGCTGCGCTTCTGCAGCAACGTCGTGTCCCTCTCCGACGGCAGCGTCTACTTCACCGTCTCCAGCCGCCGTTACCCCCTGGAGCAGTGGATCGGCGACATCGTCGAGCACACCGGGACGGGACGGCTGCTGCGGCTCGCCCCCGGCGGTGACAGTCCCGAGGTGGTGCTGGACGGGCTGCAGTTCGCCAACGGCGTCGCCGTCGGAGCCGACGAGTCCTTCCTCGTCGTCGCCGAGACCGGCGCACGCCGGCTCCTGCGCTTCCGGCTCACCGGGCCCGGGGCCGGACGCGGCGAGCCGTTCGCCGAGGACCTCCCGGGCATGCCCGACAACCTCTGGCGCGGCGCACCCGACGGACCGATCTGGGTCGCGCTCGCCGGGCCCCGCGTCCCGGCCCTCGAACTGCTCCACCGCAGGGCGCCCGGCGTCCGGGCCGCCGCCGCCCGTGCCGCCGTACACGCCCCGTTCCGCCCGGTCGGCACGATCGCCCTCCAGGCCTATGACGACCAGGGCCGCCTCGTCCACCACCTCGGCCGCCGCCACTCCGGCTATCGCATGCCCACCAGCGTCTGCGAAGCGGGCGGCCACCTGATCCTCGGCAGCCTCTGGGAACGCGGCGTCGCCGTCTGCGAACCACCCGCCCCGAAGTGACCCTCACCGCAGCCTCGGAGTGACCCCGTTCGGCCCCGGGGTTAATCTGAACTCCGGCCGCGGCTGACGTCGCGGCGCGGCGGTGGGGCCCGCCGTACCCGAACCGCGGCAAGGACGCCGCCAACGGTCCCTACTTGCGACGGCACGCGCCCGCACGACCCCGGGCTCCCGGCGAGTAGGAGACGCACCCCCATGACATCCCCCGAGAGCCTCCACGTGCGAGCCTCCACCCCGCGGCGGCCCTCCTGGCGCGCCCAGGCGCCCGTCGTCACCGTCGTGGCGCTCGGCGGGGGAGTGGGGGCGACAGCCCGCTACGCCGCCTCCCTCTGGTGGCCCTCGCCCGCGGGCGGCTTCCCCTGGACGACCTTCGGGGTCAACATCGCCGGCTGCGCCGTGATCGGCGTGTTCATGGTGATCATCACCGAGGTCGGGACCCCCCATCCCCTCGTCCGGCCCTTCTTCGGCACCGGCGTCCTCGGCGGCTTCACCACCTTCTCGACGTACGCCGTCGACATCCGGCGGCTCGTCGACGGCGGTCAGGCCGCCACCGGTCTGGCCTACCTGGTCACGACCCCGCTCGCGGCCCTCACGGCGGTGTGGCTCGCCGCCGGGACGACCCGCCGCGTCCTGAAGAGGAGGCAGAGATGACGAGACAGACCGCCAGGGCCCTGCGCCTGACCGTCTTCGTCGGCGAGAGCGACACCTGGCACCACCGGCCCCTCTACTCCGAGATCGTCCACCGGGCCCACGCGGCCGGACTGGCGGGCGCCAGCGTCTTCCGGGGCATCGAGGGCTTCGGCGCCTCCTCCCTGATCCACACCTCGCGGCTGCTGTCCCTCAGCGAGGACCTGCCGGTCGCCGTGGTGATCGTCGACACCGAGCTCCGCGTCCGCGCGTTCCTCCCGCACCTCGACGACATCGTCACCGAGGGGCTCGTGACCCTCGACGAGTGTGAAGTGATCCGGTACACCGGCCCCGGGGACGATCCCGGCCCGGCCGACACGAAGGGTAAGAACTGGTTGTGAACTGGCTGCTGGTCGTCGGCGGCGCGATGGTCGGCGCCCCGCTGCGCTACCTCACCGACCGCGCGGTCCAGGCGCGGCACGACTCGGTCTTCCCCTGGGGCACCCTGACGGTCAACGTCTGCGGGTCGTTGATCCTCGGCCTGCTCACGGGCGCCGCCACCCACCTCCAGCTGCTGCTCGGCACCGGCCTGTGCGGGGCCCTGACGACCTACTCGACGTTCTCCTACGAGACGCTGCGGCTGGCGGAGACCGGGGCGCGGCTGCAGGCCGCCCTCAACGTCGTGCTCAGCGCGACGGCCGGCCTCGCCGCGGCCTTCGCGGGGGCGGCCCTGGCGCGGCTGTGAGGCGCGTCCATGGGCTCCGTTCTCGTCCGGGTGTAGTAAGACGGTCCCCTCCGCTCCCGCTCCCGAGCAGAACTGGATCCCATGAGCGTCATCAGCGTCGGTCAGGCTGTCGTCCTCGGAGCCGTCGAGGGGGTGACCGAGTTCCTGCCCGTCTCCTCCACCGGCCATCTGAAGATCGTCGAGGGGCTGATGGGCATCCCCGTGGACGACGACGCCGTGGTCGGGTTCTCGGCCGTCATCCAGGTCGGTGCGATCGCCGCGGTGCTCGTGTACTTCTTCAAGGACATCGTGCGGATCGTCTCCGCCTGGGGGAGGGGCCTGCGCAACCGGGAGGAGCGGTACCGGCACGACTACCAGTTCGCCTGGTGGGTCATCTGCGCGACGATCCCGATCGTCGTGGTCGGGCTCGCCGCCAAACCGCTCATCGAGGGTCCGCTCGCCTCGCTGTGGGTGGTCGCCGGCTCGCTGATCGTCGGCAGCGGCGTCATGTGGGCGGCGGACCGGAGGGGCCGGCACAAGCGCGGGGAGGACGACACCTCGTTCAGGGACGCGATGCTCGTCGGCAGCTCCCAGATCCTCGCCCTGCTCTTCCCCGGCTTCTCCCGCTCCGGCGCCACCATGTCCACGGCGCTGCTCCTCGATCTGGACCGCGTCGCCGCCACCCGGCTCTCGTTCTTCCTCGGCATTCCCGCGCTGACCGGCGCCGGCCTCTACGAGCTCAAGGACGCCCTGGGCACCGGGGCGGGCGCGGCGCCGCTGGCCGTCGGCACGCTCGTCTCGTTCGTCGTGGCCTACGCCTCGATCGCCTGGCTGCTGAAGTTCGTCGCCAAGCATTCCTTCACCGCGTTCGTGATCTACCGGATCGTGGTGGGCGTGCTGCTGTTCGGGCTGCTCGGAGCGGGTGTGCTGCACAGTTGAGCGTCTGCCGGGAGGCGCCGTCGTCCATCTGCGGCGCCGTCGCGGCTCGTCGCGCAGTTCCCCGCGCCCCTTTCGGGCACCCTCTTGACAGCCGCCTCCCGTCGCCCGGAGTATCTCTCCCGTGAACCTGTCAGACAGCCGGACAGCCGGACAGCCTGTGCGTCGCATCAGTGCCATGGAAGCGGTGCTGGCGCACCTGCGCGGCGCCATCGAGCGCGGCGAGTACGCGATCGGCGACAAGCTCCCCTCCGAGGCCGAGCTCTGCCGCACCCTGGAGGTCTCCCGGCCCGTGCTGCGCGAAGCGCTGCGGGCCCTGCAGACCATGGGCCTGACCGTCTCCCGCACCGGCAAGGGCACCTTCGTCGTGGCCAGCACCGTCGAGGACCCCACCTTCGGTGACTACGCGGCCAGTGACCTGCTGGAGGTGCGCCGCCACGTCGAGATCCCGGTCGCCGGGTACGCGGCCCGGCGCCGCACCCCGGAGAACCTCGACCACCTGGCCCACCTGCTGGAGCGGATGGAGCGGGAGACGGACACCACCGCGTGGGTCGCCATGGACACGTTGTTCCACCTCGCCGTGGCCGAGGCCGCCCAGAACCCGGTCTTCCGCCGGGTCATCGAGGAGATCCGGGACGCCCTGGCCCGCCAGTCCGCCTTCCTCAACGAGCTGGGCGGCCGCCGCGAGCAGTCCAACCGCGAGCACCGGGCGATCGTCGAAGCGCTGACCGACGGTTCCGAGAACGACGCGGTGGAGGCCATGGCCCACCACCTCGACCGCGTCGAGACCACCCTCACCGACATCGTGCGCTCCTCGCGCACGGACACCCCCACGGAAACCCCCATGGAAGGCGGAACCGAGGCGTGAGCGAGCAGTCCCTGCACGATGAGGTGCAGAAACGTTCCATCCATGTCGACGCCGGAGACGCGGGCTACAGCAAGTCCCTGAAGTCCCGGCACGTCAACATGATCGCCATCGGCGGAGCCATCGGCACCGGCCTGTTCCTCGGCGCCGGCGGCCGTCTCGCCGACGCCGGCCCGTCCCTCTTCATCGCCTACGCGGTCTGCGGCCTCTTCGCCTTCCTCGTCGTGCGCGCCCTCGGCGAACTCGTGCTGTACCGGCCCTCCTCGGGCGCCTTCGTCTCCTACGCCCGCGAGTTCATGGGGGAGAAGGGCGCCTACACCGCCGGCTGGATGTACTTCCTCAACTGGGCGACCACCGGCATCGCCGACATCACCGCCGTCGCCACCTACACCCACTACTGGGGCATGTTCTCCGACATACCGCAGTGGGTGATCGCGCTGATCGCGCTGGCGGTCGTCCTCACCGTCAACCTGATCTCGGTGAAGATCTTCGGCGAGCTGGAGTTCTGGTTCGCGATCGTCAAGGTCGGCGCCCTGGTCGTCTTCATGTGCATCGGCATCTTCCTGCTGGTCACCCAGCACCCCGTCGACGGCCACACCCCGGGCCCGTCCCTGATCGGCGACAGCGGCGGCGTCTTCCCGCACGGCCTGCTGCCCATGCTGCTGATCATCCAGGGCGTCGTCTTCGCCTACGCCTCCGTCGAACTGGTCGGCGTCGCCGCAGGTGAGACCGAGAACCCCGAGAAGATCATGCCGAAGGCGATCAACTCGATCATGTGGCGTGTCGGCGTGTTCTACGTCGGCTCGGTCGTGCTGCTGTCGATGCTGCTGCCGTGGAACAAGTACACCGCCGGGGAGAGCCCCTTCGTGACGGTGCTGTCCAACATCGGTGTCCCGGCGGCGGGCGGCGTGATGAACCTCGTCGTCCTCACGGCCGCCATGTCCTCCCTCAACTCCGGCCTCTACTCCACAGGCCGCATCCTGCGCTCCATGGCCATGGCCGGATCCGCGCCGAAGTTCACCTCCGTGATGAGCCGCAGCCAGGTCCCCTACGGCGGCATCCTGCTCACCAGCGGCATCTGCGTCCTGGGCGTCGGCCTCAACTTCGTCGTGCCCGCCGAGGCGTTCGAGATCGTGCTGAACTTCGCCGCGATCGGCATCCTCGCCACCTGGGGCATGATCATGATCTGTCACCTCCTCTTCTGGCAGAAGACCCAGAGGGGCGAGCTGACCCGCCCGGGCTACCGGCTCTCGGGCTCCCCCTGGACCGAGATCGTGACGCTGGCCTTCCTCGCCTCCGTCCTGGTCCTCATGTACGCCGACGGCGGCGCGGGACGCACCACCGTGCTGTGCCTGCCGCTGATCGTCGGAGCCCTGGTCGGCGGATGGTTCGCCATACGCGGCCGTATCGCACCCAAGTCCACCAGCGGAGCCGACGCGTGAGGAACGCGCCGCTCCCCGAGAAGCAGGCAGTGATGTACAGCAGTTCACTCGCGGACGCACCCCTGGTCCGTGAACCCCTCCACGCCCCCGTCGCCCACCTCATACGCGGCGGAATCACCGAAGGCATCCACTACGGCTCCGTCGTCGTCCTCGACGCCGACGGAGAGGTCCGGCTCCAGATCGGAGACATCGAGGCCGCCTTCTACCCCCGCTCCGCGATCAAGCCCGTCCAGGCCGTGGCCATGGTCCGTGCCGGGCTGCCCCTCGACGGCGAGCTGCTGTCGCTGACCGCCGCCAGCCACTCCGGCGAGGAACGCCACCTCGCCGGGGCCCGGCGCATCCTCGAACTCGCCGGGCTCACCGAGGGCCACCTGCGCAACGTCCCGGACCTGCCGTTCGACCCGGTCGTCCGGGACGCCTGGGTGCGCGAGGGCCGACTGCCCTCACGGCTCGCCCAGAACTGCTCCGGCAAGCACGCGGCGATGCTCTACACCTGCGCCCTCAACGGCTGGCCCCTGGAGGACTACCTCGACCCCGGCCACCCGCTCCAGCAGGCCGTCGCCGAGATCGTCGAGGACCTCACCGGGCAGCGCATCGCCCAGGTCACCGTCGACGGCTGCGGCGCGCCCCTGTTCTCCCTCTCCCTGCACGGACTGGCCCGGGCCACCGCCCGGATCGTCACCGCCGCGCCGGGCACGCCCGAGGCCCGGGTCGCCGACGCCATGCGCGAACACGCCGAGATGGCCTCCGGCTCCGGGCGGGACGTCGCCGCGCTGATGCGGGCCGTGCCGGGGCTGCTGTCCAAGGACGGTTTCGAGGGTGTCCAGGTCGCCGCGCTGCCCGACGGGCGGGCCGTGGCGGTGAAGATCGCCGACGGGGCGAACCGGGCCCGGGTGCCGGTGGCTGCCGCGGCGTTGGCCCGGGCCGGTGTCGACCCGGAGCTGCTCGCCGAGTTCGCGGGTGAGCCGCTGCTCGGTGGTGGGCGGGAGGTCGGGCGTGTGCGGCCCGTTCGCTCGCTGGAGCCGGTCGCCGGTGCTGACCGCGCCTGACGGCGTGCCGGGTTCTCCCGTCCGGAGGCTGCGGCGCCCATGTGGCTGATCGCGCAGTTCCCCGCGCCCCCGAAGGGCGCGCAACCACCCTCACTTCCCTCAGAAAGAGGCCCCTCACCGTCATGACCGCCGCCACCCGCTCCGAGCACGATCTGCTCGGTGACCGTGACGTTCCCGCCGAGGCGTACTGGGGTGTGCACACCCTGCGGGCCACGGAGAACTTCCCCATCACGGGCATGACCATCTCCGCCTACCCGCACCTGATCGACGCCCTCGCCGCCGTCAAGGAGGCCGCCGCCCTCGCCAACGAGGAACTCGGCCTGCTGGAGCCGAGGAAGGCCGCCGCCATCGTCGAGGCCTGCCGTGAGATCCGCGACGGCAAGCTGCACGACCAGTTCGTCGTCGACGTCGTCCAGGGCGGCGCCGGCACCTCCACCAACATGAACGCCAACGAGGTCGTGGCGAACCGGGCGCTGGAGCTGCTGGGTCACGCCAAGGGGGAGTACGGGTTCCTGCACCCCAACGAGGACGTCAACCTCGGCCAGTCCACCAACGACGTCTACCCGACCGCCGTCAAGATCGCGACGGTGTTCGCGGTGCGCGGGCTGCTCGACGCGATGTCCGTCCTCCAGGAGACGTTCGCCCGCAAGGCCGTCGAGTTCCGCGACGTGCTCAAGATGGGCCGCACCCAGTTGCAGGACGCGGTGCCCATGACGCTGGGCCAGGAGTTCTCCGCGTACGCCGTCATGCTGGACGAGGACCGGTCCCGGCTCGCCGAGGCCGTCCTGCTGATCCACGAGATCAACCTCGGCGCCACCGCGATCGGCACCGGCCTCAACGCCCCCGCCGGTTACGCCGAAGCGGCCCGCCGCCACCTCGCGGCCATCACCGGACTGCCCCTGGTGACGGCGGCCAACCTGGTCGAGGCGACCCAGGACTGCGGCGCCTTCGTGCAGATGTCCGGCGTGCTCAAGCGCATCGCGGTCAAGCTGTCCAAGAGCTGCAACGACCTGCGGCTGCTGTCCTCCGGCCCGCGCGCCGGCCTCGGCGAGATCAACCTGCCGCCCGTGCAGGCCGGTTCGTCCATCATGCCCGGCAAGGTCAACCCGGTCATACCCGAGGTCGTCAACCAGGTCGCCTTCGAGGTCATCGGCAACGACGTCACCATCACCATGGCCGCCGAGGCCGGACAGCTCCAGCTCAACGCCTTCGAGCCGATCATCCTGCACTCGCTGTCGGAGTCCGTCACGCATCTGCAGAGCGCCTGCCTGACCCTGGCCGAGCGCTGCGTGTCCGGCATCACCGCCAACACCGAGGCGCGCGCGAGCGTCGAGAACTCCATCGGCCTGGTCACCGCCCTCAACCCGCACATCGGCTACACGGCGGCCACCGACATCGCCAAGGAAGCCCTCGCCACCGGCCGGGGCGTGGCCGAACTCGTCCTCGAGAAGGGCCTGCTCCCCGCCGAGACCCTCGCCGGCCTGCTGCGCCCCGAGGTCCTCGCCGGCAGCGGCCGGACCCCGGCCTGACCTGCCGGAGCGCACCGGGACCGGCGGAGGGACAATAGCGATCATGACGTCGTCGACGACCTTCCAGCCGGTCCTGGAGCGCATCGCCGAGGAGATCGAGCGGACCCCCGGCCGCGGCCGGCCCGCCGACTACATCCCGGCGCTCGCCGCCCGCGACCCGCGCAGCTTCGGCATGGCCGTCGCCGAGCCGGACGGCACGGTGTACGGGGTGGGCAACTGGCGGGAGCCGTTCTCCGCCCAGTCCCTCACGAAGGTCTTCACCCTCGCCCTCGACCTGGCCCGCGAGGGTGACGTCCTGTGGGAGCACGTGGGCCGCGAGCCCTCCGGCAACCCCTTCAACTCCCTCGTCCAGCTGGAGTACGAGAACGGCATCCCGCGCAACCCGTTCATCAACGCGGGCGCCCTGGTCGTCACCGACCGGCTGCACACCCGCACCGGCGACGCGTCGGGTGAACTGCTGGCGTTCCTGCGGGCCGAGAGCGGCAACCCCGACCTGGGCTTCGACCAGGAGGTCGCCGCGTCCGAGACCGCCCACGGCGACCGCAACGCCGCGCTCGGCCACTTCATGGCGTCCTACGGCAACATCGACAACCCCGTGCCGACGCTCCTGGAGCAGTACTTCCGGCAGTGCTCGATCGCCGCGTCCTGCGCCGATCTCGCCCTCGCCACGGGCTTCCTCGCCCGGCACGGCATCCGCGCCGACGGCACCCGTCTGCTCACCCGCAGCCAGGCCAAGCAGATCAACGCGATCATGCTGACCTGCGGCACGTACGACGCGGCGGGCGACTTCGCCTACCGGGTCGGCCTGCCCGGCAAGAGCGGTGTGGGCGGCGGGATCATCGCGGTCGTCCCCGGCCGCTGCACCCTGTGCGTGTGGAGCCCGGGCCTCGACGAGCGGGGCAACTCGGTGGCGGGCGTCGCGGCCCTCGACCGGTTCACGACCCTGACCGGTCTGTCGGTGTTCTGACCACCCGTGCGCCGCGTGAGCGCCGTGTGCGTGGGGTCAATGAGGCGCGCCCCCACCTCCAGGGCGGTCAGGCCGCCGGGGCTGAAGGCGCGTACGCCGAGGTGCTGGTCATGGGAGCACGTCCGTTCGTCGGTCCGCTTATGCCGGTAGGCCTCCCGCCGTGGCCGGAACTCATCGGCCGGTGTGCACCGGGCGGTCACGCGCGGGCCGCCCCGCGGAGAGGGGAGCGTCCCCTTTCGGCCATCCGCCGTTGACACGCTGCCCGTGTGTCGGCCATGGCTCTCCCCGTCGATCTCCGCCGCTGCCGGACACTCGGTCTGGCCGGAACCGCCTGCCTCGCCCTGGGCGGTGAGACGGCCGGCGCCCTGCCCGTGGCGGACCTGCTCCACCCCGCCTCCGCGCGCGCCGCCCTCGGCCTGGTCGGCGTGTACTTCGGCGTCGTCCTGCTGCTCGCGGCCTGGCTGCTGCTGGGCCGGCTGGTCCGCGGGCCGAGACCGCCGGAGCCCCGCTCCCTGCTGTTCGTCCTCGCCACCTGGGCGGCCCCGCTGCTCCTCGCCCCGCCGCTGTTCAGCCGGGACGTCTACAGCTACCTCGCCCAGGGAGCGATGGTCGATGCGCACCTGGACGTCTACGCGTACGGGCCCTCCCGGCTCGGCGGTCCGCTCGCCGACGAGGTCGCCCCGCTCTGGCGGCACACCGGTGCCCCGTACGGCCCGGTGTTCCTCGCCGTCGCGGGGGCGCTGTCGGCACTGACCCGCGGCGAACTGCCGGCCGGGCTGTTCGGGATGCGGGTCGTCGCCCTCGCCGGCGTGGCCCTGATGACGGCCGCGCTGCCCCGCCTCGCCCGGCACAGCGGGGCCGACCCGTCCGCCGCGCTGTGGCTGGGCGCCCTCAACCCGCTCGTCCTGCTGCACCTGGTCGCGGGAGCCCACAACGACGCCGTCATGCTGGGGCTGCTCGGCGTCGGCCTGGTGGCGGCGCTCGGCCGGTGGCCGGTCCTCGGCGCTGTCCTCGTCACCCTGGCCGCCCTGGTCAAGGCGCCCGCCGTCCTCGGTCTCGCCGCCGTGGTGGCCCTCCAGATGCGCGCGGGCCGCCGCCCGGCGAAGGCCCTCGTGACGACCGCCGTCGCGGCAGCGGCGACCACCGCCGCCACGACGGCCGTGGCCGGCACCGGGTACGGCTGGGTCGGCGCCCTGAACACCCCCGTCTCCCCGCAGAACTGGGCCCTGACCACTCTCCTCGGCCGCGTCACGCAGGCCCTGCTGGAGCACCTCGGCAGCGATCTCGCGCCCCTGGCGCTCCCCGCCTGGCACGCGCTGGGCATCGTGGCCGCCGTGATCGCGATCGCGCTGATCTGGCTGCGGCTGCGCCTGCGGCCGGTGTACGCACTCGGCCTGTCCCTGGCGGCGATGGCCGCGCTCGGGCCGGCGATCCGCCCGTGGTACGCCCTGTGGGGTCTGTTCCTCATCGCCGCCGCCGCACCCAGTACGTCCGTGCGCCACCGCACGGCGGCCGTCACCGGCGTGCTCGCGCTGACCGTGCTGCCCGGCGGCGGTCCGGCGGACACGGGGCAACTCGTGCCGGCCGTCTCCGGCGGCGCCCTCGCGGTCGTCGTGCTGTGGCAGGCCCACCAGGCGGAACTCGCCCCCGCACCGGGCGGCGCGGCATGACCCCGGCCCTGCCCCGCACCGACCGCGGCCGGCTGCTGCTGGTGCTCGCCCTCGCCACGCTGGTGACGGTCTTCACCGCGACCGTGCCGCTGCTGCGCGACTGGTTCGACCTGCGCGTCTACTACGGCAGCATCGACTCCTGGGCACACTACGGCGGCCGCCTCTACGACTACCGGGTGCCCGGCACGACGTACGGCTTCACCTACCCGCCGTTCGCCGCGGTCGCCATGCTGCCGATGGCCCTGCTGGGGCTGCACACGGCGATCGCCGCGGCCCTGCTGCTGAACCTGGCCGCGCTGGCCGTGATCCTGCGGCTGCTCGCCGGACCGTCCTGGCGGCGTCACGGCTGGTTCGCCTGGGCCCTGACGGCCTGTCTGCTCGCCCTGTTCGAACCGCTCCGCGACACCCTCAGCTTCGGCCAGGTCAATCTGTTGCTGCTGGCGCTCGTCCTCACCGACGCGACGTTGCTCGCCACCGGGCGCGGGCGCCTGGCGGGCGTCGGCATCGGTCTCGCCGCGGCGATCAAACTCACGCCGGCGCTGTTCATCGCTCTGCTGCTGGTGGCCGGACGCAGGCGCGCGGCGGCGCTCGCGACGGCCGTGGCCCTCGGCGCCACGGCCCTCGCGGCCTGGGTGGACCCGGGCGCCTCGCGCTTCTACTGGACGCGCGCGTTGTGGGACACCGACCGCGTGGGACGCCTCGGCTACGTCTCGAACCAGTCGGTGCAGGGCATCCTGGCCCGGCTCGGCGAACCGGACCGCGCGGTGTGGGCCCTGGTGGTGCTGCTGGTCCTCGGCGTGTGGGCGATGCGGTCCCGCCGGGCGGTCGCGGCGGGGGACTGGACGGCGGCGTTCGCCCTGACCGGTCTCGCCGCCTGTCTCGTCAGCCCGATCACCTGGGTGCACCATCTCGTGTGGCTGCTGCCCGCCTTCGCCGTGCTGGTCCGCGCGGGACGCCTCCGGGTCGCGGGCGCCCTGTACGCCGTGCTGTGCACCAGTGTGGTGTGGCTGTGGTTCGACGACGCGTCCGGCGTCGACGGGTTCCTGGGCGGCAACACCTACGCCTGGATCACCCTCGGTCTGCTGCTGTGGCTGCCCGCGGGTCAGCTCCGCCCGGGTCTGCGGACCGGAAGCCGCAGCACCAGCACCACGACCGCCGCGCCCGTACCGGCGGCGCCCGCGATCATCCCCGCCTCCGTCCAGACGGACCCGTGCTGCTGCCGAACGGCCGCCGCGACCGCGGGCGGCGTCGTCATGGCCGGCTGCGCGGACGTGCCCGGCGCACCGAGCGAGCCCACCGCCTCGACCTTCCCCGCCGACGTGAAACCCCAGTCGAGCAGTGAACGGGCCTCCTCGTACACGGCCGACCCGCCGCCCTCCTGAGGGTTCATCACGGTCACGACCAGGGTGCGCCCCTCCCGGCGGGCCGCCGCGACGAGCGTGCTGCCCGCCTTGGAGGTGTAGCCGTTCTTGATGCCGATGAGCCCCCGGTACGGCTTCACCCCCTTGGCGCCGCTCAGCAGCCGGTTGGTGTTGAGGATCGGGTACGACCCGCTGCCGCCGCCGGGGAACGTGGCCTCGACGGTGGCGCAGTACCGGGCGAAGTCGGGGTTGCGCAGCCCCACCCGGCCGAACACGGCGAGGTCGTACGCCGACGACACCTGGCCCGGTGCGTCGTAGCCGTCGGGTGACACCACGTGGGTGTCGCGGGCACCGAGGGACCGGGCCTTGGCCTGCATCTGCTGGGCGGTGACCCGCCAGCCGCCGTTGAGCTCGGCCAGGACGTGCACCGCGTCGTTGCCCGAGTTGAGGAAGACACCGCGCCACAGGTCGGAGATCCGGTACGTGTGGCCCTCTTCGACCCCGACCAGGCTGCTGCCGGCGCCGATGCCGCGCAGCTCCCGCTCGCGGACCGTGTGCCGGACGCCCGCCGGCAGCCCGGGCAGCACGGTGAGGGCGAACAGGGTCTTCAGGGTGCTGGCCGGGGGCAGCTTGCGGTGCGCGTTGTGGGCGGCGAGCACCTCTCCGGTTCGGTCGTCGGCCACCAGCCAGGATAGTGCGGAGACCTCCGGGAGACGTGCCACGCCGGTGCGCAGGCGGACCTGCGTGCCGGGTCGGTACAGCAGGGAGGGGTGCGGGGCCGCGGCCCTGGGCCCGCCCGGCGGCGTGGGCTCGGCCCCGCCGGAGTCGGCCGCCGCCGCGGGCGTCAGCGCCAGAAGCCCCGCGACGCAGAGCGCACCGGCCCACGCGGTCACCCGGCAAGAGAATCCGTTGATCATGTGATCAACGTAGGAACGGAGATGCTCCGCACGGCGACGACGGGCCCGCACTCCACGCCCCAGCACCCGGATGGATGACCTCCCGTGCCCGACCCTGTGACCGTCCGCCGGGTCTTCGGCGACCTCCCTTTCGCGGAGATCGGCGTGCCCTCGGCCGTCGCCGTCAGCGAGACGAGGGCGATCGCCGTCCTGGTCGGAGACCCTGGGGCGCCTCGCGTGGACGGGCGACGGCGGCTACGCCTTCGGGGGAGCTGCTCCTCATCGATCCGACGTCGGGGCGGTCGCGCTCGATGACCCGCACGCCCCGCGAGATCCTGCGGAAAGCGGCCCCTCGCGTCAGCCCGAGGGCAGCGTCGGCTGGATGCGGCGCAGGAACGTCGCGTTGTCCGGCGTCTCGCGCATCCGCTCCAGGAGGGTCTCCAGACCGCCTTGGCCGTCCCGGCCCTGCAGCACGCGTCGCAGGCCGTGGACGGCCGCCAACTCGGCCGGACGCAGCAGGAGTTCCTCGCGGCGCGTGCCCGAGAGGGTGATGTCGACGGCCGGGAACACGCGCCGGGACGCCGGGTCCCGGCTCAGCCGGAGCTCCATGTTGCCGGTGGACTTCAGCTCCTCGAAGTAGAAGTCGTCCGCCCGCGAACCGGTCTCCACCAGGGCCGTCGCGAGGATCGTGAGCGAACCGCCCTCCTCGGCCGACCGGGCGGCGCCGAAGAACCGCTTGGGGCCGGTCAGCGCGGACGCGTCGACACCCCCGGTGAGGATGCGGCCCCCGGAGGCGGCTGCGTTGTTGTGCGCCCTGCACAGCCGGGTCAGCGAGTCGAGGAGGACCACGACGTCCTCACCGGCCTCGACGAGCCGCTTGGCGCGCTCGATCACCAGGTCGGCGAGCGCGATGTGCTGCTTGGCGCTGCGGTCGAAGGTCGAGGCGTACACCTCGCCCCGCACGCAGCGCCGCATGTCGGTGACCTCCTCGGGCCGCTCGTCGAGCAGCAGCATCATCAGCCGGGCCTCGGGGTGGTTGCCGGTGACGGCGGCGGCGACCTGCTGGAGGAGGACGGTCTTGCCGGTCTTGGGCGGGGCCACGAGGAGCCCGCGCTGGCCCTTGCCGACGGGTGCCAGCAGGTCGACGACGCGTCCGGCGAGGCCGGCCGCCGGGTGTTCGAGCCGCAGCCGCTCGCGCGGGTGCAGCGGCGTCAGGTCCAGGAAGTGGCGCCGCCCGTGCAGGCCGACGGGCGCTCGCCCGCCGACGCGTGCGACGTCGGTCAGGGCGCGCCGGTCGCCGGTCACGCCCTCGACGAGGTCGCCCTTGCGCAGGCCGTACCGGCGGATCAACGCGGGGGAGACCACGGCGTCGGCGGGCGAGGGCAGGCAGTTCTCACCGCGCAGGTGCCCCTTGCCGTGCGTGTCGATGTCGAGGACACCGGACACGGTCCGGTCCGGGGACTGCTGCTGGACGGACGGGCTTTCGAGTGTGGTGGTCATGGTGGTGGGTGTCCTTTCACGGACGGTAGGCACGGGGACATGCGAGGAAGGGGGGAGAGGCCGCGAGGGGAGGGCCTGTGGCACGCCTCCGGGCGGCGGGGAAACAGCACCTCGGGTACGACGAACACGTCGTGGTGCCGGAAGAAAGGAGAGAGAAGAAACAGCACCGGCGCCCATCAACAGGGGCGTGCACGAGTGCTGTTCGCACTGTACCACCGAAAGCGGTGGAGGCAAGCCGTTACCTCAACGCGTGGCCAGTAGCCCGTACAGCAACGGAATGCGCGGCTCGGGCAGCCGCCACCAGCCGGACTCCGTGCGGACCATCTGCGGCCAGCGCGGCCAGGGAAGCTCGTCGCCCTCCCGCAGTCGCCGCACGGCGAGTCCCGCTCCCGTCAACGCGTTCACGACCTCACCCATTCCGTGCGGCCACTCGTAACTGTCCGTGGCGCCCTCGACGGCCGGGCCGTCCGTGTAGGTGTGGGTCCCGTCGCGGTGCACCGGACCGGCGCCGCCCAGGTAGTCGTGGCGCAACAGCAGCTCGGGCCCCTCGCCCGGACCGGGCTTCGGCCCGAGCGCGTGGAGCAGGGGGTGGAACTCGACGACGTACAGCAGGCCGCCGGGACGCAGGAGCCGGGCGACGATCTCCGCCCACCGGCTGAGGTCGGGGAGGTAGCACAGGGCGCCCTTGCCGGTGTACACGACGTCGAACCGCCGCCCGCCCAGCGCCTCGACCGCGTCGTACACGTTCGCCCGGACGTACGTCACGTCCGCTCCGGCCTTCGCCGCGATGTCCCGGGCGGCCGCCACCGACGCCTCGGAGAAGTCGAGGCCGACGGCCCGGGCGCCGCGCCGCGCGAAGGCGATCGTCTCCGTCCCGAGATGACACTGCAGATGCAGCACGTCACGCCCGGCGAGCTCGCCGAGGTCCTCCCACTCGAACGGGGCGAACCAGCGCCCGGGGTCGAGGTCCTGGTCGAGACCGTAGAAGCGGCTGGCGAGGTGGACGGGCGTGCGGGCGTCCCAGTTCGCCTGGTTGGCCCGCATCAGCCGCTCGTGCTCGACGGACGTCATGGGGACATCCAACCGCGAACCGGCCGCCGGTGCCGGGAGAACGCGGGAACGGGCCCGGGGCGTGGCGCTCAGACCGAACGGGAGCGCGCCTCCTCGGCGATCCGCTCGAACTGCTCGCCCATGGCCGCCGCCAGAGCCTGGGCCGCCGACAACGGACGGACCATCACCGTGAATGCGTCGATGCGCCCCTCCTCGTCGACATGGATGAAGTCGCAGCCGTTGATCTCCCGGTCGCCCACACGCGCGGTGAAGACCAGGGCGGAGTCGCGGCCGTCCACGTCGTTGATCTCGCGCACGTAGCGGAAGTCCTGGAAGACCCCGGAGACGGCACGCAGGATCGCCGCAGTGATCGCCTTGCCGGTGTACGGCTTGAACACGACCGGACTGGTGAAGACGACGTCCGGCGCCAGCAGCGCCTCGGCGGCGTCGAGGTCGAGCTTCTCGATCGCCTCTCGGAATGCACGCATCGAAACCGCCTTAGTCGCATTGTTGAGTAGGTGCGGAGTAGATTAATCATCCCTTGGTACGGTGTCCACATGTCTCTCAAGTACGCCGTCCTGGCGGCCCTCCTGGAGGGCGAGGCCTCGGGGTACGAGCTGTCCAAGGTGTTCGACGTGTCGCTGGCCAACTTCTGGGCCTCGACTCCCCAGCAGCTCTACCGCGAACTGGAGCGTCTCGCGCAGGACGGACTGATCGAGGCGAGGGTGGTGCGCCAGGAACGGCGGCCCGACAAACGGATGTTCACGCTGACCGAGGCCGGCCGCCGGGACCTGGACGCGTTCGCCGCCACGCCGCCCCGTCGGCCCACCGCGATCCGCGACGAACTCCTCATCAAGATCCAGGCCATGGACGGCGTGGACCCGGACGCCACGCGTGCGCTGGTCGAGGAGCGTGAGGCGTGGTCCCGCGGCAAGCTCGCCCGCTACCGGCGGGTGCGCGAACGCCTCCTGGCCGGCCGCACCGAGGCGGAGTACCTCCGGGAGACCGACCGCGTCGGCCCGTACCTCACGCTGATGGGCGGCATCGGCTTCGAGGAGGAGAACCTCCGCTGGTGCGAGCGCGTACTCACCGTCCTGCGGCAGCGGGCTCCCCTAGGCTGAGCCGATGTTCAGCCCCGAAGGCCCCAGTCTGCGCGAACTCGCCGTCCAGGCGCTGTCGTCCGTCGAGCGCGGCTACGACCTCCTCGCGCCGAAGTTCGACCACACGCCGTTCCGGACACCCGACGCGGTCCTCGACGCCGTCGGCTCGGCACTGCGGCGGACCGGGCCCTTCGACGCCGGACTCGATCTGTGCTGCGGTACCGGGGCGGGCGTCGGAGTGCTGGCGCGGGTGTGCCGGGAGAGGGTGACCGGTGTCGACTTCAGCGCGGGCATGCTCGAGGTCGCACGCGAGCGGGTCGGGACGCCGGGCCCGCCGGTCTCCTGGGTCCGGGCCGACGCCCGCGCGCTGCCCTTCGGGCCCGCCTTCGACCTCGTGGTCAGTTTCGGGGCCTTCGGGCACTTCCTTCCCCGCGAACTGCCCGGGCTGTTCGCGCAGGTCCGCTCCGTGCTGCGGCCGGGCGGCTGCTTCGCCTTCCCGCTGGTCGCCCCGCCCCGCCCGGGCTCGCCCGGCTCCTGGGCACTGCTCGGCTTCGACACCGTGATGCGGGTGCGCAACGCGCTCTGGCGGCCTCCGTTCGTCATGTACTACCGCACGTTCCGCCTGGCGGCCGTGCGACGCGAACTCACGGAGGCCGGCTTCCGGGTGGAGCTGCTCGCCCTGCCGGAATTCGGTCGGCGGCCGGACGGCAGCCCCCGGGTGCGTCTGGTCATGGCGCGGCTGCCGGACCCGGCCCGGCTGCCGGCGTGAGGGTCAGCCGCGCAGGAAGTTCAGCAGGTCGTCGTTGAACGCCTTCTCGTAGTCGCCGACCAGGCCGTGAGGGGCGCCCGGGTACACCTTCAGCGTCGCGTCCCCGATCAGCTGCGAGGTGCGGTGGGCCGACGCGGCGATGGGCACGATCTGGTCGTCGTCCCCGTGCGCGACGAGCGTCGGCACGTCGATGTGCCCCAGGTCCTGCGTGAAGTCGGTCTCGGAGAACTGCGCCACGCAGTCGTAGGCGCCCTTCAGACCGGCCTGCATGCTCCACCTCCAGAAGGCCCTCCGCACCCCCTCCGAGACGGCGGCGCCGGGCCGGTTGAAGCCGTAGAAGCTCTCGCTCAGGTCCCAGTAGAACTGCGAGCGGTCCGCCGCCACGCCGGCGCGGATCCCGTCGAAGACCTCCTTCGGCGTGCCCTGCGGATTGGCCTCGGTGCGCAGCATCAGCGGCGGCACCGCCCCCAGCAGCACGGCCTTGGCGACCCGCGCGGTCCCGTGCCGCCCGATGTAGCGGACCACCTCGCCGCCGCCGGTGGAATGCCCCACCAGGACCGCGTCGTGGAGGTCCAGCGCCTCGATCAGCTCGGCCAGGTCGTCGGCGTACCGGTCCATGTGGTTGCCCTGCCAGGGCTGGCCCGAGCGGCCGTGCCCGCGGCGGTCGTGGGCGATGGCGCGGAAGCCGTGCTCGGCGACCAGCCGGGCCTGTCCGTCCCACGCGTCCGCGTTGAGGGGCCAGCCGTGGCTGAACACCACGGGCTGCCCCTCGCCCCAGTCCTTGTAGTAGAGCTCGGTGCCGTCGGAGGTCGTGAACATGGTCATGGGTGATCCTCTCGGGACTCGCCGGGGAAGCCGTGCCGTCTCTCGATGATCTCCGTCATCTCCACGAGCCCGCGTGGGCAGTCCGCCGAACGGGTGAGCGAGGGCTACCGTCCGCGGACGGCGCCTCCCGGCCCGGCAGGGTGAACTCGTGGACGGACCCGTCCCGTTGGGCGTCCCTCACGAGACCGGTGATCTCCAGTGGCGCGCGTAGCGGCCGTGCACCCGCCGGGTGACGCGCACCGACGACCTCATCCCGGGAGGAGCCCCTCACAGCGCGCCGTACAGGGCCCCGACCAGAGCCGTCTTGCGCGGGTCGTCGGCGATACGGGGCCCCATCCGGTTCATCACATAGCCCAGGGACACATCCGCCTCGGGGTCGGCGAGCCCGCAGGAGCCGCCGAAACCGTCGTGCCCGAGAGCGCGCGGGTTGGGTCCGTACGAGCCGGCGGGGCCGCTGAGCCAGACCCCGAGGCCGACCTCCGTCTCGTGCTCGAAACCGGCGCCGAGCACAAGGTCCCGGCAGCTGCCCTGCCCCTCGCGCACCCGCTCGGCCGCCTTGGGCGACAGCAGGCGGTGGCCGCCGTGGGTACCGAGGCCCGCGAAGACGCCGTACAGCCCGGCGACGGCACGCGCGGTGCCGTGCCCGTTCGCCGCCGGTATCTCCGCGGCCCGCCACTGCGGAGTGTTCGCCTCGGCGGCGGACACCGGAGGGTTGGTCAGCGCGGCGACGGCCGCCGGCACCAACTGGGCGAAGACCGAGGCATGTTCACTGCTGCCCGTGGTCGGCGCCTGCACCAGCTCGGCCGCCCGGCCGGCGTCCTCCTCCGGCAGGCCGATGCGGAAGTCCAGGCCGAGCGGGCCGGTCACCTCCCGCTCCAGGAAGGCCCCCGGCTTGCGCCCCGACACCCGGCGTACCACCTCGCCGACCAGATGCCCGTAGGTCAGCGCGTGATAGCCGGACCGGGTGCCCGGCTCCCACCAGGGCTCGGTCGCCGCGAGCCGCTGCGTGGTCAGCTCCCAGTCGCAGAGCTGCTCCAGCGAGTGCGGCTCCCGCAGACCGGCCAGACCGGCGCGGTGGGACAGCAGATGCCGGACGAGCACCTTCTCCTTGCCCGCCGCCGCGAACTCGGGCCAGTACCGGGCCACCGGCGCGTCCAGGTCCAGCAGCCCCCGGTCGGCGAGGATGTGCGCGCACAACGCCACCGGCCCCTTGGAGGTGGACCACACGTTGACCAGGGTGTCCCGCTCCCACGGCCGGGAGCGCGCCGCGTCCGCCCAGCCGCCCCACAGGTCCACCACCGTCCGGCCGCCGATGATGACGGTCACCGCGGCGCCCAGCTCACCGCGCTTGCGGAAGTTCTCCTCGAACGCCTCGCGTACCGCCGTGAAGCGCGCGTCGCACTGACCGTGCACCTGTGTCCCGAACTCGGACATGAGCCCCCTCCGCCGACCGTCCCGGGCCCGGGGCACCGCGTCGCGGCCCGGGCGCGATGAACGTACCGACGGGTCGGACCACGCGGAAGTCCGGCGCAGGGAAACGGCCGGATCAGATGTACGAGCCCATCCAGCGCAGCTTGACCGCCTGCTGGAAGGGCCCACCGCCCTCGTGGTCGTTGAAGTCGTAGACCTCGATCGCCTTGTCGTCGTGGGCCCAGGCGTTGAAGGCCGCGAAAACGGTCGACGGCGGGCAGGTCTGGTCCTCCAGGGCGGCCGAGAACAGCGCGGGGGCCCGGCCGCGGGCGGCGAAGTGCACGCCGTCGAAGTACGACACCGTGCGCAGAGCGTCCTCGGTGCGACCGCGGTGGGTCTTGAGGTAGAGACCGATCTCCCGGTACGGGTGCCGGTCCGTGAGCGTCGCCGCGCGCGGGAAGTCGCACAGGAACGGCACGTCCGGCGCGATGCCCGCCAGGTCCGGGACCAGCCCGCCGACCGCGATGGTGATGCCGCCGCCCTGGCTGGAACCGACGGCCACCGTGCGCTCCGGGTCGGTCGAGGGGTGGGAGCGGGCCGCCTCCACGGCACGCACCGCGTCCGTGTAGACCCGGCGGTAGTAGTAGTTCTCCGGGGCGTCGATACCACGGGTCATGAAACCGGGGTACGCGGGCGCGCCGCCCACCGGGTCCGCCGTACCGCCGCCCCCGCCCCAGGCGCTGCCCTGCCCGCGGGTGTCCATCACGAAGTGCGCCCGGCCCGTGGACGCCCACAGCAGGTGCTCGTGGGGGAGGCCGCGCCCGCCGCCGTAACCGATGAACTCCACCACCAGCGGCAGCGGGCCGTCCGCGCCGGCCGGGAGCGTCAGCCAGCCCTTGACCGGGTGACCGCCGAAGCCCGCGAACGTCACGTCGAACACCCGCACCGTGGTCAGGCCCGTGTCGACCGGTTCGAAGCGGGCGTCCAGGTCGTGTGCACGCGCCTGCTGGAGGGTCTTGGACCAGAAGGCGTCGAAGTCCTCGGGTTCGTCGGCCACGCTGCGGTATGCACGGAGCTCGTCGAGCGGAAGGTCGAACAGGGCCATGCGGGACCGCCTTCGGTGAGAAGCAGCTACGGGGCCGTGCGGATGATCACCCTACGGGTGGGGTCGGAGGGCGGGCCAGGCGTGTGTCCTCATGCGCCGGGGCCCGCCCGTCAGGCGTTGCGACGTGTCCACTCCGGCTCCGTACGGGCCCACGCCCGGTCCCACTCGGCCATCCGCCGGCGCAGCGCCACCCGGCGTACCAGGAAGTGGCCGAAGAGCACCACGAACACCGTCGCGCCCGCGGCGCAGGTCCCGACGGTGAGGGTGTGCTGCCACACCGCCGCCCCGTCCAACGGCGGCGCCGCACTGCGTCCCCGATCGTCGAACCAGACGTCCACGGTCTCGCCCTGCCGGGTGTCGGCGGGGACCCGGGCCGTCGCGGTGCGCGTGGCGCCGTCCGGTTCCGTCCAGCGCACGGGGGCCCGGTAGGCGCGCTGTCCGCCGGCCTGCACCGACGGCAGCGAGTCGTTCCTCCCGACCACCTCGGCCCGGACCCGGTGCCGCTCGGCCCGTTGCTCCACCGCCAGCGACCGCGCCTCGCCGTGGGCCCACCGGGCGGCGGCCACCCCGGCCAGGGGCGCGCCCACCAGGAGGAGGACGGCGACCACCAGCACGGTCCACGCCTCGACGACGTCCGACCGGCGCCGCAGCGGACTGCGCCGCCGGCGCCAGTTTCCCTTCGGGATCCGCACTGCCCGCCTCCTTGCCGTCGTCGCGGCCGGAGGGCCGGACCGGCCGTGCGGTGCGCCGCCGTCCCTCCACGTCACGTCACGCGTGCGAGTGCCCTCACCGACCGGGTACCCCGTCCGGCACCCGTCGATCGCTCCACGGCCACCTGCACGGCAGGAGCGACCGGCCGAAACCCCGGGCTGGGTGCCCGGGGCGAGGGCGGCGAAACCCCCGGGTCAGCCGAACCGTTCGATGCGGATCCGGTCCACCGGCTGACCGGCCGTCACCAGCAGCCGCGAGGCGTGCTCGGCGAACGAGTTGGAGCCGCACACATAGGCCTCCCACCCACCTGACGGCTGCTCGGCCAGGAGGGGCGCCACATGTGCGCCGGCCATACGTCCCACCGCCGCACCCTCCGGCGCGCTGCGGGTGAACACGGTGGTGGTCTCCGCACCCAACTCCCGGGCGTAGACGAGCTCATCGGGACTGCGCGCCGACACCACCATCCGCAGCGGCACGGTCAGCCGCCGTGCCCGGTGGTGCCGGATCATCGACATCAGCGGTACGACACCGGAGCCGGCACCGATGAGCAGGGCGGGCCGGTCGCCGGGCCAGGCGAAGAAGCCGCTCACCGGGCCCCGCACCTCGACCCGGTCGCCGGGCCGGGCGACGGTGTGGAACCAGCCCGAGACCTCTCCGCCCTCGACGTGGTCCAGGGTGAGTTCGACGTGCCCGGAGTCGTCGGGTGCGGACGCGAGCGAGTAGTGCCGCTGGGCGGTGTAGCCGTCCTCCGCGGTCAGCCGCACCATCAGGTGCTGGCCCGGCAGATGACCCGGCCAGCCGGGTACGGCGAGCCGGAAGGTGGCCACGCGCGGCGTCTCGCGGCGGATCTCGACGAGGGTGGCGGTCTGCCACTCGGACGCGGCCTGCTCGTGCACGGCGATGCGCCCGGGCACGGCGAACCGCGTGGGCGGCACGAAGCTCTCCGTCACGGCGGTCTCAGTCACCGGAGTACCTCTGCTCCTCCCACGGGTTGCCCCGCTCGTGGTACCCGTTGCGCTCCCAGAAGCCCGGCTCGTCGTGGTCGAGGAGCCGCAGGCCCGCGACCCACTTGACGCTCTTCCAGAAGTACAGGTGCGGAACGACCAGCCGGGCCGGGCCGCCGTGCTCGGGGGCGAGCGGCTGCCCGTCGTACTCCCAGGCGATCCAGGCGCGGCCGCCGGTCAGGTCGGCGAGCGGCAGGTTCGCGGTGTAGCCGGTGTGCGAGTAGGCGACGGCATGGGTGGCCGACCCATGGGGCCGGACCACATCCAGGAACGCGTCCAGGGACACGCCCGCGAAGCGCACCCCGAACTTCGACCAGCTCGTCACGCAGTGGATGGCGCCCTCGTACGCCGACGGCTCCAGCCGGTGCGCCGCCTCCCAGTCCCAGGTACGGGGCTCGGCCACCAGTCCGTCGACGCGGAAGGTCCAGTCGGCGGCCGCCAGCTCGGGAGTGACCTCGGCCGACAGGACGGGCCAGTCGTCGCCCGCGTCGTACTGGCCGGGCGGCAGGCCGGGGTCGGCGACGCGGGGGCGCCCGGTGAAGCCTCGGGTGATGTGCATGCGGTGGTGCCTCCGGGCCGGGCCGGCGGTGCCCCGCCGGACCGGTGTGCTCGGTGTGTGCGTACTCAACCGTACGTGCCGGGTGTCCTAGTCCTGCCGGCCGGGACCGGGCGAGGCGTTGTAGCGCACCAGGTAGTGCGCGAACCGGCTCAGATCCTCCGCGGACCAGTCGGCCAGACGCTCCCGGAAGGCCGCACGGCGGCTCTCGGTGACCTGGGCCAGGATCCGCCGCCCGGCCCCGGTCAGATGCAGCACCTGGACGCGGTGGTCCGCCGCGTCGGGGCGGCGCTCGACGAGACCGGCACGCTCCAGTCCCGTCACCTGGCGGCTGACGGTGGACTTGTCGAGGGCGTAGTGGGCGGCCAGATCGGTGGCCCGGCACCCGCCGCTCTCCTCCAGGTGCCCCAGCAGCGTGTACGACACCAGCGACAGCTCGGGGTGCATCCGGCCCGCCGCGGCCCGGGCCCGGCGGGCGAAGACCGTCATCTCGCGCTGGATGGTCTCCACGGCGTCTGCGGTGTGCACGGGACCTCCCTCACCGGTGCTGCTCGACTCCTGCCATGGTTGCACAACCCAACCACCTCGCCGGTGTCGTCCCGAGGGCCGTACCGGGCGGCGGGCCCGTCGGGTAGGGTTGCCGTCCGGCCGGGGGAGGACCCCGCCGTCGGAAGCCGAGGAGGTGAGACCCATTACCGCTGTGTCAGCTCGGGTGCTCTCCTCTCGACGTCGCGCGGATCGCCGGTCGTAGGCGATCGCCGGAGCGCCCTTCGGTTCCCGAAAGGCTCTGGGCTTCCATGCCGTCTGTCTCCGCAGTCCCCCCTTCCACGCCGGTGTCCCGTGACTCCGTCGTCGTCGCCCTGCGCGCCGCGGGCTGCGTCTTCGCCGAGGACGAGGCCGGGATGATCCTCGCCGCGGCGCGCACCCCGGCCGAGGCCGCCGCCATGGTCGAGCGCCGCGTCGCGGGTCTGCCGCTCGAACTCGTCGTCGGCTGGGCCGAGTTCCGTGGTCTGCGCATCACCGTCGCCCCGGGCGTCTTCGTGCCGCGCCGGCGCACCGAGTTCCTGGTGGAGCAGGCCTTGCGGCGGGCCTCGGGCGCCGCCGTGGTCGTGGACCTGTGCTGCGGCTCGGGCGCCGTGGGAGCGGCCCTGGCCGCCGGACTCGGTGGAGTGGAGCTGCACGCCGCCGACATCGACCCGGCCGCCGTGCGCTGTGCCCGGGACAATGTCGCCGCCGCCGGCGGCCGTGTTCACCAGGGCGATCTGTTCGAGGCACTGCCGGTCGCCCTGCGGGGCCGCGTCGGCATCCTCGCGGCCAACGTGCCGTACGTGCCGAGCGACGAGATCGGGCTGCTGCCGCAGGAGGCCCGTGACCACGAGCCACTGGTCGCCCTCGACGGCGGTACGGACGGCCTCGACGTCCTGCGCCGGGTCGCGGCCGGGGCACCCGACTGGCTCGCCCCCGGCGGCTGTGTCCTGGTGGAGACGAGTCGGCATCAGGCCCCGGCCGCCGTCGAGGCGTTCGAGCGCAACGGCCTCACGACCGACCTGGCCGTGTCGGAGGAGCTGTACGCCCACGTGGTGGTAGGCGTCCGGCCGTGAGGCCGCTCAGCCCGGTGCGGTGGCCCGCGCGATGAGCAGCGCCACGTCGTCGAAGTTGTCCGGCTCGTGCAGGGTGCGCAGCAACAGGTCGCAGACGTCCTCCAGCGGCAGGTCGGGCCCGTCGAGCAGGGACAGCAGCGTCTCGAGCCGTGCGTCGATCGGGTCCCGGCGGGTCTCGACGAGGCCGTCCGTGTAGAGCACCAGCCGGTCGCCGGGCTCGAGGTCGACGGTGGTCGTGGAGAAGGCGACGCCGCCCACGCCGAGCGGTACTCCGGTCGGCAGGTCGAGCAGTTCCGGCGGCCGGCCGGCCCGGACGCGCACCGGCGGCAGGTGCCCGGCGTTGGCGATCCGGCACTGGCGCAGATGCGGGTCGTGGACGGCGTAGACACAGGTGGCGATGGCCTGTTCCAGACCCGCGGTGATCTTGTCGAGGTGTTCCAGGAGCACGTTGGGGTCGAGACCGAGGGAGGCGAGGGTGTGGGTCGCCGTGCGCAGCCGCCCCATCGCGGCGGCCGCGGGGATGCCGCTGCCCATCACATCGCCCACGACGAGCGCCGTCCTGCCGCCGTCCAGCGGGATCACGTCGAACCAGTCGCCGCCCACCTCGCTCGTGGTGCCCGCCGGCTGGTAGCGGGAGGCGACCTCCAGCCCGCCCGTCACCCGCGGATGAGTGGGCAGCAGACTGCGCTGCAGGGTGAGCGCGGTCTCACGGGCGCCCTGGTACCAGCGGGCGTTGTCGATCTGCACCGCGGCCCGGGCGGCCAGTTCGCGCGCCAGCAGCAGGTCGTCCTCGCTGAACGGCAGCGGATTGCGGGTGCGCTTGAGGTCGAGGGCCCCCAGGACCTCGCCGCGCGCGATCAGCGGCACGGCCAGATAGGAGTGCACCCCGGCCCGGCCCAGCAGCTCGGCCGCCTCCGGGGAGCGGGCGATGTGCACCAGGTCCTCGTCCTTGACCTCCGGCAGCATCACCGGGCTCGCCGTGCGCACGCACTGGGTGACCAGCCGGTCGGGGGCGTACCGGGCGACCTGGCCGGGGGTGTCGGCCGCCTCCAGGGCCTCGGCGGAGTCACAGCCCTGGACCGCCAGCGCGCGGATCACGGCCGACTCGGCGGGCCCGAGGCTGGTGCGCCGGCCCTGCACCACCGCGTCCAGCAGGTCGACCGCCGCGACGTCGGCGAGCTCCGGCACGGCCACGTCGGCCAGCTCACGGGCAGTACGGTCGAGGTCCAGGGTGGTGCCGATGCGGCCCGAGGCGTCGGCGATCAGGGCCAGACGCCGGCGCGCCGCCTCCGCCTCGATGCCCGCCCGGTACTGCTCGGTGACGTCGACGATCGAGACGGCGACGCCCAGCACCGTCCCGAAGGCGTTCTCCAGGCGGTACAGCGAGACCGACCAGGCGTGGTCCTGGTGCGGGTCGGCCGGGGTGCGGCCGATCGTGGACTGGTCGACGACCGGCGTGCCCGTCTCCAGCACCCGGCGTGTGGCGGCTTCCAGGGCGTCCACGTCCATCTCGGGCACCACCTCGCGGGGGGTGCGGCCCAGGTGCTCCTCCGCCGGTACCCCGTTGATCTCTTCCAGTGCCTTGTTGACGGAGACGTAGCGCAGCTCGGTGTCCAGCACGGCCAGCCCGGTGGGGGACTGCGCGATCATCCGCGTCGACAGCGCCACCTCGCGCTCCAGCCGGTGCACGGTCCTCTGGTCGGCGCACAGCCCCAGCGCGTAGACGTCGCCCTGGTCGTCCAGCAGCCGCATGTTGCGGAACTCAACGAGCCGTGTGGTGCCGTCCTTGCAGCGGACCGGGAAGGCTCCCGCCCAGCTCTGACCGGTGCCCATGACGTCGGCGAACAACTTGACGACGAGGTCGACGTGCTGTTCGTGGACCATGATCCGGGCGGCGTACTGCCCGAGCGCCTCCCGGGCCTCGTACCCGAACAGTTCCTCGGCCTGCGGGCTCCACAGCACGATGCGGCCCTCGGCGTCCAGGACGACCGAGGCCACGCGCAGCACGTCGAGCAGCCCGCTCGGGCGCGCCGCACCGCGCACCGGACCGTCGCCTGCGGACTCGGGAGACCCGGCTGCACTCATCCCACGCCCCGCCTTCGCCGTCCTCGCGGCACGCCGTCGTGTGCCGACACCCCATGTTCTACCGCGCGGAGCCGTTCCCGAAGGCCCCTTCCGTCACCTTCCACCATCTCCCAACACGGCCCGGACCGCCCCGCAAGACCCGCTCCCGCGAGAACGGCACCGCCGGTAGTGCTCGCCGGAAGGTGGTGCTTTGCTGGGGTGGGGGCGGATACGGCAGCCGGTGTCCACGTAAGGAGCGATCACGATGGCGATGGACCAGGAGCGACCGCACCCCCACTCCGTCTTGGTGGAGATCAGCGGGTGCAGCAAGCACGACGCCCGCACCGTGTTCGACGCACTGTGCTCCTGCTTCGAATCCGACCGGTGCGCCGACGACGTGCCGGAGGAACTGCACGAGACCCGTCCCACGGTGTGGCTCGGCACGTTCGACGTCGCCGACGAGCACGAGGGCGCGCGGCCGGTGCACCTGTCGTCCTCCGTCGACGCCGACCTGCACGGCGGCTACTGGGCGATCGAACGGTTCCGCATGGCCCTGGACTCGCTGTTCGACGTGCACGACCTGAGCGCCGTCTCCGGCGACCAGGAGAAGGAGCTGCACGTACGTCTGCAGAGCCGCTGACCGCCACCTCGCGCCTCTCCCCGTGAGCAGCCCCGCGGTGACCCCGGTCGGCCGCGGGGCCGGGCAGGGGTGCGTCCGGCAGCCGTCGTCGGCGCCCGGGACACCCGGTCCTCCAGGCCCCCACGATGGGTGGGGTGTCGTCGAGCCCGGACCGGCTCGGCCGGCGGATCGGCTCGCCCGCGAGGTCCACCACGTCGGCCGGCGGGGCAAGGCCCCTGGTCATGGCTCCACTGTGCCCTCCATCACCTTGTGCAACTAGTTGCATAAACGGTCGGTCGTCCTCTACAACTACAGGCACGACACCGCGCACGGAGGGCCCGATGAGCCGTTACCCGCACCTGCTGACCCCCCTCGACCTGGGCTTCACCACCCTGCCCAACCGGGTCCTCATGGGCTCCATGCACGTCGGCCTGGAGGAGGCCGAGGGCGGCTTCGCACGCATGGCCGCCTTCTACGCCGCCCGCGCCCGCGGGGGAGTGGGCCTCATCGTCACCGGCGGCATCGCCCCCAACGACGAGGGGCGGCCCTACGAGGGCGGCGCCAGGCTCACCACCGAGGAAGAGGCCGAGCAGCACCGGGTCATCACGGACGCCGTGCACCGCGAGGGCGGGCGGATCGCCATGCAGATCCTGCACTTCGGCCGCTACGCCTACCACCGGGACCTCGTCGCGCCGAGCCCGGTCCAGGCGCCGATCAGCCCCTTCCCGCCCCGCGAGCTCACCGACGCCGACATCGAGCGGACGATCGACGACTACGCCCGCGCCGCCCGCCTGGCCCGCGAGGCCGGCTACGACGGCGTCGAGATCATGGGCTCCGAGGGCTACCTCATCAACGAGTTCATCGCACAGCAGACCAACCACCGCACCGACCGCTGGGGCGGCACGTACGAGAACCGCACGCGCTTCCCGCTGGAGATCGTGCGCCGGGTACGCGAGGCCGTCGGCGAGGACTTCATCGTCATCTACCGGCTGTCCATGCTCGACCTCGTCCCGGGCGGCTCGACGCTGGACGAGGTCGTCACCCTCGCCAAGGCCGTCGAGGCCGCCGGGGCGACGATCATCAACACCGGCATCGGCTGGCACGAGGCCCGCATCCCCACCATCGCGACCTCGGTGCCGCGCGGCGCGTACACCTGGGTGACCAAGCGGCTCATGGGCGAGGTGTCCGTCCCGCTCGTCACCACCAACCGCATCAACACCCCCGAACTCGCCGAGGAACTGCTCGCCGAGGGCGCCGCCGACATGGTGTCGATGGCCCGCCCGATGCTCGCCGACCCCGACTTCGTCACCAAGGCCGCCGCCGGCCGCCCCGAGGCGATCAACACCTGCATCGGCTGCAACCAGGCCTGCCTCGACCACACCTTCAGCGGTCTGATCACCTCCTGCCTGGTCAACCCGCGCGCCTGCCACGAGACCGAACTGGTGCTCTCCCCGACCCGGCTGCGCAAGCGCGTCGCGGTCGTCGGCGCCGGACCGGCCGGTCTGGCCTGCGCGGTCTCCGCCGCCGAACGCGGCCACGACGTGACGCTGTTCGACGCGGCGGGCGAGATCGGCGGCCAGCTCAACGTCGCCCGCAAGGTCCCCGGCAAGCAGGAGTTCGACGAGACGCTCCGCTACTTCCGCACCCAGCTCGACTGGCACGGCGTCGACGTACGGCTGAACACGCCCGTCACGGCCGCGGACGTCGACGACTACGACGAGGTCGTCGTCGCCACCGGCGTCACCCCGCGCACCCCGGAGATCCCCGGCGTCGACCACCCGAGCGTGGTCGGCTACCTCGACGTCCTGCGCGACGGCGCCCCCGTCGGCGACCGGGTCGCGGTCCTCGGCGCGGGCGGCATCGGCTTCGACGTGGCGGAGTTCCTCACCGACGGCGGCGACAAGGCCCACGAGGACCCGGCGACGTACTTCCGCCAGTGGGGCGTCGACATGGACTACAACGGCCCCGGCGGCCTCGCCGCGCCCGAGCGGCCCGCCCCGCCGCGCACCGTCCACCTGCTCCAGCGCAAGACCTCCAAGGTCGGCGCCGGCCTCGGCAAGACCACCGGCTGGATCCACCGCACCGAGCTCAAGCTCCGCGGCGTCACCATGGTGCCGGGCGTGCGCTACGACCGGATCGACGACGCCGGTCTGCACATCACCGTCGGTGAGGAGAGCACGGTCCTCGAGGTCGACACGATCGTGCTGTGCACGGGCCAGGAGCCGCGCCGGGGCCTGTACGAGGAGCTGATCGCCGCCGGACGCAGCGCGCACCTCATCGGCGGCGCCGACGTGGCCGCCGAGCTGGACGCCAAGCGCGCCATCAAGCAGGGCACGGAGCTCGCAGCCGCCCTGTAGTGCGGATACGCGTCCCTAGGATGAGGCCATGTCACTCCCGCACGCGATCCTCACCGCCCTGCTCGAGAAGCCGTCGTCGGGCCTGGAGCTGACCCGCCGGTTCGACCGGTCGATCGGCTACTTCTGGTCGGCGACGCACCAGCAGATCTATCGCGAGCTCGGGAAACTGGAGGCCGACGGCCTCATCAGGGCGCTGCCGTCCGAGCAGCCGGCCCGAGGGCAGAAGAAGGCCTACGAGGTCCTGCCCGCGGGCCGTGCCGAACTGGCCCGGTGGACCGCCGCCTCCCAGGACCCCAGACCGCACCGCGACCCGCTGCTGCTGCGGCTCAGGGCGGCGGCCGTGGTCGGCACGGAGGGCCTGGAGGCCGACCTGCGCCGCCACCTGGAGCTGCACGAGCGGCAGCTCGCGGAGTACGAAGAGATCGAGAAGCGCGACTTCCCGCCCGGCCGGGACGGCACCGAGGACCGGCTGCGGCACCTCGTGCTGCGGGCCGGGATCGATCTGGAGACCTTCTGGACCGGGTGGCTCAGGCACGCCCTGGAGGATTTCGCCGAACTCCCCGACGAGGCCACCTGACCGGCCCGCCGACGGACCAGCCGACCGCCGGCCCGCCGACTCACCGGCCGACCGACTCACCGGCCGACCGACTCACCGGCCGACCGACTCACCGGCCGATCGGCCGGCCCGGCCGGCCGGCCCGGTCAGGACGTGACGTCGGCCCGCCCGCCCGGAGCGCATCGGGGGAGCGGGCCGATGTCCGTACCGGATCAGAGCCGGTACGGCTTGTTGCGCCGGCGCAGGTACCAGGCCGTTCCGAGGAGGCCGGCCCCGACCAGCGTGCCGCCCGCCACCAGAGTGACGGTTCCGTAGTCCGTCGCACTGCCGCCGACCCCGCCCATGACGCCGCGGGACGGCGAGACGGAGGGGGACGCGGACCGCGAGGGGGAGGGGGCGGTGGAGACCACGACGGACTGGGTGCCCGCAGTGGTGCCGTCCGAGCACACGACGATGACCGTGTACGTGCCCGGGGAGACGTTCGACCAGGCCGCCGACTGACTCGTGGACGTCCCCGACAGCGTCACCTGGCGGCCCTGGGCGAAGCTGCCCTGGCTGCTGGTGAGGAGCGAGGCGGTGCCCCAGCTGCCGTTGATCTGGGTGCACGAGCTGGTCGTGACCGACACCGTGGAGCCCGTGGTGCTCACGGAGATGCCCGGGGCCGCGACGGCGGGTACCGCGGCCAGGGCGAGGGGCAGCGCGGCGACTGCCACGGTCAGGCCGGAGCGGAGAACTGACGATGAGTTGCGCATGTGGACTGCCCTCCGGCGGCACGGTCGGCGGTACATCCCTGGCGCCGCCGAGGGTCGGGGAACGCCCGTGCTGCCTCGGGGTCAGCCAAAGCGCCCCTGGCCACGGCCGCACTCCGAGCGCCCCCGTGCAGGTGACGCGTTCCTCCACCCGGCCGATGACGGCAGGGTGCAGGACCGACGACGGCCGACGGCACGGCGCCGTCAGTGCCCCGTGGTCACCACGCGCTCCGCCGAGAGACCTCCCCAGGTGCCGTCCGGCAGCATCGCCCGGACGCGGACCCGGTGCGTGACACCGGCGGTGCGCCCCACGTAGAAGCTGTACGTGGCGCGCTCGCGCGGGGCCCTGCCGCCGTACACGAGGGACGTCGCCGGCCGGCCGTCCAGCTCGATCCGGTACTCGGTCACCTCACCGTCCACCCGGGGCGGCACCCAGCTCAGGTCGAGGTGGTAGGCCCCGTTCTCGCGGTGGCTCGTCGCCCGGAAGTCCGTGGGGGCGGTGCCGCGGCCGTCGTCGGTGCCCGGGGTGGTGAGGCGGACGGCGGGTCCGGCGGGGGAGACGTTCCCGGCCGCGTCCCTGGCCCGGACGGTGAACGTGTAGCGCGTGCCGGGGCGCAGCCCCGTCAGCACGGTGGCCGTCTGCCGCCCGCCCACACTGTGGATCTTCGTGTCTCCCTGATGGATGTCGTACGACACCACTCCCCGGTCGTCCGTCGAGGCCGACCAGGACAGCTGGACCGCTCGGCTCCCCGCCGCCCGCCCTTCGGACGACTTCGGCCGGCTCGGTGCGGAGCGGTCGTCCGCGACGGCCTCGGGCGTCTTCGCCCGTACCTCGCGGCTGGGCGGCCCGAGCCGCCCGTCGGTGTCCCGCGCCCGCACGGAGAAGACGTACAGGGTGGCGGGCCGGAGTCCGGTGACATCCACCATGTGCTGCGAACCCGGCACCTCCTCGACTTTGGTGGCGCCCCGGTACACCTCGTAGGTCTCGGCCCGGGCGGTCGTGTTCCACATGACGTGCACGCTCCGCGCGCTGCCCGCCGCCGCGGTGACACCCGTCGGCGCGCCGGGCACTCGGCCGCCGTCCCCCTCCCGGGCCCCGGCTCCGCCGCAGGCCGCGACGAGTGTGAGGGTTGCGCAGAGCGCCAGGCGGCGGAGGAGGAACGAGGGGGTGGAACGTCCTCGCACGGCACTGCCTCCCGGGGTGGTCGGCCGACGGGTACAACCGGATGGTCCGGACCAATATGGCCTTGTTGGCGGGGGCACATCAAGAGGGCAGGTCCGGCTGAACCGGCGTGTCGCTGCCGGCGCCGCCTCGCCCCCGGCCGCGCGTGACCATCCGGGAGCGTTACGCACGCTGAGGGCATCGCGACCGAACTCCTGCCGTCAGGCCGGGAGTTCGGCCCCACGCACGGACAGTTGTCGTCGCGGTTGGTGTCGGCCCGGTGGGCCGGAGCCTCACACGGACTCAGGCCCCCGGCGACCGTCGGACGTTGGGGGCCTGCTCCGTCCGGCCCCACAGTGGTGGCCGGATGATCACCCCGGGGACAGATTGAGCTGAGTGCCCGTCAGGTCCCCAGCGAGAGGCTCCCGTATCGTGCGTGTCCAGTCTTCGCTCACTCTGGCCGCGGCCAGTGCCGCCCTGCTCGCCCCCACGACACTGTTCGCTCCGGCGGCATCTTCAGCGGCTTTGCTTGCTCCGGCGGCACCCTCAGGCGCTCTGCCTGTCCCGGCGACGTCTTCGGCGGCTCTGCTCGCTCCGGCGGCACCCTCAGGCGCCCTGCCCGTCCCGGCGACGTCTTCGGCGGCTTTGCTTGCTCCGGCGGCACCCTCAGGCGCTCTGCCTGTCCCGGCGACGTCTTCGGCGGTTTTGCTCGCTCCGGCGGCACCCTCAGGCGCTCTGCCTGTCCCGGCGACGTCTTCGGCGGTTTTGCTCGCTCCGGCGGCATCTTCAGCGGCTCCGCTCGCTCGGGCGGCATCTTCAGCGGCTTTGCTTGCTCCGGCGGCACCCTCAGGCGCCCTGCCCGTCCCGGCGGCACCCCCAGGCGCCCTGCCCGTCCCGGCGGCACCCTCAGGCGCCCTGCCCGTCCCGGCGACGTCTTCGGCGGCTTTGCTTGCTCCGGCGGCACCCCCAGGCGCCCTGCCCGTCCCGACGACACCCCCAGGCGTTCTGCCCGTCCCGGCGACACCCCCAGCCGCTCTGCTCCCCCCGGCGACGCCTTCGGCCGCTTCGCCCGCCTCGACGACATCCCCCGCCGCCCACCCCCGGCCCGCGGTACGGCGCGAGAGCACCGTGAGTGCCGCCGACCTGCTCGCTGAGGTGCGTGACTGTGTCCCCGTCTCCCGCGGCCGCTTCCGCAGCGACGCCGGCGCTCCCGCGAACATCCCGGTCTGCGGCACCCGCGACGTCGTGTTCTGGAAGGCCGACATGGACATCGACTGTGACGGCCGGCCAGGGCCCCGCTGCAACTCCCGGACCGACCCGTACTTCGCGGCGAGCACGACCTACTCCCAGTCGGACGGCCGCCCTTTGAGCGCCGAGCGCCTGCCCTTCGTCGTCGTACCCGCCCCGAGCGCCCGCTGGGACTACCGGGCCCACGGAATCGGCGGCGGCTCGGTCGTGGCCGTCGTGTACCGCGGCCGCGTGCAGTACGCGGTGGTGGGCGACGTGGGCCCGAAGGGCATCCTCGGGGAGGCGTCCTACGCGACCGCCAAAGGCCTCGGCATCCGCGCCGACCCGCACGGCGGTGGCGCACCCTCCGGCGTCACCTACATCGTCTTCAAGGACACCAAGGTGTCGCCCATCGAGGACCACGCCGCCGCCGTGACGGAGGGCGAGCGGGCCGCGAAGCGGTTCGTGGCCGGAGGGCAGGCGAACGGAGGCTGAGCAGCTGACGACACCTCACCGACAGTCCGCCCGCGGGACTGCGGCAGGGCGGACCGTCGGCGGATCCGCGACAGGGCGGACTTCTGCCGGCGGGTCTACGCCGGGCGGACCGCCGCGCGCCTGCGATTCAGCCCCTACCCCTCGGGTGACCGCCGCCGCGTCCGCGGTCAGGTGCCTCACCGCGTGGCTTGCGGCCGGGTGCCCCGCCGGCAGGCTCGCTGCCGGGCGCAGCGCCGCTCCGGTGCGCCCGGCCGCAATCCGTCGCTCACACCTTCCGGTAGCTGTACGCCTCCGTGGCGGCCGCCTCCACCGCCGCCAGGTCCGCCCCGGTGGACGCCGTGACGACCGCGGCCACGGCTCCCTCCACGAACGGCGCGTCCACCAGACGTGTCCGCTCGGGCAGTTCGTCGCCCTCCGCGAGCAGCGCCTTCACCGTGAGCACAGCACTGCCCAGGTCGGTCAGGACGGCCACCCCGGCACCACGGTCGACGGACGCGGCCGCCGCGGCGATCAGTTCGGCACTGGTGCCCAGTCCGCCGCCCTCGGTACCGCCCGCCGGAGCGACCGGCACCGCCGGACCACCGCCCGCGAGCCCCTTCGCCAGCTCGGCGACCGACGCCGCCACCTCCGCGCTGTGCGACACCAGCACGATTCCCACCAGCTGTTCGTCACTCACCGGCGGCCTCCGCGAGTGCGGCGATCAGCAAGGCCGCCGACGTGGCTCCCGGGTCCTGGTGGCCGATGCTGCGCTCGCCCACGTAGCTCGCCCGGCCCTTGCGTGCCTGCAGGGGCGTCGTCGCCACGGCGCCCTCCTCCGCGGCGGTCCGGGCCGCCGTGAACGAGTCGCCGAGCGCGTCCACCGCGGGCACCAACGCGTCGATCATGGTCGCGTCCCCCGGGGCGGCACCGCCGAGGGTCATGACCGCGTCCACCCCCGCCCGCAAGGCCTCGGCCAGCTGCTCCGCACTGACCTCGCCGGCATCGCCCAGCGCTTTGCCGGTGCGGCGCAGCAGCGTCCCGTACAGCGGCCCCGAGGCCCCGCCGACCGTCGAGATCAGCTGGCGTCCGGCCAGGATCAGGACCCCGCCGGGCGTGCCGGGGGCCTCCTTGTCCAGCGCGGCCGCCACAGCCGTGAACCCGCGTTGGAGGTTGCTGCCGTGATCGGCGTCCCCGATGGGGGAGTCGAGGGCGGTGAGCCGTTCCGCCTCACGGTCGACGGACGCGGCGGTCGCCGTCATCCAACGGCGGAAGAAATCGGCGTCGAGCACTGGCTCTCCTTGCCTGGTAGGTACCTGGTGATCGTCTACCCCGTGCGTTACACGCCCCAGCGCAGGCCCGGCGTCTTCACCGGCGCGTCGTACAGCCGCAGCAGCTCCTCGTCGACCTGGCACAGCGTGAGGGAGGCGCCCGCCATGTCCAGGGAGGTGACGTAGTTGCCCACGAGGACGCGGGCCACGGGGACGCCGCGCTGTTCGAGCACCCGGTGCACCTCGGCGTTGAAGCCGTACAGCTCCAGCAGCGGCGTCGCGCCCATGCCGTTGACCAGCACCAGCACCGGATTGCGTGGCTGGAGGTCCTCGACCACCGCCTCGACGGCGGCCTCGGCGATCTCCCCGGAGGTCATCATGGAGCGCCGCTCCCGACCGGGTTCGCCGTGGATGCCGATGCCCAACTCCAGTTCGCCCGGCGGCAGATCGAAGGTCGGGCTGCCCTTGGCCGGGGTGCTGCAGGCGCTCAGCGCGATCCCGAAACTGCGGGAGTTCTCGTTCACCTGCCGGGCGACGGCCTCGACCCGCTCCAGGGGCATGCCCTCGGCCGCGGCGGCGCCCGCGATCTTCTCCACGAACAGGGTCGCGCCGGTCCCGCGCCGGCCCGCCGTGTACAGACTGTCGGTCACCGCCACGTCGTCGTTGACCAGCACCTTCGCCACCTGGATGCCCTCGTCCTCGGCCATCTCGGCGGCCATGTCGAAGTTGAGCACGTCACCGGTGTAGTTCTTGACGATGAACAGCACGCCGGCGCCGCTGTCCACGGCGGCGGCCGCGCGCAGCATCTGGTCGGGCACGGGGGAGGTGAACACCTCGCCCGGACAGGCCGCCGACAGCATGCCGGGACCCACGAATCCCCCGTGCAACGGCTCGTGCCCCGAGCCTCCGCCCGACACCAGCCCCACCTGTCCGGCGACGGGGGCGTCCCGCCGTACGATCACCCGGTTCTCCACGTCCACGGTCAGCTCCGGGTGGGCAGCCGCCAGACCGCGCAGCGCGTCCGCGACCACGGTCTCCGGGACGTTGATCAGCATCTTCACGGGGTACCTCCTAGACGACCTAGTAGATGAGCCCTGGAACTCCAGCTTCGCAGCCCACACCACGTTTGACCAGTTGTCGATCTTGACTGCTCGCATCGGTCCGTCGTGGACCACACGCCCTACGGGCCGAGGCCGTCCCCACCCCTCGAAGGTGCGGACGGCCTCGGCCCGGTGTCGGGATCAGCCCCCGTGGCGGCCAGGTTCCCGGGCGCTCCGGCCGAGCACGAAACACAGGAAGCGCCCGAACGGCCTCGATCAGTAGCCGTGGATCATCTTGTAGGCGACCTCGGGGAGGAACTGCCCGGCCGTGGAGCCGCCGCCGACACCGCAGTTGCCGTCGGACTCGCCCGGAACCTTGATCCACAGCAGCATCTCGGCGCCTCCGCCCAGCCGGGTGGGTGTGCCGATACGGCGGCCCGCCGGGTTGCACCACTGGCCGTTCGAGCCGTTGCCGTTGCGGCTGGTGTCCACGACGAACGGCTTGGTGTAGCCGTAACGGGCGGCGAGCTCCCTGTTGACGGCGTCGCCGTACGCGGTGTTCTCGGCGGTGGTGAGGTAATTGGAGACGTTGAGCGAGAAACCGTGAGCCTGCCGGACACCGGCTTCGTGCAGACGCCGTGCCATGGTCGCCGCGTCCGCCCAGGCCGGGTTGCCGGCGTCGAGGTACACCCAGGTGTTGGGTGCCCGGCGGTTGAACTCGGCGAGCGCACCGGTCAACATGCCCTCGCGTTCGTCGATCTGCGCCTGGCTCATGCAGCCGTAGTCGCCCAGGGAGTCCGGTTCGAGGACGACGACGGCCGGGTGCCCGCCGATCCCGCCGGCGAACTGGGCGATCCAGTTCGCGTAGGCGGGCGGTGAGGAGGCGCCGCCCGCGGAGTGTCCGCCGCAGTAGTCGCGGTTGTAGATGTTGTACGCGACGAGGAGGGGCAGCTTGTCCCGGGCGTCCGCGGCGCCGGTGTACGCACCGGTGGCGGTGCCGATGCTGCCGCTCCAGGAGCCGAACCAGCGGGCCGTCGGCGTGTTGGCGACGGAGGCGTTGATCGCGGAGGCCCGCCCGTCGCCGGGGTTGGCGGCGACCCACCGTTTCGCGCTGGAGTCGGGGTCCACGTAGAACCCGTTGGTCATGGTCGTCGGATCGGCCGTCTGAGCGGGCCGGGCGGCGGCGAGTGCCGGCGGCGGTGAGGAGAGCGCTGCCACCAGGGCGGGCGTGCCGCCCATCGCCGTGAGGGTCGCGTGGTACGCCGGCTTCTTGGTGCCGTTGCGGTCGAACAGCAGCGGGTTCTCGCCGCTGCGCCAGGAGTCGCTGTCACGGATGCCCCAGACCGTGATGCCGGTGCAGCGCGCGACGTTCATGCAGGCCCGGACTGTGTTCGCGTAGGCCGTCGTCGGTGCCTGCGCGATGTCCAGCTCGGTGATCTGGACGTCCACCCCGAGGGCCGTGAAGCTCGACAGCGTCGTCTGGAAGCTGCCGGGCGGGCCGCCGGCGCCGAAGTGGGCCTGGAGGCCCACGCAGTCGATGGGCACCCCGCGCGCCTTGAAGTCGCGCACCATGCGGTAGACGCCCTGGGTCTTGGCGTCGCTCCAGTTCTCGATGTTGTAGTCGTTGTAGCAGAGCTTGGCCGCCGGGTCCGCCGATCGCGCCGTGCGGAAGGCCTGCTCGACGAAGCCGGTGCCCAGCACGTCCCGGAAGACCGAACTGCGCATCTGTCCGCTGCCTCCGTCGGCGAAGGCCTCGTTGACCACGTCCCAGGAGTGGATGCGGCCCTTGTAGCGGTTCATCACGGTGGTGACGTGGTTGTTCATCACGCCGCGCAGCGTGTTCGCGTCCCTGATGGAGCCGACCCAGCCGGGCAGTTGGGAGTGCCAGACCAGGGTGTGGCCGCGCAGGCGCTGACCGCGGGCCTGCGCGCGCTGAGCGATCTGGTCGGCGCGGCCGAAGGTGAACGAGCCACGGGACGGCTCGGTCGCGTCCCACTTCATCTCGTTCTCGGGAGTGACCGAGGTGAACTCACGGTCCAGGATGCCGGTGTACGTACCGTCGCCGAGCCGTCCGGCGGCCACGGCGGTTCCGAAGTACCGCCCGGACTGGGCCGCCTGGGCGCCCAGGGTGGAGGCCTGCACGGCGTCGGGCGCGCCGGTCGCCGTCCCGGGTGTCACCAGGACCGTCGCGGCCAGCAGGCCGAGGACCGCGGCCCGGCGACAGCCGAGCCGTTTCAGGAGGTTCATGGATCTCCTCGTGGGGGTGGGGGGTGTTGGTGGTGCGATCGGTGGGCCGCTTCAGGGCGTGGACAGATCGAACCGCTGGACGCGGACCGCGCCGCCGAGTGCCTGCGTGGCGTGGTTGAAGAGGGCGAATCGGTAGCCCATGAAGAACCGCCAGTCGTTGCCCAGGGAGAAGGCGGGGCCGAGGCGGGTGAAGGCGGTGCCGTCGGTGCTGTAGGAGAAGGTGCCGGGGCGGGCCGCACCGGGGCGGATGTCCGCACTCGCGCGCAGCCAGACCCGGCTGCCCGGCAGGACCGCGCTCGCTCGCTCGCTGCCGGTGCCCGTCGTGTTCCAGCTGCCGTCCATGGTCAGCCCGTCGACCATCACCACCCGCGGCACGCCGCCGTCGCGCCGGACGCCGATCCAGGCGGAGGAGTCACGCAGCAGCGCGAGCCCGGCCCGGTCGCCGTCCCGCATCGCGGAGTGGTCGAGCTGGGCCGTGGCCGTGGAGGTGGGGCCCTGGATACGGTGCGTCAGGGTGTTGCGCGCCCCGTAGAGGTCGCCGGTGACGGTCGCTGTCCGCAGCGTCAGTCCGTCGCCCACCGACCACTTGGCGTTGTCCGGGTTGTGGTTCCACTCCCAGCGCGGATTCAGGGCCGGGCCGTCGAAGGTGTCGACTCCGGTCATCGGGCTCACCGGCCGCGGTGCAGGAGGCACGGCGGGACCGGGATACGAGGTGCCCCAGGCGCCGTCGACGAGTTGCACGACCGGCCAGCCGTCCGGGGTCCAGGTGACGGGAGCCAGGGCGGGCATCCGGCCACCGGGATAGGCGTCGACGAAGGCCAGGTAGTACCAGGCGCCGTTCTGCGTCTGTACGAGGCCACCCTGGTGGGGGACCCCGCCGCCGGGGATCGGCCCGCGCAGGTCGAGCAGGACCTGCCGCATCGTGTACGGACCGAAGGGGCCGCCCGACGACTTCAGGATGTACTGGCCGTTCGCCGGGCGGGTCAGGAAGATGTAGTACTGCCCGTTGATCTTGTAGAAGCGGGAGCCCTCGAGGATGCCGACGCTCGACGGTGTCGTGAACACCTGCTGGGTGCGGACCTGGGTCCGGCCGTCGCGCGAGAGCTGGGCCACGTGGATCGTGGAGTTGCCGTACGCCACGTACAGGGTGTCGTCACTGTCGACCAGCAGCCCCGCGTCGTAGTAGGGGGTGCTGATGGTCGTCAGCCTGTTCCACGGTCCCTCGGCGGCGGTGGCCGTGTAGACGTACGTCCGGGCGAAGTCGATCTGGCCGAGCCAGTAGAAGGTCCGGTTGCTCGGCCTGTAGGCCAGGGACGACGCCCAGATCCCCCGCACGTACCCGCGGGCACCGTTCAGGTCGTACTTCGCGCCGAAGTCGAGCACGGGCACCGCGTGACCGGCGATCTCCCAGTGCACCAGGTCGTACGACCGCAGGACGGGCGCGCCCGGCGAGTAGTGCATCGTCGAAGCCGAGGCGTAGAAGGCGTCACCGACGCGGATGACGTCGATGTCCGCGAAGTCCTGCCAGATCACCGGGTTCGTGTAGGCCGCCGCGTTCGCGAGGTCCGGTCCCCGGGCGGCGGCGGAAGCGGTGCCGGCGGGTGTCGGGGCCACGGGAAGCAGAGCGCCCGCGGTGAGGCCGGTGGCGGCCGCCAGGGCGTGGCGGCGGGACATACTTTGATGAAGCCATGACAGTTCCATGGGTGCGTTCTCCCCGCGTGGCTCGGCCGTTGCGTGTGTGGGATGACCTGGAGGTGCCGCGCTTCGAGCGAGTGGAGCGTGCGTATCGTCCGAGCTGTCGAACATGTATCGATGTGTCGAGCAACCTGGATGATAGGAGGCGGCTGAGCCCCGTCAATCCTTCCCGCAGGATTCGATTTGCCCTGCGAAACATTCGAAGCCTAAATTTGCTGCCTGGCGGGTGGACGCTCCCCCGGTATTGACATGTGCAGGCCTATCTCTACCATCCGGGGCATCACCATTTTCCGAATGGTTCTGAATTGCATACGAAATTTCGAACCCACCTGACTGTCATGGGCGTGACATCAGCTCGGCGTCGCCACCCGTGACACCGTTCCGGCCGAGGAGGCCTTGGTGCCCAGACGACCAGGCGGACGACTGCTCCGCCTTCTCGCGACCACCGTGCTGACGGTCACCGCGGCCCTGGCGGGCTCCGCACCCCCCACCGCCACGGCCGCGCCGGGCAGCCCGGCGCTCACCCCGCCGCTCGGCTGGAACAGCTGGAACAGCTTCGGGTGCGGGATCACCGAGGCCCAGGTCCGCCAAGCGGCCGACGCGATGGTGACGTCCGGCATGAAGGACGCCGGCTACCGATACGTGGTGGTCGACGACTGCTGGTTCGACCCGCAGCGCGACCCGGCGGGCAACCTGCGGGCCAACCCGGCCACGTTCCCCAGCGGGATGAAGGCCCTCGGGGACTACCTTCACGGCAAGGGCCTGAAGTTCGGCATCTACCAGGTGCCGGGCGAGCGCACCTGTGCGCAGACCACCGGCGCCTATCCCGGATCGACGGGCAGCAGGGGCCACGAGGCCCAGGACGCCGCCACCTTCGCCGCATGGGGCGTCGACTACCTGAAGTACGACTGGTGCTCCTCGAGCGGCACCCGGGACGAACAGGTCGCGCGGTTCACGCTGATGCGCGACGCCCTGCGCGCCACCGGGCGGCCGATCGTCTACAGCATCAACCCCAACAGCTTCCACGCCATCACCGGCGCCACGTACAACTGGGGCGAGGTCGCCGACCTGTGGCGGACGACCGAGGACCTGCTCGACATCTGGCAGAACAACAACACCAACAGCTACCCCATGGGCGTCGGCAACGTCCTGGACGTCGCCGCGCCGCTTGCGGCGCAGTCCGGTCCGGGGCACTGGAACGACCCGGACATGCTGGTCGTCGGCCGCCCGGGCCTGTCCCTGACCGAGTCCCGCTCCCACTTCGCCCTGTGGGCGCTGATGGCCGCTCCCCTCATGGCCGGAAACGACATCCGCACCATGTCTGCCGACGTGAGCGCGATCCTGCGCAACCCGCGCCTGCTGGCGGTGAACCAGGACCCGCTGGGCGCGGGCGGACGCAGAGTGCGCGACGACGGCTCCACCGAGGTGTTCGCCAAGCCCCTGTCCGACGGATCGGTCGCGGTGGGTCTGTTCAACCGTGGCGCCGCTGCCGCGACCGTCACCACCACGGCCGCGCAAGTCGGCTTGACCGGCGGGCCGTTCAACCTCACCGAGCTGTGGAACGGCGGCACCTCGACGACGTCCGGCCAGATCTCGGCGAGTGTTCCCGCGCACGGCGTGGCCGTGTTCCGGGTGAGCGGGGGCAGCCCGCTGAGCGCCACCACCTCGCGCCTGCGGGGCAGCGCGTCCGGCCGCTGCCTGGACGTGGACAACGCCTCGACCGCGCCCGGCGCCACCGTACTCATCTGGGACTGTCACCGAGCCGCCAACCAGCTGTGGACCACATGGGCCGGTGGCGAGATCCGTGTCTTCGGCGACAAGTGCCTCGACGCCCACAACCAGGGCACGACCAACGGCACTCGGGTCGTCACCTGGCCCTGCAACGGCCAGAACAACCAGCAGTGGACCGTCGGCGCAGACGGGTCGATCCGCAACGTGCGCGCGGGGCTGTGCCTCGACGTCAACGGCGCCGGCACCGCGGGGGGTACCCCGTTGGTCCTGTGGACCTGCAACGGGCAGGCGAACCAGAAGTGGAGCCGCGTCTGAGCCGCTGCGGCGGAAGGGGAGTCACGACGGCGAGGAGGTCCGCCTCACGGGCCGGACGAGGCGCCGGGCGGGAACGTGAGCGCCCGGCGCCTCGTCGGGCCACGCCCCGGTGGAGCGATCCCGTTCAGGCTGGAAACCACCCGGCGCGGCTAAGGTGCCGCGGTAAGCGCCCTGGACCCCGGACGTCCGGCTGCCGCCGCCCGGGCCGATTGCCGCGTTGCGCGCGAGGCCGCGAAGGGCGGCTTCGGTCCGCGCGGGGTGGCCGACGGGTGCGCGAGGTGCTATTCAGGGGTCCGCTCGACGGCGTGGCGACCGCGGCCGATGAACGGTTCGAGTCTCTTCGCGGCGAGATCCGTATGCGTTCCCGGACGCGGTACGTCACCTGAACATGAGGGGGAAGCAGTGGAAGCTGCTGGGTCACAGATGCGGGTGCGGCGACGCACAGTAACTCCGGTGGTTGCGGCCCGGTGGGCCCTGTGGACGTTCGTCATCGTCAACGTGGTGATCGTCGAGTTCTTGTTCCTCGACGCCGGCACGGGGAAGAACGACGTGCTCACCGTCGCCAAGTTCTTCGGTGTGCACGCCGCTGTGCTGATGCTGTTCCAGCTGCTGCTGGTGGCCCGGCTGCCCTGGCTCGACCGCCGTATCGGCATGGACCGGCTGACGGTGTGGCACCGGTGGGTCGGCTTCACCCTGGTGTGGACCCTCCTCACCCACGCCGTTCTGGTGGTGCTGGGCTACGACCGGCTCGACGACGCGCCGATGACGAAGACGTTCCTGGCGCTGGCCGGGGTGCCGGCGTCGCTGCTCGGGATGGCGGCCGCGGCGATCGTCGTCGTGATCGGTGCCGTCTCCGCCCGGTACGTGAGGCAGCGACTGCGGTACGAGACGTGGCACGGCCTGCACCTGCTGCTGTACGTGGCGCTGGGGCTGGCGTTCGTCCACCAGTTGCAGGAGACCACGACCTTCAACTCCTCCACGGCCGCGAAGACCTACTGGTTCGCCCTGTGGCTGTTCGCGTTCGGTGCGCTGGTCACGGGCCGGATCGTCCTGCCCGTGTGGCGCAACGCCTACCACCGGTTCCACGTGAGCGCGGTGGTGCCGGAGTCGGACGACGTGGTGTCGGTACACGTCACCGGCCGCCATCTCGACCGGCTTCCCGCCCGGGCGGGCCAGTTCTGCATCTGGCGCTTCCCGGGGCACCGGCACTGGTGGGCGGCGAATCCGTTCTCCCTGTCGGCGGCTCCCGACGGCCGCACGTTGCGCCTGACCGCCAAGGCGGTCGGCAGTGCCAGTGCGGGCCTGCGGCACGTCCCGGTCGGGAGCCGTGCGTACGTCGAGGGACCGTACGGGGCGTTCACCTCACTGCACCGAACGCGGCCCGGTGCTCTCCTGATCGCCGGAGGGGTGGGGATCACCCCGGTCCGGGCTCTGCTGGAGGAGGAAGCGGCGGGGGACGTCGTCGTGCTCTACCGGGTGCGCAGCGAACACGAGGCCGTGCTGGCCGACGAGGTGCGCGCCTTGGTCGCGGACCGCGGTGGGCGGCTGCACCTGCTCACCGGCCGCACGGGGGAGGGGAACCGGCCCTTCGCGCCGGACAGCCTCCGGGCCCTGGTCCCCGACATGGCCGAGCGCGACGTGTACGTCTGCGGCCCGCCCGCGATGACCTCGGCCGTGCTCGACGCACTGCGGAGGCTGAGGGTTCCCCGTCGGCAGGTGCACGCCGAACGCTTCGGCCTGGCCTGAGACCGGCCCGGCCGGCGCATGACCTTCAGCCGGGTCAGCCCCGGCGTACGAGCACGCTCAGGGAGTTGGCCAGCACGATGGCGCCGATGCCGGCCCACTCGGCCCAGCCGAGGTGCTGGCCGAGGCCCAACAGGCCCACCCCTGCGGCGAGAACGGGGTTGACGCTCATGAACAGCCCGAAGGCCTGGGCCGGTACGGTGCGCAGCGTGACCAGGTCCGCCAGGTACGGCACGGCGGACGACAGAACGCCCGCGGCGACGGCACAGCCGACGGCCTGCGCGGTCGGCGGCTGACGGACGACGAGGACGACACCGACCGGAAGGAACATCAGGGCCGACAGGCCCGCCGCTGCCGCCGAGCCCTGAGCACCCGGGATGCGCCGGCCGACGGTGCGGTTGAGCAGGATGTACGACGCCCAGCACGCTGCGGCCAGCAGGCCCAGCCCCATGCCCGCGTAGTCGGCGGACGGCTGGGGCCGCATCAGGACGACCACCCCCGCCGCCGCCGTCACCGCACAGCACGCGTCCACCCGGCGCCGCGCGGCGGCCAGGGCGATGGTCAGCGGACCGAGGAACTCCAGGGTCACGGCCAGGCCCAGGCCGATGCGGTCGACGGCGCTGTACAAGGACAGGTTCATCGTCCCGAAGACGACGGCCAGCGCCAGGACCGGCCACCACTGCCGCCAGGTGAAGGACCGCAGCCGGGGCGGGCTCACCGCGCACAGCACGACGGCGGCCACGTACTGACGGACCGCGACGACCCCGAGCGGCCCGATGACGGGGAAGGCGAGGGAGCCGATCGCGGCACCGGTCTGGTTGGACAGGCCGCTGCCCACCATCGTGACCACGCCGACGAGCCGGCGCGGGCTGTGCCCGGCGTCCTCCGCCGCAGGCGGGAGCACGGGCTCGGTGGGAGGGCCGGAGGCGGCGACGGGGGCGGAGGCGGCTCGCATGCGCTGATCGTGCGCCGAGCCGATCCTTGCGCAAAATGCGCCACGAGTTCGATCTATACGATGCAGTCATGGATGTGGACTTCCGCCAGCTGCGCTGTCTCGTCGCGATCGTCGACGAGGGCACCTTCACGGACGCCGCCCACGCGCTGGGCGTCTCCCAGGCGGCGGTCTCCCGAACGCTCGCCTCCCTCGAACGGGCCCTGGGGGCGAAGCTGTTGCGCCGCACGTCCCGCGAGGTCACCCCGACCGCGACCGGGCTGCGCGTGGTGGCCCGGGCCCGCAGAGTGCTCGGGGAGGTGGACGACCTGGTCCGCGAGGCCACGTCGGGCCACGCCGTCCTGCGGATCGGCTACGCCTGGTCGGCGCTGGGCCGCCACACCTCGGCCTTCCAGCGCCGCTGGGCTCTGGACCGTCCGGAGACCGAACTGCACCTGGTGCGCGTCAACTCGGCGACGGCCGGCCTGGCCGAGGGCGCGTGCGACCTGGCCGTGGTGCGCAGGCCCACGGAGGACCGGCGGCTCGACTCGGTCATCGTGGGGCTCGAACGACGCATGGTCGCCCTGGCCGCGGACGACCCCCTGGCCGGACGCCGCTCGGTACGGCTCGCCGACCTGAGCGGCCGCACCCTGCTGATCGACCGTCGGACCGGTACCACCACCCCCGACCTGTGGCCACCCCACTCCCGCCCGGCGACCGAGGAGACGCACGACGTCGACGACTGGCTGACGGTCATCGCCACCGGCCGCTGCGTGGGCATGACCGCGGAGTCCACCGCCCACCAGTACCGGCGCCCCGGAGTCGTCTACCGCCCCGTACGGGACGCCGAACCCATCGCCGTGCGCCTCGCGTGGTGGCACGACGAGCCCCACCCGGCCACGCAGCCGGCCATCGAACTCCTCACCGCTCTGTACCGCAACGATTGAGCGTCCGGACGCGAAAATCCGGCGAGCGGGACCCGGCCGCGATGAGAGAGTCGGCTTCATGTCCACCTCAAAGCCGGTCCGCCCGTTCCGTCTCGTCGTCGTGACGCTCGCCGTCGTCGCGGCTGTCGGCGGCTGCGGCGACCTCCATGCCCAGGACTCCCGGACCGGAGCGGCCTCCTCTCCGTCGGTCACCTCCTCGCCCAGCGCCCCGGGAGCGTCGCCCTATGTGGAGCCCGGCGCCGGTGACGGTGCCCCGCACTACAACGAGAACAACGCCTACCGCCGCGAGGGCGACATGGCCCCGGCCCACGCGAAGGACGCCGAGCGGGAGGCCGCCCGGATCCGGCCGGTGATCGAGCGGCTGTGGAAGCAGCGGAAGTGGGACCCGGCGACCGTACGGACGGCACTGCTCCGGCTCGGCTACGAGGAGGAGCGCGTCACGCAGGACGGCAAGCGTCTCGGCGGGACGCTCACCGTCACGACGATGTCCCCGCGCTGGAAGGACGACGGCTACGTCACGCCCGAGGGGACGCGGGTCGCCCTGCGCGTGCACGCCGACGCCTGCGTGTCGGGGTTCGCGCAGAAGTCGAACTTCGAGGTGCGGGTCAACGGCCCCTACCCGGAGACCGGCTGCTTCGAGCCGCCCTACGGCCACTGAAGCCACCGCTCGGGCACGGATATCAGGCCCCCGTGAGCACGACGGCTACGGCCGATGATCCCCCCGGTCAGTCAGGGAGTACCTCCACCAGTGCACCCACCCCGGCAACGCATGCCAGCACCGCACAGGCTCCGGCGGCGTGCCGGCGCAGCAGGGCACGCCGGAGGTGGGCGTAACGGCTTTCGTACTCCTGCCGCAGTTCCTCGGCCCGCCGCACGGTGCCGAGCATCAGCTGCCGGGTGACGTCGAGACGCAGGCGGACGTAGTGGCCGGTGAGATCCTCGGCCTGGGCCGTGGTCAGCCACGGCATCCGCCCGCAGAGCTCCGCTGCCTCGCGCTGTGCGCCGTCGCGGTGGGTGTGGGCGAGGAGATAGCCCTCGGTCTCGTCGGCGAGGAGGCTGCGCTGCTCACCCGCGGACGGCTCGTGCCTGCCGCGTCTCACTGCCGCTCGCCCTTGTGCCCCTCGGCGTCGATGGCATCGCGCCGCCCGGTGTTCTCCGCCTCGTCCAGGCTCGCCACGTCCGGGTGGCGAAGGTCGAAGGCGGGGGACTCGGAGCGGATCTTGGGCAGGGTGACGAAGTTGTGGCGGGGCGGCGGGCAGGACGTGGCCCACTCAAGGGAGCGGCCGAAACCCCACGGGTCGTCGACCTCGACCTTCTCGCCCTTCTGGGCGGTCCGCCACACGTTGTACAGGAAGGGCAGGGTGGACAGGCCGAGCAGGAACGCGCCGATCGAGGAGACGGTGTTGAGCGCGGTGAAACCGTCGGCGGCCAGATAGTCGGCGTAGCGCCGGGGCATGCCCTCGGCACCGAGCCAGTGCTGCACCAGGAACGTCGTGTGGAAGCCGACGAACAGCGTCCAGAAGTGGATCTTCTCCAGGCGGTCGTCGAGCATCGTGCCGGTCATCTTCGGCCACCAGAAGCTGAATCCGCCGAACATCGCGAACACGATCGTCCCGAACAGCACGTAGTGGAAGTGGGCGACCACGAAATAGCTGTCGGTGACGTGCCAGTCGAGCGGCGGGGAGCCCAGGATCACGCCGGTCAGGCCGCCGAAGAGGAAGGTGACCAGGAAGCCGAGTGCCCAGAGCATGGGTGGTTCGAACGACAGCGAACCCTGCCACATCGTGCCGATCCAGTTGAAGAACTTCACGCCCGTCGGCACGGCGATCAGATACGTCATGAAGGAGAAGAACGGCAGGAGCACCGCGCCGGTGGCGAACATGTGGTGGGCCCACACCGTCACCGACAGCCCGGCGATGGAGACGGTCGCGCCGATCAGGCCGGTGTACCCGAAGATCGGCTTGCGGGCGAAGACGGGGATGATCTCGGTGATCACACCGAAGAACGGCAGCGCCAGGATGTACACCTCGGGGTGGCCGAAGAACCAGAACAGGTGCTGCCACAGGATCGCGCCCCCGTTCTCCGCGTTGAACACCTGCGCCCCGAAGCGCCGGTCCGCCTCCAGCACCAGCAGCGCGGCGGCCAGGACCGGGAAGGCCAGCAGTACCAGCACCGAGGTGAGCAGCACGTTCCAGGTGAAGATCGGCATCCGGAACATGGTCATGCCCGGGGCGCGCATGCAGATGATGGTGGTGATGAAGTTGACCGAGCCGAGGATCGTGCCGAAGCCGGACAGGGCCAGGCCCATGATCCACAGGTCGCCTCCCACCTGAGGGGTGCGCTCACCGCCGCTGAGCGGGGTGTACGCGGTCCAGCCGAAGTCGGCCGATCCCTGCGGGGTGAGGAAGCTGCCCAGGACGATCAGGCCACCGAAGAGGAACAGCCAGTACGAGAACATGTTCAGCCGCGGGAAGGCCACGTCGGGTGAACCGATCTGGAGGGGCATGACCGCGTTGGCGAAACCGGCGAACGTGGGCGTCGCGAACAGCAGCAGCATGATCGTGCCGTGCATGGTGAACGCCTGGTTGTACTGCTCACTGGAGACGATCTGCAGCCCCGGCCGCGCCAGCTCCGCCCGGATGACCATCGCCAGTGCCCCGGCGACCAGGAAGAAGCCGAACGACGTGATCAGATACAGGTGCCCGATCTTCTTGTGATCGGTGGTCGTCAGCCAGGAGACGATCACCTGACCTCTGCCACGGCGCTCCACCGCAGGGACGGGTGCAACCGGTTCGGTGTGAGTCGCCATCAGTTCCTCGATCGGCAGCAACAGGACGGACGGTCGTCCGCCCGAGAGGAACCTATTGGGTCCGGTTGCTCACCTTTGTATGCCGCCGGGTGCCCTTGATCCGAATGGAGCAGTGATCCATTCGACCGGGCGGCCCCCCCCCGCACGCCGGGTGGCACCGGTAGGCGCTCCTTTGCCCGTGCAATCGCTTTCTGGGTCTGTGCCGTGTTTTGTCCGGGCCGGAGCGCGGCACTCGGGAAGCCACGAGCGTGCCCCCGAGAGGTGACCTCCACTGCACGGGCTGCGCCCGGGGACAGGCCGGCCGCCGGGCGGGACAAAAGGATGGTCGATGACGACGATCGGCGTGGAAGAGGAGTACCTGCTGCTCGACCCGGTGACGGGCCTGCCGGTACCTCAGGCGGACAAGGTGCGCGCGGCGGCGGGTGTGGGGCATCTCGTGGCCGATCAGGAAGTGCAGTACGAGCTGCTCCAGGCCCAGGTCGAGGTGGCCACCCCGGTCTGCGACACCCTGGAGGAGGTCGGAGGTCATCTGCTGCGGCTGCGGCACGCCGTGGGCGTGGCCGCCGAGCAGCACGGCTGCCGCATCGGGGTGTGCGGCACACCGCCGGTCCGGCACGGCCGCCCCATCGCCGTCACCGACCAGGCCCGCTACCGCGCCATGGTCACCCAGGCCCCGCAGCTCGTGGCGGAGCAACTGGTCAACGGCACGCACGTGCACGTCGGCGTGCCCGACCGGGAAGCGGGCGTACAGGTCCTGAACCGGATCCGCTCCCGGCTGCCGACCCTGACGGCCATGGCCGCGAACTCCCCGCTCTGGGACGGCCACGACACGGGCTTCGCCAGCTGGCGCACCGTGATCTTCAGCCGGTGGCCGGTCAGCGGCATGCCCCCGCACTTCCGCGACGCCGCCGACTACGACCGGCGCGTGGAGCGGCTGCTGGAGTCCGGCCTGATCTCCGACACCGGTCAGCTCTACTGGCAGGCCCGCCTCTCAGCCACCTATCCCACCGTCGAGGTGCGGTGCCTGGACGTCCAGCTGCGCGCGGACGAGGCGGTCATGCTCGCCGCGATCATCCGGGCCCTTGTGGAGACCGCGCTGGCGGAGGCGACCGCCGACGTGCCCCTGCCCGACAGCGCGCCGGAGATGCTGCAGGCCGCTATGTGGCACGCCGCCCGGCACGGACTCGGCGACACCCTGGTCGACCCGGGTGGCACCCCGCACCGGGCCGGCGACGTGCTCTACGAGTTCCTGCGGCACGTCGCACCCGCCCTCGACGCGTCCGGCGACTCCCGGCAGGTCACGTCCCTGGTCCACCGGCTGCTGCAGGACGGGACCGGCGCGGACCGGCAGCGCGCCGCCCTGGCACACGGCGGTCTGCGCGCGGTCACCGAGCTGATCAGCGCCCAGAGCACGATGCCGTGACGGTGAGGCCCCGGAACCGCTCCTCAGGCCACCGCGGCGCAGGCGGCGGCGACCGCGGTGTCCGCGCGGGCATGGACGACCAGGCGCGTGCCGCCGGTGTCGGCTTCCGCCTCCAGCGCGCGGCGGACGGGCGCGCTGTGCGTGGCCACCGACATCAGCGTGCCCAGCCGGCTGCACAGACGGTGGACCCGGAGGATCACGCCGACCACCGCGTTCCGGGCGGCCGGCTCGTCGAGGACGACGACCACGGATGCCGGACGGCAGGCCCGCACGAGGTCGCTGATCCTCGTGAGAAGCGTGGCGCGCCCGTCGATCCCGGGGTCCTGGTGGACCGTGACGACGAGGACTCCGCGATCGAGCGCATGGGACAGCAACACGGCCTCCGTTCCTCCGTTTCCTCGGTGGGCGGGGTGTTCCGCCATGGAAGTACCCGAGACGGGCCGGTCGAAGCCAGGAGATGAATGCCGATGGAACGCAGCGGCGAAGGCGGCCGGCGGATGCTCGCCGGGCTGCTGGACGCCAGCCACCTCATGCCGATCGAACTCCTCCCGGCCAAGGCGGCCGAGTGTGCCCGCGCGGCGTCCTTCCACGAGGTGCTGATCTACGTCGCCGATCTGCAGCGCAACGTCCTGCGTCTGCCCCCCGGGGACGAGGCGGCCACCCGGAGACATGAGAGGGAGCTGCACGTCGAGGGGACGGTGGCAGGGCGGGCCTTTCAGTACGGCGACGTCCTGCCCGCCGCGCCCCCGGGCGGCGCCGGGTCCGCGTGGTGGGTCCCGCTGCTGGACGGAACGGAACGCATCGGGATGCTGCGGGTGGGCACCGAACACAACGACACCGAGGCCCGCGTGGACATGAACGCGCTGGCCGCGCTCGTCGCGCTGATCATCGTCAGCAAGAGGGGCACCAGCGACGCACTGGCCAAACTGGTGCGGGCCCGGCCGATGAGCGTGGCCGCGGAGATGCAGTGGAACCTCCTGCCCCCGCGCACCTACGCCGACGGCAGGGTGACGATCTCCGCGTCCCTCGAACCGGCCTACGACATCAGCGGTGACGTCTTCGAGTACGCCGTCGACGGGCCCCTGGTCCATCTGACGATCTTCGACGCGATGGGCCACGACACGGCGGCGGGTCTGTCCGGAGCCCTCGCGCTGGGCGCCTGCCGCAATGCCCGCCGCCAGGGCGCCGGCCTCGTGGAAAAGGCCGACGCGGTTGAAGCCGCCCTGCTGGAGCAGTACCACCAGCGGCGTTACGTCACCGGAGTCCTGGCCACGCTCGACACTCGCACCGGCGTCCTGCAGTGGGTCAACCGCGGCCACCATCCGCCCATCGTCATCCGCGACAACCGCTGGACCAGCCATCTCGCCTGCCCTCCCGCCCATCCGATGGGCACCGCCCTCGGTCTGCGCAGCACCGTGTGCGAGGAACACCTCCAGGCCGGGGACCGCATCGTGCTCTACACCGACGGCATCACCGAGGCACGCGGCTCCGGTGGCCGGGAGTTCGGTCTGGCACGCTTCACCGACTTCCTGATCCGCCACCACGCCGACGGCCTGCCCGTCCCCGAGACCCTGCGCCGCCTGGTCCAGGCCGTCCTCGACTACCACGACGGCCGACTCCAGGACGATGCCACCGTCCTGCTGTGCGAGTGGATCGGCCCGCACCTGGAGCCGCCCGACACCGCGGCCGGCCTGATCGGCCTGTCGCGGGCCGACCCGTCGTCCGGGACCGGCGAGCCGGCCTGAGAACCACGCAGCGCTCACCCGTTCGGGGGCGTGCGATGGCCGGAAACCGACACGGCCCGAAAGGTGGGGAAGGCGAACCCGTTCGCTCCGGCCCTGGCGGGGCACTCCGTCGGCGCACGAGTCCCTACCCCCAGGAGACCGTCCCATGAGCTTCAATCCACTGGAACAACGGGGCATCCCGCTCGACCGCCAGCTCCGCAGCTGGCGTGAGCTGAACGTGCCGCCCATCGACCCAGACCGCTGCGACCCGTACACCCGCTGCCGCATCATCACGATGAACGGCATCGAGGTGGAGGCCATCCTCTTCAGCCACCAGCTCGCCCGCAACACCGTCGATCCGGAGGTGAAGCGGCAGCTCGCCCGGACCCGCTACATCGAGGCGCAGCAGCAGAAGGTCGTCAACTGGCTGCTGCCCGGTGTGTCCTCCGTCCTGGAGACGACCATCGCCTACGAGCAGGTCGCGGTGGACCTGACGGCGTGGGTGGCGCGGATGGAGCCGGACCCGTACCTTCAGCAGGCCTACCAGTTCGGGGTGCTGGAGGACTTCGACCACCTGTACCGGTACGCCAACCTCTACGAGATGATCGAGCACCGCAAGGCGGAGTCGATCGTCGACAACCTCACCGAGGTGATGCCGGGCCGGCCGACGAAGTACCACCACCGCGACCCGTACGACAACGTCCGCGACCCGTACGACAAGAGCGGCACCAACCCCCTGTCCAAGCTGCACGCCCTGACCATCATGTCGGCGGAGCAGCAGACCATGAACTTCTACATGAACACCGGCCCCACCTACATGGAGCCGATCGCCCGGCAGCTCTACCAGGAGATCGGGCTGATCGAGGAGGAGCACGTCACCCACTACGAGTCCCTCGTGGACCCGGGGGAGACGTGGTGGGAGCAGCTCGTCAACCACGAGTACAACGAGTGCTACCTGTACTACTCCTTCATGCAGCAGGAGAGCGACCCCAAGGTGAAGGCGATCTGGGAGCTGCACCTGAACATGGAGCTGGAGCACCTGCACACCGCCTGCGACCTGATGCGCCGCCACGACGGCCGGGAGCCGCAGGAGGTCCTCGCTCCGGAACTGCCGAACGTGCTCACCTTCGAGCCGAACAAGCAGTACCTGCGTGAGCTGCTGGACACGCAGATGGACCTCACCACGCTGGGCGCCGGTTATGTGCGCGAGGCACATGAGCGGTTCGAGAAGATGCAGGAGCAGATCCACGGCGGTGAACAGCCGCCCAGCGAGCGCGTGATGGTCCAGCACGACGAGATGTTCGGCCGCGAGTACCGCGTGCAGTCCGAGGGCGAGCACCCCGACCCCGCGATGCGCGAGAAGTGAGGCGGACGGCCATGCCCGAGACCCACACCCCCCAGGCCGGCGACGACCGGGCCGCCGACACCGACGTGGTCGCCCTCCTCATGCGCCAGCACGGCGACATCCGCAACCTCTTCGACGAGGTCGAGCAGAGCTCCGGGGAGGAACGCCGTGAGGCCTTCCGCCGCCTGGTGCGGCTGCTGGCCGTGCACGAGACCGCCGAGGAGGAGGTCGTCCACCCCTTCGCCCGGCGGAACCTGCCCGGTGGCGAGCAGGTCGTGGAGGACCGGCTCACCGAGGAGCGGGCGGCCAAGGAGACCCTGTCCGCCCTTGACGATCTGGACACCGACGACCCGAAGTTCATGCTCCAGCTGATGAAGCTGCGCAAGGACGTGCAGGAGCACGCCCGGGCCGAGGAACGCTACGAGTTCACGCACATCCGCCGCAGCACCGACGCCGACGGCCTCGCCACCCTCGCCAAGGCGGTGAAGGCGGCCGAGGCGATGGCGCCCACCCGCCCCCACCCGGGAGTCGAGTCCGGCACGGCCAACGTGGCCCTCGGTCCCGTCTCGGCCCTCGTGGACCGTACGAAGGACGCGGTCCGCAAGGCGATGGGCAAGGATTGATCCGGCGAGGAACGGCCGGCCTCAGGCGGCCGGCCGGGGGCCGGCCGGATCCCCGGCGCGCCGGCCGTGCGCCGGACGGTAGGCGGTGATGTCGTAGCGGGCCTCGTCGTCGACGGCGTTCTCCTCCCGGTCCAGGACGATGCGCACGGGGTGCCCGTCGGCCGCGTACCGCGCCTCCGCCATGTGCGCGTGGTCCCGACGCGCCTGCTCCAGTTCGGCGAGGAGTTCGCCGAGCGTGGGCACGCTGCCCGGGTCGCTCTCGACCGCCCTGCGCGCGGAGTCGTCCAGGCCCACCGCCTTCACCACGACGCCTTCGCGGACCGAGATCCGGAAGGTGCCGAGCAGGCTCCGTTCCCCCTCGCTCGACCGGAGCGTGTACGTGTAGGCGGCGGGCTCCTGCCAGCCGCCCCGGACGCGGCCGGGTACGTTCTCCGCCTCCGGGGACGTCGGCGCGGTGCCGCAGGCGGCGGCCGCGCCGACGGTCCCTGCGATCAGCACGGTGGCACGAACGGCTCGGGCGGCGCGGGTCATGGCGGTCATGGCGGAGGTCCCTTCGACGACGGCTACCGCTATGACGCCGCCCATCAGCGGAACGTTCGACGGCCACCCTGGCGCGGCTGCTGCCGGCGCACCATCTCATCGATCCGGACGGGCACGAACGGCGAGGAGCAGCCCGGGGACGCCGGGTGGTCCTTGAGCACTTCCAGGCGCTCACCGATGTCGATCGCCCGGGCCCGGAAGTCCGCGTGTCAGACGGGGAGGACGAACGGAGGGTGCGCGCCGTTGAGGAAGTAGTCCCCGACGTCCCGGAGCCGGTGGCCGACGGGCTCGTACAGGGTGTGCGTGCGGGCGTTGCGCCAGAACCGGTCGAAGCCTAGCCGCGCGGAAGCGGAACGGGCACCGATGATGTCCAGGGCCCGGGCGGTGGACTCCTGGACGGCCCTGGACGCGGCGGCTTCGGCCATGGCGACCAGGACGGAGATCTCCGCGCAGTCCTCGTAGGTGAGGTCCTCGCCGTGGGCGAGTCCGCCCTGCACGGCCTGACGCGCCTCGTCGGCGAGTGCGGACGCCGAGCGGGTGAGCACGGTGAGCTCGCCGTACGCCGTCAGCACCTGGGGGTCCTGGGGCGAGCCGACGGGCCAGTCGGGGTGCCAGTGCGACTGGCCGGTCCTGCTGTACTCACGGGCCTCGGCGAGCACGCCCTCCGCCATGCCGAGCCGGAGCTGCGCCGACAGCAGCCGGCCGACCGGTGACACCAGGGCCGTCCGCGGCGACAGGACGTCCTCGTCCGCGGCCAGGGACCCCAGCACGTCGTCGGCGGCGACCGGCACCGCGTCGAACTCCGCGCTGCCACCGGCCGCCAGCCGCTGGCCGAAGGGATCGGCGTCACCGTCGACGACCACGCCCGGCAGGGCGGGATCGACCACGACGACGACCGGCTCACCGGTGCCGGCCCGCACCGCACGCACGGCGAGGCGGTCGGCCACCAGGACGCCGGCGGCGTAGCTCTGCCGGCCGTTCAGCACGTAGCCGCGCGTGTCCCGGGTGAGGGACAGTGCCGGTTCCTGGCGGGCCAGGCCGCCGCCCCAGCACCACGCCTCCGCCGCGGACCGCCGCTCCAGCCGCGCACCGAGGGCCGGTTGGGCGAGGAACCGGGCGCTCCATGACGTGAAGTAGTGACAGCCGAGGAGCTGGCCTATGGCGCCGTCGGCCGCCGCGATCTCCCGGACCACAGCGTACGCGTCGGACCAGTCCGCCCCGCCGCCCCCGAGCTCGGCGGGGACGAGGAGGGGCAGCAGCCCCGACTCACGCAGCCGCGACACCTCGTCGAAGGGAGGCTTGCCCGCCTGGTCTCTGGCGACCGCGTCCGTGGCCAGGTCCTCCGCTGTCTCGCGGGCCACCCGCAGCCAGTGCCCGCTGCCGGGCCCGGGCTGGTCGAACTCCACGACGGGGCCGGACGGCGCCGGGGCAACGCCCATGGCAGGAATCTCCTCAAGTTCGTTTGCAGAACGGGGTGTTGAGCCTCACGGGCGGGAAAGATGTGTGGGCCATGCGCATCATCCTGCGCAGCAGCACAAGGCCCCGTCAATACTTTCCTAGTAATTCGATAGGGAACGTAGGGAACGGCGGTGCGCGGCCGGCCGGGCCCGCAGTTGTTGCAGGGGAGTGGGCGGCAGCTCACGGGCGGCGCCCCGCGCATAGTGCCGCTCCACATAGAACTGCCCCACACCGAGCACGGTCGTGACGGCGGTGTACCAGAGCGTGGCGACCAGCAGCAGCGGGATGACCTCGGTGAGCTCGGAAGGCGAGACCATCGGAAGGCTCTCCAGGGGAGGGAAGGCACGGCACGGGTACGGAAGCCGGAGCCCGGCCCGGCGTCATCACGCTCGCCACGTCCCTCAACGCGGTGCGCCCGATCGTAGGGGGCCGACGCACACAGGTGTCAACCACACCCGGAACCCGCGGACCGGCGAACACCCACTCCGTCCGCCATCCGGGCCGTGGTTGACGAGACGTGAGATGTCCTGCTCAAGTAGTCGTATGAACGCCGAGCAGCGCCTGGTCACCCGTGGCCACATCGACTTCGGTCGGGTGTGGTCGGCGGCGTGTTGCGCCTGACGCGGCAGCGGGCCGTCTGACCGGCCCTTCCCTCCCTCGGTGCCCCCGTCGCGGGCCGAGTCCCTCTTCCGACACGCGCTGCCGCCGCCCCACCCGGCCAGGGTCCAGGCCCCGGCGCCATCACCCCCGTGCACCACCCCCTTCACCATGCCCTGAAGCGCCGCGCCCCGGCCGCCCCCAGGGCCGCCCCGTCGTGCCCCGGTGCCTCCCGGGCGCGACGGCGGACGACTTGAGGAAAGGCCAGACCCATGCCCGTGGAGTTCCTCGGCATCGCCGCCACCCACGACGGATCCGAGACCACGCCGCGCTCCGGCGCCGCCTTCGACAAGGACTACACGCTCCGCCTCGCCCGCGCCCACGAGGAACACGGCTGGGACCGGGTCCTGTTCGCCTACGGCTCCGGATCGCCCGACCCGGCACCGGCCGCCTCCTACATCGCGAGCAGACTGGACCGGCTCCAGATCCTCCTCGCCCACCGGCCCAACGTGTCGTACCCGACCTTCGCGGCGAAGACCTTCGCCACCCTCGACCAGATCAGCGAGGGCCGCCTGACCGTGCACTTCATCACCGGCGGCAACGACCGGGAGCAGGGCCGCGAGGGCGACACCCTCACCAAGGACGAGCGCTACGCCCGCACCCGTGAGTACATCCGGATCGTCAAGAAGATCTGGACCACGCACGATCCCTTCGACCACGAGGGCGAGCACTACCGCTTTCACGACTTCGTCAGCGACGTCTTCCCGGTCCAGCAGCCACACCCGAATGTGTCGTTCGGCGGCTCCTCGCCCGCCGCCTACGCCGTCGGCGGGGCCGAGGCCGACATCTACTGCCTGTGGGGCGAACCGCTGGAGAGGACAGCCGAGCAGATCGAGAACGTGAAGGCCGCCGCGAAGGCCGCGGGCCGTACCGACGTACCGCGCATCCAGGTGGCGTTCCGCCCGATCATCGCCCCCACCGAGGAACTCGCCTGGGAGAAGGCCCACCGCACGGTCGGCGCGATCAAGGCCCGCCGTGAGCGCGGCGAGGCGGTCACCAAACGCCACAACGGCACCGCGCAGCCACAGAACACCGGCTCCCAGCGGCTGATCGCCATCGCCGAGGCGGGGGAGCGCTACGACCGCGCCCTGTGGACGCCGACGGCCGCCGCGACCGGCGGCGCCGGCAACTCCAACGCCCTGGTCGGCACGCCGGAGACGGTCGCCCAAGCCCTCCTGGACTACTACGACCTCGGCGTGGACATCCTCTCCGCCCGCGGCTACGACCTGCTCGGCGACGCCATCGACTTCGGCCGGCACGTGATCCCGATCGTCCGGGAGGAGGTCGCCAAGCGCGACGCCGAGCTGGCGGCCCATGACCCGCAGCGCCTCGCGGCGGTGAACGGACGATGACCTCGGCACCCGAACTGACGGTCGTTCAGGTCCTGGTCTCCGACCCCCGGGTCCGGCCGCTGCTGCGCGAACTGGGCGACGAGTACTCCAGACGCTACGGCAGGGACGCGCACGCCGAGATCTCCCGTTACCCCGACGAGGAGTTCACCGCACCGCACGGGGGAGTGCTCCTGCTGTTGCTGGAACGCGGCCAACCCGTCGCGGGCGGCGCCTTCCGCCGCTACGACGCGGCCACGGCCGAGCTGAAACGGATCTGGACCCACTCCGCCCACCGCCGGCGCGGCCTGGCCCGGCGCGTCGTCGCCGAACTGGAACGCGAGGCGGCGGGCCGGGGCTACCGGCGTGTGTACCTCACCACCGGCCCACGCCAGCCCGAAGCCCGCGGCCTGTACCTGGCCACCGGCTACACACCGCTCTTCGACACCGAGGCCGACCCGGAGACCATCGGCCCGCTGCCGTTCGAGAAATACCTCGGGAAACACCTCGGAGAGGCCCCCAAGCAGTGAACACAATCCACCTGGGCAACGCCGCCGTTCTCCTGCTGCTCCCCGCCCTGTCTCTTACCGCCTGCGGCTCCGGCGCCACCCCCGGTGCCGCACCGGCGGGCGCGCAGGCGTCCCCCGCCCCGACCGACGACCCGGTGGCCGCCTACGCACGGTGGACTCCGTCGCCGCCCTGCTGCCCGCCGACGTCCGCGCCTCGGGAAGGCTGCGCATCGGCAGCTCCGTCGGCTTCCCGCCCGGCGCCTAGTACCCGGACGGGCCCGGTAAGGCGCCCGCCGGCCAGGACATCGACATCGCCGACGCCGTCGCCAAGGTCCTCGTATCAAGCTCGACCGCCAGGACGCCTCCTTCGAGACGATCCTGCCCGCCCTCGGCAGCGGCAAGTACGACGTCGGCACCGGCAACTTCGGCGTCACCGCCCAGCGCCTGAAGACCGTCGACTTCGTCACCTACATCGACGACGGCCAGGGCTTCGCCGTCAAGAAGGGCTCGCCCCTCACCAAGGCGTTCCGGGCGGCCGTCGACGAGCTGATCAAGGACGGCACGTACGCCCGGATCCTGAAGAAGGGGGGCACCGGCGCCTCAGCGATCGACGCGTCGCGGATCAACCCGCCCGAGCACAGGTGACCCCACGAGCCGCACCGAGGAGGGCGCATGAGTGCCGTCATGGTCGACGTCCACGGCGTCCACAAGAGCTATGGACCGCTGGAGGTGCTGCGCGGCGTCGACCTCCAGGTCAGGGCCGGCGACGTCACCGTGGTCCTCGGCCCCTCGGGCTCCGGGAAGTCCACGCTGCTGCGCACCATCAACCACCTGGAGAAGGTCAGCCGTCCTCGACGTCCTCAAAGGACCTCGCCCGCACCGGCACCACCGTGATCGTCGTGACGCACGAGATCGGCTTCGCCCGTGAGGTCGCCGACAACGTGGTGTTCATGGACGCCGGAGTCGTCGTGGATCAGGGCCCGCCCTCGGCCGTGCTCGACACCCCGCGGCACGAGCGCACCCGCGCCTTCCTCTCCAAGGTCCTCTGATCCGAAGTCCTCTGAGGTCCCCACCCCTCACCCGCGCGGCGCGGTGCGGACCCCCTGCCGCCGTCACGGGATGCGGTCACGATCCGACCGCAACCCGTGCGACGGTGAGCGCGTCAGCCGCCCGGACACCCCGACGACGGGCCGGCCCGCGACCCGAAGGCCGAGGTGCTCCGATGACCGTTCTCGACACCCGCGCGCTCAACCGCGCCACTCTGGCACGGCAGTTGCTCCTGGAGCGTGCCGACCTGCCGGTCCTCGACGCCGTCGGGCACCTGGGCGGTCTGCAGGCGCAGGAACCACAGGAGCCCTTCGCCGGGCTCTGGTCGCGGCTGCGGGCCTTCGACCCGGCGGAGCTGTCCGGCCTGCTGACCGGGCGGCAGGTCGTACGCACCCACCTGATGCGCCGCACCGTCCATCTCGTCACCGCGGACGACGTCGTGGCCTGGCGCTCCCGCCACGACGGCATGCTCCTCCGGCGGGTCCTCGGCGTGTACCGGCGTGAACTCGACGGGGTCGATCTCGGGGCGCTCGCGACGGCGGGCCGCACGGTCATGGCCGACGGCGAACCGCGCTCCATGCCCGAACTCGCGCGGGCCGTCGCGGGCCGGCTGCCCGCCGCGGAGCCACGGCCCCTGGGCGAGATGCTGGTCGCCGCACTCCTCCCGACGGTCCAGGTACCGCCGCGCGGCCTGTGGCGCACCACCGGCGCCGCGCGCTACGCGCTGCTCCCCTCCTGGCTCGGGCGCGAGATCGACCCGCCCTCCGCGGACGACTCCGACCCCGTGGGCCAAGCGATGCTCCGGCGCTACCTGGCCGCGTTCGGCCCCGCCACCCCGGCCGACCTGCGCGCCTGGTGCGGTCTCGCCGGACTGCCCGCCGCGGTCTCCGCCCTCCGCGGGGAACTGGTCGCCTTCCGCGACCATCGCGGCCGTGAGCTGCTCGACCTCCCCGACGCGCCCCGCCCCGACCCCGACACCCCCGCACCGGTGCGGTTCCTGCCCGCGTTCGACAACGCGATCCTCGGCTATCACGACCGCAGCCGGATCATCGACGACGGGCACCGGCCCCTGTCCGTCGCCGGTGCCCGGGTCGTCCTGGTCGACGGGCGGGTCGCCGCGACCTGGGTCGTGGAGGCGGACACGGTGCTCGTCACCCCGCTGCGCCGCTTCTCCCGGACCGACCGCACGGCCGTCGCCGCGGAAGGCCGGGCGATGGCCTCCTTCCTCTCCGACGGCCGGAGCGAGCGGGTACGCGTCGCTGCCTCGCCCGGCTGAACCACCCCGGGATGCCCTCCCCTCCAGTGATCGGCGGGCGTTCCGGGCAGGCAGGCGCACACTGGAAGGGTGCTGCCGGTGCTCACGAGGGGGTGTCGGCCCGTGAAAGCGTCAGAACGTGTGACCGTGCGGTGGTGGCGGTGGCGACGCAACGCGCTGAGACGGCGCGTCGACGTCGTCGAGGCCTGGGTCGTGCTCGCCGGCTGGCTGCTCGCCCTGCTGGGCGGGCTGCTCGCGGGACTGCTGGCCGCGGGCACGGTCGATCAGGCCGTCGAACGGCAGCGGGCCGAGAGTCGCCAGGTCCGGGCCGTGGTCGTCGAGGACGCGCCTGCCCCCTCCCAGGCCCGCACGGCGAGCGACCAGCGGGTGTGGGGCAAGGTGCGGTGGACCGCGCCCGACGGTGCGATCCACCGGGAGGACGCCCGGGTACCGGCGAGGGCACCCGCCGGGAGCATCGTCCTTGTGTGGGTGAACGGCCGCGGTGACCTCACGACCCCGCCCGTGTCCGGCGGCGAGGCCTGGCTGCACACCGCCATGGGCGGGGTGCTCGCGGGGATCTTCACCGGCGGAGCGGCACTGGGAGCCACCTGGCTGGCCCGCATGGCCCTCGACCGGCGCCGGATGAAGCAGTGGGGCGCGGAGTGGGAGCGGATCGACACGCGCAGGGGCTGGAAGACGGGCTGAGTGCGGCGGCGCCCCCGGCTGTCCTGCTGACGCTACCCGACCGGCCCTCACTGGCCCGACGAGTGCCTCGCGCGGGCGAGTGCCCGGATCCGGCCCGTGGCTCATCCTGTGCGGCCCTGCCGGACGAGTGCCCGTCGCGCGGGGGGTTATCGGGACGGCCGTACGAAGGGGGACGCGGAAGGCAGCGGGGTGGCCGTGGACAGGTGCGCGGTCGCGCCCTCGACCTGCCGCACCGTGCTCCCGCCGGGCCGGTGGTCGGTGCCCGCGCCCGTGGACAACTGGGACCAGGCGCCCAGGGCCAGGGCGACGGCGGCCGCGGTGGCGGCCACCCGCCCCGCGCGCCGGACCTTGGCGCGGCGGTCCAGGTCCCGCCACGCCACGCGGACCCACAGGTCGTCCGGCTGCCACAGGTCGCCGACGGCGATCGGGGGTTGGAGCTGCCGTCCCGCCGCCCGCTCCGTGGCGGAGGGCTCCCGGGGAGCTGTGACGCGTATGGCGGACTCGCTGTCCGTGAGGAACCTCAGCCACACGTCGTCGGGGACCGGGGGAACGCCGAGCGGCTCGTGGGGAGTTGCCCGCCCGTCCGGCTCATCGGTGGTCACGTCCCGTCCTCCCCTTTCCGGCCGTCGGCCTGATCAGCACGCCGTGCAAGATCAGTATGCCGCCCAGGTCCCGGAGCCGCGCCCCCGCCGGGTCCCGGGCCGCCCGTCCGGGACCGACTTGGTACCCGCCGTGGGGGGGGGGGGGGGGGGGGCCCCCCCCCCCCCCCGGGGGGGGCCGGGGGGGGCCGGGGGGGGGGGCCCCCCCGGGGGCCGGGGCCCCCCCCCCCGGGCAACCCAAGGTGG
>NZ_JBIBKR010000002.1:464716-721589 GCF_042959365.1 Streptomyces sp. NPDC007907
CCGGGGGGGGGGCGGCCCCCCGCGCGGGGGGGCGGGCGGGGCGGGGGGGGGGGGGGGGGGGGGGGGGGGGGGGGCGGGGGGGGGGGGGGGGGGGGCCCCCCCCCCCCCCCCCCCACGGCGGGTCAGACCGTGGCCGGCAGGACGTGGTCGCCGACCTTGTCGGTGCTCAGGCACAGCGAGCAGACGACCGCGTCGTGGGTCGGGCAGGCGGCCACGTCGGGCCGCTCGAACTGCTGGCGGCACACATGGCACGCGTAGGCGACGGCACTGGGGTTGCCGTCCTCGTCCAGCAGGGGCTCGGCGATGCCGTCGTCGGTGCGGCGCAGGTAGTACCGGCCCTGGGTGACCACGGCCATCAGCGGAGTGAGGACGAAGGCGATGACGGCCGCGGCGACGGGGGAGTAGGGCTGGAGCGTGTCGCCGAGGCCGTGGAAGTACATCGCGATGGACAGCCCCGAGGCGGCGACGAACGCCACGACCCCGACGGGGTTGACGGCGTAGAGCATGCCGCGGCGGAACTCGGGGGCGTGCGGGGACAGCTTCAGCACGTACTTGTTGATGCCGATGTCGGTGGCCACGGTGACCACCCAGGCGATCGCGCAGTTCGAGTAGAAGCCCAGGATGCTGTTGAGGAAGCTGAACATGTCGGCCTCCATCAGGGCCAGCGCGAAGCCCAGGTTGACCAGGACGAAGACCATCCGGCCCGGGTAGCGCCGGGTGACCCGGGTGAAGGAGTTGGTCCAGGCGAGCGAGCCCGAGTACGCGTTCGTCACGTTGATCTTGATCTGGCTGATGACGACCAGCACCACCGCCAGCGGCACCACGAGCCAGGACGGCATCATGGCGTCGAAAGCACCCTTGAACTGCTGGATCGGCTCGGGCGCGGCGGAGGCGCCGACCTCGGCGATGATGTACACCGCGAGGAACACGCCGATGGCCTGCTTCAGCGCGCCCAGCACCACCCAGCCCGGGCCGGCCATCACCACGGCCGTCCACCAACTGCGCTTGTTCGCCTCGGTCTTGGGCGGCATGAAGCGCAGATAGTCGATCTGCTCGCCGATCTGCGCGATCAGCGACAGGCACACGCCCGCGCCGAGCAGCACGGAGGCGGTGTCGATGCCGCCGTCCCCGTCGGTTCCCGCGTAGGCGAGGAAGCGGTCGACGGTGCCCGGGTCGGTGGCGACCAGGTAGCCCAGCGGGCCGACCATCAGCAGCAGCCAGATGGGGGTCGTCCACACCTGGAGCTTGCTCAGCGCCGTCATGCCGTAGATCACCAGAGGGATCACCATCAGCGTGGAGACCAAGTAGCCCAGCCAGAGCGGCAGTCCGAGGCCCAGCTTCAGGCCCTGCGCCATGATCGAGCCTTCCAGGGCGAAGAAGATGAAGGTGAAGCTGGCGAAGATGACGCTGGTGAGCACCGAGCCGAAGTAGCCGAAGCCGGATCCGCGGGTGATCAGGTCCAGGTCGATGTTGTAGCGGGCCCCGTAGTAGGCCAGCGGGAAGCCGGTCACGAAGATGACGACGGCGGCGACGCCGATCGCGAGGAGCGCGTTGCCGGTGCCGTGGGCCAGCCCGATGCCGGCCCCGATGGAGAAGTCGGCCATGTAGGCGATGCCGCCGAGCGCGGTCGTCGCCACGACCATCGGGGTCCAGCGCCGGTAACTGCGCGGCGCGAAGCGGAGCGTGTAGTCCTCGAGGGTCTCCTTGACGGCCTGGTCCGTGCCCGGTGCTGCCTGTGGAGCGGGTTCCGGCTCGGCCACTGCGGCCAGTCGCGGCTCGGCACTCATGCCACGCCTCCTTGCTGCGGGTCGGGTACTGACAAGGCAGGCACGGTAGGCAGCGGTCGTTACCCCTCAATGCTTCCTGCGTGAAGGGAGTGTTTCGGAGCCTTCTCACCGGTCGTCGGCGTCGGTCTACGGCACCCCCAGCACGAACAGCACGTATCCCGCGTACGACCCCGAAGCCAGCGCGGCCGTCCCGAGGACCGTCGTCACGGACGGCCACCTGAGCCGGCGCATCGCGAGGGCGAGCGGGATGAACAGCGGGAAGAGCGGCAGCAGATAGCGCGAGACGTTGCCGAAGTACTGCTGGGTCGTCATCACCATGAGGTAAGACAGGACGGTGTAGACGACGAGCACGGCGGGCGGGCGCACGCGCATCAGCAGCACGGTCAGCACCGGCACCATCAGCACCACGCAGAGGCCGATGACGTCCTCGAAGGGCATCGCGAAGAGGTAGTCGAAGTGACCGACGGGGATGGACGTCAGCACGTTGAACGAGTGGACTCCCCAGTCGAACTTGTGGCCCCAGGCGCCGTCCTGGAGCTTGGAGTAGCCGTTGAGGTCGCCCATGCGGTAGTTGACCCAGCCGAGGTAGCCGAACAGGCCCAGGGGCGCGATCGCGACGGCGGCCAGGGGGCGGCGGACCCCGTCCGCACGTCGGCGCAGGGACAGCACCGCGGCGACAGCCAGGGCGGCCACCAGCGCGACCGCGGTGGGCCGGCAGAGCCCTGCCGCGCAGGTCAGCAGGCCGGCGGTCAGCCAGCGGCGGGTCATGACGGAGTGACAGGCCCACGCGGCCAGAGCCGTGTACAGGGACTCCGAGTAGCCCGACCACTCCGTGCCCGAGCCGGGCCAGACCGCCCACAGCCCGGCCGCGACCAGTCCGGCCCGGTGCCCGCCGAGGCGCGCGGTGACGGCGTGGACGCCGAGCGCGGCGGCGAACGAGGCGAGGACGGACACCGTCAGGCCGGCGCCGTACAGGCCGAGTCCGGTGCACTCCGAGACCAGCCGCATCAGGGCCGGGTACAGCGGGAAGAACGCCGCCGAGTTGCCTTCCAGCGTGATCATGCCCGTCGCGCCCGGGACCGGCTTCAGGGCGGGGTCGTACCCGTGCGCGGCGATCTGCTGGTACCACCAGCCGTCCCAGCTGGCCAGGACGTCCCAGGGGTGCTCGCCGCCGCCGAAGCGCGGGTTCTTCTTCCGGAAGTCGCCCGCCGCGTCCAGCAGATACATGAAGACGGCGAAGCCGGCCAGTTTCAGCACGCCGTACGTCAGCAGCACGGGACCGTAGCGCCCGGCGGCGGCACGCAGGCGTGGCCGGAACTCCCGCGACCTGCGCGGAACTTGGTGCGCTTCGGCGAGTGAGGGCGGGCGGCGCAGCTGGACGGTGCTCATGGGGCGGAGGGTCCTGTCGTGCGGCGGGCCGGGAAGACCCAGGCCCGGAAGAGGAGGAAGCGCAGCAGCGTCGCGGCCAGGTTGGCGACGATCAGCGTCACGAGCTCGACCCGGTGGCCGGCGCCCGGCGCGGTGTGGTGGAGCACGGCCAGCGAACCGCTCGTCAGGGACAGCCCGACCAGGAACGTGGCGAGGCCCTTGAGATGGTGACGCAGCGCTCCACCGTGGCCCTGCACACCGAAGGTGAGCCGACGGTTGGCCGCCGTGTTGGCGATCGCGCTGGCGAGCAGGGCGAGCGCGTTGGCGGCCTGCGCCCCCGCCGCCGGTCTGAGCGCGCTGTACAGCAGCACGTAGCACAAGGTGCTGGCGGCACCGACGGCGGCGAAACGCACCACCTGCCGGGCCAGACCCGTGGGCAGGTCCCCGGCGAGGTCGCCGCCGCTGCGGCGCAGCGCGGACAGCGGCAGCCTGCCGCGGGCCAGGGCCCCGCCCAGCCGGGCCATGCCGCGCAGGTCCGCCAGTGCCGTGGAGACGATGTGGACCCGGCTGTCGGGGTCGTCCACCCAGTCCACCGGCACCTCGTGGATCCGCAGGCCCGCACGCTCCGCGATGACCAGCAGCTCGGTGTCGAAGAACCATTCGCGGTCCTCCACCAGCGGCAGCAGCCGCTCGGCGACGTCCCGCCGCACCGCCTTGAACCCGCACTGCGCGTCGGAGAAGCCCACAGCGAGGGTGCCGCGCAGCAGCCCGTTGTAGCAGCGGGAGATGATCTCCCGTTTCGGTCCGCGCACCACCCGCGAGCCCCGGGCCAGCCGGGTGCCGATGGCGATGTCCGAGTGGCCCGAGATCAGCGGCGCGACCAGCGGCAGCAGCGCGGCGAGGTCGGTCGACAGGTCGACGTCCAGATACGCGAGCACCGGAGCGGGGGAGCGGGACCACGCGGTGTGCAGCGCACGGCCCCGTCCCTTCTCCGCCAGCCGGATCCAGTCCGTGCCGGGCAGTTCCGCGGCCAGCCGCGCGGCGATCAGCGGGGTGCGGTCGGTGCTGGCGTTGTCGGCGATCGTGATCCGGAACGCGTAGGGGAAGGTCTCGCCGAGGTGCGCGTGCAGGCGCCGGACGCAGGGTTCCAGGTCGTTCTCCTCGTTGTACACGGGAACGACCACGTCCAGGACCGGGTCCGGATGGTGCGCGGGCAGCGGCGCCCGGCGGGGCAACGCGGACGGCTCGGGTAGGGGGCGGTCGATCAGGGCCGACCGCCGTGCGGTGCGCATGGCGTGTCACGGTCTCTTTCTGGCGCGCCGGCATGCCGGCGCACCGGTTCCGGGCATGCCGAAGGCGCCCGTGGCGGGTGGTGCGGTGAAGGAGGCGGGGCGGCAAGCCCCTGACGTGGAGGGCCGCTCAGGCGGCTACTCGGTGGAGGCCGATGCGGAGGGTTCCCCGGAGTCCAGCACGGACGGCGGGACCGTCGTCGGTGTCGGGGAGGGCGGCGGCGCGGGCGGCGTCGTACCGGTCCGGCTCTCGGACGCCGTGGCCGTCGGTGTGGGGTCGGCCGGCCGGGTCGTCGTCCCGGACGGCGTGACGCTGCCGGTGGTGGTCGCGGGCAGGGACGTCTCGGGCTGCAGGGTCGGGGTCGGACTCGTCGCCGACGGCTCGGTCGTCGGCGTGCCGTCCGGTGAACTCGTCGGGCTCGTCGCCGGCTGCGGCCGGGGATCGGCGGGCTGCGCGCGGGTGAGCATGCCGGGCAGGAAGGCCAGTCCGACGCTCAGCCCGGCCACCGCCACCGCGGAGCCGCCCGCCTTCCACAGCATCCGCGACCGACGGCGGGCCCGGATGCCCGCGTGCAGCCGCTGCCGGTGCGCGGGCTCGTAGGGGGTGTGCTCCCGGGTGTCGTGCATGAGCCGCGACAGGTCCCGCTCGAAGTCGTCCATCGGTTCTCCTTTCACCCCACGGGCCTGACGGTGTCGGACAGGATCTGGCGGAGCCGGGCGACTCCGCGGGACGCATGGGACCGGGCGGTGCCCACCGGGCAGCCCAGGGCCTGGGCGACCTGGGCCTCGGGCAGGTCCTCGCAGTAGCGCAGCACCACCGCGGCGCGCTGCTTGGGCGACAGCTGGGCCAGCGCCGCCTCCAGCCGCGACCGTTCGGCGACGGCGGACGACACGTCGCCCGGGTCGGCCCGGTCGGGCAGCTGGTCCATGGGGCGCTCGCCCCACCAGCGCCGCCGCGCCGAGCGGGCCGCCAGCCGCACCAGCACCGTCCGGACGTACGCCTCCGGAGCCTGCTCGGCGATCTTCGGCCACGCGAACCACAGCTTGACCAAGGCCTCCTGCACCAGATCCTCGGCCCGCTGCCGATCGCCCCCCGTGAGCAGACGCCCGACATGGAGCAGCGCCGACCAACGGGCGGCCGCGAAATCGTCGAAGCCGTCCGCCCCCCGAAACTGCTCCATCCTCACCGTCCTGCGTCTCAGTGGCCCTCTACACCCCTCAAAAGACGCTGGCCCCCGCCCCACGATGCACCTGAAACCTGTGATCCACATCACCTAGGGCAGGGGTCGGCCCGGAGCATGGGAAAGGGGCCCGTGCGCAGGCACGGGCCCCTTTCCCGGGGATCACGGGCTCCTCAGGTGCGGTTGGCCTTCGGCTGGCCCGGCTGGTCGGGCGTACCGTGCGGCGGCGGGCTGTGCGGCTCCGGCGACGTCGCCGGCGACACGGGCGAGCCGCCCTGAGCGCCCTGGCCCGCCTCGGGGCGCAGGGCGTTCGGGTCGCCGGACGTCGGCTCGGCGCCCGCGTGCAGCTGGTCGAGCCGGGCGCAGAGGAGCCGGGTGACCGCCGGCCGGTCGGCGTGCGATCGCTCGTACGAGAGCAGTCGCTCGACCTCGTCCCCGGACAGCGACCGCACACGGCTCTCGAGGCTGCCGATCGGCAAGTGGTCGTAGTCAGGCAGTGGCAGGGTGCTGTGGGCGGAGTCGGCCATGGTTCTCACTTCCCTGTGACGACGTGCTCGGCGATGCCGGTGGCGGGTTCAGCGGGCTCCCGGGCCGCCGCTGCTGCCCTCGTTCCAGCGCGGGCGCTCCTGGGAGGCGCTGGTCCGGTCGCTCTGGTTTCCGTGGGTCTTCAGCTCGTGCGGCGTCAGACGCTCCTCGCTTCTCGGCATCTCGTCCGGCTCGCGGCGCTCCAGCGTCTCGCGGACGGGCCCGCCGTCGGGCAGCCTGGGCTGCTCGTCGGGCCGCGGCGGACGCCGGCGCTTGTGCCGCAGGCCCAGGATGAAGGCGCCCAGCAGCAGGGCCAGGACCACCAGACCCGTTACGACGAACCCGAAGCCGGGGGCGTCGCCGCCCGCGGCCATCTCCATCCATGCGTTAGTCATGGCCCGCGGGTACCCCTGGACCTCGCCGCGAACCCGGCACTATGAACCCGGCCCCGGCCGAGCGGCCGGTTCATACGAACCCGTCCCCCGGCCGAGCATCCGGTCCGTACGAACCCGTCCCCCCGGCCGAGCGGTCGGCCCGTTCGCGCGTGGCACTCGGCCGGAAACACCGGTTTGGCCGGCGGGGTCCCGGGCTACCCGCGCGGTGTGACTTCGACGACATCCCAGCAGGAGCTGTTCCGGTTCCTGGAGGACCGTTTCGCCTGTGCGCAGGCGTGCACGGAGTGCGCGCGGGCGTGCGCGCTGCGCGCCAGCCTCGTGGATCCCGACGGCACCGAGAACCAGGAACTCGTACGACGCAAGGGCATCATGTGCGCGGAGGTCTGCGACGCGACCTGCCGTGTGCTGTCCGAGCAGAACCAGGTGGACGAGGGCACCATCCGGGCCCAGGTGGAGTGGTGCCGGACCGTGTGCCTGGAGGCCGCCCACGTCTTCGACCGGCAGCCGGGAGCGGAGGACTCGGCGGCGGCGTGCCGCGCCTGCGCGCGGGCGTGCACGGACTTCCTCGCCACGCTCGAATGACAGACGCCATTCCCTTGACCGACGCCATTCCCAATTTCTGAAACACGTTCTACGGTGTGCGCCGACAGGACCGGTCTGGGGAGCCTGGAGGCGCCGTGCACCTCGAATACACGCCCGAGCAGCAGCGGCTGCGCACCGAACTGCGGTCCTACTTCGCCGAACTGGTCCCGGACCACGCCTACGCGCGGCACGGCGACCCGGCAGCCCAGAAGCGGTTCTACCGCGAGACCATCCGTAAGCTCGGTGCGGACGGCTGGCTCGGTGTCGGCTGGCCGAAGGAGTACGGCGGGCGCGGCCTGACGGCCATGGAGCAGTTCATCTTCTTCGACGAGGCCGCCCAGGCCGGTGTCCCGCTGCCGCTCATGGCGCTGAACACCGTCGGGCCGACGATCATGCAGTACGGCACCGACGAACAGAAGGCGTACTTCCTGCCGAAAATCCTCGCGGGCGAGATCGACTTCGCCATCGGCTACAGCGAGCCCGGCGCCGGCACCGACCTCGCGTCCCTGCGCACACGGGCCGTACGGGAAGGTGACCACTACGTCGTCGACGGCCAGAAGATCTGGACCACCAACGGCGACACGGCCGACTGGGTCTGGCTGGCGGTCCGGACGGATCCCGACGCCCCGCCCCACAAGGGCATCACCATGCTCCTGGTGCCGACCACCGACCCCGGCTACTCCTGCACCCTGATCAACACCCTCGCCTCGCACGACACCACCGCCAGCTACTACGAGAACGTGCGTGTCCCCGTCGCGCACCGGGTCGGCGCCGAGAACCAGGGCTGGCGGCTGATCACCAACCAGCTCAACCACGAACGCGTGACCCTGGCCGCCCACGGCACCATGGCGATCCGCGCCCTGCACGACGTGCGGCGCTGGGCGCAGGAGACCAAGCTCGTCGACGGCCGCCGCGTCGCCGACCTGCCCTGGGTGCGCCGCCTGCTGGCCCGCACCCACGCCCGGCTCGACGCGCTCAAACTGCTCAACTGGCAAATGGTCGGCGCGGTCCAGGACGGCACCCTCACCCCCCAGGACGCCTCCGCGGTCAAGGTCTACGGCTCGGAGGCCCGGCGTGAGGCCTACGCCTGGCTCATGGAGATCGTCGCGGCCCCGGGTGCCCTGAAGGAGGGCTCGGCCGGTGCGGTCCTGCACGGCGAACTGGAACGCGGCTACCGCTCGGCCGTCATCTTCACCTTCGGCGGCGGCAACAACGAGATCCAGCGCGAGATCATCTCGTGGATCGGGCTGGGGATGCCGAGGGTGCGGCGCTAGGAGTGCTGTCCCGACAGGTTGGTGACGCGGCCGGCTGGTGGTCGGACCGGCCCTGCCGGGCGACACGCAGCACGCGCCTATCGGTGACGCGCTACTGTCAAACAAGCGCTTGCGGGCGATTCTCACGGCGTGTTCGCACCCGTGTTCCGCGCGTCGGGATGCGCGGCACTAGATGTTCTGGAACGCGCTCGGCAGTTGGGACATGACGTCCTGGAACTCCTTGCCGGGGACGGCCTCTCCCAGAGTCATGAAAACCGCCGCAACGCTCCTGCGCGCCACGGTCTCATCGACGCCCGCACGCTCACTCACTCGCCGGACGAACTCGTCGACCCCTATTTTCTGCGCGACATCCTCCGGTGGCATCAGGGGCGGGGCGATCTCGGCGGGCAGGACGCCGGCCAAGTCCCTGGCCTCGCCGCCGGTGATCCGCTCGGCCGGCGTCAGCATCGTGGTTCGGGTCAGCTCGCCTCCTGCCCGGCCAGGTCCCCCGGCTCAGACCGGCAAACCGAGGGAAAACCGGCGGTGTAGGAGGTGAGTGAGCGGCCCCTGCCGGTTACCCGGGTGCCCCAGGATTGCGGATTCCGATGAGGGAGAAGAGGCCATGACCCACAGTACGAGCGCCCGGGACGTGGTGGAGGCCATCAAGGACGTCGACTTCCCCGCCGGCAAGGACAGGCTGATCGAAGCGGCGAGCCAGTCGGGCGCCGCGCCGGATGTGGTGAAGGCGCTGCGCGCCATCCCGGCCGAGCAGTACGCCAACCGTGAGGAGGTGGCCCGGTCGGTGCGCGTGGACCCGGACTCCGACCTGGGGCTGAGCCCGGCGCAGCGCGCCGAGCAGGCCCGCAGGGGCGGCCGGCCGGGACAGTCCCAGCATCTGCGCGACGTACCGAAACCGCCGGTCGAGGAGGAGCTGGACAGCTGACGGGCGGGGCAGCCTGCCGGCTGATGCGGGCGGCGAACTTCTCGGCGGCGCACACCCTTGGGGCCGACCACCTGTCGTCTCCCCACCGCCCGCTCGTGATACGGAGCGGGCATACACCGTCGTCGGCCAGGGGCGGTGTGGCACCCGCCCGCCGTAGCTGCCCTGACCCGGTCCTGGTTCCCCTGCCGAACACCGGGGCAGCTGTCGACATGCACACCCGACGGGAAACGGTGTCGTATTGAGCATTTGATTCTTTTTCAGACCCCGCTGAGACGATTCCTCCCAGCATGTCTCCGAGTGCTCGGCGACCACCACGCCGCGCCAGCCTTGGGTGTGTGGGTTGGTGCTCTGAAGGGCGTCCACGCCCATCCGAAATGTTCGACGACGTCGGCTGGCGTGAAGCGGGTCCCGTGTCCCGCGCCGCCCTCTGGGCACTCGGCTTTCACTCGTCATGAATGAGGAGGAATCGTGCAACTGACATTCCTTGAGCCACTGCTCGACCGGCGCGGTCCGTGGGCCACCGTGTACTTCGACCCGGCTCAGAACGACGAGTCGGGAGCCAAAGAGCGCGAGCTGATCGTTCGGGACGCCTGTCGGACGCTGGAGGAAGAGGGCGCTGACTCGGCGACCGTCCAGGCGGTCCGCGAGGCCCTGACGGATATCACGCCCCAGCAAGACCCCGCGGGCCGGGTGATCTTCGCCGCTGGAGGCGAAGTGGCGCTCAGCTGCCGCCTCTCCCGACCGCCGCAAAACGCGATCGCCTGCTGGGCACCCTTGCCGCGCCTCGCGCCGCTGCTGGAGCTGGCCGGGCAGGACCCGCTCTGCCTCGTGGCGTACATCGACCGGACCGGCGCCGACTTCGAACTGCGCGGGGCGGCCGGCCCTAAGGACGCCGGGAGCGTCGAGGGGCGCCAGAGGCCGATCCACCGCACGGCCTCTGCCGACTGGTCCGAGCGGCATTTCCAGCTGAAGGTGGAGAACACCTGGGACCACAATGCCGGCGAGATCGCCGCAGCTCTCGGCTCCGCGTATGAGGAGTCCGGCGCCGAGCTCGTCGTGCTGGTCGGTGACGTCCGCGAGCGCCCCGCCGTACTCGAGAGGCTTCCCGAGGCCGTCCGCGAGGTTACGGTGGCCACGGAGCACGGCGGACGCGCCGCCGGCTCTTCCTCCCCCGCTCTCGAAGAGGCCATCGAGCAGGCCCGCCGGGAGCACGCACATCGGCGCGTGGAGAAGGCACTCGACCGTTTCCGCGCCGGGCGGTCGGACACCGGCAGCCCGGCGGACGCGGTGGAAGGCGTTCCGGCGCTGGTGGAAGCGGCTCAGGAGCACCGCATCGACACCCTCCTCATCCGTGCCGACGGTCCGGAGTTGGCCGCCGAGGCATGGGTGGGTGCCGCGCCGGATCAGGTGGCGGTGCGCTTTACCGACGCGCAGACCCTCGGGGAAGGCGATCCCGTCGCCGTGCGCGCCGACGACGCGCTGTTGCGGGCCGCCGCCGCCACGGCTGCAGACGTGCTGTTCGTTACTCCCGCAGACGGGGAGGGAGCGGACGTGCCCACGGGCGGCCTCGGCGCCCTGCTGCGGTGGACGCACGAACCCGCGGCGTAAGGAGCCAGGCTACGGAGGTGTATGGACATGGAACGAGGCAGCAACCCGGTCGGTCCCCGTAAGGACGACGAGATGAAGCACGAGCTGGAAGGGCAGCTGCGCGCCGGCCGGCCCACGCACGTGGAGGAGGCCACCGACCCCGAGCCGCCGGCCGACGACGACATCCGGGTCGACCCGGGCGGCCCCGTCCCGCCACCCGGTGAGGAACGTGAACGGGCCCTGGCAGCCGCCGAAGCGGACTCCCTGCGGCTCGAACTGGCGCGCCACCTGGAGCGCACCGCTTTCCCGGCAGACCGTCAGGGGCTGCTGGACGTCCTCGAAGCTCACCACGCGCCGGACCCCCTGTTGGAGGCGGTGCGGCAACTCCCGGAAAGCGGCGAGTACGCCAATGTGACCGAGATTGTCGAGGCGCTCGGCGGCGAGCCCACGGTGTGAATCGCCACCGGCCCGCCATGGCGAGCGCGATCGACCGGCTCGTGGGTCAGCCCAGCACTTCTGCGATCGGGGCGTCCGCGTCCACGTAGCGCACGAGCTTGCGGTTCGCGAATTCCACCATGCCCGCGTCGCCGAGTTCGCGCCCGTAGCCGGAGCGCTTTATGCCGCCGAAGGGCAGCTCCGGCCGGGACGCGGTCGGGTGGTTGATCCATACCATGCCCGCCTCCAGCCGGTCCGCGACTCCGCGCGCGCGTTCCGGATCGGCGGCGAAGACCGCGCCTCCCAGGCCGTAGGGGGAGGTATTGGCCAGTGCCACGGCCTCGTCCTCGTCGGCGACCCGGTACACCGTGGCGACGGGGCCGAAGAGCTCTTCCCGGTAGGCCCGCATGTCCGGTGTGACATCGGTGAGAAGGGTCGGCTCGACGAAGGCGCCCGGCAGGTCGGGCCGCCCACCGCCCAGTACCACCGTGGCTCCCCTGTCCACCGCATCACGAACCTGCTCCATAAGGAGTTCGGCCGCGGACTCGGAGGACAGCGGGCCGAGCGTGGTCGCGGGGTCGGCCGGATCTCCCGGTCGCACCTCGCTCATCCGGTCACGCAGCCCGGCGACGAAGGCGTCGTACACGTCCGCAAGGGCGATGAAGCGCTTGGCCGCCACGCAGCACTGCCCGGTATTGCCCATCCGGCCGAGGAACGCGGCGTACACGGTGCGCTCGAGGTGGTGATCGTCCAGCACGATGAAGGGATCACTGCCACCCAGCTCGAGGACGGACTTCTTGACATTGCGGCCGGCGATCTCGCCCAAGCTCACGCCCGCCCGCTCGCTTCCGGTCAGTGACGCTCCCTGCACTCGAGAGTCATCGATGATCTCCCCGACGTCTCTGCCCCGCACGAAAAGATTGGTGTAGACCCCGGGCGGCGCACCCGCATCCGTGAACAACTGCTCGAGTGCCAGTGCGGACTGCGGGCAGCTACTCGCGTGCTTGAGCAGGATCGTGTTGCCGAGGACGAGGTTCGGACCCGCGAATCGGACGACCTGGTACAGCGGGAAGTTCCACGGCATCACACCGAGAAGGACGCCGAGCGGCTCGTTCACCAGCACGGCCGTGCCCTCGGGCACCGGCAGGGGCTGTTCTTCCAGCAGCTCGGGGCCCTGCTCGCCGTAGTAGGTGAGGATGTCGGATGCGAGATCGACCTCTGCACGGCTCGAGTCGATCAGCTTGCCGACCTCAAGGGTCAGGAGGTGCGCCAGTTCCTCCTTGCGCTCCCTCATGAGCCGGCCGGCGCGTTGCACGAGGGCCCCCCGGTCGGCCTTCGACCGGGCACGCCAGTTCGGGAAGCTGTGATGCGCCGCGTCGATCGCGCGCCCCACGTCCTCCGCGCTCAGCGCCGGGAACTCACGAACCCTTTCACCGGTGTACGGGTTGACCGTCGCGATGGGGCTTCCCTGGGCAGTGACATGGGCGTCCATGACGCCTCCCTGGAGTCGGGGCCCCCGGGTTTCCACGCCCGGACCCGCTCACACGTGCTGATTCGCCCTTGCCACAGCAAGTTGTGGCACCCGGGTCCGCTGTGGTTCACGTCGCATGCACAGAGTCGCCGCCCGAATTCGCCACGTCGGCGCTCTCATGGAGTGCCTCATCGGCGCGCGGGCGCGGGCCGGGTCGGCGTGGCAGGCTTGCAGGGGTCCGCGCCGTTCGATCACAACACAGCAGCGAAGGAGGACGACCCATGGATGAGCAGGAATTCGTCCGTACCGTCGCCGAGCGCACCGGACTGAGCCGGCAGGAGGCGGGGGACCTGACCTGGGCCACGCTCGAGACGCTGGCCCACAGGCTGAGCCCGGGGGAGGCCAGAGACCTGATCACCGAGCTCCCCGAGGGCCTCGCGGAGGCGGTGCGCCGGGGAACCACGGACCGCATCGAACGCTTCGGCCACCACGACAGCGTGCGGCGCGTGGCCGAACGCACCATGCTCAAGGAGGAAGAAGCCGACCGGGGTGTGCGGGCCGTACTGGTCGTACTCCGGGAGGCGATCAGCGAGAAGGAGTTCGACGACCTGATGTCGCAGCTCGGAACGGACTTCTCCCAGCACCTCGAATCCGCCGGCTGACCCTGGGACCTTCGGCACGGCGCCCGTGGTGGCCGGAGCGAAGCGGACGCGAGCGGCCGGACACCACCGTCGGGTGACGCCCGGCCTGCAGCCCGGGCGTCACAGGGCGACGACGTGGAGGTCGACCAGGCCGACCAGCGCCCCCAGGGCAGAGCGGGGCCGCCGCAGTGATGCCCGAGACGCAGCCGTTCCCTTTCCGAAGCTTTGCCACTGCGTGGCGTGGGACCTGAGGCAGCCGCCGAAGGGTGCGTCGTGCGTGGGGGTGGCGGGCTGATGCGCGTCACGCTGCATGCGCCTCAGCAGGGGCCATCTCCATGCTCCGGATGTGGGCCACACCCCTGCCTGCTCCCGGCGTGCGGAAAAGCGGAGGGCCCCATGGACCTCCGAGCGCAAGTGGCTTTCCGCCGCCGCGTCTCCGGTGTTGCAAGCTCGTCGGGGCGCCCCGACACAGTCCCGCTTCCCCGAGTTGGTCATGTCGTCCGGCCCGTTCGAGGCGCTGCGACGCCGCGCGGCTTCCCGCGCAGGGACGGCCGTACGGCTGGCCGGGGGATGCCCGCGCATTTCATGCTGCTCTGCCAGGGCAGGAGGGCGTGTTCTTTTTCGGCCTGGGGTGCGGAGGCGCTCAGCAGGCGGGCTCTGCGAATCTCGACCGGTAACAGCCGATGGCGGCGCCGGCGGGAGCGAACGACGCCGTCCGGTTCCCGCTGAGGAGGCGAGAGGCATGACCGTGATGGGTGTGTCGAAATTCGAGAGGTTCTTCCGCGCCGCCGCAGGCATCGACGTGGACAAGAACGACCTGAAGCGGTACGGCGACTTCGTCGACGCGAAGCTCTACGACCTCCTGGTCGTCGGCCAGGCGTCGGCCAAGGCCAACGGCCGGGACACCGTCGAACCGTGGGACCTACCGATCACCAAGGGCCTCCAGGAGAGCATCCACCGGTTCCGGCGGCTCGACGAGGAGGTCGACCTGAAGCCGATCCTGGAACAACTCGCCGCGCACCCTCCCCTCGACAGGACCCCCACGCAGGAGACCGAGGAGCGCTACCCGGAGATCATCGGCGGTCTCAGTGTCGCCCTGGCCGAGACGTTCAAAATCATGTATTCGGATGTCAAGAACCCGCAGACCAGCCACTGGGACGGCGTGACCGCGGTGTTCGACCGGCTGCTGTAGCAGTCGCGCCCCGGCGCAGGTCGCCGATCGTGACGCGCTCGCCTCGTACAACCAGAGACTCGTGAAGGGAGCCGTACCGTGACACAGGAACTCCAGGGGATGCGGGTGGCAATCCTGGCAACCGACGGCGTCGAACGCGTGGAACTCGACCAGCCGCGCGGTGCGTTGCTGGGCGCAGGGGCGAAGACCGAGGTCCTCTCGCTCCATCACGGCGAGATCCAGGCCCGCCAGTTCGACCTGAACCCGGCGGGAACCTTCCCCGTGGACCGTCTGGTCGCCGACGCCTCCGTCGACGACTACCAGGCCCTGCTCCTGCCCGGCGGCACCATGAACCCCGACCAGCTGCGCATGGACCGCGACGCGGTGCAGTTCGTCCGGGACTTCATGGCCAGCGGGAAACCGGTCGCATCGATCTGCCACGGCCCGTGGACCCTGGCGGAAGCCGACGCCGTGCGCGGCCGACGCCTGACGTCCTGGCCCAGCATCCGCACCGACCTGCGCAACGCCGGCGCGGAGGTCGTCGCCGACCAGGAGGTGGTCGTCGACGGACAGCTGATCACCAGCCGCGGCCCGGCCGACCTGCCCGCCTTCTGCGCCGCCGTCGTGGAGCAGTTCGCCCGGGCGCACCATCCCATGCCCGGCTGAACCGCCCATGCCCGGCTGAACCAGGGGCCAGGCCTGGACGCGCGGCGAGAGCAGGCGGTGCACGCTTGCTCCCACGGCGATGGGGACAGACAGCGGAGTCGGCCGGCCCTGCGGGGCGTGGGCGCCTCAACCGGGACCGCCCAGCATGATCTTCCACACCCGGGTCGCGACCTGCAGGTTGAGGCGGTCCTCCACGTTCGTGAGGTCATGGCCGCTGATCTCGCGGATGCGCTGGAGCCGGTAGCGAAGCGTGCTGCGGTGGATCGTGAGGGACTCGGCGGTCTCGGCGTAGTTGCCGCCGCAGTCGAAGTACCGGGACAGAGTCTCCACGAGCGCCGCACGGTGCAGGCTGTCGTAGTCGACGAGCTGTCCGAGCCATTCCCGAACGAACCCCTCCAGCTCCTGGTAGTCGTTCCCAGGTCCCAGGATGCGGTAGAGGCCCAGATCGTCGAAGAACGTCGTGCCGTACCGGCTGAGAGACCGGCGGCGTACCTCCAGGGCCCGCAGGGCTTCCTGGTAGCGGCCGGGGATACCGTCCGGGGTGTCGCAGCGGGCGCTCACCCCGATCGTCCCGTCCGGTGTGCCGGTCTCCCGGGCAAGCGCCTCGTACAAGGCGTGGTCGTCGGGCCTGCCCTCGGCGACCAGGACCACGTGGTCGGAGCGCCGAGTCACCAATGACCGCATGCCCACGGCCGAGGCCGCCCGGCCCACGGTCCGCGCGAAAGCGTCGTCGGAGACCTTGCTCCTCCACTGCACGACGACCACGTACTGGATGCGGTGCAGGTCGTGTCCGAACGCCTCGGACCGGGCGTAGGCGCTCGCCTCGTCCGCGCCCGCCAGGAGATCGTCGACCAGTTCGCGGCGCAGTCGCAGCTCCACACCCGCCAGATGGCGCAGGTGGGACAGTTCGAGGGAGAGTGACGTGGCGGCGTGCTCCAGAGCGAACACGGTGTACGCGTCGGCCTCGTCCCGGGGATCGACCAGGGCCAGCACTCCGAGGACCTCACCGCGTGGGCGTATCACGGAGATGAGCCGGTCCTTGATCCGCACGGGTCCGCTTCTCCGGGCGACCCCCTGGAGCATCTCCTCATGGCGTGCGGGGTCCGGTTCCGGATAGGGGTCGGGCCGGCCGGGACCGGCCCAGGACCGCAGTCGGCCGAAGCGGTCCTCCACCAGCACCGGAAATCCGGTGAGCTCATGCAGTGCGCTGGTGATGGCCTCCTCGCCGCCGCCCGAGGCCGCGACCTCGGTGAGCGCGTCGCGCACGGTCCGCTGATATCCCGCCTCGACCACAAGGGAGATCAGCCGCTGCTGGAGGGTTGCTCGTTCTCGTCGCAGTCGGTGCAGCTCCAGCGCGTCTTCCTGCTGGCGGCGCTGCGCGACGGCGGCCGACAGGGCCGCAGCGGTGAGGCGTACCAGTACGGCGAGCAGGAAGTGCTGGGCACGGGTGGGCCGGAAGCGAGACGTCACGACGAGGTAGCCGTGCAGTCCACCGGGCCCGTGCAGGGCCAGTGCCCGGCCCCGTGACCGGCCGGGAACGGCCACGGGGCCGTCCCGCCCCGTCAGCTCTCGCACCGTCCGGTCGACGGCTGCCGCAGGGTCCGGCCTGCCCTGCGGTCTGGGGACCAGCTGGCCGTGCACCCTGAGGTATCCGGCCTCGGCTCGGTACGGGCCGACAGCCGACACGTGGTCCATGGCCAGGCGCAGGATCTCGCTTTCGTTCCGGGTCTCGAACAGGGCGCGGAAGACTGCCAGCAGTTCGTGGGGAGGCCGGGGCGGCCGGGCCGGGAAGGTGTGGGCGGGAACCTTTCCACGACGCCGTTGGATGCTGCCCGGACGGCTCCATGGAGGGCTGCCTTCCTGGCCGGGACGGCCTCGGGGCACGTTAGGGGCCCAGCGTCCGACCATGGGATCACTCCCTTTTCCGAGCCCACAGAGTGGTGGGCGGCGTTCGCGTACCCCGCTGCGACCGGCTCACCCCACGTCTTCGGAGTTTTCGCCTCGTGCTCGCGGGGGGACGGGCTCCGTGGTTCTTTGACCTGCCGGACGCAGGCGCAGAGCTCCCCGGTTCGCGAGTCTGGGGCATGCCGGGGGCCGCCGTGGATACCGGCAGGAAGGACTGGGCGATGACCGAGCAGCCTCGTAGGCCCGTTGCCACGTACGAGACGTACCAGGAAGCCGAACGCGCCGTCGACCACCTCTCGGACCAGGGATTTCCCGTGGAGAGGGTGGCCATCATCGGCCAGGACGTCCGCCTCGTCGAGCAGGTCGTCGGACGCATGGACTACGGCCGGGCCGCCCTGCACGGTGCGGCGAGCGGGGCCCTTCCCGGTGCGCTGATCGGCTGGCTCTTCGGCTTGTTCGACTGGGTGGACCCGCTCGTCTCCGCCCTGCTCGTCGCCCTCTACGGCTTGATCTTCGGGGCGATCGTGGGCGCGCTGTTCGGTCTGCTGCTGTACGCCCTGCAGGGCGGCCGCCGGGACTTCGCCTCGGTCCGCTCGATGCAGCCCAGCCGGTACGACGTCGTCGTGGACGAAGCGGTGGCCGACGAGGCCGTACGGCTGCTCGGCGGGCTGCAGGCCACCGGCGTCGGCGGACGTACCGCCCCTACGTGAACGATCGGATCCGCAGGTGCGGCGCAGGCCGCCGCACCGGGAGGAGCTCCTCATGGCCAAGGCAGTGGGCATCGACCTGGGCACCACGAACTCGGTGATCGCCGTGTGGGAGGGCGGCGAACCCTCCGTCGTGCCCAACAGCGAAGGCAACCGTACGACACCGTCCGTGGTGGCCTTCACCGACACCGGGGAACGGCTGGTGGGCCAGCTGGCCCGGCGCCAGGCGATCCTCAACCCCAAGGGCACCATCTACTCGGCGAAGCGGTTCATCGGCCGGCACTTCGACGAGATCTCGGACGAGGCCAGGGCGGTGGCGTACGACGTCGTCGAGGGTCCGGGCGGCGTCGCCCGCTTCAAGGTGCGCGACAAGCTCTACGCGCCCGAGGAGATCAGCGCCCAGGTACTGCGCAAACTCGCCGACGACGCCTCCAAGCAACTCGGGGAACGGGTCACGGAGGCGGTCATCACCGTGCCCGCCTACTTCAACGACGCCCAGCGAACCGCCACCAAGGACGCCGGGCGGATCGCGGGACTGGAGGTGCTGCGGATCATCAACGAGCCGACCGCGGCCGCTCTCGCGTACGGCATGGACAAGAAGCAGCACGAGACCGTCCTCGTCTTCGACCTGGGCGGAGGCACCTTCGACGTGAGCATCCTCGACGTCGGCGACGGCGTGGTGGAGGTGCGTTCGACGGCGGGCGACAGTCACCTGGGCGGTGACGACTTCGACCGGCGTCTGGTGGATTACCTCGCGGACGACTTCCAGAAGGAGAACGGCATCGACCTGCGCAAGGACCCGCAGGCCCTGCAGCGCCTGTTCGAGGCGGCGGAGAAGGCCAAGACCGAGCTGAGCTCGGTGACGCAGACGCAGGTCAGCCTGCCGTTCATCACGGCCGATGCCTCGGGGCCCAAGCATCTGACCGACTCGGTCATGCGGTCCACGTTCGAGCAGATCACCAGCGATCTGGTGGAGCGGTGCCTGGAACCGGTCAAGCAGGCCATGGCCGACGCCAAGGTCGGCGAGAGCGACATCGACGAGGTCATCCTCGTCGGCGGTTCCACCCGCATCCCCGCCGTCCAGGCCCTCGTGCGCCGGCTGACCGGCGGCAAGGAACCCAACATGAGTGTCAACCCCGACGAGGTCGTGGCCCTGGGTGCCGCGATCCAGGCCGGGGTGCTCAAGGGCGAGGTCAAGGACGTCCTGCTGCTCGACGTCACGCCCCTGTCCCTGGGTGTCGAGACACGCGGCGGCGTCATGACAAAGATCATCGAGCGGAACACCACCATCCCCGTGCGCCGCACCGAGACCTTCTCCACCGCCGAGGACAACCAGCCCGCCGTCGACATCGTCGTCCTCCAGGGCGAGCGCGAACGGGCCGCCGACAACCGGGTGCTCGGCCGCTTCCAGCTCACCGACATCCGCCCGGCGCCGCGCGGCGAACCTCAGATCGAGGTCACCTTCGACGTCGACGCCAACGGCATTCTCAACGTCAAGGCCCGCGACCAGGACACCGGCAAGGAACAGGGCATCACCATCACCGAGAGCTCCAACCTCGACCGCGGCGAGGTCGAACGCATGGTCCAGGAGGCCGAGCGCAACCAGGGCGAGGACCAGGCCCTGCGCGAGGCCGTCGACGCCCGCAACGAGCTCGACGCTGTCGCGTACCAGGTCGACAAGCTCCTCGCCGAGCTGGGCGACGCCGCACCCGCGCACGAGAAGGCACGCGCCGAGATGCTGGTGTCGGACGCCCGGGCGGCGGTCAAGGAGGAGGCAGGCGTGGAGCGGGTGCGTCCCCTGACCTCCGAACTCCAGCAGGTGCTGGCAGGGCTGGCGGCCCATCAGGGCGCCGCCGCCACGGGCGGTCCCGGTCAGGACACCACCGGGGGCGGCGCGACCGACGGCGGGACGAGCGGCGGTGGCGGTGACGACGACGTCATCGATGCCGAGTTCGACAAGGGCTGAGGAACCGTCATGCCGATCCACCCCAGGGAATCCGACCAGGCCGTGCCGGACCCGGCCGACCCGGCTCCGGAGGGCGCCGCACGCCCTCCCCGCGGGGATCTTCCGCGCTCGGGCCCGCCGACCGGGCAGGGGCCTGATGGGGACGAGCAACTTGGCCCCGACGCGGCCGGCGGCCCCGCACCGTCCGAGGACCAGCACACGGCCGAGCTCAAGGAACTCGAGGACCGCTGGCGGCGCGCGCTCGCCGACCTCGACAATCTCCGCAAGCGTCACACCAGGGAACTGGAGCGGGAGCGGACGGCCGAACGGTCCCGTACGGCCGCCGCCTTCCTGCCCGTCCTGGACAACCTCGAACTCGCCCTGACTCATGCGGGCTCCGACCCCGGCGCGATCGTGGAGGGCGTCCGGGCGGTCCGCGACCAGGGGGTGAACGTCCTCGAACTGCTCGGCTACCCGCGGTACGCGGAGACCGGGGTCGTCTTCGACCCGGCCCGGCACGAGGTGGTCGGTGTGGTCCAGGACCCCGACGCCCCACCGGGCACGGTCGTCCAGGTGCTGCGGCCGGGCTACGGAGACAGCGAACGCCAGCTCAGGCCCGCCGCCGTGACGGTCGCGAAGCGGGAGTGACCGGTCATGGCACAGGACTTCTACGACGCGCTGGGCGTGTCTCGGACCGCGAGCCAGGACGAGATCCAGCAGGCCTATCGCAAACTCGCCCGCAGGTATCACCCCGACGTCAACAAGGACCCGGGAGCGGAGGAACGCTTCAAGGACCTCAACGAGGCGTACAGCGCCTTGTCGGACCCCAAGACCCGGGCCCGTTACGACCGCTTCGGCGAGGACTTCCGGAAGGTCCCCGAGGACTGGGAGGAGCGGGTCGGTGCCGGCGCCGGACCCGGCGGCGGCTTCCGCGCTCGCAGGACCGCTGGTGCGGGCGGCCCCCGTGTCCGGTACACCGGCTTCGGCGACGACTTCGCAGGGGAGGGCATCGACATCGAGGACCTGTTCGGCTCGCTCTTCGGAGCAGGCGGCGCCCCCGGCGGGGTACCGGGGGCCGACCAGGAGGCCGAGCTGCCGCTCACCGTCGAGGAGGCGTACAAGGGGGGCCGGCGCACCGTCACGCTCGCCGGCCCCACCGGGCAGCCGCGACGGTACGAGGTCGACGTACCGCCCGGCGTCACCGATGGGCAGCGCATCCGGCTGGCGGGCGAGGGCGGACGGGGCAGTGGTGACGCCGCCGCAGGGGATCTGTATCTGCGAGTGCGCATCCAGCCGCACCCTCGGTTCCGGCTGGACGGCCGGGACGTGTACACGCAGCTTCCGGTCACCCCCTGGGAGGCCGCGCTGGGCGCGACGGTTCCGGTGCCCACCCCGGGCGGCGGCACGGCCAAGGTCGCGGTGCCCGCGGGCTCGTCCAGTGGCCGGCGGCTGCGGCTGCGCGGCGAGGGCATGCCGAACCCGCGCGGTGCCGACGGCAACCTCTACGCCGAACTCCGCGTCATGGTGCCGCCCAAGCTCAGCGACCGGGAGCGCGAGCTGTTCGAGGAGCTCGCCGCCACCTCTTCGTACGACCCCCGGAGGACGTGATGAGCGACCGACCCTCATGGGCAGCCCCCGACGGCCGGACCACCCGGGCCGACGCGGGCGGGCGTCCCGTACGGACGAGCGCAGGCGCCACGGCCGTGCGGTACGCGCTCGTCCCCGTGCCCAGGCTTTCCCTGGACACCGTGGCCCGCCGCGCCGGCGTCCATCCCGACCTGGTCCGCCGGTTCGTCGCCCTGGGCCTGGTCGACGCCGAGCGCGACGCCGCGGGGCGCCTGGTGTTCGACTCCGCGGCCCCGGCGGTTCTCGCCCGCGTTCAGCGGCTGCGCTCCGGTCTCTGTCTCAACTACGCATCCATCGGTCTGGTGCTCGACCTGCTGGACCGCATCAGCCTGCTCGAAGCCGCACTGCGCCGCGCCGGTACGAGGAGTGACATACCGCCATGGACATGAACCGTCTCACCCAGAAGTCACAGGAAGCCCTCCAGGAGGCGCAGACCGCCGCCGTCCGCATGGGCCAGACCGAGGTCGACGGTGAGCATCTGCTGCTCGCGCTCCTCGACCAGGAGGACGGCCTGATCCCGCGGCTGCTGCAACAGGCGGGCAGGGAGCCCGAGGCACTCCGTGCGGCTGTGCGTGAGGAGCTTTCCCGCCGGCCCAGGGTGACCGGCCCGGGTGCGGCGCCGGGGCAGGTGTTCGTCACCCAGCGCCTGTCCCGGCTGCTGGACGCGGCCGAGCGGGAGGCCAAACGCCTCAAGGACGAGTACGTGTCCGTGGAGCACCTTCTGCTCGCCCTGGCCGAGGAGGGCTCGGCGACCGCCGCAGGACGCCTGCTCAAGGAGCACGGCATCACCCGGGACTCGTTCCTGAGCGCGCTGACCCAGATCCGCGGCAACCAGCGGGTCACCTCCGCCAACCCCGAAGTGGCCTATGAGGCTCTGGAGAAGTACGGCCGCGACCTGGTCGCCGAGGCCAGGGACGGCAAGCTGGACCCGGTCATCGGCCGGGACGCCGAGATCCGCCGCGTCACCCAGATCCTCAGCCGGAAGACCAAGAACAACCCCGTCCTCATCGGCGACCCCGGTGTCGGCAAGACCGCCATCGTCGAGGGCCTCGCCCAGCGCATCGTCCGCGGCGACGTGCCCGAAGGACTGCGCGACAAGACCGTGTTCGCTCTCGACATGGGCTCTCTGGTCGCCGGAGCCAAGTACCGCGGCGAGTTCGAGGAACGCCTCAAGGCCGTGCTGTCCGAGGTGAAGGCAGCCCAGGGGCGCATCCTGCTCTTCGTCGACGAACTCCACACCGTCGTCGGCGCGGGCGCCGCCGAAGGAGCCATGGACGCGGGCAACATGCTCAAGCCGATGCTCGCCCGCGGCGAACTCCACATGATCGGCGCCACCACCCTCGACGAGTACCGCAAGCACATCGAGAAGGACGCCGCCCTCGAACGCCGCTTCCAGCAGGTCATGGTCGACGAACCGAGCGTGGAGGACACCATCTCCATCCTGCGCGGACTGCGCGAACGCCTGGAGATCTTCCACGGCGTGAAGATCCAGGACACCGCACTGGTCTCCGCGGCCACCCTCAGCCACCGCTACATCACCGATCGGTTCCTGCCCGACAAGGCCATCGACCTCGTCGACGAAGCCTGCGCCCGGCTGCGTACCGAGATCGACTCGATGCCCGCCGAACTCGACGAGATCACCCGCCGCGTCACCCGCCTGGAGATCGAGGAGGCCGCCCTCTCCAAGGAGACCGACCCCGCGAGCAGGACCCGCCTGGAGGAACTGCGCAAGGAACTCGCCGACCTGCGCGGCGAGGCCGACGCCAAACGCGCCCAGTGGGAGGCCGAACGGCAGGCGATCCGCCGCGTGCAGGAACTGCGCCAGGAACTGGAGCAGGTCCGCCACGAGGCGGAGGAGGCAGAACGCGCCTACGACCTCAACCGCGCCGCCGAACTCCGCTACGGCCGTCTCCAGGACCTGGAGCGCCGGCTGAAGGCCGAGGAGGAGCAACTGGCCGCCAAGCAGGGGCAGAACCGGCTGCTGCGCGAGGTCGTCACCGAGGAGGAGATCGCCGAGATCGTCGCAGCCTGGACCGGCGTTCCCGTCGCCCGTCTCCAGGAGGGCGAACGCGAGAAGCTGCTGCGCCTCGACGAGATCCTGCGCGAGCGCGTCATAGGCCAGGACGAGGCCGTCAAGCTCGTCGCCGACGCCATCATCCGCGCCCGTTCCGGCATCCGGGATCCGCGGCGCCCCATCGGCTCGTTCATCTTCCTCGGCCCGACCGGCGTCGGGAAGACCGAGCTGGCCAAGACCCTCGCGGCGGCCCTGTTCGACTCCGAGGACAACATGGTCCGCCTCGACATGAGCGAGTACCAGGAGCGGCACACCGTCAGCCGGCTGATGGGGGCACCGCCCGGATACGTCGGCTACGAGGAAGGCGGACAGCTCACCGAAGCCGTACGCCGCAAGCCGTACTCGGTCGTGCTGTTCGACGAGATCGAGAAGGCGCACACCGATGTCTTCAACACCCTGTTGCAGATCCTCGACGACGGCCGCATCACCGACGCCCAGGGCCGCACCGTCGACTTCCGCAACACCGTGATCATCATGACGTCCAACATCGGCTCCGAGCACCTCCTCGACGACGTCACCGCCGAGGGTGAGATCAAGCCGGACGCCCGTGCCCTGGTGATGGGTGAGCTGCGCGGGCACTTCCGCCCGGAGTTCCTCAACCGCGTCGACGACATCGTGCTGTTCAAGCCGCTCGGTGAGCGGCAGATCGAGCGGATCGTGGAGCTGCAGTTCGACGAACTGCGACGCCGCCTCGCCGAGCGTCGCATCACCGTGGAACTCACCGAGGCGGCCCGGGAACTGATCGCCCACCAGGGGTACGACCCGGTGTACGGGGCCCGGCCGCTGCGGCGTTACATCTCCCACGAGGTCGAGACGCTGGTCGGGCGCGCCCTGCTGCGCGGCGACGTACAGGACGGCGCCACGGTCCGTGTCGACGCCCAGGCCGGAGAGCTGGTGGTCACCTATGACCAGGGCGAGGACGTGAAGGGAGCGCAGGCGGCATGAGCACTGTTCAGGCCACGAACGTCACGTGCCCGCACTGCGGGCGCAAGAACCGGGTGCCCGTGGCCGCCGAGGGCCGGCCCAGGTGTGGCAACTGCAAGCAGCCCTTGCCGTGGACGGCCGACGCGGGCGACGACGACTTCACCGAGGTCGTCGAGCAGGCCACCGTGCCCGTCGTCGTCGACCTGTGGGCCACCTGGTGCGGCCCCTGCCGCATGGTGAGCCCCGCGCTGGAGAAGGTCGCCGCCGATCTCGCGGGAAAGATCAAGCTGGTCAAGGTCGACATCGACAAGAACCCGCGGCTGGCGCAGCGGTTCGAGGTCCAGGCGGTACCGACACTGCTGGTTCTCGACAAAGGGCAGACCATCGCCCGGCAGGCGGGTGCCGCACCTGCCCCTGTCCTGCGGCGGTGGGTGGAGCAGTCGATCGCCGGCCGCGAACCGGCCGGGAAAGGGTGAACAGCCATGACCGTACGAACCGACCCCCACCTCGCGCTGGTCCGGCCGGTCCAGCCACTGACCCCCGAAGGGTGTCAGGAGTGTCTGCTGCTGGGCTCCCCGTGGGTCCACCTGAGGCTCTGCCTGACCTGCGGCCACGTCGGCTGCTGCGATTCCTCGCCGAACCGGCACGCGCGCCGTCACGCCGCCACCGACGGCCATCCGATCGCGGCGTCGCTGGAGCCCGGCGAGGACTGGCGATGGTGCTTCGTCCATGAGGCGTTCGTGTGATGTCCGGCGACGAGACGCGGCCAAGCGCAGCGCAGGTGCCGGACGAGACCGAGGAGAGCGTCCCCTTCGAGACCGCCGACATCTACGGCGCCTATCCGCGCCTGCCGGAGGACCAGATCGACCGCCTGGCGCAGCGTGGCCGGCGGCGCACAGCCGACACCGGCGATGTGCTGATCCGGGAGGGGGAGCGATGCGAGACGTTCTACGTCGTCCTCAGCGGCTCGGTCGCCATCGTAGAGGACTACGGCACGCCCGACGAACGTCTGCTGCGTGTGCACGGCCCCGGCCGCTTCATCGGCGAACTCGGCCTCCTGAAGGGCCAGGTGGCGTTCTACACCGCTACGGTCAGGGACCCCGGAGAGGTCCTCGCCCTGTCCATGGATCAGCTGCGTGACCTGGTGACCCGGGACTCCGTCCTCGGCGACCTGGTGCTGCGCGCCTGCCTCGGCCGCCGTGCCCTGCTCGTCGGGCAGGGCGCCGGTTTCCGCATCGTCGGCTCGCGCTATTCGCCCGACACCCGGCGGCTGCGTGAGTTCGCCGCCCGCAACCGGCTGCCGTACCGCTGGATCGATCTGGAGACCGATGAGGAGGCCGAGGAGCTGCTGCGCCGCTTCGGCGTAGGCCCGGAGGAGACACCGCTCGTCATCTGGCGGGACACCACTCTGTTGCGCAACCCCAGCAACGCGGAACTGGCCCGGCTCATGGGCCTGCCCTCGCTGCCTGCGGGAAATCATCACGGCGATCTGCTGATCGTCGGCTCCGGACCCGCCGGCCTCGCCGCCGCGGTGAACGCCGCCTCGGAGGGTCTGGACACGACCGTGGTCGAGGCCATGGCCAGCGGCGGCCAGGCCGGGACGTCGTCCCGCATCGAGAATCTGCTCGGCTTCCCCTCCGGCATCTCCGGCGCCGAACTCACCGACCGCGCCGTGCTCCAGGCCGACAAGTTCGGCGCCCGGATCAGCGTCCCGGCGGAGGCGGCCCGCCTCGAACCGCGGGACGGCCACTACGCCGTCGGGTTCGACGACGGCAGCGAGATCACCGCCCGCACCGTCGTCCTGGCCACCGGCGCCCGCTACCGCCGCCTCCACGTGCCCGGCATCGAACGCCTGGAGGGAACGAGCGTCCACTACTCGGCGACCGTCTACGAAGCCCAGCAGTGCCGCACCGACCCGGTGGCCGTCGTCGGCGGCGGCAACTCCGCGGGCCAGGCCGTACTCTTCCTGGCCGGGTACGCACCGCAGGTGTATCTGCTAGTCCGCGGGCCGAGCCTCGAGGCACACATGTCCCGCTACCTGATCGATCAGGTCGAGCGCCATCCGCGGGTGCGCGTGCTGCTGCGCACCGAGGTGACCGAGGCACTCGGCGACAAGGTGCTGGAGGCGGTCACCGTGGTCGACCACCGTACGGGCGAGCATCGGCAGCTCGCGGTGCGGGCCCTGTTCGTCTTCACCGGCGCCGAGCCCCACACCCAGTGGCTGTCCGACGCGCTCGCCCTCGACGCGCGCGGCTTCGTGCTCACCGGGGCGGAGGCGCAGGCCTGTTCCGCCCCCGGGCTGTGGCAGAGCCAGGGCCGCGACTGCCTGACGCTGGAGACCAGCCTGCCTGGCGTATTCGCCGCCGGCGACGTCCGCAGCGGCTCGGTGAAACGCGTGGCCTCCGCGGTCGGCGAAGGCGCGATGAGCATCCACTTCGTGCACCGCTACCTGGGTCACTCGGCCGCGCCCGGCGGCACCGACAGCTCCCCGCACACCCGTCCGAAGGAGTCCGCTTGGCTCGGATGACACCCAGCGGGCGACGAGATCACGCAAAGGAGAGGGAGGCGATGGCAATGGCCACGCCCGTCCGGCACCACCGAGGTGCCGCCATGCAGGCCAGGCCGCTTGGCTGGGCACGCAATCCGCTGACGGAGTTCGACCAACTGCTCAGCGAGATGAGCGGGCTGATCGAATCCACGGTGGGAGGCGCGGCGACCGCCGTCGCGTGGACGCCCCTGGCGGATGTCACGGAGTCCGACGACGCCTTCCACGTCGAGATCGAACTCCCCGGCGTCAAGAGCAAGGACATCGACATCGAAGCGAACGGCCAGGAGGTGGTGGTCACCGGAGAGATCAAGGAGAAGGAACGCAAAGGCGTCCTGCGCCGGAGCACCCGCCGCACCGGAGCCTTCGAGTACCGGCTGCGGCTGCCCGGAGAGGTCGACACCGAAAAGATCAGTGCGCAGATGTCGGACGGGGTGCTCACCATCACCGTCCCCAAGGCCGAGGTCGCCAAGCCTCGGCACGTCGAGATCAGCGAGACCGGCGAAAACACCGGGAGCAGCGGCTGATACGCGAACCCCGCGGTTGCGGACACCCGCCCGGAACCGCGGCCGGACCGGCGAGGGTCGACAACGCTAGCTTCCCTCTGCTCCGCACCCACGCGCGCGGCGCCAGAGCATGGCGTCGCCCTCATGGAGGATGGGGACAGGGCTCATGCCGGCCTGTCACGTCCCCCGTGCAGCCCTGCCGGCGGCAGCTACGCGCCGACGGACGGACGCGGCCGACCCGACAGCGCACCGGGCGATTCCCATGACCAGCGGTGACCGCGGCAGAAGGAGGCAGCGATGAAATACGACGGGTTCCTCGCCCACGTACGCGAGCGAGGCGAGTACAAGGACCAGAGCGAAGCCGCGGACGTCACCAACGCTGTGCTGGAAGTGCTGGCCCAGCGGATCAGCCCGGGAGAGGTCAAGGACCTCGCATCCCAGCTGCCCGGCCCGCTGGGACAGGTCCTGGACCATGCCACGCCGCAGCAGGCGCAGAGCTTCGGGATCGAAGAGTTCTACCGCCGGGTCGCCGAGCGCACCGGTGCCCGGCCGCGTACTGCGCAGTGGGACGCCAGCGCCGTCCTGACCACCGTTGCCGACGCTGTCACCGGCGGAGAACTGAATCAGATCATCAGCCAACTCCCCTCCAGTTACGCGGTCCTGTTCGGCAAGGCCGATCTCGCGGACTGAGCCCGTGAGGCGCCCAGGACGTGAGCGCAGGCGAATGACAGCACCTCACATCCCGGGTGCCGGACTCGCTTGCCGCGCCCTGCCGTGACCCCGGTGGAGGAGGCCATGCTCGTGCGATCACGGATCAGGATTCCGGCTCTCGGACGGATACCGAAGCGGGGTGGCAGGTGGCGCGGCGTGCGGTGTGTGCTCGGGAGATCCGGCCGTGCCGCACCCGCAGGCGGAGGCCGACGTGTCACGTGACGTGGACGTTACCGCGGCGGCGTCTGTGGGCACTCGGCACCGGCGGGGCAGCCGATGAGGAGGGTCCGGTCATGCAGGTGTCGTCCCAGGGCGTGACGGTCGTGGCTCTCCTGGCGGATCCGGACGCGCCGACGGCCATAGCGCAGCGCTTGGCCCGGACGCTTCCTGATCGGCTCACCGACATGTCCGGCCAGGGGCGACGGTTCGAGGTCGAGGTGGTCAGTGAGCCCTTCACCTCGGGGACGGAGGACCCGCCCACCTTGATGCGCAGGATCAAGGACCGTGGGAGTGCGGAGAACTGGGACATCGTCGTGGCTCTCACCGACCTTCCGCTGCATTCACACGGGCGCAAGCTCGCTGTGGATCTGAATCACGAACACGGCTTGGCGCTGCTCTCTCTTCCTTCACTGGGGGGCCTGCGGCTGCAGACGAGGGCCCGGCGGGCCGTCGAAGAAGCCGTGCTCGGCATGGCGAGTCCGCACACCGATGGCGCCGAAGGAACTTCGCGGAGTCAGCCACTTCCCGGGCCCTCCGTCCACCGTCTCGCCCCTTCTCATCCGGGCCCGCGCCAGGGCCGACCCGATGAGAAGGAGACCGACGATCTTCGGTACGTCGTCAGCGGGCCGCGCGGTTACCTGCGGGTGCTCGCCGGTATGGTCCGCGCCAATCGGCCGTGGCGGTTGGTGCCGGGCTTGTCGAAAGCCCTGGCGGCCGCACTCGCCACGGGAGCGGTCGCCACCGTGAACTCCACCGTCTGGAGCCTGGCCACGTCCCTCAGCACGCCACGCCTCGTGATCGCCACGGTCGGATCTGTCGCGATCATGATCGGCTGGCTGATCATAGACGCGGAGCTCTGGCATCGATCACCGGAGAGCTCGCCGGAGGCGAAGCAGAGGGCGCGGCTGTACAACGCCTCGACGGTCGTGACCGTGGGTATCGGCGTGCTCGTCTGCTACGTGGGTTTGATGGTCATCAATTTGGTGTGGGCGCTGTTCATCCTCAACGGCCAAGCGTTCTCTTCCATGACACGAACTCCACTGCACGCGGGGGAGTACTTGACGCTGGCCTGGTTCGTCGCTTCGGTCGCCACCGTGGGCGGCGCGTTGGGATCAGGCTTGGAGAGCGACGAGGCGATCCGGGCGGCCGCCTACTCCAAGCGCGAACAGGAACGTCGCCGCCAACTTCAGAACGACCACGACGACTAGCCGGGGTCCGAGCCGCGGACGCGGTGGTCGTCGGTGGTCGTCCGGATGCGAAGTTCTCGCTGATCGTTGCGCGCATGCTCGTTTCGCGTCGAGGGTCAACGGGGACCCGGGCGGCACGCCGCCGGTACTCCGCATCGCAAGCCGTCGGCCGCGCCGTTGCACCTGAGCCGGGTGAACGACCCGCAGAGACATGCAGAGCCACGGACCGCATCCCACACCCTCCTCGTTCGACGCCCGGGACCTGCATCCGAACGGACACGGGAACGGCAGCAAGCGAGAGGAACCAGGGACCGCCGCCCGTCTGTCTCCGCGGACCGGTCCCGGGTGACGCGTGGCAGTCACCCTGGTTCCGGCAGAGGCTGAGCGGTGACCGCCGGAGTTCGGTCCGGTAGGACGGCCCGCGGCCCCGCATGCCTCGCCCAGCCGGAGGCGAAGAGCCCGCCGGGCGTACGGTGCGAGGCAGATCCTGGGACTGGTGAGGCCGCATGCTGATGTGTCGCCAATGCACCGGTGCTCATTTCCTGGGCCCGGCGGGAGGCTTCCTCGCCCGGCGGCCCCGCCTCGACCAGGCCGCCGCGACCCGGCAGCGCGTGCCGATCGGGCTCACACCGTGAGGTGGCTGCGGACCTTCGGGGAGGTCGCGCGCTCCGGGCTCACGGTCGAGGAGACGCGGCTGGAGCCCCTGCTCGCGCTGCGGACGGCTGTCGGGGTGGCGCTCGTCATCGGACCGGCGCTGTGGCTGGTCTCCCCTGCGTACGCGGCGTCCGCTGCCCTCGGTGCCTATTCCGCGGGTGCTGCCACCTTCCAGCGCACCTGGCGTCCGCGCAAGGTGATCGCGCTCGGCGCGGGCGCGGGTCTGGCCCTCAGCACCTTCGTGGGCTACCTCGCGGCGGGGCGACTCGTGACGTTCCTCCCGCTGCTGGCCGTATGGGCCTTTGCCGCGGGGATGGCGTGGGCCCTCGGATCGACCGCCGGGATCGTCGCAGCGACGACGGTCGGCAGCATGCTGGTGACCATCACCCTGCCCACGAGCGTCGGGCGGGCCCTCGAACACGCCGGGGTCATCGCGCTCGGAGGCGTGGCGCAGGCCCTGCTGATCCTGCTGTTCCCGATTCGCCGCTGGGGGGCGCACCGTGACGCGCTGGCCGACGCGCTGGCCGCCGTGGCCGACCACGCCCGCCGGCTGCGGCACGACCCGATCGAGCCGTTCGACCCGGAGCCGCTGATGACGGCCCGGGACGCGGCCGCCGTGACGCCCTCACAGGCCCGCACCCGGCCCCCCGTCCTCCACGGCCCCCGGGGCCTCGCAGAGCGCATTCTGCCGGTCGTCGCCGCGCTCGCCGATCCGGACGTCGGCGCCCCGGCGGAGGGACCCGGGCGGGACCGAGCACGGGAGTTGCTCGGTGCGGCCGCCGACGTCCTGGACGCGGCCGCCCGTTCGATCCGCCGCGGCACTCCCGCCGAGATACCGCCACGGAGCGCGGACGCCCTGCGCGTCGACGAGGAGGACGAGGTGCTGGAGGGGCCCGCCCGGCAGGCCGCCGAACGGCTCGTGGAACTGCTCGCCGAGGCGCTGGAAATCGCCGGGAGCGGCGGAGCGCGCGCCAAGGCGCCTGCACCGCCCGGCCCCGCGAGCGCCCAGTTCCTGGTGCGCCCGACCATGTTCAGGCTGCTCCCGGTCGCCCTCCGGGCGGTCCGCCGTGAGCTCCGCCGGGACTCGCCCGTGTTCCGGCACGCCGTCCGCCTGGCGGCGGTGGCCACGCTCGGCTACCTCATCGCGTCCCGGCTCCCCCTGGAACACGGCTACTGGGCGCCCATCGCCTCGGTGATGGTGATGCGGCCGGACTTCCACCGGACGTACGCGCGTGCGGTGGGCCGTCTCGCCGGGACCCTGGCGGGGGTCGCGCTCGCCACCGGTATGGTGCGGGCCCTGGGCCCGGACGCCCAGGTGTTCGGCGCGCTCGCGGTGGTCGCGGCGGGCCTGTCGTACACGCTGCTCCGTACCGGCTACGCCTACTCCCAGTGCTTCACTGCCGCGTACGTCGTCTTCCTGCTCGGCATGGGCGGCCAGACATGGGAGCAGACGGTCCCGGAGCGGGTGGTGCTCACCCTGCTCGGCGGTGCCCTGGCCATGCTGGCGTACGTGGTGTTCCCCGCATGGGAGACCCCCCGGCTGCCGGGCCGGCTCGCGGACTGGCTCGCCGCCGACGGCCGCTACGCGGCCGCAGTGCTCCGCAGCTACGCCGAACCGACCCGGGAGCATCGCGCCGACATGCGCAGGGCCCTGCTGGCAAGCAGGGAGGCACGTGCCGCCTGGCAGGAGGCCTACGACCAGGCGAGGCAGGAACCGGTCGGCCCCAGAGGCCTGACATCGCGCGAGGCGGAGGAGGCACAGGAGGCGCTCAAGGGACTTGACCGGGCGGCGATGCTCATGGAGAGCCACGTCCCGCGGGCCGACAGCCGTGTCGCCCCGGAGGCGGAGCGGCTGGCCGAGGCCCTGGAGGCGGACACCGCGCAGGCGGCAGACGATGTGCGCGAGCACAGGAATCCGGACTGGGGACGACGGGTGGAGGAGGCGCTCCACGCGTGGGAGGGCACGGCCGGGGACCGGAGCCCGGTGCTGCGACGCGGGGCGCAACTGCAGAAGCGGGCCCTGGAGGACCTCGCGGCGGCAGTGAGCCGCACACCCCTGGAACAGGACGTCAGCTCCGTGCGCGAGGAGCAACGGGTGCGGGCGGCCGCGGCTGAAGGTGACGGATCGTGAGCCGCGCACCGGGGTGGGTGACGGCTTCGGCGACCGGGAGCGCCGCGCCTCCTGGAGCGGGAAGCAGTCTCGCCCTCATCAGCATGCCAGGAGTGCCCCGGCCCGCGGGCGTGGCGTGCTGCCGATCGGATGGACGAGCGGATCCCTCCCTGTGATGGCAGCCTGAGGAGAGCGGCGGGGCGCGACATCACCGAGGCCTACCAGGCGGCAGGACAACGGTTATGAGGCAGCCCGACGCGGACACGCACGGCAGGAGCCCGCGGCCCGTCCTGGCGCCAGCCCGGGGGGTGCCCTGCGACCCGGCCCGGGCCCTCGCCTCCGGCCTGCGGGAGGAACCGCGCCACCGCACCGCCGGGGGCATCCGCCGGCAGACGGACACCGAAGTCGCCCTTGGCGGCGAAAGAAACAGGTCGACGTGTCCGACGCCGCCGAAACGTCGTCGGTACCCGGTTCCCACCGAGGCCGACCCTCGGCACAGGGTCGCACTCCGTGGCGGGCGCACCGTGCCGGAGGACGCAGGTGCACTGGAGGTGTGTGATGCGTGCTGACCGCTCCGACGAGAGCCGTGATGGCCACGTACTGGTCCTCGACGCCGGCTCTTCGAGCCTTCACATCGCTCTGTTCGCGGCGGACGGTGAACGGGTGGCGGATCGGGACTCCTCGGAGCCCCCGGGGCCCGCTGCGGCGGCGGACCTGGGGAACTTCCTCAGCGAGGTGCCCGCTCCCGCGGCGGTTGGTCACCGCATCGTCCACAGCGGTCCGCACCTGAGCGGACATACACTGATCGACACACGCGTACGGGCTCTGCTGGCGGATGCCGCCGATCTCGCGCCGCTGCACGTGACCCCTGCCCTTCAGGCGGTCGACGCCGCACGAGAACTCCTGCCCGACGTTCCTCAAGTCGCCTGCTTCGACACTGTCTTCCACAAGGATCTGCCGGCGCAGGCGCGCACGTACGCCGTGCCGGAGCGATGGCGAGCCGACTACGAGCTGCGCCGGTACGGCTTCCACGGGCTTTCCTACGCGTGGGCACTGCGGAGGACGGCGCAGGCCCTGGGCCGCCCCGTCGACAACCTCCAGGTCGTGCTCGTGCACCTGGGCGGCGGCTGCTCGGCCTGCGCCGTCCGGAACGGACGCAGCGTGGACACCACCATGGGCCTCACTCCGCTGGAAGGCCTGGTGATGAGCCGACGCAGCGGCAGCCTCGACCCCGGCGCGCTGCTGTGGCTGCAACGGCGGCACGGTCTGAGCGCGGACGAATTGGATGACGCACTCCACCGGCGTTCCGGTCTGCTCGGCCTCTCCGGTACCTCGGGAGACACCCGGGACCTGGTGCGCGCCCGCGTGGAGGGTGATGCCGCAGCCGCGTTGGCGCTGGCGACGTTCACACTCAGCTGCCGCAGGGGCATCGCCTCGATGGCCGCCTCGCTGGACCGGCTGGACGCGCTGGTCTTCACCGGGGAGATCGGTGAGGACCAACCCGAGGTACGCGAGGAGATCTGCTCGGCCCTGCCCGTTCTCGGTGTACGAGGCGGGCTGCTCGTCCCCGAACTGGAAGATCTGATGCGGGAAGGCCTCCGACGCATCGATCGGGCGGGGCGAGGCGTCCCGGTCCTCGTGGTCGCCACCGGCGAGACACGGCAGATCGCCGCCGAGACCCGACGGGTACTCGGTCTTGCTGACGGGACGCGGTAGCTGTCACCAGTAACCCGAACCGCTCAGGAGGTCGGGCGGACCCAGCCGTCCCCTGCCGACCAGCAGATCCAGAACCTGACGAAGCGCCTGGTGCCAGCGGGCGGCCCCGGTCACCACGGTGTGACCGCCGGTGCCGGTTGTCGGTGCCGGGGCGGCGGATCACGTCGTGGTCGAGCTCCACGGGCGCGGCCGCAGCGCGCAGTTCGCCGGAGACGTTGTAGGCCCCGGCGCTCGCCGACCCCGACCCCGGCCGTCCGATCACCCCGGCTTCGGCCGCCGCCTGCCGCGCGACGGCAGGCAAGCCGTCCCTTCCACGGATTTCCCGCGGAGGCCGGCCGGTCTCAGTCGTGCGGAACGACAGCGACGGGGCATTGCCCGTGATGAATGGCCGCCTGCGCCACCGGGCCCAGGTGGGGCCCTGTGCCAGGACGGTGCTTGCGTCGGCCCACGACCAGGAGTGCAGCGCTCTGCGCGTTCTGTACGACGGCCTTGGCGGGGCTTGTCAGGCGGATGCTGTCGGACACGTCCACCTGGGGGTACTTCTCGCGCCAGGGGTGCAGCGCCTTGCTCAGCTGCTTCTGCGCGTCCCGTGTGAGCTCCTCGCTGACGTCGTGGTCCACACCCCACGGTACGCGGGCATGGAGCGGCACGGTGCGCCCGTGGACCGCCAGGAGGGGGACGCCTCTGGCCGCGGCCGTGCGGAAGGCGAAGTCGAGCAGGTCGTCGGAGGAGCCGTGCAGCTTCAGGGCCACGACCACATGGCTCGCGGATGCCGGGGGTGTCCCGTCCTCCGCGGTCTCGGCGCGGACCAGGACGACCGGCCGCTCGGCCCGTGCCACGACGGGCATGCTGACGTCACCCAGGAAGTAGCTCTCGACGGGCTCCAGCCCTCTGGAACCGAGCACCGTCATCTCGGACTCGGATGCCGCTTGCAGCAGAGCGTGCTGGGCGTCGCCGGCCACCAGGTTCTCAAGGACGGACAGGCCCGGGTGGCGTGCTTGGAGCTCTGAGCTCGCGGTCTGGACCAGACGCTTCGCCCAGTAGTTCTGATCGACTTCTGCGGGGACGCGGGTCGGTTCCGGTGCCAGCAGCGGCCATGCGTGCAGCAGACGCAGGGCGAGTTCGCGCTTCTCGGCCTCGTCGGCGGCCCAGCGGGCTGCGGCAAGGCTCTCGGGTGTGCCGTCGAGGCCCACGGTGACGACTGGTTGCATGGCGGCGGCCTCCGTCTCGTACGAAGCTGGGATTGACGGGGATGACGGTGGGACGAGTCCGGCCGAGTGGGTGGTCCGGACGTCGCCGGCATGCCGAGCAGCGCGGTCTCTCCTTCGAGGAGTACCCCAATCGCCGCGACGGCGCATGTCGGGCGGATCGCGACGCCTAGGTGAGCCGACGGGTGACCGAGGTGCCGTCCGGTGTCAGCGGACCTTCCGTCGAGCGGCTCGCCCCGTGCGTTGCAGACCCGGCACAGGACCTGGTGGCCCACCTCGGCCCGGCAGGCAGGATTCAGCCGGTCCGACCGGCTTCTGGTGCTCCGTCGACCGGGCCGGTCAGGTCCGCCTCCACGGACACCACGCCGTCGACACCGCGGCACAGCCGCTCGATGACGTGGATGAGCCGACCGGATTCCACACTGCCCTTCAAACTCACCCTGCCCTCGTGCACATCGACCGCCACGTCGTTGGGGGCGAGGCCGAGAGTCCGGTTCAGGACGTCACGGGTGATCTCGTCACGAAGCGCCTCGTCCCGGCGCAGGAAGACCCGCAGGAGATCACCCCTGCTGACGATGCCGACCAGCGTGCCCGCCTCGTCGATCACGGGCAGTCGCTTGACACCCTTGCCGTCCATCAGGCGCGCCGCCTCGACAACCGTCCACCCCGGGCGCGCGCAGACCGCGGGAGCCGTCATCAGTTCCCCGGCCGTGGTGCCGTCGTCCTGGAGAAGGGTCCCGTCGGAGTGGCCCGCGACTGACGGCCACCCGTTGGGGTCCGGGTGCGCCGCCACCGTGCGGAGCAGGTCGGCCTCCGACACCACTCCTACCGGCTGATCGAGGTCGTCGACCACGGGCAGGGCCGTCACGTCGTGGTCGGCCAGCAGTCCGACGACCTTTTTGAACGGTGTGTCCGGTCGTACCCGTACGACGCCACGAGTCATCAGCTCTCCGATCGTGCGGTGCTGCATGACGCGCCTCCTTTCGGTCCACGACCGACCGTGATGCGCTTCGGCCGTCGGTCCCGGGCGTGGCTTCTCACCTTCAGGTTGCACCCGGCTGTGCCTGTGGGCTGGGGGCCTTCGGACAGAACGCGGGGGCTGCACGTCCCCGATCGGAGGGACCTTCGGTCCCTGGCGCGGGGGCGGGCTGCCCACCGGGCAGGGCACGGTCTCCTGTCGTCACGCGGATCGACGACGACGAGAACACCTGGCTCTTCGGCCACCGCTGGGGTGTCGACAGCGCCGCCCCGGCGGCCACCCCGATCGCGTCCCTCATCAAGGAGCCCACGGGGGCGGCGGACGCGGTGACGCTGCTGCGGCTGAGCAGCGCGGGCGCCGGCATCATCGAGACCGCCATCACGGCGGAGTCGAAAGCCGCGGGGCGTCTGCTCGGTGACATCGCACTCCCCGAGGCCACCCTGGTCGCGACCGGCGAGCACGAGAACCACGCGGCCTTCCCATGACGCACCGGGCCGTGCCCCGCCCACACGGTCAGTGCGCGGGATCCGCCTGCTGGCCGACCACCACAACGGGGCAGGCCGCGTGCTGGGCACAGCGCTGGCTCACGGAACCGAGCATCGCCCGGGCGAACGCGCCCCGGCCCCGGCGGCCCACGACGAGGAGTTCGGCACCTTCCGAAGTCTGGATCAGCACCTCCGAGGGATCGCCTTCGACCAGGTGCTCCCGCAGACGTGCCGGACGCTCACCCGGGAAGACGGTGCGCAACTCCTCCGCGAAGCGTTCCCGCGCCTGCTGGAGATCGAAGTCGGGATCGATCGCCGGTCCGCTGTAGCCCCGGGCGGACGGAGTGTCCCAGGCGTGGATCGCCTCCACCACGCCTCCGACCATGCGGGCGTAGCGCTCGGCCCACCGCAGCGCGGCGTGGGAGGAGGGAGACCCGTCCACACCCACGATCAGCCGTGGTATCCGCTCCGAGGATTCCATGGTCGCCTCACTCAGCAGTCGCCCCCGCATGGATTCGCCGCCTGACACCTCCCAGCGTCGCCCCGCCGGAGTGACGAGGGCTAGGGCCGACCGGCCTGTTTCCCCCCTCGGTCCGGTGGAGTCATGACCCGGGCCGGGCCGTTCGGCCCATGACGGCACGGAGCGCATGGGCGAGGCTGGAAAGGGTCGCGAAGTGTTGTCGCACAAGGTGGGAGGACGTCATGCACGGTTCGGTCTACACAGTGAGCGATGTGATGACCCGCACCGTCGTCGCTTCGGCCGCGGGCGCTGCCTTCAAGGAGATCGTGCGGGCCATGGAAGGGCGGCGTGTCAGTGCCCTGCCCGTCGTCGACGCAGGCCACCACGTGGTCGGCGTCGTGTCGGAGGCCGACCTGCTCCGCAAGGAGGAGTTCCGTGACAGCGCCCCCGAGCGGGGGCCACGGGCCCGGCCTCCGGCAGGCCTGCACAAGGCCGGGGCCGTCACCGCGGCCGACCTGATGACCTCCCCGGCCGTCACCGTTCATCCCGACGCCCCACTCGGCCAGGCCGCCCGTGTGATGGCCCGGCGCAAGGTCAAACGGCTGCCCGTCGTCGACGACGACGGCGTGCTCCGTGGCATCGTCAGCCGGTCGGATCTGCTCCGGGTGTTCCTCCGGCCGGACACGGACATCAAGGAGGAGGTCCGGCGCGAAGTCCTCGCCGGTCGGCTGCCGGACGGGATCGAGTCGATCGACGTCGACGTCCACCAAGGCGTCGTCACGCTCACCGGACGCGTCCGGGACACCTCCGTCGTACCGCTGGCCGTGCGTCTGGTGCGGTCCGTCGAGGGTGTGGTGGACGTCCGCAGCGAGCTCACGGGGCCTCCACACCGCCCGGCCCTCGAACCGGACCTCGTTCAGGAGGAGGAAGCCCGACGGGCCGCGCCTCAGCCCCGTTCGTGAGCATCGGCGAGCAGGAGGTGCCGGTCAGCCCCTGCTTCGTGGCCCCTTCGGCCCTGGGTGAGGAGACGGGGGCTCCCGGGGGCGCACGTCGCCCCGGGCTGCACGGCATCGGTGTCGAGGAGCATCTGGGGGACGGCACGTACGTCGTACGGACCGAACTGCCGGGCGTCGACCCCGACAAGGATACGTTCGTGCCGGCGGGGCGCTCCCTCTCAGCAGATGCGCGGGAGTTGCTCGCCCAGCGGCATCTCCACCACACGCCGGGCACCGACGAGGGTGCGCAGGGTGACCCGGCCTGCCGAACCCTGTGAAACCACCTCGCCGATCCGCACCGCCTCCCGGCCCTCGGGCAGCGATCGCAGCGCGGCGAGCGCCTCGTCAGCGGCCGACGGGGCGACGAAGGCCACGAGGCAGCCCTCGTTGGCGACGACAAGGGGGTCGAGACCGAGCAGATCGCAGGCCGCGGCGACGGCGCGGGGGACCGGAAGGACGCTCTCGTCGATCTCCACCGGGACGCGCGAGTCCCGGGCGATTTCGTTCAGTGCCGCCGCCAGTCCGCCCCTGGTCGGATCGCGCAGGCAGTGCACCTGCTCACCGAGGGGTGCCAGGGCCTCGACGACGCGGTGCAGGGGGCGGCTGTCGGAGGCGATGTCACTCTCGAAACCGAGTCCCTCACGGGTGGACAGCACCGTCGTGCCGTGGAGCCCGACGGGGCCGGACAGCAGCACGGCGTCCCGTGGGCGGGCGAGCGCGGCGGACGGGCGCAGGGCCGGATGCCGCTGCCCGATCCCCGTGGTGTTGACGAAGACCTTGTCCACAGCGCCACGGCCCACGACCTTGGTGTCGCCGGTGACGACCGGCACGCCGGCTTCACGGGCTGCCTTGCCGATCGAGGACACGACCCTCCGCAACTCCTCCAGCGGCAGGCCTTCTTCGATGATCAGGGCCACGGAGAGGGCGATCGGCCGCGCTCCGCGCATCGCCAGATCGTTGACCGTGCCGTGCACGGCGAGGGAGCCGATGTCGCCACCGGGAAAGAACAGCGGGCTGACGACGAAACTGTCGGTGCTGATCACCAGGTCCGGACGGCCGGGCAGCAGGGCTGCGTCCTCCAGCGGACCGTCCTGCCCGCCGAGGGCGGGCAGCACCAGTGCGTCGAGGAGTTCGGCGGTCAATCGCCCTCCCGCGCCGTGACCGAGCAGCACCACGTCGTCCTCGTGGTGGGGAGCGGGGCAGGCGAGGGTCATGACGGAAGCACTTCCTTCGTGCGGCCGGCGGCGTGGAAGGCGGCACAGGTTCCCTCGGCGGAGACCATCGGGGCGCCGAGCGGGTGGCGAGGCGTGCAGCGGGTGCCGTAGGCGGGGCAGTCGGTGGGCAGACGGGCACCGGTGAGCACGGCACCGGCGATGCACTCCGGGTCCTCGACGGCGTGCAGTCCGCCGACGTCGAACCGTCGCGCGGCGTCGAAGGTCGCGTACTCCTCGGTGAGTTCCAGGCCGCTGTCGGGCAGCTCGCCGATGCCCCGCCAGGCGCGGTCGGTGACGCGGAACACGGTGCGTACGGCCTCCTGGGCCCCGGTGTTGCCCGAGCGGCGTACGGCCCGCACGTACTGGTTCTCGACCTCCCAGCGGCCCTGCTCCAGTTGGCGCACCGCCATGAGGACGCCCTCCAGCAGGTCGAGCGGTTCGAAGCCGGTCACCACGATCGGTACGCGGTAGCGGTCGGCGATCGGCTCGTACTCGCGCCAGCCCATCACCGCGCACACGTGACCCGCCGCGAGGAAGGCCTGCACCTCGCAGTCGGGGTCGTCCAGCAGGGCGGTCATGGCGGGCGGCACCAGGACATGACTGACCAATATCGAGAAGTTGGGCAGTCCCAGGCGCGCGGCGTGCAGGACCGCCATGGCGTTCGCGGGGGCGGTGGTCTCGAACCCGACCGCGAGGAAGACGACCTGACGGTCCGGGAGGTCCCGGGCGATGCGTACCGCGTCCATCGGTGTGTACACGACCCGTACGTCCGCACCGCGCGCCCGCAGCGACAGCAGGTCGGTGTCCGTACCGGGCACTCGCAGCATGTCGCCGAAGCTGGTGAGAACGACGCCGGGACGGGCGGCGATGGCCATCGCACGGTCCAGGGTCTGCAGCGGGGTGACGCACACGGGGCAGCCGGGACCGTGGATCATGCGGATGCCGGCGGGCAGCAGTTCGTCGATGCCCTGACGGACCAGCGTGTGCGTCTGCCCGCCGCAGACCTCCATGATCCGCCAGGGCGCCGTCGCGGTACGCCCCAACTCGTCGAGCAGCTGCCGGGCGAGCGTCGGGTCACGATATTCGTCGAGGTACTTCATCCGGGGTCCCTCACGCGCATCCCGCCGGACAGGGCCATGTCGACGTCGACGACGCCCTCGACGGAACGCACCAAGCGGGCGGCGATGGGTACCAGCGACGCGTCCCCGACCCGCCCGGTGAGGGTGACGACGCCGTCGGCGACGTCCACCAGCACCGGTTCCGGTGTCTTGGGGAAGAGGGGAGTAAGGATCTCCCGGCGGATCTCCTCGGCGATCTCGTCGTCGGGCCGCAGGAAGACCTTGAGCAGGTCGGCCCGGCTGACCACGCCCTCCAGGAGACCCTCGTCATTGACGACTGGCAGCCGCTTGACCTTGCGCTGGGCCATGACGCGGGCCGCCTGTGCGAGTGTGGCGTCCGGATGCACCGTGACGGCCGGGGCGCTCATCACATCCGCGGCGGTCATGCCTCCCGCCTTGGCCAGGTCGGACAGACGACGCATCTGAGTCAACCGGTCGGGGTCACTGTCGCGGAACTCCTCCTTGACCAGCAGATCGGCCTCGGACACGACGCCGATCACCCGGCCCTCGCCCTCCAGCACGGGAAGGGCGCTGACCTTCCACTCCTGCATGAGCTTGACGACATCCTTGAACGGGGCGTCACGGCCCACCGCCACGACGGTGTGGGTCATGACGTCGCTGACGATGTGCGGACTGATGCGCATGGTGTCCTCCTCGGGGCGTCAGGCGCGGTCGATGGTCAGGTCGAGGAAGTGAGCGGAGCACGAGATGCACGGGTCGTGGTTGCGGATGGCCCGTTCGCACAGACGCGTCAGTTCCTCGTCGGTGGGATCACCCTCGGCGAGCGTCCGCTCGACGATCCGGACCAGGTCGTCCTCGATGGCGCCCTGGTTCTGTGCGGTGGGCGGCACCAGGCACGCGTCGGTGACCGTGCCCTCGGGGTCCAGCCGGTAGCGGTGGTAGAGCAGGCCGCGCGGTGCCTCGGTGATGCCGTGTCCGGTGCCCGCGCGAGGCTGTACGTCGACGTGAGGGCGGGCCGGGGGCTCGTAGGCGGCGATGATGCGCAGGGCCTCGTCGATCGCGTACACGACCTCCACGGCCCGGACGAGCACCGAGCGGTAGGGGTTGCGGCACACGGTGTCGAGTCCGGCCTCGCGGACCGCTTCCCGAGCGGTGGGCGACAGCGAGTCGCCGCTGATCGCGAACCGGGCGAGGGGCCCCGTGAGGTGGCGCCGCCCGTCCAGACGGGAGTGCAGGGCGGTCGAGTGCGGCACCTGCTCCTCGCGGACATGGTCGGGGAAAGCACTGGGCCGGAAGTGGCGGCGAGCGCCATCGGTGCGCAGCACGGCAGGGGTGCCGTCCTCGATGGCGTACGTCGTGGGAGAGGAGAGAGCCAGGAAGTCGGCGTCGAGGGAGGTGTCCGGGAAGTCGAACCCCGCGACCAGGCCGACCGTCTCCCAGGCGTCTTCGGCGGCCCGCCGCAACTTCTCCTGCAAGGGCCTGAGTTCATCATGCGCGGGCACCCGGTGGAAGCCGCCCAGCCGGACGTTCACCGGATGGATCGCACGCCCCCCGAGCAGTTCGAGGATGGCGTTGCCCGCCTGCTTCAGCCGCAGCCCCCGCTCGACGGCCGCGCGCCGGGTGCGGGCCAGGTCGACGGCGCTGTCGCAGCCGAGGAAGTCCGGGGCGTGCAGGAGGTAGATGTGCAGGGCGTGGCTCTCGATCCATTCGCCGCAGTACAGCATCCTGCGCAGGTCGCGCAGCGGACGGTCGACCGTGACGCCGCAGGCGTCCTCGATCGCCCGGCAGGCGCTCATCTGGTAGGCCACGGGGCAGATCCCGCACACCCGGGCGGTGATGTCGGGCGGCTCGGTGTGGGCGCGGCCGCGCAGGAACGCCTCGAAGAAGCGCGGCGGTTCGTAGATCCGCAGCTGCGCCTCCTCCACCCTGCGGCCCGCGACGCGTAGATGCAGGGAGCCTTCCCCCTCCACGCGGGCGAGTGAGCCGACGCGCAGGACGCGGGAACCGCGGTGGGTCATGACCGCACCTCCTTGTCGAAGGCGGGGGCGTTGAAGGTGCGCAGGAGGCGCTCGACCGCTCGGTCGTCCATGCCGTCACGATGCAGCAGCGAAATCAGAGCACGAAGGTTCGGCGACCCCGACGGACCGAAACAGCCGTAGCATCCGCGCCCGTACGCCGGGCAGATCGCCCCGCATCCCGCGTGCGTGACGGGGCCGAGGCAGGGGGTGCCGTGGGCCACGGTGACGCACACGGTGCCGCGACGCTTGCAGGCGAAGCACACGCTGTGATCGGGGATGTCCGGCTTGCGGCCGGCCAGGTAGGCGGTGATCACCTCGAGAAGCTGCTTGCGGTCGATGGGGCAGCCGCGCAGCTCGAAGTCGACGTCCACATGGTCCGAGACCGGTGTCGAGGTGGCGAGGACGTCGATGTAGTCGGGCCGGGCGTACACGGCGCGGGTGAACTCCTCGACGTCCGCGAAGTTCCGCAGCGCCTGGATTCCGCCGGCGGTGGCACACGCGCCGATGGTCACCAGGTGGCGGGACTGCGCGCGGATCTCCCGGACCCGTTCCGCGTCGGCGGGTGTGGTGACCGAGCCCTCCACGAGGGCGAGGTCGTACGGGCCGGGCGTCACCGCGCTCGACGCCTCCAGGAAGTGTGCGATGCGCACCTCCCCGGCGAGCGTGAGGAGCTCGTCCTCGCAGTCCAGGAGGGTCAGCTGGCAGCCGTCACAGGACGCGAGCTTGAACACAGCGAGCGTCGGCACGGACATGTCACAACTCCCTCACCATGAGCAGGGAGGCGGCCCGGTCCCAGCCGATCACGGGACCGTCGCGGCACATCAGCACCCCACCGAGCTGGCAGTGACCGCAGTGCCCGGTGGCGCAGCGCATGTTGCGTTCCAGCGAGACCCGGATGCGGTCCGCGCGCACGCCCCGGTGCAGCAGGTCGCGGGCGGTGGCACGGATCATGACCTCGGGCCCGCACACGTACGCCGTGGTGTTCTCCGGCACGAAGCGCGCGCTGTTCAGCAGCGTCGTGACGAGACCGACGTGGCCCCACCAGCCGGGGGACGGGCGATCTACGGTGGCCCGGCAGAGCAGCGGCCCGTGCGATTCCGCCCAGGCCCGAACCTGATCGGCATACAGAAGGTCTTCGAACGTGCGCGATCCGACGAGCAGGTTCAGCCGCCCATATGCCCGGTGGGCCGCCCGCGCGGCGAGGACGAGGGGCCGCAGGGGGGCCAGGCCGATGCCGCCCGTCACCGCCACGACGTCCTGACCGGCCGCCCGCTCCAGCTCCCAGCCGGTACCGAAGGGGCCACGCAGACCCACCTGGGAGCCCGGCCGGAGCGCGCACAAGGCCGCCGAGACCGCGCCCACGGAGCGGATCGTGTGGACGAGTTCCCGGCGTCCGACGCGGGACACCGAGACGGGGATCTCCCCGACCCCGAAGGCGTACACCATGGCGAACTGGCCCGGCGCGAAGGGCTCGAGAGCCTCCTGCCCGGCGGGCGTCAGCGTGAGACTGACCGTGTCGGCCGTTTCGCGCCGCATGCCGGTCACCAGGTGGGGGACGGGGACGTCGCTCATGCCCGGCTCCCGCTCCCGTACGGGGCGTACAGGTCGAGCAGACGGATGCGCGAGGCCTGCAGCCGGTGTGTCACGACCCGGCCGACCCAGGTGGCGATCGACCGACCGAACGCGGGATCCCGCGCGCACAGGGCCCGTACGGTCTCCGCGTCGAATTCCCAGGCCCGCACGGGGCTGAGTGCCCCGGCGCCCAGCTGCCACACGTACGGGGGGTAGTGCCAGGACCAGCCGAGCAGCTCGCCGTGGCCCAGGGACTCGATGACGGCGGCGCCACGGCCGGGCACGTGCAGGTCGAGGAGGACGGTTCCGGTCCGGATGACCCAGAACCGGTCGGCGCGGCGGCCCTCTTCGAAGAGGCGTGTGCCGGCTCCGAAGGAGACCTCACGGGCGAGCCGCATCAGCCGGTCTCGGTGCTCGACCGGGAGGCCCACGGAGACAGTGGTGGTGGAGGTCATCGTTGCGTCTCCTTCTGCTTCTCGTGCCGCAGACGGCCCGCGCGTTCGTCGTGCAGCGCCGCGGCTTCCTCGGTGATGTCGATACCGACCGGGCACCAGGTCACGCAGCGCCCGCAGCCCACGCAGCCGGAGCTGCCGAACTGCTCGTACCAGGTGGAGAGCTTGTGGGTGAGCCACTGCCGGTAGCGGCTGCGGGCCGACGCCCGCACGGGCCCGCCGTGGAGGTGGGAGAAGGCCACATCGAAACAGGAGTCCCACCGCAGCCACCGCTCGGCGTGGTCGCCGGTGAGATCGGTGACCTCCTCGGTGGTGGTGCAGAAGCAGGTGGGGCAGACCATGGTGCAGTTGCCGCACGTCAGACAGCGGGCGGCCACGTCGTCCCAGCGATCGGCCTCAAGGCTCTCGCCCATCAGCGTCCGCAGGTCCACGGGCGGCATCGCCCGGCCCATCCGGTCCCGGGCGGCGTCCACGGCCGCACGGGCCGCGTACTCCGTCTCCGCGTCGGCCGGTGCGTGCGGCACATCGTCGAGGGCGTCCCGTCCCGCCTCACTGCCCACCCGGACGAGGAAGCGGTGACCACCCTGGTCCAGGACCTCGGTCAGCGCGAGGTCGAACCCCGAACCATCGGCTGCCGGACCGCCGCCCATCGAGACGCAGAAGCAGGTGGCGCCGGGCTCGGTGCACTCGGCGGCGATCAGGAAGGCACCCGTTCGCCGTTCCCGGTAGCCCCGGTCCGGGTACCGGCCGCCGGCCAGCACACGGTCCTGGATGGTGATGGCCCGCAGATCGCAGGGACGTACGCCCAGGAAGGCGTACGACGTCTGCTCCGGGTCGTCCTCGGTGACCGACAGGGCGCCGTCCGGCGTGCGCTCCGCGCTCCACAGCTTCTCCCGTTGCGGATGCAGGAACGTCTTCCAGGACTGCGGGCCCGCCGTATGGGCGAACACGGCACCGTCGGCACGCGGCACGAGGCGGTAGCGGCCGGCTTCGACCTCCGAGCCCCAGCCGAACGGAAGATCATCGGCGGAGCCGATCTCGGCCAGGACGATCGCACCGTCCCGGACCGTCGGCCCGATGACCGTTCGTCCCTGCGCGGCCAGGACCTCGATCAGGGCACTGAGTCCGTCTCTGTCGAGGACGCCGGTTGCCGGGTTGTTCGTCATGCTCACCCCTCCGCGTCCTTGCTCGGCCCTCTGATGCCAGCCTGTTCCCCCGGGTAGCGCGGCACCACGGGCCGCCCGGGCACCTTCGTGGGGCCCTTCGGCCTCATCGGGGGCCCGGCGATCCCCGTGCCCTGCGCACGAGAGGCGGGAAGGACATCCACTTCTCGCGGATCCTGATTGCGCGGTGCACGGTCCGAGGCCGCTTCGCCGCGTCTCATTTCGTCCTTCCCGTCACTTTCAGCACATCACCCGGACGACATGTCCGGTAGGGCCGGTCGGCCTCGACCGGCCCCGTTCCCCGGCCTTCCGGCCGGGCTCAGCAGGGCATCGGCCGCCCCGACGGCGTGCGCAGGTCGGGAGGATCCGGCCGGCGCGGCGGCCGGGGGCGCTTTGCTTCGTGGATCCTCTTCACGGTGATCGCCCCGTCTCCTGGCGCTTCCCCCGCCCTGTCGGCCTCGTCGTCCGCCGTCGCACGGGTAAGGGCCGACCGTCCCCGCTGACGGGGTCGGCCGGGCAGATGGGCCGAACGGCGCCGGCCGGGGCCCAATCGCCCCTGCCGACGACGGCGCCGAAGCGCGACCGTGACAGTAGTAGCCCTGCTGCACGAGTGGCAGCACGAAGGATTGGCGGTGGAATCATGGAACTGCCCCTGGTCGTCGGCGTCGACGGGTCCGACGGCAGCATCCTCGCCGTCGACTGGGCGGTGGATGAGGCCGCACGCCACGGCCTGTCGTTGCGTCTGGTCCACGGCTCCCTGTGGGAGCGATACGAGGGTGCGCTGCCGTCTCTGAGTGTGCAGCGGCCGTCGGAGCGGGTGATGGCGCAGCACATCGTGGCCTCCGCCGAGGAACGCGTCCGACGGCTCAACCCCGATCTGAAGGTGTCGGCCGAGGCGGTGGCCGCCGAAGCGGTGTCCGCCCTCCTGAGCGAGGGCGACAACGCCTCCGCCCTGGTGACCGGATCGCGCGGCCGTGGAGAGCTCAAGGGAGCCCTGCTCGGCTCGGTGGGCCTCGCTGTCGCGGCGCGCGCGTACTGCCCGGTCATCGTGGTCCGGGGCGACAAGGCAGGCCTCGGGGGGACTCACGGCCGGGTCCTGCTCGGTGCCGGAGACCCCGACACGAGCCACGAGGCCGTCCGGTTCGCCTTCCGGGAGGCCGAGGCGCGTGGATGCGTACTCGACGTCGTCCGGGCCTGGCGTCGTCCCTCGCACGAGAGCGGCGACCAGCCGGCTCCCGCCGAGGAGAGCGCGGACCACGAGGCGCAGGCCTCCGACCTGGTCGATGCGCTGGTCGCCGATGCGGCGGCCGATCATGAGGCCGTACGGGTGAACCGGGTGACGATCGAGGGGCCGGCCCGCAGGGTGCTGGTCGACCGCTCGGAGGCTGCCGACCTGGTGGTCGTCGGCACACGGCGCCGGTCCGGCCACTTCGGCCTCCAGCTCGGCCGGGTGAGCCACACCCTGCTGCACCACGCGGCCTGCCCCGTCGCCGTCGTCCCGCAGCGCGTCTGACGCGCCGGGCGGCCCGAGACCCGCGCGTGTGCGCCCCGGCGTCCCCGACACGACCTGGCTCGTGTCGGGAGACGCCGGGGCGCCGCTCGCGCCGGGCCACACTGGTCCGCAGGAGGCTCACACCGGATCACCGACCCTCCCAGCCGCGAAGGGGGCAGCTGCATGACGGCCTGGACCTGGGAGTACGAGGGATACGACCCGGCGGACGAACGGCTGCGGGAGTCGCTGTGCACGCTGGGCAACGGTCGTTTCGCCACACGCGGCGCCCTGCCGGAGTGTGCCGCCGACGACGTGCACTATCCGGGCACCTACGCGGCCGGCTGCTACAACCGGCTCACCTCGGTGGTCGCCGGACGCCGGGTCGAGAACGAGGACATGGTCAACCTGCCGAACTGGTTGCCGCTCCGCTTCCGCCGGCCGGGCGGTGCGTGGCTCACGCCGGACTCCGCGCCGGTGCTCGCGCACCGGCAGGCTCTGAACCTGGGCGCGGGGGTCCTGGAACGCGTGACCCGTTACGGCCTGGACACCGGACGGGTGTTGTCCGTACGCCAGCAGCGGCTCGTACACATGGCCGATCCCTACCTCGCGGTCCTGCGCACCGAGTTCACGGTGGAGGGAGAACCGGCGGAGCTGGAGGTGGAGGCGGCGCTGGACGGGGGAGTGACCAACAGCGGCGTGCAGCGCTACCGGGGTCTCGAGGGACGCCATCTGACCCATGTGCACACCGGCACCGCCTCGCCCGGCACCGTGTGGTTGCGCTGCCGTACCCGCACCTCGGACATCCGGATCGGCATGGCGGCCCGGCTGACTTGTGGCGCGCCCGTCACCGAGGCCCACGAGCACCCCCGTGCGGTGCAGGGAGTACGTCTGGTCCTGGAACCGGGGCGCACGGTCGCCGTCGACAAGACGGTGGCCCTGCACACCTCGCGCGACCCCGCGATCAGCGACCCGCTGCAGACCGCGGTCGACCGGGTGAGCGCGGCGCCGGGCTTCGAGACCATGCTGAAGTCGCATCTGACGGCCTGGGACCAGCTCTGGCGCCGGGCCGGGATCGACGTCCCCGGAGAAGCGGGTGCCATCCTGCGCCTGCACCTGTTCCACGTGCTGCAGACCCTCTCCCCGCACACCGCCGAGCTGGACGTGGGCGTGCCGGCCCGCGGGCTTCACGGCGAGGCCTACCGCGGGCACGTCTTCTGGGACGAACTGTTCGTCCTGCCGTACCTGAACCTGCACTTCCCCGAGGTGTCCCGCGCCCTGCTCCACTACCGTCACCGGCGCCTGGACCGGGCCCACGCCGCCGCGCGGGCCCTCGGCCGGCGGGGGGCGCTGTACCCCTGGCAGAGCGGAAGCGACGGACGGGAGGAGACCCAGCGGCTGCACCTCAACCCCCGCTCGGGCCGCTGGCTGCCGGACCACACGCATCTCCAGCACCACGTCGGCTCGGCGATCGCGTACAACGTGTGGCAGTACTGCGAGGCCAGCGGCGACGTCGAGTTCCTGCACACCAAGGGCGCTGAGCTGCTGGTGCAGATCGCGCGCTTCTGGTCCGACTCGGCCGCCTGGGACGCCGCGTCGGGCCGGCACAGCATTCGGGGTGTGGTCGGCCCGGACGAGTACCACGAGGCGTACCCGGATGCCGAGCGGCCGGGCCTGGAGGACAACGCCTACACGAACGTGACGGCCGCCTGGGTGCTCGCCCGGGCGCTGGAGGTGCTCCGCGACCTGCCGGCACCCCGGCGACGTGAACTCGTCGAACGGCTCGAACTGGACGACGGCGAGCCGGAGCAGTGGGAGGAGGTCTCCCACACGCTGCGCGTGCCGTTCCACGACGGTGTCATCAGCCAGTTCGAGGGGTACGGCGACCTGGCCGAACTCGACTGGGACGGCTACCGGACGCGCTACGACGACATCCGGCGGCTCGACCGGATCCTGGAGGCGGAGGGCGACAGCGTGAACCGCTACAAAGCCTCCAAGCAGGCGGACGTACTGATGCTCGGCTACCTCTTCTCGCCCGACGAGCTCCAGGGCCTCTTCCGGCGCCTGGGCTACCGCATGGACGGGGAGACCTGGGCGCGGACCGTCGACTACTACCTCGCCCGCACCAGCCACGGCTCCACCCTCAGCGGCCTCGTCCACGGCTGGATCCTGGCCCGCGCCCGGCGCAGCGAGGCCTGGTCGTTCTGTCAGGAGGCCCTGCGGGGGGATGTGGCCGATCTCCAGGGCGGCACCACCGGTGAGGGCATCCACCTCGGTGCGATGGCCGGCACCCTCGACCTGGTACAGCGCGGGCTGACCGGGCTGGAGGCCCGTCAAGGGGCGCTGTGGCTGGACCCCGTGCCGCTTCCCGAGCTGTCGTCGTACGGCTTCTCGCTGCAGTACCAGGGGCACTGGGGCGTGCGGTTGCTGCTGGAGAGCGGCCGGCTGGAGATCGCCGTCCCGTCGTCCGGCGGTCCGCCGATCGATGTCCGGCTGCCGGACCGGACCGTCTGCGTCGGCCCCGGGGAGACGAGCCGGCTGCTGCTGGCCGACGGGCGTGCGTGAGTTCGCCGCTCAGCCGGGGGGCTCACGGGGGCGTGGGGAAGCCCCGCCCCCGCCCGTCACGCCCGAACGGGGCCCGTCAGCTGGATGATGTCGTCGGCCGCCACGTCGTGCACCTTTCCGTACCGGAACCGCTCCTCGTGTCCGACCTGGGCGGGGACAGGTGCCCACGACAGTGCCGAACGGCCCTCGTGCGGGGGCATCGGTCCCTCACGGGGTGAGGGAGAAGTAGCTCTCCTCCTCCTGGGCGAAATGCAGGCGCAGCACGGTGTTGAGGCCGTAGAGGCAGGCCCGGAGATCGTCGAGCTGCTCGGTCGCCAGGCCACCGGCAGCACGGGCGAGGTCCAGGTGGGTGGCGATACGGCGGGAGAGGCGGTCGATCTCCGCGTGAGCCCGGCTCATGGTGGCGGTCGCCTCGGGGCCGCCGAGGGCCGGCGCCAGGGCGGGGTAGAGCCGGTGCTCCTCGGCGTGCTCGTGCGGCAGCAACCGCTCCGTGAGCAGCCGGTGCGTCTCCTCCACCGCCGTGAGGGCCCGGGGGCCGGGGCTTTCACAGAGGCGGTCCGCGGCGTCGCGCACGGCCGTCAGAACGTCCTGGAGATCGTCGTGTTCGGCGGCGAAGCGGTGGATCAGCGCCTCGGTCTCGGACGTGAGCGGGGGGCGGGCGGTCCGGTCCGTGCGCAGCGCCCGCAGCGCGTTGAGGATGACCGCGACATCGATGCCCTCCTGCAGTACCGCGCCGGCGACCGGCGGCAGCAGCCCTGCGGCGGCCGTGGCCATCGCCGCCAGGGACAGCAGCATGCCGCCGAGGGCGCTCTGCACGGCGATGCGGCGAGCCCGTACGGCGACGAAGACGGCGTCGGCCAGGCGGTCCACACGATCGGCGGTCAGGACGATGTCGGCCGCCTCGGACGAGGCGGTGGAACCACGGGCGCCCATCGCGACGCCCACGTCCGCGGCCGCCAGGGCGGGGGCGTCGTTGACACCGTCCCCGACCATCACGGTGACCGCACGGTCCCGCTCCGCGCGCACGGCCGTGACCTTGTCCGCGGGGCCGAGCCCGGAGCGGACGTCGTCGAGACCGAGGAGAGCGCCGACCTCGCGGGCAGGTGCGCTCCGGTCCCCGGTGAGCATCACCACCCGTTCGATTCCCGCGGCACGCAGGGAGCGAACGGTTCGCGGGGCGTCGGGGCGCAGGGGATCGCGCAGGAGGACGGCACCGGCCGGCTCGTCGTCGACGGTCAGCCAGGCGACGGCCGCGCCTTCGATGAGGGCGCGGTTGTCGACCGCCGCGGCCCAGTACGGCCGGGTGCCGGACGCCCCGGCGCGACCGAGGCAGATGCGGTGCCCGTCCACCGTGCCGGTGGCTCCCCGGCCGGTTTCCTCCATGACGTCGGCGGGATCCGACAGCTCCAGACCACGCCCCCGGGCCGCCTCGACGATGGCCCGGGCGAGTACGTGCGGCGAATACCGGTCGACCGAGACGGCGAGCCGGAGCACCTCCGCCGGGGCCCGGCCGGGGGCGGCGCTCACGTCGAGGACGCGGGGACGGCCGCGGGTGAGAGTGCCGGTCTTGTCCAGCAACAAGGTTCGGGCACGGCCCAGGTTCTCCAGCGCGCCGCCGTCGCGAACGACGACTCCCAGGCGGGAGGCGCGGGACAGACCGGAGACGATGGCGACCGGCGCCGCCAGCAACCCGCACCGCGGAGCCGCTGACCAGCCACGCCAGCCCGGCCACGGCCAGGGACAGCGGCAGGAACCAGGCCGCGTAGCGGTCGGCCAGCCGGACCACCGGCGCGGACTCCGCACCGGCCTGCCGGGCCAGCCGCACGATCCCGGCGTACGTGCTGTCCCGCGCGGTCGCGCCGGCGCGCAGGTCGAACGCGCCGCCGGCGTTCACCACGCCGCTGCGCACCGCTTCGCCGCGAGTACGTTCGACGTGCAATGGCTCGCCGGTCAACACGGACTCATCGAGTAGGGCCGCGGAACTCTCCAGCGTGCCGTCGACGGGAACCACCTCGCCCGGGCCCACCACGAGCAGGTCGTCGGGGACGACGTCGTCCAGCGGCACCGTGCCCACTCCGCTCTCCGTCCGGCGGCGCGCCGAGTGCGGCGCGTGTTCGAGGAGGGCGCGCAGGTCGCGGGCGGCACGTCGCTGGGCGGCCGCCTCCATTGTGCGGCCCGAGGCGAGCATCAGCCCGATCAGGGCACCGGCCAGGTACTCGCCCACGACCCAGGTGCCCCCCAGTGCCAGGACGGCGATCAGGTCAACGCCCGCGTGCCCGTGCCAAAGGGCGGCCAGGACCCACATCACCGCGGGTACGACCGCGGACATCGTGCCGAGCCCCCAGAAGAGCTCGGCGAGTCCCTCGGAACCGGTGAACCAGGCGACGCAGCCGGCCGCCACCGCAGCCGCCGTGACGAGCAGCAGAACGGGCTCCACCCGTGGCGCGAAGCCCTCGGGTGCGAGGCGGCGCAACCGGGCAGCGAAGAAGGTCGTATCCATGTGCATCTCACTCAGTCCGGTGCCGTGGCCAGGGCGCCGCCCCCGCCGACCATCGCACCACGGGCGACCGTGCATGCGGCAGGGGGCGCACAGCCCTGCCCCAGGGCCACCCGGCCCATGCGAAGACCACCACTTCGTTCAAAGATGGATCCATGGGGCATCTCCCGTGCTTCGTTGGAGGAGGAACGGCCATGAAAGGCTTCGTTTTCCACGGCCCCGGGCAGTCCGCCTGGGAGGACGTCCCCGACCCGGAGATCAAGGAACCCACCGACGCGATCGTGCGGGTCGACGCCGTCACCATCTGCGGGACGGACCTGCACATCCTCAAGGGCGACGTGCCGGAGGTGCCCTCCGGGACGGTGCTGGGACACGAAGCGGTCGGCGAGATCGTCGAGGTCGGCAGCGACGTGCGCACCGTCCGGCCGGGCGACCGGGTCCTGGTCTCCTGCATCACCGCCTGCGGCCGCTGCCGCTTCTGCAAGGACCGTGCGTACGGTCAGTGCCAGGGCGGCGGAGGCTGGATCCTCGGCCATCTGATCGACGGCACGCAGGCGGAGTACGTCCGCGTGCCGCAGGCCGATCTGTCCGTGCATCCGCTGCCGGGTGCACTCACGAGCAAGGACGCCGTGCTGTTCGCGGACATCTTCCCGACCGCGTACGAGGTGGGTGTGATCAACGGAGGTGTGCGGCCTGGTGACACGGTCGCCGTCGTCGGCGCCGGACCGATCGGGCTCGCCGCGATCCTCACCGCACGGCTGTACTCACCGGAGCGGATCATCGCCGTCGACCTCGCCGACTCCCGCCTCGAGGCCGCCAGGCGGTTCGGTGCCGACGCCGTCGCACCCGTGCGCGACCAGCCCGAGCCGCTCGTCGACGATCTCACCGACGGTGTGGGCGCCGACGTGGTCATCGAGGCGGTGGGAGTGCCGGAGAGTTTCGAGATGTGCACGCGTATGGTGCGGCCCGGTGGCCGGGTGGCGAACGTCGGCGTGCACGGCAAGCCCGTGACCCTGCACCTGGAAGACCTGTGGATCAAGAACGTGACCATCACCACCGGCCTGGTCGACACGTCCTCCACGCCCACCCTGCTGAGGATGGCGGCTTCCGGCCGGGTGCCGACCAGCGACCTGGTCACCCATACTTTCGCCCTGGACCAGATGGAGGAGGCATACGAGGTCTTCGCCCATGCGGCCGACACCGGCGCACTCAAAGTCGTGCTCGGCGAACAGCGCCACGACGAACTGGCCGTCCCGGCGGCCTGACCGTGCCACCTGCGGGTCGGTTCATGTGTCCGGGGCCGTGAGCACCACACCGGTCACCGGGTCCGGCCGGATACGGACCGCGTGGTCCGCGGTCCGTCCCGCCCAGGGGCGGATCATCGCCCGGTAGCGGGCCGGCTCGAGCGGGTCGGACGGACGTGGCCAAGGAAGCCGCCGACACGGCTCGGCGCCTCCCTCGCCGGCCTGTCGGCTCCGCTCACGGCCGCTCACCTGATGTGGGTCGACATCATCATGGACGGCCCGCACGCGATGGCCCTGGCCGTCGATCCCGCCCGTGACGACGTGATGCGGCGGCCGCCCGGGACGCGAAGGAACGGATTGTCGACGCCCGCAGGCCGTCCGCCATCGGCAGGGCAGGGGCAGTCATGGCGGCGGGCACCGTCGCCCTGCCGGCCCCCAGACGCTCCCCCTTCGGCACCGACACCGCCCTCACCATGGCGTTCATGTGCTGTTCCACCTGTTCCACCTGTTCAACGCCCTCAGCGCGCGCGGACGACGGCGCGCTACTCGGCCGCGACCAGCTCCGCAACCGCACCTTGTGGCTGTGTCTGGCGGGAGTTCTCGCCGTGCAGGTGATCGCCGTGCACCTGCCCGCGGCCCGCGAGGGCGCGCGGGAGGCGACCGGTCCTTCGACGATGGGCCGAACGGTCCCAGGCCGGGACCTGCGACCCCTGCACCGTCACCGCTCATCGGCGCGAACCTGAAGACGGATACCGAATCAGGAGGTGGACAGCATGGTGCGCTACATCATGGTGGGCCTCGACGGCTCGTCCGAGAGCCGGGCGGCCGCGGAATGGGCGGTCCGTGAGGCGAAGCTGCGTGAGCTGCCCCTGCGATTGGTGCACGTCTGGGAGCCTGTCCCGGAGCCGATGGCGCAGGCACCGCTGCTCGGCACGGAGACCCTGAAGCACTGGAGCGAACGGATTCCGCGCGGGGCCGCCGAGGGACTGCGAGCGCGCCACCCAGGGGTGGACGTGGCAGCGGTCCAGCTGGCCGGCGTACCGGCCGATGTGCTGGTGGACGTGGCCAGGGACGCCGAACTGGTCGTCCTGGGCTCCCGGGGGCTGAGCGGGCTCGCAGGCTTCATGGTCGGTCCCGTGGGCCAATCCGTCATCGCGCGCACCGAGGTACCCGTCGTCGTGGTCCGCTCCGGGGAGCAGGCGGCGGACGAGCACGCCATGGACCCGGCCGGCATACCGTCCGCAGCGACGCGGTTCCGTCCCGTGCTGCTCGGGCTCGACACGCGTAGCCCCGACGACACGGTCATCGCGTTCGCCTTCGAGGAGGCTGCCCGTCGTGACACTTCCCTGCGTGTCCTGCATGCCTGGACACCCCCGCCCTACAACATCTACGGCCTGTCCGACCACGTGAGCTTCTACGACGAACTCGCCCGTGAGAACGCGACCGCACTCACCGAGGCACTGCGCCCCTGGCGGGACAAGTACCCGGCCGTCGAGGTGATCGAGGCCTCCCGCGCCGGCAGCGCGGCGGACCAGATCGTGAGTTCCTCTCGCTACGCGTCGCTCGTCGTCGTGGGTCGGCGGACACGGCGCAGCCGGTTCGGCGTGCACATCGGTCCTGTCGCCCATGCCGTGCTGCACCACGCGCTCGCTCCCGTCGCGGTGGTGGCCCACGGCTGACACGACGTGCCCGGTGCCGCACGGCACGGAAGGGGGACGGCCCGTGAGGCCGTCCCCTTTCCGTGCGCAGCGGCGGGCGTCGACCTGCCGGCGTCACGGCTTGCGCTGCCAGTAGTAGGGGATCCCGTGGAGGGCAGGTTCCTCGGGCGACGGCCGGGAGTCGTCGAACCGGTAGGTGAGGTGGTCGACGACCGCGACCACTCCGTCCATCTGGCGGCACAGCTCCACCGCCATGGTGGTCTCGGCACGCCGCTCCAGCCTGCCGGTGAGCGTGACGACGCCCTGGTGTATTTCCACGTCGACGGCATCGGGCGGTAGCAACAAGGCCCGCTCCAGCACCTCGTTCCTGATCGCCGCCCCGATCTCCGTGTCGGGGCGCAGGAAGACCTGGAGCAGATCACGACGGGTGACGATCCCCACGAGCCGCTCCTCGTCGTCGACTATCGGCAGCCGTTCGACGCGGTGGTGTGCCATGACCCGGGCCGCCTCCACCACGGTCGCGTCGCCGTGGACCGTGATGGCGGGACGGGACATGAGCTGTCCGGCCGTCCTCGCCCGGGCCCTGGTCCGCAGGGTGCGCGCCCCCGGCGTCCAGTGCAGCCGACGCAACCACCGCCGGGACCCGGACGGGCCGAGGCCTTCCGCCTGCCGGGCCATCAGGTCCGACTCGGAGATGACCCCGAGGACCTTCTCGTCGTCGTCCACCACCGGCAGACCGCTGATCCCGTGCTCGGCGAGCCGCCGGGCCACCTCCTTGAACGGTGTGCCGTACTCCGCGCGCACGACGTCGGTCGTCATCAGTGTGCCGACCTTGTGGTGCTTCATCGTGTTCCGCCTCCTTCGGTGGCTTGCGGACCTGCGGGTTCAGCGGAGCCGGCGCAGGTAGGGGTCGGGGGCACGGCGCGGAACCAACCGCAAGCGCGAGTCCAGCGCGGTGACGCCCTCCGGTCGTGCGAGTACCGGGTTGAAGTCCGCCTCCGCGAGCTGGGGCAGGTCGCTCGCCATGCGCGAGAGCCGCAGCAGCAACTGTTCCAGCCCCGCGAGATCGAGGGGACGGGTGCCTTCACGTCCCAACAGCAGCGGCGCGCAGCGCGGTGCGGTGATCAGGCTCTGCGCGTCGAGGTCGGTGAGCGGGGCCAGCCGTGCCGCGTGGTCGGCGAGGACCTCCGTCGCCGTGCCGCCGAGCCCGAACAGGATCAGCGGCCCGAACACCTCGTCCTGTACGACGCCGGCGAAGAGCTCGATGCCGCGCGGGGCGAGCGGCTGGACGACGGCACCGGTCATGACGTGGCCGAAGCGGACGTCGAAGTCCCGGAAGGCGGCGCGCACCTGTGCATCGCCGCGCAGGTCCAGATGGATCGCGTGCTGGGCCGCCTTGTGCACGAGCCCCGGCCAGTGGGCTTTGAGCACGACGTGCCCGTCCGGCCCCTTGAGCCGGTCCGCGGCCCAAGCGGCCTCGTCCTCGGTCTCCACCCAGGCCCACGGCGACTGCGGGATGCGGTAGCAGCCGAGGAGTTCGGCACAGGCACGCGGGTCGAGCCAGCCACCGTCGGGGTGCAGGCGCAGGAACCGGTCGACCACAGCCCGGCCGCGGGAAGTGTCGACTTCCTCCAGAACCGGGACGGTGCCGGACGGCCGGGCCAGTCGACGGGCACGCTCGACCGCGTGGGCGAGGGAACGGGCAGCCGCCTGCGCGTCGGCGTAGGCCGGCACCCGCCCGTTGTCCGACGGAAGCAGCCGCACGGGCACGTCCTGGTCGAGAAGTACGGCGGCGAGCGTGCGGGCGCGGCGTGTCGAGGCATGGGTGAGGGCTTTGACCAGGACGTCGCCGGTGGCTGTCGCGACGGCGGTGGGTACCAGCACCACGAGTACCGCGTCTATGCCATCGTGGGCCGCCAGCCCGTCCACGCAGGCCCGCAGCTGCCCCTCGGAGACGGCCGCCGTCGCATCGACGGGGTTGACGGTGCTCGCGCCCGGAGGGAGCACGTCCAGCAGGTCGTCGACCAGCCCGGACGGCAGCGGGGGCAGCACCAGTCCCGCCTCCGCACACGCGTCCGCGGCCAGCACGCCGGCGCCGCCCGCGTTGGTGACCACCACGACCCGGCCGTCGGCGGGCAGCGGCTGGCTGTGCAACAGGGCCGCCGCTTCGAGCAGTTCGGGAATGGTACGGGTGGCGGTGACGCCGGCCTGTGCGAAGAGCGCGCGCCGGGTCATGGTCGTAGTGGCGGCGGCCGCGGTGTGCGAGGCGGCGGCTCGACGGCCCGCCTCGGTACGGCCCGCGTCGACGGTGAGGATGGGCATGCGACGGGTGACGCGACGCGCGGTCCGTGAGAACGCGCGCGGGTTGCCGAAGGACTCCAGGTGCAGCAGCGCCAGGTCGGTGCGCCCGTCGGACTCCCACCACTGGAGCAGGTCGTTGCCGCTGACGTCGTACTTGTCGCCGAGCGAGACGAAGCTGGACACGCCGATGCCGAGCCGCTGGAGACCACCGAGCAGGGCGATGCCCACTCCTCCGGACTGCACGGCGACCCCGGCGCTCCCGGGCGCGGGGTGGGCGGCGGCGAAAGTGGCGTCGAGACGCACCCGTTCCTCGGTGTTGGCCAGGCCGAGGCAGTTCGGGCCGACGAGTCGCATGTCGTGTTCGCGGCAGGCGACCAGGAGTTCCTTGGCCTGGCAAGCGTCGAGACCGGACGAGACCACCAGCAGAGCGCGGACACCGAACCGGCCGCACTCCTCGGCGACCCCTGCCACCTCCCCGGCCGGTACGGCGATCACCGCCAGCTCGGGGACTCGGGGCAGCGCGCTCACGGCCGCGTAGGCGCGGACGCCGAGGATCGACCTCGCGACCGGGTTGACCGCGTACAACTGGCCCGTGAACTCACCGGTGGACAGGTTGTGCAGCACGGCCCGGCCCACCGAGCCCGGCCTGCGGCCCGCCCCGATGACAGCGATGCACCGGGGGCGCAGCAGCGGCACCAGACTGGCCACGTCCGCGGCCCGGCCACGGCGCTCGACGCTCCTGAGGTAGTCCTCGGTTTCCTCCAGGGGGATGACGCAGTGCACCTCCGGACCGTCGAACCGCCGTTCCGTGTGCAGTCCCAGGTCCGAGAAGACCTTGAGCATCTCGTGGTTCTCGGCGAGCGCGTCAGCGGTGAAGGTTCTGACGCCCTGAGCGCGGGCGGCGGAGATCAGGTGCTCCAGCAGCAGCGTGCCCACTCCACGGTGGTGGCGTCCGTCGCCGACCGCCAACGAGATCTCGGCGCTCTCCGCCGTCTTTCCGGGCCCGGCCTGGTACTCGGCGATGCCGATGATCCGGCCACCGCGTTCGGCGACCAGCGCGTGGTAGCCGGAGCCGGACGGCTGGGCGATACGCGCCGCGGCCTGCTCGGCGGAGCGGCGGCTCACCGAGAAGAAACGCAGCCGCAGGTTCGCGTCCGACATCTCCGAGTACAACCGGAGGACAGCCTTCTGGTCGTCCGGCCGCGCGTGCCGTACGCACACCGTCGTGCCGTCGGTGAGGAGGGCGTGCACCCGTTCGACGGATTCCGGGGTAGCGGTCATGGCGTGCCTTTCGCCGGCGGGTCTGCACGTTCAGCCTGTGTCTCCGCAGCCCCCGATCCGATGGGCCGGTAGGGCACGGGGCGGGGCCGACGGTCCCGGCTCGGCTGTTCGGGCAATGGCTCGCCCAGCTCCGTCTCCACAGCGTCCGCCATCGCACGCAGGACATCCAGGGTGCGCCGCGCCTCCGCCTCGTCGACCTCGGTGATCGCGAAACCGACGTGCACGATGACATACGAGCCGATACCGGCACCGGGCGTGTAGTCGAGGCACACCTCGCGCCGTACGCCGCCGAAGTCGACGGTCGCCATGCGCAGTCCTGCCTCGGCACGCAGTTCCAGGACCCGGCCGGGGATGCCCAGGCACATCGCGCTCACCTCTCCTTCGCTAGCCGGGCCGCGGCCACCGCGGCCTGGCCGAAGCTGATGCCGCCGTCACCGACCGGGATCTCGTGCCCGACCAGCACCCGCAGCCCCTGGGAGCGGATCCGTCGCCGCACCTCGGTCAGCAGGCGGCCGTTGACGAAGCAGCCTCCGCCCAGGCAGACGGTGTGCGGCGCGCCGCCCCCGAAAGCGCTGCCTTCGACGGCCCGGGCGACGAGGTCCGCCGTGACACGCGCGAGCGTGAGGTGGAAGGCGGCCGCCAGGTCCCGCACCGGCTCACCGCTCGCCTGCCGCTCAAGCAGGTCGGCCAGCGTGGACGACGAGTCGTACACCCACAGACCTTCCGCCCGCACGATCCGGTGGGCCAGCGGCACCGCGTGCGCCATCCCCGCCACAGCCTCCAGACGCACCGCTGCCTCGCCCTCGTAGCCGACGGAGTCGGCGAGCCCGAGCAGGGCGGCGACCGTGTCGAACAGGCGTCCCGCGCTGGACGCCCGGGGGCAGTTGACGCGGCGAGCCACCATCGCGCGTACTACGGCGGCCTCGGAGGGGTCGAGTCGTTCCGTGAAGCGCCGGACGAGATCGAGGGAGGGGCGCGGCGTGCCCAGGGGTTCGGCGTCCAGGAGGTGACCCAGAGCAGTGCGGGAGGGATGGCGCACCGCCGCGTCGCCGCCGGGCTGCGGTGCGGTCGCGAACCTGCCCACCCGGCGGTATCCGCTCAGATCGGCGAGCAGGATCTCACCGCCCCACAGGGTGCGGTCATCACCGAGTCCGAGGCCGTCGTAGGCGACCCCGATGAAGGGACCGCTCACCTTGTGTTCGGCTGCTGTTGCGGCCACATGCGCGTGATGGTGCTGAACCGCGAGCCGGGGGAGGGGCTGCTCCCGCGCCCACTGCGTGGACAGGTAGCCGGGGTGCAGGTCGTGGGCCAGGACGGCCGGTTCGATGCCGGTGAGCCGTTTCAGGTCGGCATAGGACCGGCGGAACGCGTCGTACGCCGCTGCGCCGGACAGATCGCCGGTGTGCGGACCCGGGTATGCCCTGCCGTCTCCCGCCAGCGTGAAGGTGTGCTTGAGCTGGGCCCCGATTCCGGCGAGCGGGATCCGTGCCGGGAGGGGCAGCGGCGCCGGTGCCAGGCCGCGGGCCCGGCGGACCGTGATCCGCTGCCGGCCCTCGATGCGCACCACCGAGTCGTCGTAGCGGGCCCGGATCGGCCGGTCGTGGGTGAGGAATCCGTCCGCGACGCGGGTGAGCGTGCCGAACGCCTCGGCGTCGTCGACGGCGATCGGTTCGTCGCTGAGGTTGCCGCTCGTCACGACCAGCGGGCGGCCCACCGCGTCGAGCAGAAGGTGGTGCAGGCCGGTCGTGGGCAGGAAGAGACCGGTGCGCGGGACGCCGGGAGCGACCTCCGGCGCGATGGGCTGTCGTCGCCTCGCCGCCAGCAGCACCACCGGACGCGCAGGTGAGGTGAGCACCGCGCGTTCCGTGTCGTTGACCCGTGCCAGCCGGGCGGCCGTCCCGATGTCACGGACCATGACCGCGAACGGTTTCGACGGCCGGTGCTTGCGAAACCGCAACGCGCTCACAACACCGCTGTCCGTCGCGTCACACACCAGTTGGTAGCCGCCGAGTCCTTTCAACGCGACGATGCCTCCGCCGACGACCGCCTTCGCTGCGGCCCGCAAGGCATCAGCACCCCGCAGTTCGTCCCACGCGATCCGAGGCCCGCATGCGGGGCAGGCGACGGGTTCGGCGTGGAAGCGGCGGTCTGCCGGGTCGGCGTACTCGGCGGCGCAGTCCGGGCAGAGCGGGAAGCGGTGCATGGTGGTGCGCAGACGGTCGTAGGGAAGGCCCTCGATGATCGTCGCCCGTGGTCCGCAGTCGGTGCAGTTGATGAACGGGTAGTGATACCGCCGGTCGGTGGGGTCGTACAGCTCCCGCAGGCAGGTATCACAGATGGCCGCGTCGGGAGGGACCTCACGCGCCGCGGTCCGGGCGGGGCCGGGCGCGCTGCGCCGCACTCGGAAGCCTTTGCCCGGGGTGGTACGACCGCTCGACAAGGCGACCCGCCGTACGCGGGCCAGCGGCGGCGCCCCGGTGCCGAGGCGGGCGGCGAACTCGTCGATCGCCCGGGGATCACCCGCGACCTCGCCCTCCACGTGACCGTCCACGTTCGCCACCCAGCCGTCGAGGCCGAGGGCGTCGGCGGTGCGGTACACGAAGGGCCGGAAGCCGACACCTTGCACGGTCCCGAACACGCGAAAGGCCCGTACGGTCATCGCTCGCCCCCTGCCTCCGCGCCCAGGTGACGGAGGATCTCGTCCTCGACCGAGTCCGCGAGCGGTTCCACGGCTTCTGCTACGGCCGGCGTCAGCCCGGTGCCCAGAGAGGCATCGGAGCCCTCCACCGCGTACACGACGAGGCGTTCCGGCAGCCGGCCCAGAACGCGGGCCAGATCGACCGCCTCACCGAGTCCGAGACCGTGCGAGCTGGTCGTGGACGCTTGTCCGAGGCGCTCGGCGTCGAGCTCGATCCGGTGGATCCGTCCGGCGGCGCCCGGGTGCGCATGCGCCGCGTCCACCACGACGGCCAGCCGGGCGCCCTCCCACAGCCCGATCAGGCGGGCCGGGTCACCGTCGCAGACCGACACCACGGTGTTCGGGACAAGAGCACGGTCCTCGGCACGCTCCCGCAGAAGCGCGGCGACCACCGGGCCCACGCCGTCGTCGCGCCGGAACTCGTTTCCGACGCCGATGACGACGATGCGCGCAGACGACCCCATGCCTCCACGCTGACGGTCGCCCGACCGCGGTTCCAGGGCCGAACGGCCCTCATCAACGGGCCGGGCCGCCCCCCCCCCCCCCGCGCGGTGGACCGGGCCGACCAAAACTGGACACAGGGGCCCGTCGGACCTCCCCGATGACCGGGCGGCCGCCGCACCGTGCGGGCCGGGTCCATGAAGCTGACGGTTGGGAGCACCAGGAACTGCACCCGCCCCGTTCCGCCGCTGTCGCACAAGCTGATCGAGTTCGCCTTCGAGTCCGTCGTGCCGCACGACCGAGAGATGCGATCCGAGACGAACACACCGATCCGGTACGTGTACGCATTCGCAGAGAGCAACCGTGAGATGGCCGCCCTGCTCGGCGGCAAGACCCGCACCTCCGACGTGCCTCTCGCCCGCGGCGTGCCGGCCTCACCGGGCCGCAGCCGTCGGCGTCGTGGTGTTCGACTCCGCAGCCGCCGTGCGCCGTGCGGCCGCCGGACAGGACACCGTCCTGGTTCGCCGCGAGACCATCCCTGCGGGCGCAGTGAATGCGTGGACCACCCCCAGTGCCGCCCCGCCCGACAGCGGCTCCGGGGCCGCAGCCCAGCCGCGGCGAGACTGGACGCCGAACCGTCCACTCCCACGATCACGAGACCACGCACCATGGCTCCTCCGGGCCGACGCGTACCTCCAGGGGACGGCCGGGGTGCCGCGGAGGACGGGGACATCAGCCGCTCGGAACGGCGAGCGTGGCCTCGGTCGGAAACGGCCACGCCTTCGGTGACCCGCACGTCGCTTCCGGCGCGGCGCCGCGGACCGTGCCGGGCTGCACGACGGGCCCGGAAGCGTGCGAAACCTTCAGAGGCATACGGACAGAGGCCGCCGCCGGGTGTGGCCTCGCCTTCGAGGGGCGCCCCGGTAGGCGTCGACGCGCACGCCGACGGAACAGGTTCCTCGCGGGGCGGTCCGCACGGACGGCCGCACGGTCAGGCTGGGACCTTCGGCCCTTTGCTCGCGACCGCCGCCCGGTCGATGGTGGAACCAGTGGTCGAGGAGGGATCAGCGCCCTGTCGGAGGTCCGCTCATGAGCAAGCGAAGTGCTCCGCACGCGTCGGGTCCACCGCCGTCCCGCAAGCGTCAGGCGGCAGCGGGGTCGAACCCACTGAGGCGTCCGTCCGACCGGTTCGAATGCTGGTTCCGTCGCGTCCTGATGCTCGTCCTCGCTGTCGGGCTGCCGCTTGCCGCGGTCGGCGCGGGAATGACCGCCTACGGGTCCACGATGCGCACGGCGCACGCCCAGACCGCTCAGCGGCACGAGGTCACCGCCCGGCTCACCTCGGCAGTGGCAGACGACCGCGGAGCGGCCAGACAGCCGGCGGAGGTTCGCTGGACAGAGCAGAACGGCACCGTCCGGACCGGAACCACCCTGGTGAGGACCGGAACACCCAAGGGCGACATCCTACGGATCTGGGTGGATCGAGAAGGAACCATCACCGGTCCGCCTGTGACCGCGACCACTGCCTGGAGCAACGGCTTCTTCACGGGCGGGATGGCGGCCCTCGGCATGGTGGTCGGCGTCTGCGCAGTGCGGGCGGGTGTCGGCCTGGTCCTCGACCGGCGAAGGTTCGCCCAGTGGGATGCCGAGTGGGACCTGGTGGAACCACAATGGTCGGCGCGTTTCCGACGGTGACCGGAGGGCGTGCCGCGAGGTGACGCCACCGGCCCGCACCGGCACCGGGTGCCGGACGCTGTGCGCGCCGCCGGTACAGAACGCCACGGTCGCCGCCTTGCTCTGATCACTTTCCCGAGGCCGTGTGTGCAGCCGGCCGGCCCGGGCGGGCCGTCGGCGAGCCTGTGTGCCGAACCTGGACGGACGTCGTCCCCGCGTGGCGGCCGACGTCCGTCCGCGCTTCCCACGGAGGCCCGTCCTGGCATCGCAAACGCGGCCGATCATGCGGTAACGCACTATCGTGAGCCTCAGGCGGCGCCCCTTCCGGTGCGCTCGCGGGAACCGGTCGGAGGCGACGATGAGCGGGGAGCGGCCCGGGCCTCCCGAGCAGCGGCTGCCCAAACTGAGGCTGGACGAGCTGCTCGATGAGCTCCAGGCGCGGATCGACGCGGCCCGGGGCACCCAGGACCGCGTGCACAGCCTGCTCGAAGCGGTGCTGTCGGTCGGGCGGGAACTGGACCTGCCCCAAGTGCTCCGGCGCATCGTCGAGGCCGCCGTGGTGCTCGTGGACGCCGAGTACGGGGCGCTCGGCGTCATCGGCGACGACCGCATGCTCTCCGAGTTCCATACCGTCGGCATCAGTGACGAGCAGCGGAACAGGATCGGCGGTCTGCCCAGCGGCCACGGCATCCTGGGCGAGCTGATCCGGCACCCGGAGCCGCTGCGGCTGGCGGAGATCTCCGAGCACGCGTCCTCGTACGGCTTCCCGCCCCACCACCCGCCGATGCACTCGTTCCTGGGTGTGCCCATCAGGGTGCGCGACCAGGTGTTCGGCAATCTCTATCTCACCGAGAAGCGCGGTGCGGCGGAGTTCGACGCCGAGGACGAGTCGGTGCTGTCCACGCTCGCGGTGGCGGCGGGGGTGGCGATCGAGAACGCCCGGCTCTACGAGGAGGCGCGACTGCGGGAGCGGTGGCTGGGAGCGAGCTCCGAGGTCACCCGCGCACTGCTGTCGGGCGCGCCGAGCCGGGACGTCCTGGAGCTGATCGTGGAGCAGGCCCGGCAGATCACCGACGCCGACGTCGGGATGATCGCCGAGCGGGTGCCGGAGGAGAACGCGCTGCGGCCGCTGCTCGCCGTCGGGCTGGACGCGGACCGGCGCAGCGGCCTCGTGGTGTCCGGGCGGGACGGCTTCGTGGCCGCCGTCCTGACGACGACCGAACCGGTGGTCAGCGCGGACATCCGGGAGGACGCCCGGACCGCCCCGGACGCCGCGCAGTGGGCCGGGGTGGGGCCCGTCGTCGGCGTGCCGCTGGAGGCGGGCGGCAAGCCGGGCGGTGTGCTGTTGCTCGGCCGCGCCACGGGCCGTACGGCTTTCACGGACGCCGACACCCGTCCCCTGCTGGGGTTCGCCGGGCAGGCGGCGCTGGCGCTGGAGCTGGCCGAACGGCGCCGCGACGCCGAGCAGATCGCACTGCTCCGGGACCGTGACCGGATCGCCCGCGACCTGCACGACCTGGCCATCCAGCGACTGTTCGCGGCCGGCATGACCTTGCAGAGCACCCAGCGCTTCATCGACCACCCGGTGGCGGTGGAGAGGCTGTCCCGCACCGTCGACGACCTGGACGAGACCATCAAGATCATCCGGTCCACGATCTTCGGGCTGCGCGCGCCGGGCGGCACCCGGGAGGGGAGCGGACTGCGGGCCCGGGTGTCGGACGCGGTCACCGCCGCGACCTCGTCCCTGGGTTTCGCTCCGGCGGTACGGATCGAGGGACTGGTCGACACGGACGTACCCGGCGATGTCGCCGATCACGCCGTCGCGGTGCTGGGCGAGGCCCTGAGCAACGTGGCCCGGCACGCCGGGGCCCGCTCCGTGGACGTGCATCTGGTGTATGGCCAGGGGGAGTTGACGCTCACGGTGAGCGACGACGGGTGCGGGATCCCCGCGCATGCCGTGCGCAGCGGGCTCAAGAACATGGAGGAGCGGGCCGCGGCGCTCGGCGGCCGGATCGGGCTCGGCGAACGCCCCGAAGGCGGCGGCACGCGGCTGGAGTGGCGCGTACCGGTCCGGCCGGTGGCGGGCTGACGGGGGAGCGCCGTGGCCGTTGCCCGGCGATGGGCGGACGTTGTCGGTGGGGGACACCCGCACGACGCCGAGGCGCCGGCGTCGGTAGGGGACACCGCCACGGCGTCGGGGCGCGGCGTCGCATTCCCGCCGCCCGGCTCAGGGGCCCGGGCGCTCGCCCGCTTCCGGCTGCTCCAGCTGTGACGCCAGGACGGCGGCCTGGACGCGGCGCTGCACGCCGAGCTTGGCCAGCAGCCGGGAGATGTGGTTCTTGACCGTCTTCTCGGACAGATAGAGCTTCCTGCCGATCTCACGGTTGGTCAGGCCGTCCCCGATCAGCACGAGGATCTCCCGCTCCCGGGGCGACAGGCTCGCCAGTTCGGGGGCGACAGCCCGCTCCTCGGCCGGATCGGCGCGCAGCGAGCGCATCAGCCGGGCGGTGGTCTCCGGGTCGAGCATGGACCTCCCGGCGGCGACCGTGCGCACCGCCGAGATCAGGTCGGAGCCCTTGATCTGCTTGAGGACGTAGCCGGAGGCGCCCGCCATGATCGCGTCCAGCAGGGCCTCCTCGTCGTCGAACGAGGTCACATCAGACAGGCCAGCTCCGGCATCCGGCTGCGCAGCTCGCGGCAGACGCTGATGCCGTCGCCGTCGGGCAGGCGTACGTCGAGGACCGCCACGTCCGGGCGCAGCGCCGGGCCCCGCGCGAGGGCGTGCGCCACGTTCTCGGCGTCACCGACCACCGCGATGTCGGGCTCGGAGTCCAGCAGGTCGGCCAGACCACGGCGGACCACCTCATGGTCGTCGAGCAGGAAGACCCGGATCGGGCGCTCCTCGCTGAAGCTGCGCGGCTCGCTCATCGCGACCCCTCCTTCCCCGGAAGAGACACGGACGGCACCGCCCGTGCTCACGATCATCACCGGCGGGGGCCGAACGCACTAGGGCCGATCGGCCCCCGTCACGCCGATGGCGCAGGGACCTCCCGCCCCCGCGGGCCACGCGCCGGCCGCGGTGGTGGGCCGGTCGGACCCGGCCCGGGACCTGTGGCCTCTGCACCGCCACGGCCCGCCGGTGCGACCATCGAACCGAACCATCAGGCCGACCGCGGAGCCGGAGCGCATGCTTCCGGATCGGCCGAGCCGCCCGTGCCCGACGCCCGGAGGGGATGAGGACGATGGACCAGCCGCTGGTCGTCGGCGTGGACGGTTCCGAGGCGAGCCTGCGCGCCGTGGACTGGGCGGCCGACGAGGCCGCGCTGCACGGTGTCCCGCTGCACGTGGTGCACGCCTCGCTGTGGGAGCGCTACGAACAGGCCGTCTTCCCCGCCGACCGGGAGTCGGCGTCGGAACGGCTGCTCGCCGACGTCCTCGCGGTGACCGCGGCCAAACGGGCCCGGGCGCGCGTTCCCGGCCTTGAGGTCACCACAGAGGTCGTGCCCGAGGGACCCGTACGCGTGCTCCGCCGGGCTGCGGGCAGGGCCACGGCGCTGGTCGTCGGCTCGCGTGGCCGCGGCAACGCCGCCGAGGCACTGCTCGGTTCGGTCGGCCTCGCCGTCGCCGGGCGGGCCGACGGCCCGGTGATCGTGGTGCGCGGCGACCACGACAACCGGCCCGGGCACAGGCGGGGCCGGCCCGTCGTCGTCGGGGCCCCCGACAAGCCGGCGGACTCGCAGGCGGTGCGCTTCGCCGTCCGGGAAGCGGCCCGCCGCGGGGCACCGGTCGAGGCCGTACGGGCCTGGCACCGCCCCCCGTACGACGCGACCGACCGCTCCGGGACCACCGGCGAGAGCGCACGGGTGCACCGGCAGCGGGCCGTCGAAGCCCTGGACACCGGGCTGCGCGGGCCGGCCGCGGAACACCCGGACGTCGAGGTACGCCGGCGGATCGTCGAGGGACAGGCCAGGGCCGTGCTGCTCGACGCCTCGGCCGGCGCCGCCCTGCTCGTGATCGGCGCCGGACAGCCCCACGGACGCTTCGGCCTCCACATCGGCCGCGTCACGCACGCGATGCTGCACCACGCGGCCTGCCCCGTCGCAGTCGTCCCCGAGCAGGCGTGATCCCGGCCGGGGGCCGGTCGGCCCCCGGCCGGGACCCGGACAGCCCATGCGCCGACGCCCTCGTCCGACGGATGCTGGAAGAGCGCGTCGCCCTGGCACGACGTACCGACGGCGTCGTGGCGGTCGAGGACGAGTTGTCCTGGCAGCCGGACGACACGCGCCTGCGGTCGGACGAACGACTGCTGCACGACGTGGCCGCGACCGGCTGCGTGAACTGTGAGAGGAGGCGGACCGTCATGCCGACGAACGTGCTCGTCGCCTACGGAACGACGAACGGATCGACCGGGGAGATCGCCGAGGCGATCGCCAGGGTCCTGCGCAAGGAGGGGCTGACCGCCGAGGCACTCCCGGCCGCTGCCCCGCCGAGTGTGACGGAGTACGACGCCGTCGTGGTCGGTGGCGGCCTGTACGCCGGCCGCTGGCACAAGGACGCCCGCCGCTTCGTCCGACGCCACCGCGCGGCCCTCGCCGAGCGCCCGCTGTGGTTCTTCAGCAGCGGCCCGCTCGACCCGTCCGCCTCGGAGCGGGACATCCCGCCCGTGCCCTGGGTGAAGCGGGCCATGGCCCGGCTCGATGTGCGGGAGCACGTCACCTTCGGCGGCTGCCTGCGGGAGGGTGCCAAGGGCTGGGTCGCCCGGATGATCATCCGCAATGGAAAGGGCGGGGACTTCCGAGACTTCGAACAGATCGAGGCATGGGCGGCGAGGATCGGACACGAGCTGGCTCTTGCGCAACCCGTGTGACCCGTCACCGACCCACCGTGTCGACGGTCTTGGCGACCGCTGCTCCGGGCACGCCCACCGGCATGCCGGGAAGCACCTCGAAGACCCCGGCCAGACCGGTGTGCCGGAGAAGGCGCGGGAGGAAGGTGCCACCGATGACCAGTCGCAGCCGGCCGCGCCGTGCCAGCACCCGGTTGCGCGTCCGGCACAGGACTCCGAGCCCCGCACAGTCGATGAACGACACCTGACGCAGGTCCAGCACCAGATCCGGACAGGGGCCGGCGGTCGCCCTGTCGAGGCCGGCCCGCAACGCCGGTGCCGTGAGCAGGTCGAGCTCTCCGTGCAGGGACACGACGCGCGTCGTGTCCTCCTGAAGCGGCGGAGCGAAGCCGCCGGGGTCGCTGGGCATGGTCCGAGCCTGGCCTGCCGGGCGTGGCGCGCGGTAGGGCCGATCGGCCCCCGCCGACGTGGGCCGGAGGGCTCGCGAGGTGCGCGGTCCCGGCCCTGCGCCCCCCGCAATCCTGGCGAGCCGGTGGTCGGGGCCGACCGGCCCAAGCGCGTCCCGCCGATCCGCGCGAAGCTGGAACTGCTGTGCACACCGGCACATCACCCGGGCCTGTGACGCGCCGGGCAAGGAGCCGCACGGGGATGGCGTCCCCGACCGGGCGGCCCGACGATCGAGAGAGGTGACGCGCCATGACCGAACGAGCCTCGTCGCACGCCGCGGAAGGCAGCCCGAAGGGCGACCTCGGGCGGCGGATCACCCAGCGGCGCACCGAACTCGGCCTGAGCCGGCAGGAGACGGCCGCACAGGCGGGCATGTCACCGGCCTACCTGCAGTACCTGGAGGAGCGGCCGCCGGCCGACCCGGGCGCGGGCACCCTCCTCCGGCTGGCCGGTGCACTGAAGACCACCGTGTGGCACCTGACCGGTGGCGACACCGAACTGCCCCCGGGCCTGGGCCGGGCCGCGCGCACACCCCGGTTCCGGGAGCTGACCGAAGCGGAGTGCCGTTCCCTGCTCTCCACCCACGGGGTGGGACGCCTCGCCGTGCCCGCGGACTCCGGGCCGGTCGTCGTACCGGTCAACTACAGCGTCGTCGACGGCGGGATCGTCTTCCGCACGGAGCCCGGAACGGTCCCGGCCCAGGCGGACGGCCAACGGGTCGCCTTCGAGACCGACCGCATCGACGAGGCGTTCAGCGAAGGCTGGAGCGTACTGGTGCGAGGGCCCGCGACGACCGTGACGGATCCGGACGAGGTCGCCCGTCTCGCGGAGCAGGTGTACAGCACGCCCTGGGCGGGAGGCCGGCGCGACCTGTGGCTGCGTATCGAGCCCGTCGCCGTCACCGGGCGCAGGATCACCGTGGCCTGAACGCGTGCGCGCCCCGGCCGCTCACAGCACGCTGCCGCTGCCGTAGGGGGCGTACAGGTCGAGCAGCCGGACCCGCGTCGCGTGCAGCCGGTGGGCGACCACCCGGCCGACCCAGTCCGCGATCGCACGGCCGAACTCGGGGTCCCGCAGGCACATCGCCCGCACGGCCTCCGCGTCGAACTCGTGGGCCCGCACCGGACTCACCGCTTCCGCACCCAGGTGCCACACGTACGGCGCGAAGTGCCAGGACCAGCCGACCAGCTCGCCGTGCCCCAGGGACTCGACCACGGCCGCTCGTCGGCCCGGGATGTGCAGGTCGAGCGCGATCGTCCCGGTGCGCACGATCCAGAACCGATCGGCGCGCATCCCTTCGTCGAAGAGGCGAGTGCCCGTGTCGAAGGACACCTCGCGGGCCATCAGCATCAGCCGCTCGCGGTGCCCGGCCGTCAGGCCCGCGGTCAGGTTGGTGGTGGAGGTCATCGCTCGGCTCCTTTCAAGCCCGTGGTCTGCCGACTTCAGCCTGTGCCCGGCCCCCGCGGCGCACCACGGGCCGAACGGCCCCGGCAAGGGGCCCAACCGCCCCTCCCGCCGGGCCGCCCCGGATGCGACCGTGAGAGCGGATCGCACCATGCCGTGACCGATGGCGGTGGGAACGATGACGATGGAACTTCCCCTGGTGGTGGGTGTCGACGGATCCGACGGATGTCTGCCGGCGATCGACTGGGCGGTGGACGAGGCGGCCCGCCACAGGCTCCCTCTGCGACTGGTCCACGGCTCCCTGTGGGAACGGTACGAGGGCCGCACCCCGTCGGTCGGCCTGGACCGCCCCGCCGGGCAGGTGAGCGCCGATCACATCGTCGCCTCCGCCGCCGAACGCGCCCTGCGGCGCGGCCCCGACGTCAAGGTGTCCACCGACGTCCTCCTCACCGACGCGACGGACGCCCTCCTGCGCGCGGGCGACAACGCCACCGCGCTGATCACCGGCTCGCGCGGCCGCGGCGAACTGAAGGGACTCCTGCTGGGTTCCGTCGGTCTGACCGTCGCGGCACGCGCCCACTGCCCGGTCGTGGTGGTCCGCGGCGACAAGGCCGGCCTGGCCGGCACCCACCAGCGGATCCTCCTCGGCGTCGGCGGGCCCTCCACCAGCGCAGAAGCCGTGCGTTTCGCCTTCCGTGAGGCCGAGGTCCGAGGCGGTGTCCTGGACGCGGTCCGGACATGGCGCCGCGCCGCGCACGCGACCCCCGACGAGTCCGAGCGGGAGCACGAGGAGCGGGCCCATGCGGAGCTGGAGGAGCTGCTCGGCGCCGCCACGGCCGAGCACCCCGCTGTCCGGGTGCATCGCACCGCGCTCGAGGGCCCGGCCCGCAAGGTCCTCGTGCACCGCTCGGCCGCGGCCGACCTGGTCGTCGTCGGAGCACGACGCCGCCAGGGCCGCTTCGGGCTCCAGCTGGGCATGGTGGCCCACACGCTGCTGCACCACGCAGCGTGTCCGGTCGCCGTGGTGCCGCAAGGGCTCTCACGGGAGCCGCTCGCCTGAGGGAGGACGCGCCGCGTGGCTCTCACGGACCGGTGAGAACGCCCGCACGCGCGACGCCCCTCAGGAGTGCCGCAGACATCCCTCGGGCAGAGCGGCGCCGGCGCCGCACAGGTGCTCGATGGCGGCGGCGAGGGAACGGCAGTCGAAGAGCGCCGAGTGCTCCTGCCCGCCCCCCGGCCGGGCCAGGCCGAGCACCTGCCACAGGCGGCCGACGTTCACCGCCTCCGTCCGTGGCGCGAGGGAGTTCAGCCAGGGGCGGATGTCGAGGAAGTGGGCGCCCAGGAAGCCGTTCCCGACCTCTTCGCCACGGGCGCGCGCCCAGCCGAGGTTCTCCCCGAGCACGATCATGTCGTTCCCGTGGGAGAGGACGGACTGCCCCCGGCAGAATCCCAGGAAATCGCCGAGCGCCTCGGCCGGGGGACGCCCTTCGCGGTCCACGCGCTCCTGGTCGATGCCAGTCAGTTCGGTGAAGTACGCCGACAGCCGCGGGTTGGCCACGGGCCGCACCAGCGCCTCGAACTCCTCGGCGACGGAGAAGTCCTCGCGCAGCCGCAGGGCCCCGATCTGCACGATCTCGCGCAACTGCCCCGGTGCCCCCCAGTCCTGCTCCAGCGCCCCCTGCCACGACGTGAACTCGAGGTCGAACACGACGAACGTACGCAATGCGTCTCCCTGGGGCGCCGGCTGCCGTCAGGCTACTCCCGGCCGACCGGCGACGTGCCGGGTGCGGCGCCCGCGTACGCGTCCGGGATCAGCACGGCGACCTGCGGGGACGTGCGCCGCAGAGGTGGCGGACGCCCGGGTGCCATGACGGACGCCGGGGTGCCGACAAGAGCCTCTCGACCCGCTGTTCGAGCTGTGCCATCGTGTGCGCCGGGCGGAGGTGAGGCGCGTGAACGGCGCGGACCCCGGACTGTTCGGTCCGGAATCGGTGACCTGGCAGCTCCACAGCGACCCCATGATGTGGATCGCGGGCGTCCGGGCGCTCCACCTCCAAGCCCTGCATCCGCGCGCCGTACGCGGCGTCATACAGAACTCCGACTTCCGGCGCGACGCCTGGGGCAGGCTGATGCGCACCGCGAGTTTCGTGGGAACGACGACGTACGGCACCACCGAGGAGGCCGAACGCGCCGGTGCCCGCGTCCGGAGGATCCACCGCACGCTGAGTGCGACCGACCCGGACACCGGCGAGCGCTACGCCCTCGACGAACCCGCCCTGCTGCTGTGGGTGCACTGCGCCGAGATCGACTCGTACCTGCACGTCGCGCGCCGCTCCGGATTGCGCCTCACCGACGCCGAGGCCGACCGGTACATCGCCGAACACCGGCAGAGCGCACGCCTGGTGGGCCTCGACCCCGACGCCGCACCCGGCGACCGGGCCGAGATGGCCGCCTACTTCGAGAAGGTGCGCCCCGACCTGGCCGCGGGACCCGAGGCACGCGCAGTGGACGACTTCCTGCTCCGCCCGCCGACGCACCCCCTCCTCGTACCGGCGCGCGAAGTGCTGTGGCGGCGCGTGGCGCAATTGGCGTACGCCTCCCTGCCGCCGTACGCCCACGAGTTGTACGGCAGACCCGCCCCCGCGCCCGCCACCGTCACCCGCCGACTGCGCCTCGCGGGCCTCCTGCTGCGCGGCATTCCCGCACGTGCGCGCTGGCAACTCCCGCCCAAACACATTCTGCGGGCCATGGCGAGGCTCGGCCCCGACGCGCGTCCGGCACCGTACAAACTCGGACGATAGGCCGCCATACTGGGTGGGCCGAGGGGCGGGCGGACAGCTACCGGGGGGAGCGTCGCGCGAGATGGGGGACAGCAGGCTCATCCAGGGCCGGTACCGGCTGCTCGATCTGATCGGGCGCGGCGGCATGGGCGAGGTGTGGCGGGCACGGGACGAGTCCCTGGGCCGGCACGTCGCCGTCAAGTGCCTCAAACCGCTGGGCCCGAACCACGACCACGCCTTCACCCGGGTGCTCCGGGAGCGGTTCCGCCGCGAGGCCCGGGTGGCTGCCGCGCTGCAGCACCGGGGCATCACGGTCGTGCACGACTTCGGCGAGTCCGACGGCGTCCTCCACCTCGTGATGGAGCTGCTGGACGGCCGCAACCTCAGCCAGCTCCTGGAGGACAACAAGCAGCACCCGCTGCCGGTCGCGGAGGTCGAGGAGATCGCCGAGCAGGTCGCCGCCGCCCTCGCCTACTGCCACGAACAGGGCATCGTGCACCGGGACCTGAAGCCGGCCAACATCGTGCGGCTCGGTGACGGCACCGTGAAGATCTGCGACTTCGGCATAGCCCGGCTCGGCCACGACATCGGCTTCACCTCGCGGCTGACCGGCACCGGCATCGCCATGGGCACCCCGCACTACATGTCCCCGGAGCAGATCGGCGGCACCGAGGTCGACCAGCGCAGCGACCTGTACTCGTTCGGCTGCGTGCTGTACGAGATCGCCACCGGCGTACCGCCGTTCGACCTCGGCGACGCCTGGGCGATCCTCGTCGGCCACCGCGACACCCCGCCCCGCCCGCCGCGCGAGCACCGCGCCGACCTGCCGGAACATCTGGAGCGGATCATCCTCGACCTGCTCGCCAAGGAGCCCGGGCAACGCCCCGGCGACGCCCGCGAGCTGGCCCGGCGGATCAGCGCCCACCGGGCCGCTCCGGCGTACGCGCCCGCCGCGGCGGCCCGCCCGGCACCCGGCGTGCCCGCCGGCGCGGCCCGGCTGCCGTCCTGGACGCGGGGCATGACCACCGGCCGCAAGGCGACCGGCACGGCACTGCGCACCGCACCGCCGGACCCCGCCTCGGGACTGTCCGGCGAGTGGATCGCACGGCCCGCCACCGGCCCCGTCGTCGAGCCCGTCCCCGCCGAGCGGCCCGCCCCGCCCACCGAGGTCCTGACCGCCCTGGCCGGGCGGCACAACGCGGGCCTGAGCCTCGGCCGGCTCGGCCGCTGGACGGAGGCGGGCGAGGTGCACCGGGCCGTCGCCGCCGAACGCGAACACCTCCTCGGGCCCGACCACCCCGACACCCTCGCCAGCCGCTACGAGGTCGCCTTCACGCTCAGCCGCACCGGCCGCGCCGCGGACGCCCTGCGCGAGTACAAGCACGTCACCGGGGCCAGGATCCGCACCCTCGGCGCCGATCACCCCGACACCCTCGCCGCCCGCCAGGAGATGGCGTACGTGCTCGGCCAGCTGGGCCGCCCCTTCGACGCCCACCGCGTCTACACGGCCGTGCTCACCGCCCGCGAGCACCTCATGGGCCCCGACCACCCCGACACCCTGCGCTGCCGCCACAACCTCGCCTTCAACCTCAGCCGTCTCGGCCGCCTGGAGGACTCGTACCGGATGGCCCGCGAGGTGGCCGCCGCCCGTGCCCGCGTGCTCGGCCCGGACCACCCCGACACGCTCGTCACCCGGTACGAAGTCGCCTACACCCTCGGGCAGCTGGGCCGTTGGTCCGAGGCCCTGGAGATCTACCGCGACGTCGCCGAGGCCCGTGGCCGCGCCCTCGGCCCGGACCACCCCGACACGCTCGCCGCCCGGCACGAGACCGGCATCAGCCTGGGCCGCCTGGGCCGCGGCACCGAAGCCCTCGACCTCTACACCGACCTGGTCGCGGACCGCACCCGCAGCCAGGGCGCCACCCACCCGGAGACGCTGCGCGCCCGCCACGGCCGCTGCGTCAACCTCGGCCGGCTCGGCCGCTGGGAGGAGGCCCTCGCCGAGTCCCGCGACGTGGCCTGGCTCCGTGAGCAGGTCCTCGGCCCCGACCACCCCGACACCCTGGTCAGCCGCCGCGAGGTCGCCGTCGGCCTCGGCTGGCTGGGCCGCTGGCCCGACGCGCTCGCCGCGTACCGGCACGTGGCCGCCGCCCGCGAACGCGTCCTCGGCCCCGGCCACCCCGACACCCTCACCAGCCGCAACGACGAGGCCCACTGCCTCGAACAGCTCGGCCGCGGCACCGAGGCCATGGCGCTGTACCGGAGAGTCGCCGCCCTGCGGGAGCAGCGGGCCGCGGCCGGACGCTGACCCCGGCGGGACGGGCGGGCGCCGTCTGGCCGATCCGGATCACCCCGTGTTACGAAGAACCATGACCGCACCCGAGGGACCCCGCACCAATCGGACGTACGACGCCGTCATCGTCGGCGGTGGCCACAACGGCCTGGTCGCCGCCGCCTACCTGGCCCGGGCAGGCCGCTCCGTGCTGGTCCTGGAGCGGCTGGACCACACGGGCGGCGCGGCGGTGTCCACCCGGCCCTTCGCCGGGGTCGACGCCCGGCTGTCCCGCTACTCGTACCTGGTCAGCCTGCTGCCGAAGAAGATCGTCCGGGACCTCGGACTGGACTTCCGGGTCCGCACCCGCACCGTGTCCTCCTACACACCCGTCGAACGCGACGGCCGCGCCACCGGGCTCCTCGTCGGCGGCGGGGAACGGCGTACCCGCGAGGCGTTCGCCCGGCTCACCGGCTCCGACCGCGCGTACCGGTCCTGGCAGGAGTTCTACGGCAGAACGGGCCGCGCCGCCCAGCGGATCTTCCCGACCCTCACCGAGCCGCTGCCCGCGCGCGACGAGCTGCGCCGCCGCCTCGACGACGAGGACACCTGGCGGATGCTGTTCGAGGAGCCGATCGGTGCCGCCGTGGAGGAGCACTTCGACGACGACCTGGTGCGCGGCGTCGTCCTCACCGACGCGCTCATCGGGACCTTCGCCGACGCCCACGACCCCTCACTGAAGCAGAACCGCTGCTTCCTCTACCACGTGATCGGCGGCGGCACCGGCGACTGGGACGTACCGGTCGGCGGCATGGGGGCCCTCACGGATGCCCTCGCGGACGCGGCACGCGCGGCGGGCGCGGTCCTGGCGACCGGCCACGAGGCCCTGCGCGTCGCCACAGACGGCCGGACGGCCCAGGTCACGTACCGCACGGCGGAGGGAGAAGGCACCGTCGCCGCCCGGCACGTCCTGGTGAACGCCTCACCGCAGGCCCTGGCGGACCTGACCGGCGACCGGCCTCCCGCGCCGGCCGAGGGCGCCCAGCTGAAGGTCAACATGCTGCTCGAACGGCTGCCGCGGCTGCGCGACAGCGCCGTCGACCCGCGCGAGGCCTTCGCCGGCACCTTCCACATCGCGGAGGGATACGAGCAACTGGCCGTCGCCCACGCCCAGGCGGCCGCCGGTCACCTGCCCGCCGCGCCGCCCTCCGAGATCTACTGCCACTCCCTCACCGACCCGACCATCCTCGGTCCCGGCCTGGCCGAGCGGGGCTACCAGACGCTCACCCTCTTCGGTCTGCACACCCCGGCCCGCCTGTTCGAGCGGGACAACGACGCCGTGCGCGAGGACCTGCTGAAGTCCACCCTCGCCCAGCTCGACGCCCACCTGGCCGAGCCCCTGGCCGACTGCCTGGCCACCGACGCCGACGGGCGCCCCTGCATCGAGGCCCGGACGCCGCTGGACCTGGAGCGGGACCTCGGCCTGCCCGGCGGCAACATCTTCCACCGTGAGCTGAGCTGGCCCTACGCCCAGGAGGGCACCGGCCGCTGGGGCGTGGAGACCGGGCACGCGAACGTACTGCTGTGCGGGGCGGGCGCGGTGCGCGGGGGCGGGGTGAGCGGCGTGCCGGGCCACAACGCGGCGATGGCCGTGCTGGAGAACACCGGAGGGTGACCGGTCAGTCGGCCTCGGGCGTCCATCCCACCGCCTTCAGGCGCGCCGCGTCCGACGGGCGCCGCTCGTCGAACAGGACGTCCCCGGCGCTCTCCACCCGCAGACCGTCCACGAAGCATCCGCGCCCGACGTACAGCCGGTCCGTCGCGTACCGCCAGCGCAGGACGAGCTCCGGTGCGGCCGGGAGGCCGGCGGTGAGCCCGTGCCAGACGCGGCCGGAGAAGCCGGTGACCGAGCCCGACGGGTGCTGCTTCGGCGCCTGGCCGCGGCGGGACGTCGTGAAGGGCACGGGCAGCCAGTTCGTGCCCCCGTCGGCCGAGGCCTCCAGGGCCAGCGCGTCGGCCGTCGGCTCGGTGTCCCACCACAGCGCGCAGCGCAGCCGCGCCCGGCCGGCGGACGTGTCGAGCGCGGGGAGCGTGAGCGTCGCCGTCGTGGAGAGGGCCATACCGGAGAACCAGGCCGTGCGGCCCCGCGCGGGCCGGACCGGTACGGCCCGCGCCATGGTGTTGGCCGCGGCGACCCGGGGCGCCGACCCGAAACGCCAACTCCGCACCGGGTGGACGGAGTTGCCGAGGACGATGAGGAACGAGTCGGTCGTCGGGTCGAGTACCAGCGAGGTCCCCGTGAAACCGGTGTGCCCGGCCGTGCGCGGTGTGGCCATCGCGCCCATGTACCAGTGCTGGTAGAGCTCGAAGCCGAGGCCGTGCTCGTCCCCGGGGAAGGCGGTGTTGAAGTCGGTGAACATCCGCTCCACCGACTCCGGTCGCAGGATCCGGGCTCGTCCGTAGGCACCGCCGTTGAGCAGCGTGCGGCCGAGGACGGCGAGGTCCCAGGCGTCGGAGAAGACGCCCGCGTGGCCGGCGGCGCCGCCCAGGCTGAAGGCGTTCTCGTCGTGCACCTCGCCCCACACCAGACCGCGGTCGAGCCCGGACCACGGTGCGCGTGCGTCCTCCGTGGCCGCGATCTTCGGCCGCCAGGACGCGGGCGGGTTGTACCGGGTGCGGCGCAGGCCGAGCGGCCCGGTGATCTCGTCGCGCAGCAGGGTGTCCAGGGCGCGGCCGGTGATCCGTTCCAGCACGAGTTGCAGCGAGATGAGGTTCAGGTCCGAGTACAGGTACGCCGTGCCGGGCGCGCTGACCGGCTTCTCGTTCCAGATGAGCTGGAGCTTGTCCTCGTGGGTGGGCGCACTGTACAGCGGGATCCACGCGCGGAACCCCGAGGTGTGGGTGAGGAGCTGACGGATCGTGATGTCCTGCTTGCCCGCGCGTGCGAAATCCGGCAGGTAGGAGGCGACCTTGCCCTCCAGTTCCAGCGCGCCCCGCTCGATCTGCTGCACGGCCAGGATCGAGGTGAACAGCTTCGACACCGACGCCAGGTCGAACACCGTGTCCTCGGCCATCGGGATCTGTTCGTCCGGCGGGAACTCGACCCCGGTGTCGGTCTTCTCGTCGTAGGCCCGGTAGCGCACCGCCATGCCGATGGGCCGGTGCAGTGCGACGGTGCCGCCGCGGCCGGCGAGCAGGACGGCGCCCGCGTACCAGGGATGCCTGGGGGAGGGGCCGAGGAACGCCTCCGCGTCGGTGACGAGCCGGCGCAGGTGGGAGGGGAGCAGCCCGGCGCGTGCGGCGGAGCCGTGCCGCAGGACGGGGCGGCGGCCGGCCGCCGCCGGGGCGGCCTCGGCAGGTCCGGCGGGCAGCGGGGCGAGGGCCAGCGCACCGCCCAGGGCCAGTCCCGCTCTGCCCAGTTGACGCCGGGTCGGTCCGCTGTTCGCCGCTTCGTCGGTCACCGCGTACCCCTTCGCCTCTGCCGACTCGCATGTCCCCCGCAGTATGTCCGCCGCACGCCTTCGCCCATAGACCGCACGCGGGGGCCGACCGGGGCAACAATCTGACGGAGCATCAGGAAACCCCTTCCGTCCTCCGGAGGACTCCGGCATCCTGCGCCCATGCAGACGGAGCTGAGCCAGACCCTGGGAATCGAGCACGCCGTCTTCGGCTTCACACCGTTCCCCGCCGTCGCCGCGGCCATCAGCCGGGCGGGCGGCTTCGGCGTGCTCGGCGCGGTCCGCTACACCGCCCCCGACGAACTCAAACGCGACCTGGACTGGATCGAGGCACACGTCGGCGGCAGGCCGTACGGGCTGGACGTCGTGATGCCGGCGAAGAAGGTCGAGGGCGTCACCGAGGCGGACGTCGAGGCGATGATTCCTGAGGGGCACCGGCAGTTCGTCCGCGACACCCTCGCCCGGCACGGCGTCCCCGAACTCGCCCAGGACGAGGCGTCCGGCTGGCGCATCACCGGCTGGATGGAGCAGGTCGCCCGCAGCCAGCTGGACGTCGCCTTCGACTATCCGATCCGGCTCCTCGCCAACGCCCTCGGCTCCCCGCCCGCCGACGTCGTCGCCCGCGCCCACGACCGGGACGTCCTCGTCGCCGCCCTCGCCGGCAGTGCCCGGCACGCCGAGAAGCACCGGGACGCCGGGATCGACGTCGTCGTGGCGCAGGGCTACGAGGCGGGCGGCCACACCGGCGAGATCGCCTCCATGGTGCTCACCCCCGAAGTCGTCGACGCCGTGGCCCCCTTGCCCGTGCTGGCCGCCGGCGGCATCGGCAGCGGGCAGCAGGTGGCCGCCGCGCTCGCCCTCGGCGCCCAAGGGGTGTGGCTGGGGTCCCTATGGCTGACCACCACGGAAGCGGACCTCGGCTCACCCGCCCTGACCCGCAAACTGCTCGCGGCCGGATCCGGCGACACCGTGCGCTCCCGGGCGCTGACCGGCAAGCCCGCACGCCAGTTGCGCACCGAGTGGACCGACGCCTGGGACGACCCGGCCGGGCCCGGCACCCTGCCCATGCCCCTGCAGGGACTGCTGGTCGCCGAGGCCGTCTCACGCATCCAGAAGTACGAGATCGACGCGCTGCTCGGCACCCCGGTCGGGCAGATCGTCGGCCGGATGAACAGAGAACGCAGCGTCCAGGCCGTCTTCGACGACCTCACCCGCGGCTTCGAGGAGGCCGTGGACCGCGTCAACCGCGTCGCCGGAAGGAGCGGACCGTCGTGAGCACACCCCCCGTGGGCTTCTGGGCCCAGGCCACCGAGGATCCCCGCCGTACGGTTCTCGTCGCACCCGACGGCGAACCATGGACCGCCGGACGCCTGCACGCCGCCGCCAACCGGCTCGTGCACGGCCTGCGCGCGGCCGGACTGGAACGGGGCGACACCTTCGCCGTGGTCCTGCCCAACGGCGTCGAGTTCCTCACCGCGTACCTCGCCGCCAGCCAGGCCGGCTTCTACCTGGTTCCCGTCAACCACCATCTGGTCGGACCGGAGATCGCCTGGATCGTCTCCGACTCCGGCGCCAAGGTGCTCCTCGCCCACGAGCGCTTCGCCGACGCGGCCCGCGCCGCCGCCGACGAGGCCGGCCTGCCGGGCACCCACCGGTACGCCGTCGGCACGGCCGAGGGCTTCCGTCCGTACGCCGAACTCCTGGGCGGGCAACCGGAGTCGGCGCCCGCCGACCGCACGCTCGGCTGGGTCATGAACTACACCTCGGGCACCACCGGCCGCCCCCGCGGCATCCGCCGCCCGCTGCCCGGCAAGCCACCGGAGGAGGCCTACCTCGGCGGCTTCCTCGGCATCTTCGGCATCCGGCCGTTCGACGACAACGTGCACCTCGTGTGCTCACCGCTCTACCACACGGCCGTCCTGCAGTTCGCCGGCGCGTCCCTGCACATCGGCCACCGGCTGGTCCTCATGGACAAGTGGACGCCCCAGGAGATGCTCCGGCTCATCGACGCCCACCGCTGCACCCACACCCATATGGTCCCCACCCAGTTCCACCGCCTGCTGGCCCTGCCCGACGAGGTGAAGGACCGCTACGACGTCTCCTCCATGCGGCACGCCATTCACGGCGCCGCCCCCTGCCCGGACCACGTGAAGCGGGCCATGCTCGACTGGTGGGGCCCCTGTGTGGAGGAGTACTACGCGGCCAGTGAGGGCGGCGGCGCCTTCGCCACCGCCGAGGACTGGCTGAAGAAGCCCGGCACCGTCGGCAAGGCCTGGCCCATCAGCGAACTCGCGGTCTTCGACGACGACGGCAACCGGCTGCCGCCCGGTGAACTGGGCACCGTCTACATGAAGATGAACACCGGCGGTTTCTCGTACCACAAGGACGAGGCCAAGACCCGCAAGAACCGCATCGGTGACTTCTTCACCGTCGGTGACCTCGGACACCTCGACGAGGACGGCTACCTCTTCCTGCGCGACCGCAAGATCGACCTGATCATCTCCGGCGGGGTCAACATCTACCCGGCCGAGATCGAATCGGCCCTGCTCGCACACCCGGCCGTCGCGGACGCCGCCGTCTTCGGCATCCCGCACGACGACTGGGGCGAAGAGGTCAAGGCGGTCGTGGAACCGGCCCCCGGGCACCGGCCCGGGCCCGCCCTCGCGGCCGACCTCCTCGACCACTGCGCCCACCGGCTCGCCGGGTACAAACGGCCCAGGAGCGTCGACTTCATCACCGAGATGCCCCGCGACCCCAACGGCAAGCTCTACAAGCGGAGGCTGCGGGAGCCGTACTGGGAGGGCCGGACCCGGCCGGTGTGAGCCCGCGCCCCACCGCCGCCGGCGCGGGGGCCGCCCGCGCCCGGACCGGAGCGGTCCCGTCCCCGCCCGCCCGGGGGTCCTTGACCTCCCCGGGCGGTGAACCGAGGATCATGTGTCATGACGACGCCCGGACATGGCAGCACGGTCGACGGAGTCCTGCGGCGCAGCGCCCGCCGCACACCGGCGCGCGTCGCCGTGGAGTACGCCGAGCGGACCTGGACGTACGACGAACTCGACACCGCCGTCTCCCGGGCGGCGAGCGTCCTGCTTGGTGAGGGACTGAAGCCCGGGGACCGGGTCGGCGCCTACGGCCACAACTCCGACGCCTATCTCATCGCCTTCCTGGCCTGCGCCCGGGCGGGTCTGGTGCACGTGCCCGTCAACCAGAACCTGACCGGCGACGACCTCGCGTACATCCTCGGCCAGTCCGGATGCGCCCTGGTCCTCACCGACCCCGACCTCGCCGGTCGACTGCCGGGCGGCGTACGGACGTTGCCCCTGCGCGACGCCGACGACTCCTTGCTCGCACGGCTGCCCGGGGCACCGGCCCACGACGGCCCCGAGCCGCGCGGCGACGACCTCGTGCAACTGCTGTACACCTCCGGGACGACCGCCCTGCCCAAGGGCGCGATGATGACGCACCGGGCCCTGGTGCACGAGTACCTCAGCGCGATCACCGCCCTCGACCTCAGCGCGGGGGACCGCCCCGTGCACTCCCTGCCGCTCTACCACTCGGCGCAGATGCATGTGTTCCTGCTGCCCTGCCTCGCCGTCGGCGCGACGAACATCATCCTCGACGCGCCGGACGGCGACCGGCTCTTCGACCTGATCGAATCGGGCCGCGCGGACAGCCTGTTCGCGCCGCCCACCGTCTGGATCGCCCTGTCCCACCGCCCCGACTTCGCCACCCGCGATCTCGGCGGACTGCGCAAGGCCTACTACGGTGCGTCGATCATGCCGGTCCCGGTCCTCGAACGCCTCCGCGAGCGCCTGCCGGAGCTGGCCTTCTACAACTGCTTCGGCCAGAGCGAGATCGGTCCGCTGGCCATGGTGCTCGCGCCCGGCGAACACAAGGGCCGCATGGACTCCTGCGGCCGGCCCGTCCTGTTCGTGGACGCCCGCGTGGTCGACGAGGACGGCAAGGACGTACCCGACGGCACCCCCGGCGAGATCGTCTACCGCTCTCCCCAACTGTGCGAGGGCTACTGGGACAAGCCCGAGGAGACCGCGGCGGCCTTCCGCGACGGCTGGTTCCGCTCCGGTGACCTCGCGGTCCGCGACGCGCACGGCTACTACACGATCGTCGACCGGGTGAAGGACGTCATCAACTCCGGTGGCGTCGTCATCGCCTCACGCCAGGTCGAGGACGCGCTGTACACCCACCCGCGGGTGGCCGAGGCCGCGGTCGTGGGCCTGCCGGACGAGCGCTGGATCGAGGCGGTGACGGCCGTCGTCGTCCCCCGCGGCGACGTCTCCGAGGCGGAACTGATCGCCCACGTCCGCGAGCACCTGGCCCCCTTCAAGGCACCGAAGCGGGTGGTGTTCGTGACGGAACTCCCGCGCAACGCCAGCGGGAAGATCCTCAAGCGGCAACTGCGCGACGACCTCGGGCACGGCTAGCACGCGCACGGGCCGGGAATCCCGGTTGTGCCGGACCGGCCCCGGGCCCCAGGATCGACGGCATGCCGATCTTCCGTGCCCCGGACGGGACCCGACTCGCCTTCCACCTGCGCGGCGAGGGCGAACCCCTCGTCGTGCTGCCCGGCGGGCCCATGCGGGCCTCCTCCTACCTGGGCACCCTGGGCGGTCTGGACGCCCACCGGCAGTTGGTCCTGCTCGACCTGCGGGGCACGGGGGAGTCCGGGACACCGGCGGATCCGGCGACGTACCGCTGTGACCGGCTCGTGGACGACGTCGAGGCGCTGCGACGGCATCTGGGCCTGGAACGGATGGACGTGGTGGCGCACTCGGCGGGCGGGAGTCTCGCCCTGCTGTACGCGGCGCGGTATCCACGACGGGTGGGGCGGCTGGCGCTGGTCACCGCCACTCCATGGGCGCTGGGCCGGCCGGCGACGGCCGAGGACCGGCTGGCGGCCGCCCGGATGCGGGCCTCGGAACCCTGGTTCGCGGACGCCTTCCCGGCGTTCGAGGCCTGGCTCGACGGCACGGGAGACTTCGACCCGGTCTTCCTCCCGTTCTTCTACGGCCGTTGGGACGACACCGCCCGGGCCCACGCCGACCGCGAGGAAGCCGAGACCAACGATGCCGCGGCGGACGTCTACGGTGCCGAGGGCGCCTACGACCCGGAGGCGACCCGGAGCGCGCTGGCCCGGGTGACGGCCCCCGTGCTCGTCCTGGCCGGTGGAGCCGACGGCGGCCCGGCACCTGCCCTGGCCCGCCGCGTCGCCGACGTCTTCCCGAAGGCCGAGTTCGTGGTGCAGCCGGGCGCCGGACACTACCCCTGGCTCGACGACCCGCAGTGGTTCACCCGGCGTATGTCCGCCTTCTTCGCCTGACCTCCGCCCACGGCTTCAGCTGTCGGCTGAGCACCCCCGGGCCGGCAGCGCCCGCGCCTGCCGTGCCCGGCATGGACACACCACTGCGTACCGTACGGGCGAAAGGCATCACCCAGGTCTACCGCGTCCAGGGGCCGCGGGACGCGCCGCCCCTGGTGCTCCTGCACGCCCGCGGGGCCGACGGCGCCGACCGGGCGGAGATCGCCCCCGCCCTGGCCGCCGCACCCCGCCGGGTGTACGCCCCGACCTGCGCGGGCACGGCCGCAGCGACCGGCTCGGCGGCCATGCGTACGAGACCATGCGCGACGACATCCATGCCCTCCTCGGGGCGCTGGGCATCGACCGGGCCGACGTCGTGGGCCACTCACTGGGCGGCGCCGTCGCCTGCCTGCTCGCCCAGCACAGCCCGGCGCTCGTACGGCGACTCGTCCTGGAGGACGTGCCCGAGCCCTTCCCGCTGGACACCCCCCGCCCACCCGCCCAACGGCCCGGCGGGGATCTGCCGTACGACTGGGCGATGATCCTCGCCACCGATGAACAGCGCAATGCCCCGAACCCCGTGGGGTGGCACCACATGGGGCGGATCACCATGCCCACGCTGCTGATCGGTGGAGGACCGAGCAGCCCGATCCCGCCGGAGCAGATCGCCGCGCTCGCCGGGCTGCTGCCCGACGCCCGGCACATCGCCGTGGACGCCGGGCACCTCGTGCACGAGACCCGGCCGCGGGAGTTCCTCGCGGCCGTCGAGGAGTTCCTCAGCCCTGCGGACCGTACGCCGTCATGAAGCGGTCGCGGAACCGGTTCATGCCCCACCGGGGCGCGTCCTCGGCCGGCTTGAGCCCGTCCGTCCAGCCCCAGTCGGCGACCCGGTCCAGGACCTTCTTGTCGTGAGCGACGATCGTCACCGGCACGTCCCTGCCGGTGTCCCCGGCGAGGACGGTCGGCACCGGCTGGTGGTCGCCGAGGAACACCAGCACCGTGTCGTCGTCGCCGTAGCGCTCGACCCACTCGGTCAGGCTGCGGATCGAGTACTCGATGGCCTTGCGGTACTCGGCGCGCACCTTCTCCGGGTCCTTCCAGACCTCGGTGGGGTCGGTGCCCTCCTTCTTGATCCGGTGGAACACCGAGCCGTCGCCGAGGTCCTCCCAGTCGATCATGTGGGCGATGGGCGACCAGGGGTTGTGGCTGGAGGCCAGGATGATCTCGGCCATGATCGGCTCGCGGTCCTTCCTGCCGTGCTCCAGGCGCTGGAAGGCCTCCATGCTGAACTGGTCGGGCACGGGCGTCCAGCTGAAGTAGGGCCCGTGGTAGCCGAGGTGCTCGGAGTCGTAGATGTGGTCCAGGCCGAAGAACTTCCCCTCCGGCCAGGCGCGGCGCACCCCCGGCACGATGCCGACGGTCCGCCAGGCACCGGTCTTGCCGAAGTACTTCGTCAGCGTCATGCGGTCGCTCGTGGTCAGACTGCGGTACCGCTGCTGGTTCTTGATCCACAGTCCGGACAGGAACGTCGAGTGGGCGAGCCAGCTGCCCGCGCCCGTCACCGGCGACTGCAGCCAGCCGCTGCGCGACTCGAAACCGGCCGCCTTCAGCCTGCCGGTGCCCTCCTTAAGCACGGCGTCGGTCTGCTCGGCCATCGCCGGGTCGTCGATCGCGACCCGGCCGTAGCTCTCGATGAACGTGAACAGCACGTCCTTGCCGCGCAGTCCGGTGAGCAACTGATCGGGCGGTGTGTTCGCGAAGGCGTCCACCGCGGCCTGCTTCTCGAAGACCCGGGCGTCGCGCAGCCCCGCGCGCACCTGGTCCACGCGGTTGCCCACGAACTCGGCGTTGCCCTTGGTGGCGACGGGCACGGTGCCGATCTGCACGCCCAGCGTCATGCAGGTGATCCACGCCGTGCCGAGGATCAGGATCGTGCGGCCGGCGACCGGCCGGTGCCGGACCATCAGGTTCGTCAGCCGCACCACCGCCAGGGTGGTGAGCACGAGCAGCGCGACGAACAGCACGATCACCCCGGCCACGGCCAGCACCTGGCCGGTGCGCCCGAACGTCTCCCTCAGGAAGTCCGTGCCGTTCTGGATCAGGATCCAGTCCAGGACCAGGTCGAACGGCCGGGCCAGGATCTGGTAGAAGCCCATGTCGACGAACTTCAGGACCGTGAGCAGCCCGAGGAAGGCGCCCGCGACCACCGACGTGATCCGGCGGGGTTTCGGCGGCAGGGCGAGCAGCAGGCCCGCCAGCAGCACGCCCTCGGCGGGGATGCGCACGAACGACGCGAACTCGATGCGCTCGATGCGGTTCGGCACCAGCAGCGCGAACAGCACCAGGGCTCCGGCCAGCACGGTCGTGCCGAGGGAGACGCCCCGCGCCGTGCGGGGGTAGCGGTGCCGCCAGCCGAACCAGCCGGGCTTCGTCGCCGGGGGCTGCTGTGCCGGGACGGCGTTCTCAGGGGCGTCGTCGGTGGCGGTGCTGTCCGCCGGATCCGGCGTGCCGGTGTCTCCATCGGGTTTCGCCCCGCCCTCGGCCGTGTCGTCCGAAAGCTGACGGGAGCGAGTGAAGAGCGACACCCGGTGGTCCTTCCGTGCGGTCTTGCGATGGCATGCCGGACAGAGCCCGCGTGGGCCCGTCTGCCACCACCAGTACGTCCGCACGTCACCTTAGGTTCAATGTCCCGCCCGGAGAATCACCCGTCCGCCGTCACCGCCACCTCCCGCGCCCACCGGTAGTCCGCCTTGCCGCTCGGCGACCGCCGGATCGACTCGGTGATCACCAGCTGGCGCGGGATCTTGTAGCCGGCCAGCCGGTCGCGGCAGTGCGTCCGGATGTCCTCCAGCGACGGCCGCGCCGCGCCCCGGCGCAACTGCACCACGGCCGCCACGTGGTGGCCCCACTGCGGGTCCGGCACCCCGGCCACCAGCGCGTCGTAGACGTCGGGGTGGGACTTGAGGGCCTGCTCGACCTCCTCCGGATACACCTTCTCGCCGCCGGTGTTGATGCACTGCGAGCCACGGCCGAGGACGGTGACCACGCCGTCCTCGTCGACGGTGGCCATGTCGCCGAGCAGCACCCACCGCACGCCGTCCCTGACGAAGAAGGTCGCGGCGGTCTTGACCGGGTCGTTGTAGTAGCCGAGCGGCACGTGTCCGCACTGCGCGATCCGGCCCACCTCGCCGGGTGCCACCGGCGTGTACGTGACCGGGTCGACCACCTGGGTACGGGAGTTGACCCGCACCCGGAAGCCCCGCTCGGGCCCGGAGTCCTCGGTCGCCGTTCCGTTGAAGCCCGACTCCGACGAGCCGAAGTTGTTCAGCAGCACGGCGTTCGGCACCAGCTCCCGGAACTGCCGGCGCACCGTGTCCGACATGATCGCGCCGGACGACGACACGCTGAACAGCGACGAGCGGTCGATGTCCCGCAGCGGCCCGCTCAGCGCATCGACCAGCGGCCGCAGCATGGCGTCCCCCACCAGCGAGATGCTGCTGACCCTCTCCTTCTCCACGGTCCGCAGCACCTCCTCGGGCACGAACTTGCGGTGGATCACGACCCGCTGCCCGAAGTTGAAGCCGATGAACGCCGTGAGGGTGGACGTGCCGTGCATCAGCGGCGCCGTCGGGAAGAACGTGATCCCCGTCCCGCCGGCCGCGACCCGCTCGGCGAGTTCCTCCGGCTTCTTCACCGGCTCCCCGGTCGGGGCGCCCCCGCCGAGCCCCGCGAAGAACAGATCCTCCTGCCGCCACATCACGCCCTTGGGCATCCCGGTCGTACCGCCGGTGTAGATGATGAACTGGTCGTCGCCCGAGCGGGCCGGGAAACCCCGCCCGGCCGCTCCCGCCGACTCCACCTGCGTGAACTCCACACAGGGCAGTTCCGCGGCCCCCGGCGCGGGCGCACCCACCCGGATCAGCTGCCGCAGCTTCTCCGCCCGCGGCCGCGCCGCCGCCACCCGGTCCGTGAACTCGGCGTCGAAGACCAGCGCCGTCAGATCGGCGTCCCGGTAGAGGTACACCAACTCCTCTTCGACGTACCGGTAGTTGACATTGACCGGCACGATCCGCGCCTTCAGACATCCGAGCACGGTCTGCAGGTACTCCACGCCGTTGTAGAGGTGGAGCCCCAGGTGCTCCCCGGGGCGTATCCCGCTGTCGAGCAGATGGTGACCGACACGGTTGGCCGCGGCGTCCAGCTCGGAGTAGGTCAGGCGGCGCTCGGCGCCCGTGCCGGGGTGGTCGGCGTACACCAGCGCCTCACGGCCGGGCACGACGTCGACGACCGACTCGAACAGGTCGGCAAGGTTGTACTCCACCGCTCCTCCTGACCCCGGGCGTGCCTGGCATCGGACGGTTCGCCGGTCATCAGAGCAAAGGGCGGTCCAACTGTGAAGGGTCCACGCGAAAGAATCTGACTGTCTGTCAGAAAACCCTTGAAGTGCCTCCCGCACTACTGCAACCTGTTCTCGTTCCTTGAGAGGGGAGTTCGCCATGGGCGGGATGGAACACCTCACCGTGCAGCGCGAAGGCGCCACACTGGTGCTCACGCTCAACAGGCCCGAAGCCAGGAACGCGCTCTCGCTGCCGATGCTCGTCGGCCTCCACGACGGGTGGCTGGAGGCCGACGCGGACGACTCGGTCCGCTCGATCGTCCTCACCGGCGCGGGCGGCTCGTTCTGCTCCGGCATGGACCTCAAGGCGCTCGCCGGGAACGGCATGGCGGGCGAGGAGTACCGGGACCGGCTCAAGGCCGATCCGGAACTGCACTGGAAGGCGATGCTGCGCCACCACCGCCCACGCAAGCCGGTCATCGCCGCCGTCGAGGGGCACTGCGTCGCGGGCGGCACCGAGATGCTCCAGGGCACCGACATCCGCGTCGCCGCCGAGTCCGCCACCTTCGGCCTGTTCGAAGTGCGGCGCGGCCTGTTCCCCATCGGCGGCTCCACCGTCCGCCTGCCACGCCAGATCCCGCGCACCCACGCCCTGGAGATGCTCCTCACCGGCCGCCCCTACAGCGCCCGCGAGGCCCTCGCCATCGGCCTGATCGGCCACGTCGTCCCCGACGGCACGGCACGCGACAGGGCGCTGGAGATCGCCGAACAGATCAACACCTGCGGCCCGCTGGCCGTGGAAGCCGTCAAGGCCTCCGTGTACGAGAGCGCCGAGATGACCGAGTCCGACGGCCTCGCCGCCGAACTCACCCGCGGCTGGCCCGTCTTCGACACCGCCGACGCCAAGGAGGGCGCCCGCGCCTTCGCGGAGAAGCGACCACCCGTCTACAAGCGCGCGTGACGCCGCGCCGGCCCTAGCAGGTCCAAAGCCGCGGGGCGTCGGTGGCCGAGCGCGCAGTTCCCCGCGCCCCTGAGGGGGCGCGCCCCGTGCACGCCGATCTCGAAGGAGGCAGGCCCTCGATGTCCGCAGTTCTCAAGGCGCCGCTCGTCGTCGAATTCCCCTTCACCCGCTCCCTCGGGCCCGTCCAGAGCGCCTTCCTGACCGGCCTGCGCGAACGCGTCGTCCTCGGCGTCCGCACCCGCGACGACCGGGTCCTCGTCCCGCCCGTCGAGTACGACCCCGTCACCGCGGACGAACTCCGGGACCTCGTCGAGGTCGCCCCCACCGGCACGGTCACCACCTGGGCCTGGAACCCCGCCCCCCGCCGCGGCCAGCCCCTCACCACCCCCTTCGCCTGGGTCCTGGTCCGCCTCGACGGCGCCGACACCGCCCTCCTGCACGCCCTCGACGCCCCCGGCCCCACGGCCGTCCGCACCGGCATGCCGGTCCGCATCCGCTGGGCGGACGAACGCACCGGCGCCATCACCGACATCGCCTGCTTCGAGCCCCACGACGGCCACCGGGCCGAACCGGCGGGCCACACCGGAGAGTTCGAGGACCCCGTCACCGGCATCGTCGCCGAGGCGCGCCTCGACTACACCTACTCGCCCGGCCGCGCCCAGACCGCCTACATCAACGCCCTCTCCGGCCGGCGGACCGTCGGTGAGCGCTGCCCGTCCTGCCGCAAGGTGTACGTCCCGCCGAGGGGCGCGTGCCCCACCTGCGGCGTGGCCACGTCCGAGCAGGTCGAGGTGGGCCCGCGCGGCACCGTCACGACGTTCTGCATCGTCAACATCAAGGCGAAGAACCTCGACATCGAGGTGCCTTACGTCTACGCCCACATCGCCCTCGACGGCGCCGGCCTCGCCCTGCACGGCCGGATCGGCGGCATCCCCTACGACGAGGTCCGCATGGGGCTGCGGGTCGAGCCCGTGTGGACCGAGGGAGCCCGCTACCCCGACCACTACCGGCCCACGGGCGAACCCGACGCGGACTACGACACCTACAAGGAGCTGCTGTGACGAGCGCACCGCGGGAACGCGAGATCGCCGTCGTCGCTTTCGCCCAGACCGACCACCGGCGCACCAGCGACGACCTCTCCGAGGTCGAGATGCTGATGCCGGTACTGCACGAGGTCCTCGACCGGACCGGTCTGAAGACCGCCGACATCGACTTCACCTGCTCCGGCTCCAGCGACTACCTCGCCGGCCGCGCCTTCTCCTTCACCCTCGCCCTCGACGGCGTCGGCGCCTGGCCGCCGATCTCCGAGTCGCACGTCGAGATGGACGGCGCCTGGGCCCTGTACGAGGCCTGGACGAAACTCCTCACCGGGGACGCCGACACCGCCCTCGTCTACGCGTACGGCAAGTCCTCGCCCGGCTCGGTCCGCGACGTCCTCACCCGCCAGCTCGACCCCTACTACGTGGCACCCCTGTGGCCCGACTCCGTGGCCCTCGCCGCCCTCCAGGCGCAGGCCCTCATCGACGCGGGCAGCGCCGACGAGCCCGCCCTCGCCGCCATCGCCTCCCGCAACCGCGCGGCGGCGACCACCAACCCGCACGCCCAGCTGCGCGGCCCCGTGCCGCAGGGCGGCTACCTCGTCCAGCCCCTGCGCACCGGCGACTGCCCGCCCATCGGCGACGGGGCCGCCGCCGTGCTCCTCGCGGCGGGGGACCGGGCCCGGGAACTGTGCGCGCGCCCCGCCTGGATCCGCGGCATCGACCACCGCATCGAGGCCCACGGCCTCGGGGTGCGCGACCTGACCGACTCACCGTCCGCCCGCCTCGCCGCCGAGCGCGCCGGAGCGTTCGAGCGGCCCGTCGACACCGCGGAACTGCACGCGCCCTTCACCGCGCAGGAGATCGTCCTGCGCAAGGCCCTCCGGCTGGGCGAGGACGTGCACGTCAACCCCTCCGGGGGAGCGCTCGCCGCCCACCCGATCATGGCCGCCGGTCTCATCCGCATCGGCGAGGCCGCCGCCCGCATCCACCGCGGCGCGTCCGACCGCGCCCTCGCCCACGCCACGTCCGGCCCCTGCCTCCAGCAGAACCTGGTCGCCGTACTCGAAGGGGAACCCCGATGAGCAAGGAGCCCGTGGCCGTCGTCGGCATCGGCCAGACCAGGCACGTCGCGGCACGCCGGGACGTCTCCCTCGCGGGACTGGTCCGGGAGGCGGCGCGACGCGCCCTCCAGGACGCCGAGTTGACCTGGGCCGACGTCGACGCCGTCGTGATCGGCAAGGCGCCCGACTTCTTCGAGGGCGTCATGATGCCGGAGCTCTACCTCGCCGACGCCCTCGGCGCCGTCGGCAAACCCATGCTCCGCGTCCACACCGCCGGCTCCGTCGGCGGATCCACCGCGCTCGTCGCGGCGAACCTCGTCGCCGCCCGCGTCCACGGCACGGTCCTCACCCTCGCCTTCGAAAAGCAGTCCGAGTCGAACGCCATGTGGGGCCTGTCCCTGCCCATCCCCTTCCAGCAGCCCCTGCTGGCCGGGGCCGGGGGCTTCTTCGCACCGCACATCCGCGCCTACATGCGCCGCAGCGGCGCACCCGAGACCATCGGGGCCCTCGTCGCCTACAAGGACCGCCGCAACGCCCTCAAGAACCCCTACGCCCACCTGCACGAACACGACATCACCCTCGACAGGGTCATGTCCTCGCCGATGCTGTGGGACCCGATCCGCTACTCGGAGACCTGCCCCTCCTCCGACGGCGCCTGCGCCATGATCCTCACCGACCGCGCCGGTGCCGACCGGGCCCCACGCCCACCCGCCTGGATGCTGGGCGGCGCCATGCGCAGCGAACCGACCCTCTTCGCCGGCAAGGACTTCGTCTCCCCGCAGGCCGGCCGGGACTGCGCGGCCGACGTCTACCGGCAGGCCGGCATCACCGACCCCCGCCGTGAGATCGACGCCGCCGAGATCTACGTGCCGTTCTCCTGGTACGAACCCATGTGGCTGGAGAACCTCGGCTTCGCCGGCGAGGGCGAGGGCTGGAAGCTCACCGAGGCGGGCGTGACCGAACTGGACGGGGACCTGCCCGTCAACATGTCGGGCGGTGTGCTGTCCACCAACCCCATCGGGGCCTCCGGCATGATCCGCTTCGCGGAGGCGGCGCTCCAGGTGCGGGGGCAGGCCGGAGAACACCAGGTGGACGGGGCCCGCCGGGTCCTCGGACACGCCTACGGCGGCGGATCGCAGTTCTTCTCGATGTGGCTCGTGGGCGACCGTTCCCCGGAGTCCTGAAAGGTCCCCCTCACGTGCCCTGTTGGCCGTGGGACACGATCGCTAGGCTGGCCGCGGACGACGAATCGGGAGGAGCACCGACGTGGCCGAGACCACCACCCAGCAGCGCCCGCTCGCAGGCTGGGACAAGCCGGAGCTTGACCTCACGGACGCACAGTGGCAGTCCAGCAGCCGGGGGCGGGGGGATGTGCAGATCGCCTTCGTGGAGGGCTTCATCGCCATGCGCAACAGCGCCCGCCCGGAGAGCCCTTCGCTGATCTTCACCCCCGCCGAATGGGGCGCGTTCGTGTCAGGAGCGCGGGAAGGGGAGTTCGACCTCACCTGACGACGGGACGAACCGTTCCGGACGGCCGCGACCCGACGGCCGATCCGGGGGTGTTCCGCCCCCGTTTCCGGACACGCGACCGGAGGCATCTTCCCGGAGCCGCCGCCTGAGTCAGGCTGGCCCCGGGAGGGGACGGTCGGATCCCGGAGGTGAGGAACCCATGAGCACCCTGCCCGTCCTCGCGGCGGTCGACGGTTCGGACGACAGCCTGCGCGCCCTGGAGTGGGCCGTCGACGCCGCCCGCCGGCGCGCGGCACCCCTGCGGGTGGTGCACGTCCGCCAGCACGCCCACTGGGCACGGTCCGACGTGCTCCTGCAGGCGGACCCGCAGGACGACCCCGTTCTCGACCGGGTCCGCGCCCACCTGGCGGGGCGCCCCGATCAGCCGGACACGGAGTACGTCGGCGTGGAGGGCGCGGCCGCCGCCGTCCTGCCCGGACTGGGAGCCGGCGCGCAACTGCTGGTGCTCGGCTCCCGCGGACGCGGCGGCTTCGCCAGCCTGCTGCTCGGCTCCACCAGCATGGCCGCCGCCCGGGACGCCGAATGCCCCGTCGTCGTGGTGCCCCGGCCCGGACGCGAGGCCCAGGGCGAGGCGCCGGGCGGTCCCGGCTCGCGGGTGGGCGTCGGCCTGAAGGCGGACGGCCCCGACGAGGCCACACTCGGGTTCGCCTTCGCCGAGGCCGCCCGGCGCGACGCCCGGCTCCAGGCGGTCGCCGCCTACCCGTGGCCCGCGCAGCCCTGGATGATGCCCGGCGACATGCCTCCACCGGTCGTCGACCAGGACGTCATCGAGGACGAGACCCGGGTCCTCGCCGACGGCTTCCTCGCCCCCTACCGCGAGCGGCACCCGGAGGTCCCGGTCGAGCTTCTGCCGTCGGCGGGCGACGCGGCGGGTCACCTCGTCGCGGCCTCCCTGGACGCCGATCTCGTCGTCGTGGGGCGCCACCAGCGGCGTCTGCTGTCACCCGTGCGCATGATGGGCTCGATCACCCACGCCGTCCTGCTGCACGCCGTGAGCCCGGTCGCCGTCGTGCCGCCGTCGCCCTCGGAGATCTGACCCCGCGGTAATGGATACGGCCGGGCCTATCATCAGGCGCATGCGGGAACCGATCAGCGGAGACGCCCGGCTCGCCCTGGACCTGGCCCTCTCCATCCGCCACGACGGCAACGGCGGCGTCGCCGACGACCTGACCGACGCGGCAGGCCTGACCGCGTGGGTCCGGGCCCACCGCGACGACCTGCCGAGCGTCGGCGGCTACCCGTCCGACGACCGGGGCGCAGCACGGCGGCCGGCCGACGGCGACGGTGCCGCGGCACGGCGGCAGGCCGACGGTGACTGGGGCGCGGCACGGCGGCCCGCCGACGGTGACTGGGGCGCGTTCACCGCAGACGCCGGGCAACTCAGCCGTGCGTGAGCTGCGGGCCGCCGTTCGCGCGCTCTTCGCCCGGGCCGTGCGCCCCGGCGAGCCGAGCCCCGCGGACGCGGCCCGGCTCCTGCCCCTGCCGGAAGCGGTGCGGCACCTGAACGAGGCCGCCGCCCGAACCCCCACCGTGCCGGTCCTGGACTGGCCCGCGGGCGCCGGACCGAACGTGCGCCGACGGCCCGTCGGTGCCGGCGACGACCTGACCGCGGCCCTCGTCCACGCCGTGATCGCGTTCCTGCCGAGCTCCGAACGCGACCGGCTGCGGGCCTGCCACGCGCCGCGCTGCGGGCGGTACTTCCTCAAGGAGCACCCGCGCCAGGAGTGGTGCAAGCCGTCCTGCGGCAACCGTGCCCGGGTGGCCCGCCACCACCAGCGGCACAAGGCGACCGCCTGGACGGACCGGCACGGCGCGGGGGCCGTCACCCCACCCGGCACGAGGCGACCGCCTGGACGGACCGGCGCCGCGCTGGTGACCCGCCACCACACCCGGCGCATGATGTCCACACGGCTCCTCGGCCCGCGCTTCGCAGGCCGGGGCACGTACCATGGGCGACATGTCGTTCCTCCGCCGCCGCAGCGCCACTCCCGCCGGGCCCGACTTCGACGTACTGGCCATGGACCCGGGTGACTGGCCCGGCAACCTGGGGGCGGGACTGCTGCCCGCGCCCGACGGCACCTGCCAGGGTGTCTTCCTGCGCTACGACCTGTTCGGCGGCCGGGGCCCCGCGATGATCATCGGCAATCTTCCGGAGGGCTCCCCGGCCCGTGAGGTCCCCGAGGGAGAGGTCCCCTTCGAGGTGGCCCAGCTGCTGCTGGCACTGGAGAACGACGAGGAGGTCACCGTCGTCGGCACCGAGGACGCCCCGGTGATGCAGGGCGACAACCTGCTGATCGTGCGCCGCGTCAAGCTCTCCGAGAGCCGGATCTCCTGCGTGCAGTTCGACCGCAGCGACAACGTCCTGGTGACCATCGCCGCCTGGGACCGCCCCATCACGGACGACCTCTACGCCCTTCTCAAGCCGCTCCCCGCGGAACTCTTCCAGCAGGGCTGAGCCCGGCCGACCGCACACGAAGGGGCCGTTGCCCACCTGAACCAGGTGGGCAACGGCCCCTTCGTCCCCGTCAGCGAGTGCCGACCGCCGCGCGCACGGCGCGCCGGGCCAACTGGCAGTCGTCGTGCAACCGCCGCAGCAGCAGCCTCTGCTCCTCGCCGGTCGGCGCAGCACCCGGGTGGGCCGTGCCCGGTGCCGCCGGGGCCGGATCGTGCATCGAACGCTGCACGGCCGTCTCGTAGGTGCGGATCTCACGCGTCAGCACCAGCATCAGGTTCACCAGGAAGGCGTCCCTGGACGCAGTCCCCGCCGACTGCGCGATCTGGCTGATCTGGCGACGGGCGACCGGTGCGTCCCCGAGCACCGACCACAGGGTCGCCAGGTCGTAACCCGGCAGGTACCAGCCCGCGTGCTCCCAGTCCACCAGCACTGGACCGGCCGGTGACAGGAGCATGTTCGACAGCAGGGCGTCGCCGTGGCAGAACTGGCCCATGCCCTGCCGTCCGGAGGCCTGCGCGATCCCGTGCAGCAGTTTCTGCAGGTCGCCCAGGTCCCGGTCGGTGAGCAGGCCCAGCTCGTGGTACCGGGAGATCCGCGCCGCGTAGTCGAGCGGGGCGTCGAACGTACCCGCCGGGGGCCGCCAGGCGTTCAGCCGGCAGATCGCGCCGAGTGCCGCTCTGATGTCCGCCCGGGGCGGTGCCTCCGCCGGGTGCCGCTGGAGGGCCGCCACCCGGCCCGGCATCCGCTCGATCACCAGGGTGCAGTTGTCCGGGTCCGCCGCGATCAGTCTCGGCGCCCGCACGGGTGGGCGGTGCCGGACGAACGAGCGGTACGCAGCTATCTCGTGGCGGATCCGCTCGGACCAGGCCGGCGAGTGGTCCAGTAAGCACTTGGCGACAGCCGTGCTGCGACCGGTCGTGCCGACCAGGAGCACGGACCGTCCGGTGCGGCGCAGCACCTGCACCGGGGCGAACTCCGGACAGATACGGTGCACGGACGCGATCGCCGTGCGCAGCTGCGCGCCCTGGGGGCCGGACAAGTCGAGTCTCCCGCTGAGCGGTTGGGTGCCGAGGACCGCGCCGCGCCGAGCCCGCCCCGCACCGAGCACGGGAGCCGCCGGCCGCGCGGGGGCGAGGTAGGGGCCGCTGTCCGTGGGACGCGGGTGCAGCGACCGGGGCGGTGCGGACACGGAAGATGATGCTGCGTACATGGGCGAAACAGATCCCTTCGTGTGCCTGCGACGACAGCGCACCACCCGGCCCGGACACCCGGGAGGACCCTGGGGAGTGCCCCTGGTGACCGGGGCGGGGTGGCGCGTTCCTACCTGACACCGGATGGCCCATGGCACACCATCTGGCGCACCCTGGCGAACCCTGGCGAATAGTCGCCCGGCAAGTCTCCCCGGGCTACTGTCAACTCAGCCGAGAACCTGGGGGCTTGACGTGAGCGGACAACCCAACACCCGGCTCGCGGACCTGTTCGGCCTGGCCGGCTGGTCCAAGGGCGAACTCGCGAGGCTGGTCAACCGGCAGGCGGCGGCCATGGGCCATCCCCAGCTGTCGACCGACACCTCCCGGGTGCGGCGGTGGATCGACACGGGGGAGATCCCGCGCGATCCGGTGCCGCGGGTGCTGGCGGCTCTGTTCACCGAGCGTCTCGGCCGTGTCGTGACCATCGAGGACCTCGGTCTGGTCCGGCACGGGCGTGCGGGGAAACGGCAGGGCGGCGGGAGCGCCGATGCTCCCGACGGCGTGCCGTGGGCGCCCGAGCGGACGGCTGCGGTCCTCACCGAATTCACGGGAATGGACCTCATGCTCAACCGACGCGGCTTGGTGGGCGCGGGCGCCGCGCTCGCCGCGGGATCCGCACTCAGCAGCGCCATGTACGACTGGCTGCACACCGACCCTTCCCTGGCTGTCGACGCCCCCGACCTCGACCATCCCCTGCACGCCGACCCCGCCGGGTTCGACCGCTACGAGGCCGCCCCCCTCGGGTCGCAGGAGATCGAGGAACTGGAGCGCTCGGTCGAGGTGTTCCGCGCCTGGGACGCGGCCCGCGGCGGCGGGCTCCAGCGCAAGGCCGTGGTGGGCCAGCTCAACGAGGTGGGCGGCATGCTCGCCTACCGTCACCCACCCCACCTCCAGCGGCGCCTGTGGGGCGTCGCCGCCAACCTCGCCGTCCTCGCGGGCTGGATGTCGCACGACGTCGGCCTGGAGCCCACGGCCCAGAAGTACTTCCTCATCGCCGCGCACGCGGCCCGAGAGGGCGGGGACCGGCCCCGGGCGGGCGAGGCCCTGTCCCGCGCGGCCCGCCAGATGGTGCACCTGGGCAGGCCGGACGACGCCCTGGAGCTGATGAGGCTCGCCACCTCCGGCTCGGGTGACGAGGTGCTGCCCCGCACCAGGGCGATGCTCTGCACCGTCGAGGCCTGGGCGCAGGCGTCGATGGGCAAGGGCCAGGCGATGCGGCGCACGCTGGGGCGGGCGGAGGACCTGTTCGTCTCCGACAAGGCCGACGTCCCGCCGCCGGACTGGATGCAGACCTTCAAGGAGGAGGACCTGTACGGCATGCAGGCCCTGGCGTACCGCACGCTCGCCGAGTTCGAGCCGGGCGCTGCGGCGCACGCCCAGCACTACGCGGAGAAGGCCCTCGCCCTGAGGGTCGACGGCCGGCAGCGGTCGAAGATCTTCGACTACCTGTCGATGGCGTCGGCCTGTTTCATCGCCGACGACCCCGAACAGGCCGACCGGTACGCACGCCTGGCCCTGGTGTCGATGGGATCGAACTCCTCGCACCGTACGTGGGACCGGCTGCGCCAGATGTACCGGCTCACGGCGGAGTACTCCGGCTACCCGAGGATCCAGGAGCTGCGGGAGGAGATCAAGCACGCCCTGCCGAAGACGAAGGGCAGGGGCGGCGACCACGCACCGGCCTGAGTTCCTACGCCGTGACCTTCGCCATCAGTACACAGGCGTTGTCCTCGCGCCCGCCCTCGCCGAACTCCTCGACCACGGTCCCCAGACAGTCCTCCGCGGTGCGGTTCCCGGCCAGACGGGGTGCCAGACCGAGGAGCAGCCCTGCGGCCTCCGGCCCCGTGTGCCCGGGCACCAGTCCGTCGGTGTGCAGGAGCAGCAGGTCGCCCACTTCGAGTGTCTCTTCGGCCTGCCCGTAGACGGCGCCCGAGGTGGCGCCGAGCAGCACGCCGTCCGGGGTGTTGAGCACCCGCCCCGTCCCGTCGCGGAACAGCAGCGGGGCGGGGTGTCCGGCCTGCGCCCACACCAGGGTGCGGGTGGCCGGCCGGTAGCGGCAGCAGACGGCGCTGCCCAGGGCGGGTTGCACGGTGGCGTCGAGTAACTGGTTCAGCCAGGCCATCAACTGCCCCGGCTGCGCGCCGGCCATCGCCATGCCGCGGACGGCACCGAGCAGCATGGTCATGTTCGAGGTGACGCCGACACCCTGCCCGGTGAGATCACCCACGCTGAGCAGCGTTTCGCCGTCGGTCAGTTCGAGCGCGTCGTACCAGTCGCCGCCGATGAGTGTGGCCGTGGAGGCCGGCAGGTGGCGTGCGGCGAGTTCGAGGGTTCGCGGGCCGCGGTGCGGCAGCCGCAGGGAGCCGCGCCACGGTGGCAGCGCGGCCTCCTGCAGCTCGGCCGCGAGCCGCTGTTCGCTCCGTGCTGCCTCCTGCCGGTTGCGGAGCGAGTCACGGGTCTCGCTCACCACCCGCTGGCTGCGGCGCAGTTCGCTGACATCGCGCAGTACGGCCCACATGGACGCGGTGCTGCCGTCGGCGTCGAGCACCGGTTCGCCCATCATGTGCAGGGTCCGTACGTCGTCGCTCCGGCGGGCGATGCGGAACTCGCCGTCGATGGGCCTGGCGTCCACGAGGCAGTTGGTGACCATGGCCGTCAGCTTCGGCCGGTCCTCCTCCACCACCAGCGACGGCAGCTCGTCGAGGGTGAGCGGGGGAGCGGCCGGGTCGCGGCCCAGGATCTGATAGAGCTCTCCGGACCAACTGGCCTGGTCCGTCTGCAGGTTCCACTCGGCGCTGCCGACCCGGCTGAGCAGTGAGCCGGGTGCGGCCTCGGCGGGTTCCGGGGCGGCCGCCGTGGGCAGGGGGCCGTCCCGCAGCTGGGCCAGGTGCTCGTCGAGGTCGTTGAGCTGGTGCAGGGCCAGGTCGTACAGGGCGCGTTGCCAGCGCTCGCGCGGGTGATCGGCTCCCTCCCCCTCGGAGTCGCGGCGCACCGCGTCCACGTCGCCCTTGAGTCGCCGCGTCTGCGAGATGAGCGCGTCGACCGACCCGCGCGGGGGCGGCTGGGCGGCTGGGCGGTCCGCGGAGAGGTGGGACGGCATGACGCACTCCGATGCGGGGACGGTACGACCAAGGCGGACGGAGGGACCGTTACGACTGTTGCACAGCCCGCGACGCCCTGTAAGGGATTCGACGACACACGATACGGTGGTGCTTCTGGCATATGTCACCGTCTCGCGGAGTTACTCCGAGGTAGGCGCCGAGGCTGCTGCCGGGAGAACCAAGTCGCAGCGTACACAGGGGATTTGAGGGAGCGTCGGAACCTCGGTGCGAGGCTGATTCGAGTGTTCGACGACTCTCTGTTCGAGTCTGTGGGCGGGGCTGCGGGGCGGGGCTGCCGGGCGAGTCCCCGGTCGGTCAGTAGCGCAGCACCCCGGCCATGCCGTCCGCCTCGCCGAGTGTGCCGTCCGGTACGAAGCGGACGTCGGCCCCGGTCTCCAGGCACTGCTCGACGATCTCGTCCACGATGTCCTCGCGGGAGCCGAGGTCGTCGGCCTCGGCGGGGATCAGATGGTCCCCGGCGTCGCGGTCCGTCACCCGGTAGTTCTCCTCGACGGCCAGCAGCCGGACGCGGCCCTCCCGGGCGCTCTGCCACAGCTCGTCGACACCGGCCGCGAATTCCCGCCGTCCGCGGCCCGTTTCGAGGGCCCGGGCCACGGCGTCCGTGCTCCTGCGGGCCTCTTCCTCGACCACCGGCCGCAGGGCCTGCCACACCGTCTCGGGGGTCCCGTGCGCGAGGCCGCCGTGCGGGACGTGCACCGCGTCCCGGGTGGTGACGCCGACCTCCTCCAGCAGGGAGAGGGCGGCCGGCTCACCCGTCACGTAGAGCTTCCTCGGGTGGTCGCGCAGCACGGCGGCCATCGCGATGTCGGCCTCGCGGAGGAACTGGCGTGTGCGCGTCTCCTGGAAGGCGCTCGGGGTGTCGCCGATCCGCTGCCGTCGTTCCGGGTCGAAGTTCTCCACGCGCCGGGTCAGCGGGAAGCCGCCGACGCGCGCCGCGGAGACCCGGTCGACGCCGCCGTCCCACAGCGTGACGCGGTCCGCGGCGAGCGAGAGGACCCAGAAGGGCTGTCCGGCCGTCTGGGCGGAGACGAGATTGCGCGTGAGGAAGGTGTCCGAGAGCACGACCCGTTCGGGGACGGGCCGGGCCAGGGACCACACCTGGTGCTCACCGGGGGCGGCGAAGATCGCCAGGCCGTCCTCGGCGTGGGTCAGGTCGACCTCGGCCAGGGCACGGTCGAGGTGCCCGGAGACCTCGGTGCGTCGCTCGCGGGTGACGGCCGGATCGGCCTCCAGCTGCCGCTTGGCCTCGGCGACCACGTTGCGCAGCCGGACCTGATCCTGGGCGTTGTAGGGATCACGCCGGTGTGTCGGGGTCAGCACGGAGACCGCGGGGTAGGGGCGCGGGCGCCGCAGCTCTGACAGGGTCGCGGGAGTCAGAACGTGCTCCATGACAGAACGATAGAGCGAATTCGGCACAGGGGCATGTGGGCCGAACGTGCTCATTCGTCGTCGCGGTCGGAGCCGCAGGAACTGCCGTCCGGCGGCAGGGTTCCGTACAGCAGGAAGGCGTCGACCTTGCCGTGCACGCACTTCGACGAGCCGTAGCCGGTGTGGCCCTCGCCCCGGTTGTCGAGCACCACCGCCGACGATCCGAGCCGTCTGGCCGTCTCCACCGTCCAGCGGTACGGCGTGGCCGGGTCGCCCCGGGTGCCCACGAGCAGCATCCGCGGCGTCTCGACATCCTTGACGTCGTCGCGGATGTAGTCGGTGCCCTTGGGGCGGCCGTAGCACATCAGGACCTGGGTGAGCCGGTACCGGCCGAACACCGGGGAGGCCTGCTCGTAGCGGGCGCGGAGCCGGCCGAGGTCCTCGGTGACCTGCGCGGCGGAGGGCCGGTCGGGATCGTCGGCGCAGTTGACCGCCATCAGGGCCGCCGGCAGGTTGTCGAGGGGGATGTCCGCCGGGTCGGTGAGTCCGGCGTGCGGGGGGCGCCGCAGCGGCAGAGTGAAGCCGCCGGAGAGAAACGCCTCCAGGCCGCGGGTGTCACCGTCCTCCAGCAGCTGGCCGGCGGCCCGCTGCAGCGAGGGCCACAGCTCCCTGCTGTAGAGGCCCTGCCCGAGCGCCCCCGCGAAGTCCTGACCGGTGAACGCCTCGCCGAAGTCGGTCGGCAGCGGGTCCTTGTCGAGCGACTCGACCACCTCCACGACGTGTTCCCGGGCCTCTCGGGGATCGCGTCCGAACGGGCAGGCGATGTCCTCGGTACACCAGTTCAGGAAACTCTCCAGCGCGGTCTGCTGCCCCTGGGCGCTCGCCACACCCTGGTCGGTCAGCGGTTCGGTCAGGGTGTCGACGCCGTCCAGCACCATCCTGCCGACCTTCTCGGGGTACTGGGCCGCGTACACCGCGCCGAGCCGGCTGCCGTAGGAAAAGCCCAGGTAGTTGAGCTTGTCGTCGCCGAGGGCGTCCCGCATGACGTCCAGGTCGCGGGCGGCGTTGACCGTGCCGATGTGGGGCAGGACCGGGCCGGAGTGCTCGGTGCACTCGGTCGCGGCCGCGCGCAGCTCTTCGAGCACGGCCCCGGCGTCGGCCACGTCGGCGTTGCCGTCCGTGGCGTCCAGGGCGGCGGTCGAGGCGTTCCCGCAGCTCACCGGCGAGGAGCGGCCCACCCCGCGCGGGTCGAAGGAGACGACGTCATAGCCGTTCGTCAGGCCCATGAAGTCCTTGGCCCCCATGGCGAGTTGGGCCACGCCCTGGCCGCCGGGGCCGCCGAAGTTCAGCAGCACCGAGCCCCGGGACTTGCCCGTGGCCCGGTAACGGGCCACGGCGAGGTCGAGGGTGCCCTTGCCGGGTGCGGAGTAGTCGAGCGGGACGGTGACCTTCCCGCACTGGAGGTCCTTCGGCATGTCCATGCCCGAGCATCTCGACCAGGTGACCTTCTGGTCGTAGAAGCGCGTCAGGCCGGGCGGAGGGTCGTCGGCGGCCGGCAGTGCCGTACCCAGCAGGGCCAGCCCGGCCGTGCCGGTGACCGCGCAGCGCCGTATCGAGGGGCGCGTGGACAGCTTGGCCAGCATCGATGCCTCCAGGTACGCGGGACCTCCCGCAGCGGACCGGATCGGTGCCCTCGCTCACCATAAGCGCGCTCCGGACGCCTCGCCTCCGGGCGGACGGCCCGTGCGGCGGGCCGTGCGTCCGGTGCCGTCCGCCCGGGTGACGCCCGTAGGGCGTCCGGATGCGAGGCCGCGTACGAGCGGCTTTACCGCTAGTTCGACAACCTGTCCGCTCGATGGAGTGAAAGGCGGATAAGCCGCAACTCGGACCGGGGGCCCGGCGTTCTTCCCGGTGCGGGTGAGTGCCCGCCGACGAAGTCTGGAAGGCAGGGGTCCCATGCGAAGGGCTACCCGAAACGGAGTGATCGCCGTCGCCGCCGCCTCGGGCGCGATGGCCGTGACCGTCCCCGCGTACGCCGGTTCCGGCACGGACGGCTCGGCGGCCGGTTCGCCTGGGGTGGTCTCCGGCAACACCCTCCAGCTGCCGGTGCACGTCCCGGTGAACGGGTGCGGGAACACCGTGAACGTGGTGGGGCTCCTCAACCCCGCGGCCGGCAACCGCTGCGTCAACAAGGGTGACGGGCAGGCCGGGCGGCCGGGCGGGTCCGGCGGTGCGGTCGCCGAGGGCAGTGGAAAGGATTCCCCCGGCGTGGTCTCCGGCAACGGCGTGCAGCTGCCGGTCGACCTCCCCGTCGACGTCACGGGCAACTCGGCGAACGTGGTGGGCATCGGCGACCCGGCCACCGGCAACGCGTACTCCAACGGCCGCGGCGACCATGACCGGGTCCGCCCCCAGCACCCGGCGAAGCCGGACCCGGAGCCGATCGCACCGCCCCGCGACCGCCCCGGCCCCGAACCGGCCCCGCGGACCGTTCCGCACGCCAGGGGCGCCCTGGCCCACACGGGCACGGATCACGCCCTCCAGTCCGTCGCGGCGAGCGCGGCGCTGGTCGCCGGGGGAGTGGTGCTGCGCCGCAGGTTCCGGCCCGGTGCGGACGGCTGACCGCAACGGTCACACCGCCTCCGCCACCCCCGTGAGCAGCACCATCCCCGAGTCGCCGTAGTCCGGCAGGGTCGGGTCCACGTCGATGTGGGTCACGTCCAGGTCCCGGGTCAGCGGCGCGAAGACCTCCGTGACGGTCGCCGGGCTCACCGGGCAGCCCGGCCAGCGGGAGGCCGGCCCGATCCGGTAGGTCGGCATGTTCTCCATGAACGCGGCGACCAGGTGGCCCCCCGGCCGGGCCGTGCGGACGAAGGTGCGGCAGAAGTCGGCGAACTCGGCGAAGTCCTCCGTGACGCTCTCGGCCACGAAGTGCATGGAGGCCAGCCCGTAGGTGCCCGGCGGCAGGGACCGGACATCGGCGTGGACGACGTTCACCGGGGCCAGCGCCCCGGCCAGCGTCGGGGGCAGCGAGGGATTGAGGCTTCGGCACAGCGCGTGGAACGGCAGCCAGCTCGCGTCGAGACGGTGGCAGATCTGGTCCTCGAGGTAGGCGACGTTGCTCGCCCCGGCCTCCACGGCGTCGATCCTGCGGCACGCGGCCGAGGCGAGTATCAGCGGATACAGGTTCGGGCCCGCCCCGAACTCGACCGAGCGGGCGATCGAGCCGGGAGGAAGACCCCGGTAGAACGCCGAGTGGTGCGCGATGACCGCCGCGTCCGACGCGTGCACCTCGCGGTAGTTCTCCGCGAGGTAGTCGGCGACCGGCCAGAGGTCCCAGTCCACGTCGTCGTTGTGCGTCGTCATGGCCCTCTAGCCCTTCAGCCGCAGCGGGAAACGTGTCGACAACCGGGTCATCGTCGCGTTCAGATGGTCGATGTCCTCGTCGGAGTTGAGGGCGGTGAGCTGGACCCGGAAACCCACCCGGTCCCGCGGGACCAGCGGGTAGGCGGCCAGGGTCACGTAGACGCCCTCCTGCCACAGGAACGCGGCGACCGCGTCCAGGTCCGCGGGGTTGGCCAGCGGCACCTCCACGATGGGCAGCCGGTCCGAGTTCAGGCTGTACACCCCCAAGCCCTCCAGGTGGTCGAGCACCCGGGACGTCTTGCGGTACAGATCGGCCCGGATCATGTCGCCCCGGCGGTCGTTGACGTCCAGCCCGGCCAGTGCCGTGGCCAGCGACGCCGTCGGCGACGGACCCGAGTACAGATAGGGCGCCGCCGCGGTCTTCAGCCGGTTCTTCAGTTCCGACGGCAGCGCGAGGAACGCCAGCAGGGACGAGTACGCCTTGGAGAAGCCGGCCACGAGCACGATCCCGTCGTACGACTCCCCGGTGTGCCGTACCACGCAGTTGCCGCGCATGCCGTAGGGGCACATCTCGTCCGGCCCGCGCTCCCCGATCACGCCGAAGCCGTGCGCGTCGTCGACGTACAGTGTCGCTCCCTGCGAGCGGCACACCGCCGCCAGCGCCGGCAGGTCGGGGATGTTGCCGCTCATGCTGTTGACGCCGTCCAGGCACACCAGCCGCGGCGTCCCCGGGGGCACACCGGCCAGCAGGGCCTGCAGTTCGTCGAGCCGCTCGGCGTGGAAACGGTGCAGGGTGGCGCCCTGCGCCCGGGCCACCACGCAGCCGTCGTAGACCGTCCGGTGCGCGGTCGCCTCCACGAACACGTGCCCGTCCTCGGCGATGGCGGGGATCACCGAGGAGTGGACCAGCGTCAGCGTCGGCAGCAGCAGCGTGTCCGGCGCGCCCAGCAGCGCGGCGAGCCGCTCCTCGATGTCGGGATACAGCCGCGGACTGCCCAGCAGGCGCGACCAGCTGGGATGGGTACCCCAGCGGCGTACGGCGGGAGCGACGGCCTCCATGACCTCCGGGTCCCAGTCGAAGCCCAGGTAGTTGCACGACGCGAAGTCGATCAGCCAGTGGTCGCCGCTGCGGATGTGCCGCCCGCGCACCTCGTCCAGGACCGCGTCGCTCATCGGGCTGGTGCGGCGCAGATGCTCCAGATCCGCCCAGCGTGCCTCCCGGCGTCCCCGGGCGGCGTCGACCCGGGGACGGCGCGCCGGCGGCGACGCGAAGGGACGGGCGCTCGGCTCCCGTAGTATCCGCGCGCTCTGCTCCACGGTCATCGGCCGGGCGAACAGGTACCCCTGCCCGAACCGGCATCCCATCCCGGCCAGCAGATCCCGCTGGGCCGCGTCCTCGATGCCCTCCGCGATGACCTGCAGGCCCAGGGTGTCGGCGATGCGCACGATGCCCTCGACCAGGGCGACCTGCTGGGCGTCACGCGTGATGTCGTCGATGAACGACTTGTCGATCTTCAGTACGTCGATGGGGAAGTCCCGCAGGTAGCGCAGCGAGGAGAAGCCGGTGCCGAAGTCGTCGACCGCGATGTGCACCCCGAGTTCCTTGAGGGTGTTCAGCACCGTCTGGAGACGGTCGTCGCGGTGCAGCAGCACCGTCTCGGTCATCTCCAGCTGCAGCGAACCCGGCTCCAGCCCCGGTGTGCTCAGCGCCTCCCCGACCTGCTCGATGAACCCGGCGTCGCGGAACTGACGGGCGGAGACGTTCACGCTGACGTACGGCGGACGGGCGGGCCCGGGCAGACGCTGCAGGTTCACGATGTCGCTGACCGCGTTCTCCAGCACCCATGAGCCGAGCGGGGCGATGTGCCCGGTCTCCTCGGCCAGCCTGATGAACTGGTCCGGCATGACGGGCGGCCGCTGCTCGTGCGGCCAGCGGACCAGCGCCTCGAACCCCACCACCTCACCCGCCGAGATGTCCACGACGGGCTGGTAGCGCAGCACGAACGCCTTGTCGGCGACCGCCCGGGCCAGCTGGGACTGCAGATCGTGCCGCTCCACCATGCGGCTGCGCAGCAGCGGCTTGAACCGGCGCCACTGCCGTTTGCCCGCCGCCTTCGCCGCGTACAGCGCGAGGTCGGCGTGGCCGAGCAGTTCCTCCGCGTCCGTGCTGTCGCGCGCGGTGGCCACACCCACGCTGGCCGACACCGTCACCGACTCGTCGGCCAGGTCGAAGGGCCGGCTCAGCGTCTGGATCACCTGGGCGGCGAGCAGTTCGGCGTCCAGGGGCTGCTTGGCGTCCTCCATCAGTACGGCGAACTCGTCACCGCCGAGCCGGGCGGCGGTGTCGGTGCGGCGCAGCGTCCGGGACAGCCGGTTGCCGACCGAGACCAGCAGGTGGTCGCCGGCCCGGTGTCCCATCGTGTCGTTGACCAGTTTGAAGTCGTCGAGATCGATGAAGAGCAGACAGGTCAGGGACGACTCGCGGCGCCCGCGCAGCAGGGCGCGTTCGATCCGCTCCAGCAGCAGGGTCCGGTTGGGCAGACCGGTCAGCGAGTCGTGGAAGGCCCGCTGCGTCAGCTCCTGCTCGAGCCGCCGCTGTTCCGTCACGTCCCGCAGGGTCACCACCAGGCCGGACACGGTGCGCTCGTCGCGGAAGTCACTGAACCGGACCTCCACCTCGACGCGCCCCTCCCGGCGCTGCACCCACCAGTGGTCGTGCCCCGCCCACGGCCCCCGCGCCCGTACGGCGGTCAGTCCCCGCGCGGCCCGGTCCCGGTCGCCGGGATCCACCAGCTGCGGCAGCGAGACCCCCACGAGGTCGTCGGTGCCGAACACGGACCGCGCCGAGGGGCTGGCGTACCGGATGGTGTCGTCGTCCTCCAGGATCAGGATCACATCGGAGGTGTTGCGGACGAGGGTGCGGAAGTACGCCTCGTTCTCGCGCCGGACTACTTCCTGCCGCAGCGCGACACGCTCCATGGCCAGGCCCGCGTGGGAGGCGAGGATCTCCAGGGAGCTCCGGGTCTCGATGAGCTGCCGCTCGGGGGCGGCGACGAGCAGGACGCCCGGCACGGCCCCGGTGGGGCGGTCGGGCTGGGTCATGGGGCAGGCCAGGACGGACGGCAGGCCGTCCAGCCCGGTGCAGAGGTCGGGATCGAGGGCGGCCGGGCTCACCAGCCGGGTGCCCTGGGCCCCGAGGTCCGCCGCGCGCTCCCGCGGCAGCAGCAGGGTCCGGTGCGGTACGTCCGGGCCCATCAGCCGGTCGACCGCCGCCCGGCAGGACCGGTCCACCTCCTCCTGCCGGAAGGCGGAAACCAGCGACGCGGCGGCGGTCCGCAGGGCGAGCTCCCTGTGTACCGCATGGCGATGTGCGACGACCATCCCCGCCAGCCGGAGGATGACCAGGAGGAACAGCACGCCCGAGAAGGCCGCGATCGCGGCGGCGTCGCGGGTCTGGCCGCTCAGCCCCTCCCAGAGCAGGATCCCCGGGGCGATGAGCGTGGCCACGGCGAGCATGACCAGCCTGCGCCGCGGCGGCAGCAGGGACTCCCGCTGGGGCACGGAGGCCGTCAGCTCGACCATGGACGGATGCAGCGCCGCCAGGCCCCAGGCGGTGTAGAAGACGACCCAGCCGAGGTCCAGGAAGCTGCCGGTCTCCCACACGTCGTTCAACTGCAGGATCCCGTATCCGATGTCGGTGACGAGCAAAGTCACCGTGCCGGCGACCAGCAGGCGCACGGCGCGATTGGAGCCGTTGACCGGGCTGGGGGTGAGCAGCCGGACCAGCAGGGCCAGCACGAGGATGTCGCCGAGGGGGTAGGCGATGCTGATGGCACGCTGCTGCCAGGTCAGGCCCTGGACGACGGTCAGCGGCTGCACCAGGTAGACCCACACGGGCAGCGCGAGGCCGGCGGTGACGATCAGCGCGTCGAGCAGGCTCGGCAGGTCGCGGCCGGCCCACCGGTGACGCACCAGCCCCGACAGGCCGAGCGCGATGAGCGGGTACATCGCGAGGTAACAGGCGTCCGCCGGGGACGGGAACGGGTTGGAGGCCCCGAGGTACTGCTCCATCACGAAGTAGTACGTGTCGCCCGCGACGAAGACCAGCAGGCCGGCCGCCAGGACCCACCAGGGCCACGGGTGGGCGGGCCGGTGGAGGCGGGTGCCGATCAGGACCGCGGCGACCCCGGCCAGCCCCATCACGGCCCACATCACGGGGACCATCACCGGCACGGTCATGTACACGACGGTGACGGCCGCGACCAGTACGACGTAGACGGCCATGAGCCGGCGTGCCGGCAACGAGGACATGTGCCTCCCCCCGTCGGGGAGACCGGCGCGTACGCCTGGTCTTACACCTGGTCCAATTCAAAACGATCGTAGGTTCGTCCCAGCGGCCCTGCATCTCGGGCAGGGGGCCGGGCCGGGCCTCAGCCGCGCCCGCGGTGGAACCTGACGTGCAACTCCCTCACCCGGTCGACGAGGTCCGGAACCGGGCCGTCCACGACTACGGCGGGCGCCACCTCGTGTACGGGAAGTGGCCGCACCGGTGGGGCGGGGACCCCCAACTCCGCGAGCCAGGAGCCCAGTTGCTCCGACGAGGAGACGTAGACGATCCGGCCGAGGCCGACCCAGGCGTGCGCGGCCGCGCACATCGGGCAGTGCTCGCCGGAGGTGTAGACCGTGGCGGCCGCCCGTTCCGCGGGCGTGAGGTGCGCCGCCGACCAGCGGGCCAGCTCGAACTCGGGGTGCCGGGTGCGGTCGCCCGAGGCCACCCGGTTGTGGTCCTCGCCGAGGACGGTGCCGTCCCCGCCCACCAGAACCGATCCGAACGGCTCGTCCCCGGCCTCCAGGGCCTCGGCCGCGAGCTCCACACAGCGGCGCAGGTGCGGCAGTTCCGTGTCCTTCACGACCATGCGGCAGGCCTCTCCCGAGACGACGTGTGATCGACAGGACCCTAGGACGCCGGCCGTCGGCGGGAAAGGAGCGGGGCCGGGAGGGGGAGCGCCGCAGAACCCTTCGCCGCCCGGTCCCGGGCGGAGTGCCGGGGGCCCACACCCCCCGGTCCCGGGCGGAGTGCCGGGGGCCCACAGGGAGGGGCGTTCGCACCGCAAAACCCGTTGCCGCCCGGTCCGCTGCCTGCTGAGGTGTGCTCATGGATCATGCGGAGCTGCTCGCGCTGTTCGACCGTGACCTGCGCGCGGGAGCGCGCCCGGACGGTCCCGACGCCCGTGTCGAGCGGACCGGCGGCGTCGTCCGCCAGGTCGCCTCCGCGCAGGGCTGGAACGGCATCGTGTGGTCCGACCTCGACGAGGCCGGGGCGGACGCCGCGATCGCCGCGCAGATCGACCACTACACCGGGCTCGGTCTCGACTTCGAGTGGAAGCTCTACGGGCACGACCGGCCGGCGGACCTCGGGCCTCGGCTGCGCGCGGCAGGGTTCACGCCCGAGCCCGCGGAGACGCTGATGATCGGCGAGGTCGCCGTGGTCGCCCACGACGCGGAACCGCCCGAGGGCGTGCGCGTCGAGCCGGTCACCGACCCGGCGGGCGTCGATCTCGTGGCACACGTCCACCAGGACGCGTTCGGCGCGGACAGCTCCTGGCTGCGCCACCAACTCCTCGCCCGGCTGTCGGCGGCCCCGGACACCGTCGTCGCCGTCGTGGCGATGGCCGGCGACTGGCCGGTGAGCGCGGCCCGCATGGAACTCGTGCCCGGTACCCCTTTCGCCGGCCTCTGGGGCGGCGGCACCGTACGGGGCTGGCGCGGCCGGGGCATCTACCGCTCCCTGGTGGCCCACCGCGCCCGGGCCGCCGCCGCCCGCGGCTACTCCTACCTCCAGGTCGACGCCTCCGACCAGAGCCGTCCGATCCTGGAACGGCTCGGCTTCCTGCCCCTGACGACCACGACGCCGTACCAGTACACGTCCTGACCGCACGGGCCCGTGGCGGAACGGGAAGGCACGTCACACATGCGCGGGCCGCCGCTGCGCCACCGTGGCATGGACGCCGGAGGGCGGACGCGAACGGGCCGGTCCAGGGCGTGGACCGGCCTTCGGTTCCCTTCCGCTGTCCGCTACGGCCTGGGCGTGGCCTTCGCCGCCGTGCCGGCGCACACGAGCCCCAGGATCACGGCCAGTGCACCGATGATGATGTTGTTCCACACGACACCGGCGTCCGGGCTTTCGCCGACGACCCACGGTGAGATGATCATCCATACGCCCACGGCGCACATGGCCCAGCTCAGGCCGTACATGCGCTCGGGAGCGCGAGTGAACCCGAGCGCCAGCAGACCGATCGCGATGCCCATGATCAGGTTGTGGGTCACGAGGGCCGGCTGGCTGGTCGTGTAGTGGACTATCCACGGGGAGGCGGCGCAGTACAGACCGAGCAGGAACACCGGTCCGTCCACGAGCGCCACATCGCGGCCACCGAGCATGCGCGCGTAGCGGTCACGCATCTCGGAAGCATCGGGGTGAGTGGTGATGTCACCTCTGGTGGGCGAGACGTTGGCCATGACTCGTCTCCTTCATGGTGCAGGGCGACCGCTTCTGGTGGGGTATGCGGTAATCGCCGCGTACGTGTCATTCTGCGCTTATTTCCCCTTTATGTGTAGAGCTTGGCGAGGCGGGCGGAATCTACCCCGCAGTACATGCCCGGGCGGATCGGGGGCATCCGGATGTGTACGACAACGACCGGCGACGTCGCCCGCGGGGCGGCGAGGGGCAAGGAGGGCAGCGGACGTGACCACGGCCATCGGTGCGAAGGTGTTGGAGCGGTTCCCGGCAGGGTCTCCGCGCGGATCGTGGCCCGCGGAGGAGTACGCGGCACGCCGCCGCGCCGAGGGTGAACCGGCCACCGTCGTGATGGACCTGGAGTCCGACGCCTTCCTCGTGGTCGTCCCCGCGGACGACGACTGAGGCCGCCGCCGTTCGCCCGGCGACGGAACGCGCCCGCCCGATCGTGCCGAACCGGGCGGGCGCGAACCGCAAGCGGTTCCCTTCCGAAAAAGCCGGTCCGGGATACGAGATGAGCCGCGCATTCCTTGACGGCCCGTGACCCCCACTGCCACGATCCATGGCATGACCATGCGACTGGACCTCACGCGGCGACGCCACGTCGACCTCGCACGCGTCTCCAGCGCTTCCTGTCGCGCCGCAGCCTGAGTCTTCGGGCTCGCCGCTTCTCCTCACCGCCGTATCCGCCGTCGGCAGGCCTGTTCCGTGCCGGCGACCCACTCCGTGCGGCGCATTCCCCTCACCCCGAACCCGGTCCCCGGCACGCCCGTGGGACGCGACGTCCCGGACGCGGCGGTGCCCCACGCAGTCGCGCCTTCCCGGAAATGAGAGCCCATGGCCACCGTCCTGTCCGTCTCCGGCAGCCCCTCCGCCTCGTCCCGTACCAGCCGCCTGCTCCGTCACCTGGACCAGCGGCTGGCGGCCCAGGGCCACGACGTGATCCCGCTCGACGTCCGCACCATCCCCGCGGAGGCCCTGCTCGGCGCGGACTTCCGCCACCCCGCCATCGTCGAGGCCACCGGGCTGTTCGCCCGGGCCGACGGCGTCGTCGTCGGCACTCCCGTCTACAAGGCGTCCTACTCCGGTGTCCTGAAGGCCCTGCTGGACCTGCTCCCGCAGTACGCCCTCGCCGGCAAGACCGTGCTGCCGCTCGCCACCGGCGGCAGCGTCGCCCATGTTCTGGCCATCGACTACGCCCTGCGCCCCGTCCTCACCTCCATGGGCGCGGCCCACATCGTGCAGGGCTGGTTCACCCTCGACAAGGACCTCACCGTCCACGACGACGGCTCGCTGACCGTCGCGCCGGCGGCCACCGAGGCGCTCGGTCAGGTGGTCGACCAGTTCTCCGCGGCGCTCGGCCGCACCCCGCTGCTGGCCGTCGCGGGCTGACCCCACCCACCGTCAACTTCGCAGTACTCGTCGTGGGCTGACGCTCCGCCACCGCGCCGGTCCGAAGATCAACCCTGGAGCCGGGCGCGGGCGTCCTGGTCACCGAGAGGCAGCACCGCCTCTCGGTGACCAGGAGGCACAGACGCATGAAGAAGCGCTCCGCACGCACCGTCCCGATCGCCCTGGCCGTGGCGCTGTGCGCCGGAACGGCGGCCCTCGCCCCGCCGGCGCAGGCAGCAGACCACCAGCACGGCCACGAGGCCACCCGGACCGCGTTACGCGCGCTGGTCGAGAAGGGCGGGCTCCCCGGAGTGGCGGCCACAGCGCGGGACAGCGACGGGACCTGGTTCGGCCGGGCCGGCCACGCGGACACCGGCACCGGCCGTGAGCGGTCCGCCGGCGACCACTTCCGCGGCGCCAGCATCACCAAGACGTTCGTCGCCACCGTCCTGCTTCAACTGGAGGCGGAAGGCAGACTGAACCTGGACGACACGGTCGAGCGATGGCTGCCCGGCCTGCTGCACGGCAACGGCTACGACGGCACCGAGGTCACCCTGCGCCAACTCCTCAACCACACCAGCGGAATCGCCAACTACACCGACGACCCCGTCCTCAGCCACGACAGCGCGGGGCCCGGCTTCCCCCGGCACCGGTACGACACCCACACGCCCGAGGAACTCGTGGCGATCGCCCTGCGGCGCGCACCGCGGCCCGGCCCGGAGCGCGAACCGTCCTACTCGAACACCAACTTCGTCATCGCGGGCATGGTCATCGAGAAGGCCACGGGCCGCGGCTACGCCCAGGAGATCACCCGCCGCATCCTCCGGCCCCTGAAACTGCGCGGGACGTCGTTCCCCGGCACGGATCCCCACCTGCCGAAACCCCACCCCGTCGGCTACTCCCGGCTTCACCAGGACGCCCCCGACGCCGAGATCCACGACGCGACCGAACAGAACATGACCTGGCTGGGCGCGGCCGGCGACGTCATCTCCACCAGCGGAGATCTGAACCGCTTCCAACGCGCGCTGATGAAGGGCCGCTTGCTTCCCCCGCGGCAGATGAAGGAGATGTTCGACGAGGTGCCGGCCGGTCACGGCATCGGGTACGGGCTCGGGGTCGAGTTCGCGCAGCTCTCCTGCGGGGTGAAGGTGGTGGGCAAGAGCGGCCGTACGAACGGCTCCCTGTCCGCGATGGCCGGCACCCGGGACGGCGAGCACCAGCTCACCTTCAACATCAACGGGGACTGGCTGGCGGACTCCTCCCTCTACACCGACGTCATCGAAGCGGAGTTCTGCCGGAAGGTGCCGACCCGCAAGGACCGGGCGTCCGCCGTGCCCGGCCTCGGTTAGCCGGACGCCAGCGAGCCGAGGTGCGTCCTGCGTGCCTCGGCCGTCTGGCCCTGCACCAGCAGGAACATCCCCTCGCGCGCAAGCCGCTGCGCCCGGCTGTCCAGGGCCATGGAGCGGCCGCCCCCGGCCACGATCGCCGCGGTGGTGGCCGCGCGCAGGAGGTCGTAGGCACGGGTCTTCACGGCCAGGCGTTCCGGGACGGAGTCCGCCGCGGCAGGCCGGTCGGCCAGGGCGTAGGCCTCCCGGCGGACCTGGTCGAGCCGGGCCCGCAGCGAGCGCGCCGTCTCCTCGCCGTCCGGGCTCCGCGCCACCAGGTCCAGTGCCGCGTACGCCACCCCGAACACGGCCGGACTGGCGTTGGCGGCCCGGGGGAGGTCGATCAGGGCGAACTCCTCCTGCGGGGCGCGCAGTACGACGGCCTCCTCCGGCACCCACAGGCCGTCCAGCTCCAGGGACACCGTGCGGGCGGCGCTCAGAGCCGCGAGCCGCATCGGCGCCGACGGCGTCAGCCCCGGCTGCTCGCGCGCCTCGACGCACACGAACACCACCTCGGCCGTGTCCGTCACCCCGGCCAGCAGCATCACGTCGTTCAGCCCCCAGCCCGTGTACCAGGGCACCTTCCCCTCGAACCGCCAGCCGCCCTCCCGGGGAACGGCCCGCACCGGCACCCGGGGGAAGGCGCGGACATGGGCGAAGGCGATGCCGGCCATCAGCTCACCGGTCGCCAGCGGACGCAGCAGCTTCTCCCGGGCCGGTGAGTCGTAGGTGGCGAGCAGCTTCACCGGGGTGTGGTGCTGTGTCTGCACGAACCATGTGGAGCAGCACGCCCCGGACAGGATCTCCGCGGTCTCCCGCGCCACGGAAACGGGCGCGTCCGCCCCGCCGTACTCCCGTGGTGCCACCACGCCGAGCAGCCCGGCCCGCTTCACCGCCTCCACATGGCTCGCGGGCACCCCCTCCTGGTCGACGCGTTCGGCCCGCGGGACGAGGAGATCGTGCGCCAGTCGCTGTGCGCCGGTGACGAGGGCATGGGGTGTGGTGGTCATGGGAGGAATTCTCGCGGTCGGGCGGCGCGGAAAGCTGATCCGGGGGCGTGTCGTCGGCAGGCCCCGCCGGCGCTGCTGCGGCCAGTCGCCCGCCGCCTTCCGCCACGCTTCATACGGCCCCCTCCAGCCGTGCGGGGAACAGCCGGACCGGTCGGCGGAGTTGCATGGACCGAGGGACCGGCGCCGCGCGGGCGGGGAAGCACGGAGACCGGGAGGTCGCCCGCCCCGCGGGAATCCGGGCCTCAGGTGTGTGGTAGCCAGTCGAGCACTTTCATCACGACATGTTTCTGCAGGAGGACTGTCTCATGACCGACCGGCCTTTGACGCTCATGGCCGTGCATGCCCATCCCGACGACGAGGCCACCGGAACCGGAGGGGTCCTCGCGCGGTACGCGGCGGAAGGCATCCGCACGGTTCTCGTGACGTGTACCGACGGCGGTTGCGGTGACGGACCGGGAGGTGTCAAGCCGGGCGATCCCGGGCACGATCCCGTGGCCGTCGCGTTGATGCGCCGTCAAGAACTCAAGGCGAGTTGTGACGTCCTGAAGGTCAGCGATCTGGAGATGCTGGACTATGCCGACTCCGGGATGATGGGCTGGCCGAGCAACGACGCTCCCGGATCCTTCTGGCAGACCCCCGTGGAGGAAGGCGCGGCCCGGCTCGCGGAACTCATGCGCCACTACCGACCTGACGTGGTCGTCACCTACGACGAGAACGGCTTCTACGGTCACCCCGACCACATCCAGGCCCACCGCATCACGATGGCGGCGCTGGAGATGACCGCACTGACACCGAAGGTGTACTGGACGACGATGCCCCGCTCGATGATGCAGCGGTTCGGTGAGATCATGAGCGAGTTCGGTGAGGACATGCCGGAGCCGGATCCCGCCGAGGCCGCCGCGCCGGCCGAGATCGGCCTCCCCGACGATGAGATCACCACATGGGTGGACACCACCGCGTTCAGCGGCCAGAAGTTCGACGCGCTGGCCGCGCACGCCAGTCAGGGCGAGAACATCTTCTTCCTCAGGATGGGCAAGGAGAGGTTCGGTGAACTGATGGGCGTGGAGACCTTCGTACGGGTCCAGGACGCCACTGGCGCGGCCACACCCGAGGACGACCTCTTCGCCGGACTGCGCTGACCGCCCGACCCGCCGGTCGGCACAACGCATCAACGGAAGGGCGTCCCCGGACATGCACCAGCCGGCCCGCATCGCCCACGGACGTACCTTTGGGTTCGACGGGCCCCGGCTGCCCGCTGACCGCGGCGCCACGTGGCGCCGCGGTCAAGTCCGTCAGGCGGGTCTATGAACACGCGCCTGCGGTTCTCCGGGTCATGGGGGAAGAACGCCGCAGCGATGAACCGGCCGCCGGAGCCGAGGTGCCGTACCGGGAAGACGACTTCGGGCGGCCGCAGCTCATCACTGTCGTCGGTGGTTCATCGCACCGCCGCCAAGCACCGGGCCGACGCTGACCGAGGTCAGCAGGCGACCCGCTGGTGGCAACTGATGAAGTCAGGGGTGTCGTCGAGGGCGTCGGCAAGAGCGGCGCCGGCGGCAGTCGCAAGGCCCACCGCGATCAGGTTCCTCGGCCGCACGGATGAAGGCGTCGCCCTCCTCGCGGCCAGGACTTGTCAGAATGACCTAGGACCTGTGTCCCGGGGCCGCGCGTCCAGTTCCGTGAGCACGTCGAAGTCGAGCCCGTCGGCCCGCGCCAGGTAGATCCGCTGCCGCACATGGGCGTCCCGCAGGTGCAGCAGTCCGCGCGGGCCCTCGTACGACACGGACCCGGCCCCCGCCGCCGCGCCGATCGCCGAGACGTCCGGTGTCCCGGCCCGTCAAGAACCCGGCCGTGCTGTAGAGGTCCTCGGTCGCCGCCAGGCCGCTCGCCACGAGTGTTCTCGTCCATCAGCGTGCTCAGCCGCAGGCAGGCCGCACGCCGCGAACGCCCGGTTGAAGCGCACCGCGTCACTGCCGACGAGGAGCATCAGCACCGCGTCGGCGTCCGAGCGTTCGACGTGGCGCAGCACCGGCTCGAAGTCCTCGGTGCCGAGCGGGAGATAGACCTCACCGGCGACGCGTCCGCCGCTCTCCCGCGCGTAGTGACGGGCCGAGCGGGCCGTGTGCCGCGGCCACACGTAGTCGTTGCCCACCACGAACCAGCGCCGCACGCCCCGTTCACGGGCCGGCAGTTCCATGGCCGGCCGGAGCTGGTCGCGCGGGGTCTCGCTCGTCAGGAACACCCCGGCCGTGTCCTCGCCGCCCTCGTAGAGCGCGGTGTACACGTACGGGACGCGGTGCGCGATCCCCGGCGCCAGCACCCGCCGCACGGTGGAGACGAGGGCCACGCCGAGCACGGAGTCGTCGGCCGTGAACCACGCGGGCCCGGGGAGGTCGCGCCGGAGCATGGCGTCATGATTCCGGCTCCGGCGGACGAACTCCAGGGCGTCTCCTACGATGGACACCCCTCGTGACCCGGGAGCAGGGATGCCCAGCCCCACCCCGCGTCGCCCCGACGACCTCGTGCAGTTGCTGACGCGGGCGGAACGGCTGGCGGCGCGGCGGTTGCAGGGTGTCCTGGAGGCGGAGGGCTGTTCGCTCGACGCGTGGCGGGTGCCGGCCACGCTGTCCGACGGCGAGGGGCACCACATGACCGGACTCGCCGAGGCCGCCTTCCTGCCGCCGCCGACTCTGACCAAGCTGGTCGACCAGCTCGTCGACCAGAACCTCGTGCACCGCAGGGTCGACCCCTTCGACCGGCGACGCGTCCTCGCCCATCTCACCGAACGGGGACAGGAGTACTGGCGGCGCCTCGACCGCGCGGTCCGGGCCGGCCGGCCCACGCTCGGCGACGGTGACGACCTGCTCCGGTCCCTGCTGGGCCGGCTGGCGGCGACGCTGGAGGGCGCGGCGCACGTATGAGCGCCGAGCGGGGGATGACGGGCCGTCAACCAGCGCGGATGTCAACAGGTCTCTGCCTGACTGGTCTACACCCTTGACTGGTACAGACCAACGCGGTTGAGTGTGCCTCCACAGCCCCCCACCACGGCCGCCCCCACGCCGTGACCGGACCACCGGTGCGCGCGGTCAAGGGCCTGCTCCACCCTGCCCTGTCAGGGTGCGGCCGTGCTCCGCGAAGGAGTCGAACCCGTGTCGAGACGCCGTATCTCCGCAGTCCTGGCCACCCTCGCCCTCGCCGGCAGCGCGCCGGTGCTCCTGCCCGCGTCGAACGCCTCGGCCGCCGCCTGCTCCAGCTACCCGAACTGGACGGCAGGGAAGGCGTACAACGCCGGTGACATCGTCCGCTACACCGACGGCAAGGCGTACATCGCCGAGCACGCCAACCCGGGTTACGACCCGGTCATCAGTACCTGGTACTGGGAGCCGTACGCCTGCGACAACGGTCCGGGCACGCCCAACGCGCGCTTCGTCGTGAGCGAGGCGCAGTTCAACCAGATGTTCCCGAACCGGAATTCGTTCTACAGCTACAGCGGTCTCACCGCGGCCCTGAGCGCCTACCCCGGCTTCGCCAACACCGGCAGCGACACGGTGAAGAAGCAGGAGGCCGCCGCCTTCCTCGCCAACGTCAGCCACGAAACCGGCGGCCTGGTGCACGTGGTGGAACAGAACACCGCCAACTACCCGCACTACTGCGACTGGGGACAGCCCTACGGCTGTCCCGCCGGACAGGCGGCCTACTACGGGCGCGGCCCGATCCAGCTGAGCTGGAACTTCAACTACAAGGCCGCGGGTGACGCGCTCGGCATCGACCTGCTGAACAACCCGTGGCTGGTGCAGAACGACTCGGCGGTCGCCTGGAAGACGGCTCTGTGGTACTGGAACACCCAGACCGGCCCCGGCAGCATGACCCCGCACAACGCCATGGTGAACGGCGCCGGGTTCGGCCAGACGATCCGCAGCATCAACGGCTCCCTGGAGTGCGACGGCAAGAACCCGGCGCAGGTGCAGAGCCGTGTGAACAACTATCAGCGGATCACGCAGATCCTCGGGACATCGACCGGAGGCAACCTGTACTGCTGACGCGGGACCGTGCGGCGTGGTGTCATGCGGGATGTCATGAACCTGACGGTTGACCGAAGGGCATCCCTCATGCGTCCACGCACCCCCCACGCCCTGCTCGCCACGGCCGCGGCACTGGCCGCCGCGGTCGTGGCACCCCAGCCCGCTGCCGCCGCCGCCCCGGCTCCGGGCGCGTACTACGTCCAGAGCACCACCACCGGCCTCAACGCGGCCGACAACGGCGGCGCGGTCGAGCAGCACAGACCCCGCGGCAACGAGGACCGCCAGCAGTGGCAGTTGAAGCCGAGCGGGTCCTCCTACCTCCTGGAGAACTCCGTCGCGCCCGGCAGCTGCCTCGGCCGCAGTGGCGACCAGGCCGCGACCGTCGACTGCGCGAGCGGCGACGCCGGGTGGGAGATCAGCCCGATCGGCGCCGACCGGTACACCCTCAAGGTCCCCGGCACCGCACGCCACCTCACCGTGGCGCCCAAGCCCTCCGGAGCGGACTACCCCGCGCGCCTGGCCCTCGGCGGCGCGGGCGACCTCGCCACCTGGTACCTCACCCCGGTCGACCCGGTCACCTCCCCGATGCCGCCGCAGGACCGGCGCACCCTCGACCAGGTCACGTTCCTCACCACGCACAACGCCTACGCCAACGGCGTCGACGGCGGCTTCGCCCCGCCCTTCGTCAATCTCGTGCCCAACCAGACCCGCGGCATCGAACGCCAACTCGCCGACGGCGTCCGGGGTTTCATGCTCGACATCCACCAGACCCCCGACGGTGCGATCCTCTGCCACAACAGCTGCACCCTCGTCAGCAGGCCCGTCGCCCTCTGGGTCGACATCCAGCGCATGGTCGACTTCCTCAAGGCCCACCCCGACCAGTTCGTCACCGTCTTCCTTGAGGACTACGTCGATCCGGGGGTCCTGCGCGCCGAACTCGCCCGTGTCAAGGGCCTGTCGGATGTGCTCTACCGGCCCGATCTCACCGGCGTGCGGCAGAACGGCTGGCCGACGATGACGGACCTGGCCGCCGCCGGCCACCGGCTGCTGATCCTCACCGACCACAGCCGCTCCGCCGACCAGGCCGCCGGTCTGACCCGGGACACCTTCGGTGTCATGTACCAGCGGGAATGGACCGTCGAGAACTACTGGTCGATGGGCTCGGGCCTCGGCACCTCCGACTGGTCCTGCTACAGCCGCTGGTACGGCCCCGACGCCAACATCCCGCTGACCCGCACCGAGCCCGGCTTCCGGCCGCTGTTCGTCATGAACCACTTCCGCGACGTCCCGCTCGCCGGGACCGCCGGGACCGACAACATCAAACTGGCCGACCGCGCCCGGAGGTTCTGCCAGCCCGCCGCCCGCAAGAAGCCCAACTTCCTCGCCGTCGACCACTACGACCGAGGCGACCCCGCTTCCGCCGTCACCACACTCAACACGTACACGTACCCGTAAACCGGCTGCGCCGGCCGGGGTGCCCTGTGTGAAACTCCGCCGATGGACACACAGACGATCACCGCGGCCGCCGCGGGCACCTGGAAACTCGGCGACCGGCCCGTCCATCGCGTCGGCTTCGGCGCGATGCGGCTGACGGGCAGCGCCGCCTTCCACCACGGCACCCCGAGTGACCGCGACCGTTCGATCGCCGTCCTGCGCAAGGCGATCGACCTCGGCGTCGACCACATCGACACGGCGGCCTTCTACTTCTCGTCCCTGCGCTCCGCCAACGAACTCATCAACAGCGCGCTCGCGCCCTACCCCGACGACCTGGTCATCGTCACGAAGGTGGGCCCGTACCGCGCCTACGACGGCACGTGGGGCACCTCCGCCCGCCCCGAGGACCTGCGCGGCCACGTGGAGGAGAACCTGCGCCAGCTCGGCCGCGACCACCTGGACGTGGTCAACCTGCGCCGGATGCCGTCGTGGGATTCCGTCGCCGAGCACTTCGGCGCCCTCGCGGAGCTGCGCGAGGCGGGCCTGATACGCCACCTCGGCGTCTCCAACGTCACGGCCCGCCACCTCGCCGAGGCCCAGGCCATCGCCCCGGTGGTCTGCGTCCAGAACCGGTACGCCCTGGACCGCCCCGACCCCGAAGCCGACGAGGTGCTCCGCCTCTGCGGTGAACAGGGCATCGCCTTCGTGCCGTTCTACACCGTGGCGGGTGAGGCCGGTGAGCAGGGCGCCACCACGGCCCATGACGACGACGTCCGAGCCGTGGCACGGGCCCATGGCGTGAGCCCGGCCCAGATCCGCATCGCATGGACCTTGCACCAAGGTCCCCACGTCCTCGCCATTCCCGGCACCGGCAACCCCGATCACCTCACGGAGAACGTGGCGGCGGGCGCGATCCGCCTCACGGACGAGGAGCTGCACCTGCTCGATGCCCCGCGCCGCGCAGCCGGCTGAGGGACGACCGGACGGCCCGGACGCCCCCATGAGCTGCACGGCCCAGACGCCTTCCCTCATGAGATGCCGGTGCGGCAGCTCGTGCTGCTCACGCCACGCCTGAACGGCGCGCGGCCGCACCCGGAAGAACGCGTGCGAGGCGCGGTTCCGTGCGCGGATCCCAACCGGTCTTCGCCCGAAACGCCTCGGCCGCCGCGGCCGGCACCTCCTGCGTCCGGTAGGTGCGCACGTCGCCGTCGAAGAGCACGACGACCCGTTCTCGGTCAGCACGATGAACACGTCGCGCGGCTCGGTGCCGGCGTACGCGTGGCGAGTTAGGCGGTCCTGCGGTACGGGGCCCGCTTCTGCGCGGGCGTGCGACCGGAGCGCAGGGTGGTCGTGACGTAGGCGATGCCCTCGTCGCGGTGCACGCCGAGGCAGTCATGGCAGCGCAGGGTGCCGCTCGTGCCGTCGTGGTCCACCAGGACCTGGAACCGGTCGTCGGGCGTGATGCCGATCGTCTCGGTCAGGGCGCCATGCACGGCCCGGCTGAGTGCGGCGAGGCGCTCGGGTCCGGCCCGTGGCGTGTCGATACGGACGAACGGCATGGGATCTCCGCCAGGGCGTCGGGGCGGGGGCTGTACATACTCATAGTTACAGAGGCTTTGTTGCACTGGGCCGAGCAGTTGCCATCATCTGCGTTTTACGTATAACCTCACCGGTCAACCGCCCGCCCCGAGAGGCCCTGATGAGACGTATCGCCCTGGTCACCCTCGTCGTCGACGACTACGACGAGGCGATCCGCTTCTACACCGAGGCCCTCGGATTCCGGCTCGCCGAGGACGCCCCCCGGCCCGACGGATCCCGCTGGGTCGTCGTCGAACCCGGCACTCCGGGGGTCGGCACCGGACTGCTGCTGGCCCGGGCCAAGGGGGAGGCCCAGGCCGCCCGGGTCGGGAGTCAGGCGGGCGGACGGGTCGGGTTCTTCCTGCACACCGAGGACTTCGCCGGCGATCACGCCCGGATGACGGCCGCCGGCGTGACCTTCCTGGAGGACCCGCGGCACGAGCCGTACGGGACCGTCGCCGTCTTCGAGGACCTGTACGGAAATCGCTGGGACCTGCTCCAGCCCGCCGCCTGACCCCTTCCCCGCCGCCTCGCACCACCGGCACGAACCACCCGCTCGCACCACCGGCACGAACCACCCGCCCGAGGAAAGACCCGCCATGACTGCTACGCGCGTAGACGCCGATCTGATCCGCCGCCTCCCCAAGGCCGTGCTGCACGACCACCTCGACGGCGGCCTGCGCCCCGCCACCGTGGTGGAGCTCGCCGAGGCGGTCGGCCACACCCTGCCCACCACCGACCCGGACGAGCTCGCCGCCTGGTACTACGAGGCCGCCAACTCCGGTGACCTGGTGCGCTACATCGCCACCTTCGAGCACACCCTCGCCGTGATGCAGACCCGAGAGGGCCTGCTGCGCACGGCCGAGGAGTACGTGCTCGACCTGGCCGCCGACGGCGTCGTGTACGGCGAGGTGCGCTACGCCCCCGAGCTGAACACCAACGGCGAACTGAGCATGGCCGAGGTCGTGGAGACGGTCCAGGAGGGCCTCGCGGCGGGCATGGCGAAGGCCGCTGCCGCGGGCACCCCCGTGCGGGTCGGCACCCTGCTGTGCGGGATGCGGATGTTCGACCGGGTGCGTGAGGCGGCCGACCTGGCCGTGGCGTTCCGCGACGCCGGTGTCGTCGGCTTCGACATCGCCGGCGCCGAGGACGGCTTCCCGCCCGCCGACCACCTCGCGGCGTTCGAGCACCTGCGCCGCGAGAACGTGCCGTTCACCATCCACGCCGGTGAGGCGCACGGCCTGCCCAGCATCCACCAGGCCCTCCAGGTCTGTGGTGCCCAGCGCATCGGGCACGGCGTGCGGATCACCGACGACATCCCGGACCTCGCGGCCGGCAAGCTCGGCCGGCTCGCGGGCTGGGTGCGCGACCGGCGCATCGCCCTGGAGATGTGCCCGACGTCCAACCTCCAGACGGGCGCCGCCACCTCGATCGCCGAGCACCCGATCACCGCGCTCAAGGACCTCGGCTTCCGCGTCACCCTCAACACCGACAACCGCCTGGTGTCGGGCACGACGATGACCCGCGAGATGTCCCTGCTGGTCGAGCAGGCGGGCTGGACCGTGGAGGACCTGCGCACGGTCACCGTCAACGCCCTGAAGAGCGCGTTCATCCCGTTCGACGAGCGCAACGCCCTCATCCGGGATGTGGTGCTGCCCGGTTACGCCGCCGCGCTCTGAAGCAGCCCCCGCAGGTAGGCGGCCTGTCCGATGTGCTGGAGATCGTCGGACAGGACGCTGACCAGCCGCACGCCCAGGGTGACCGGCGGGTCCCAGCGCTCGTCGATGACGCGCTCCAGGTCCTTGGCGGCCAGGCCCCGCAGGGCGCCCACGCTCTGTTCGTGCACGGCGTCGTGGTAGCCGGTCAGCAGCTCGCCGGACTTCACCCGGACCCGGGCGACCTTGGCGGGGCTGTGGCCGTAGCCCGTGTCGCGGCGGGGCAGGTCGAGACCGAAGCGCTTCTCCCAGTCCTGGGACAGCCACACCTGTTCGAGGCCGAAGGCGTCGGCCATGTGATCGTCCTGGACGCGGGTGAGGTGCCAGACCAGCCAGGCGATCGAGTTGGTGTCGGGGGAGGGGCGGGCGGTCAGCTCGTCCGGCCCGAGTCCCTCGACGGTGGCGTGGACTTCTTCGTGGATGCGGTTGAAACCGTCGATGAGGATGTCCTTCGCTTGCATAGGTCCACCATCGCGCATCGCCGCAGATCATGCGCCGGGAGCGCGCCCGTCATCATGCGCAGGGCGATCACGCGTCGGGAATCCAGCTCCCGTGGCGGCCCAGCGGCACCCGGACCGGGAGGTGGATCCGGGCCACCGGCTCCCCGGTGAAGACCCGGGCCGCGAGGATCACCAGGTCCGACGCCCCGCGGCCGGGGTCGTGCACATACGCGGTCGCGTACCCGTCGTCCTCCGCCGCCCGGCCGTCGCACGGGTCGGACGGCACGAACACGGCCTCGCTCGCCGCTGCGCCCGCGGGCAGCCGGTGCACTTGCGGGGCGCCGCGCAGCGGGTCGTGCTCGATGAGCGCGTCGGCGAAGGCGCTGTCGGGCGGGGTGCCGTCGACCGCCTGGTAGGCGGGTGACATCTCCGCGGCCGCGGCCGGGTAGCCGTACCGGTGCCTGCGGGACACCAGCGCCTCGTTGACCCGCGGGAACTCCTGGGGCGGTCGTCGAGGGTTCTGGTCCGCACCCGGGCCGTGGCGCAGGTCGATCGTCCAGTGGTCGAACCGGGGGGTGCCCGCCGTGTGGCGGGCCGCCCGAGCCGGGAACGGTCACGAGTCTGCTGCGCACGACGGGTCGGGTCAGGAGGAGTGGACACCCTCCTGGGGTGGGGCCGGACTCCCTGTTTCCAGCAGGCCCATCAGTGCGCGGGCCGCCGGACTGGTCGCCGGCTCGGGCGGCAGCAGCGCCACCGTCTCGTACACCGCGTCCTCGGCGCCCTTCACCGGCAGGGCGGTCAGCGAGGCGCGCTTGTGCCGGAAGTGGCGCGGGACCACGGCGATGCCCAGGTTCTCGTCCACCAGGTCGAGGAGGCTGTGCACGTCGTTCACCTCCAGGGCGACGCTCCGGCGGACACCCGCCGCCGCGAACGCGGCGTCGGTGGTGCGCCGCGGCCCCCAGTCCGGATGGAAGTCGACGAAGACCTCACCGCCGAGGTCCTGCGGTGTCACCGCGATCCCGGCCGAGGCGAGCCGGTGGCTCGGATGGCACAGCACGGTCATCGGCTCGCTCGTCAGCGGCACGGCCCGCAGCTGGTCGGTGTCCTCCCGGGCGGTGCGCACCGCGAACGCCAGATCCAGGCGCCCGGCCGCGACCTCCTCGGCGAGGGCCCCCGAGCCCGCCTGCCGCAGGCAGATCTCCACGTCCGGGTGGCGCCGCCGGAACGCCGCCAGCAGCCCCGCCACATGCACCCCGGCGATGCACTGCTCCGACCCGAGCGCGAGCATCCCGCGCAGCACGCCCTGCACCGCGGCCACCGCCTCGTGGGCCGAGCGCACCTGCGCGAGGATCCGCTCCGCCTCACCGAGCAGCGCCCGCCCGGCCGGGGTGAGCGTCACGCGGCGGGTCGTGCGCACGAACAGCGGCGTCTGCAGCTCCCGCTCCAGCGCCCGGATGGAGGCCGACAGGCCCGACTGGGACACCAGGAGGCGTTCCGCCGCGCGGGTGAAGTGCTGGTCCTCGGCGACCGCGACGAAGTGCTGCAAGTGGCGCAGTTCCATGACTGAGAAGCGTAGCCGCTGAATTCCATCGGATTCTTCTGTTGGACGCATGGGCGCAGGTCACGCCAGAGTGGACACCGGCTTCCCCCGACCGTGCCAACCCCTCTGGAGTCGCGTTGTACACCGCACACCCCGACCGCTACGCGGACATGCCCTACCGGCGCACCGGACGCAGCGGTCTGAAGCTCCCCGCGCTCTCGCTCGGCCTGTGGCACAACTTCGGCCCGGACCGGCCCGTCGAGACGCAGCGCGCCATCCTGCGCCGCGCCTTCGACCTGGGCGTCACCCACTTCGACCTCGCCAACAACTACGGCCCGCCGCCCGGCGCCGCCGAGTCCGCGCTGGGCGAGTTCCTGAAACAGGACTTCGCGCCGTACCGGGACGAGCTGGTGATCTCCACCAAGGCCGGTTACCTGATGTGGCCCGGCCCGTACGGCGAGTGGGGCTCCCGCAAGTACGTGCTGTCCTCGCTGGACCAGAGCCTGCAGCGGATGGGCCTGGACTACGTCGACATCTTCTACTCGCACCGCCCCGACCCGGACACCCCGCTCGAGGAGACGATGGGTGCCCTGCACTCGGCGGTGCAGCAGGGCAAGGCGCTGTACGTCGGCGTCTCCAACTACTCCGCGGAGCAGACCCGCGAGGCCGCGCGCATCCTGGGCGAGCTGGGCACCCCACTCCTCATCCACCAGCCGCGCTACTCGATGCTGGACCGCCGCCCCGAGGACGAGGGCCTGCTCGACGCCCTCGACGAGCTCCAGGTCGGTTCCATCGTCTTCTCCCCGCTGGAGCAGGGCGTGCTCTCCGCGCGCTACCTCGACGGCATCCCCGAGGGTTCCCGGGCCGCGAGCGACAGCCCCTTCCTGAACTCGGACGCGCTCACCGAGGACCTGGTGGGCCGGCTGCGCGAACTGAACGACATCGCGGCCTCGCGTGGCCAGACCCTGGCGCAGATGGCCCTGGCCTGGGTCCTGCGCGGCGGCCGGGTCACGTCCGCGCTGGTCGGCGCGAGCAGTGCGCGGCAGGTCGAGGACAGCGTCGGCGCCATTCGCAACCTCGACTTCGACGTGGACGAGCTGGCCCGGATCGACGCCATCGTCAAGCAGTAGCGGTTCCGCCGGCCCGGGGCGGCCACCCCCGGGCCCCCGGGCGGGGAGCGGATCGGCTCACGAGCTGATCCGCTCCTCCAGGCGCACGGTCACCGTGTCGCCCTCCCCCTTGCCGATGGCCTTGCGGATGTCGGCCTTCACGGGCAGCTTGTGCGTGCCGTCCCCCAGGGCCATGAAGGAGCTGCGGAACGGGTGCCCGTCGATCGTCCCGTGGACCTTGACCAGGCCGCGGGTGCCGAAGAACTCGACGGACCGGGGCCAGACCAGATAGGTCCAGCCGCCCTCGGCGGGGCTCTTGCGCAGGACCGCGGTGAATTCCGCGTCCAGGTCTCCCGTAGGGGCCATGACGTCCTCCGGTGGGTCGGCGGTCTCTCCCTCGTGCAGACCGCCGGACGCCGGAGAACTCATCGCGGTGCCGGCCTCACGCCCGGGCGGGCACCCGGTCCAGGAACCCGAACACGGCCCTGATCCGGTCCTGGCCGTCGAGTGTGATCACATCCGACCCGGCGACCGGCGCCGAGCCGTCGGCGGTGCTCACCAGCTCCCACGAGAAGCGGGCGGTGTCGTGATGCCCGTCGACCCGGCCGGTGAGGCGGAACTCGAACCCCGGGAACTGCTCCCGGGCCGCCGTGATCACCGCGGCGATCCCCTCGTGGCCCCTGACGTCGGCCAGGGGGTCCGTGTACCTGCCGTCCTCGGTCCAGGCGGCGGCGACCGCTTTGGCGCGCGCCCCCGGGTCCTCGGCGTTCCAGGCCTCGAAGTAACGGGCGACGGCGTCCTCGTGACGGTGGGCGGTTGCGGACATGGACGATCAGCCTCCACGGAGTCGTACCTGCTGCTCAGGGCCCGGATCCCACTCGCGGTGGACCCGGTACGACCACCTTGCCCGCACCCGCCCGGGGGGGTCGATTACCTCCGGAGTCATGGGCCATCGTGACCCCTCGCCGGATTTCGGCCAATTCCGGGGGGTGAATATGCCAGGAGAGTGGCCGGAAAGTCGTGGTGACAGTGATTCAGTAGTGAACATACTGACCTGCGAGAGCGCTTTTCACATCCAGCGACGGCGCCCTCACGCACAGCACGCGAGCCGTCGGCCAAAGCCAGGCCGGGCCGGCGGACGGGCAGGCCAGCGGGGGAGGGTCACGTGCACGACGAGTTCCTGTGCCACGTCACGGCGTACGGGGTCTGCGACGGCCGCCGCATCGGAGTGCCCCTCGGTACCTACCGGGCTCCCACCCTCGCCCTCGCGCTGTGGTGGCTGCGCGACCGTGCCTCCTGGATCGCCCAGCGCCTCGACCCCCGGCCCGACGCCGAGCACTTACCACCGGGCGCGCTCGTGCCGGTCGCCCCCACCGTGCCCGACGTGCCCGGCCTGCTGCGCGCCTGGTGCGCCGATCCGGTCCAGCAGGAGCGGGTCGCCGAGGAGTTGGCGGCCGGACGGCTGGTGCGCATCGCCACCAGTGACGACACCACCGAATACGAACTGCTCGCCGAGTCCGTCGACGCCCTGCGGATGCAGCGCACCGCCCCCTGCGTCGGCCTTTCCGTCGGCTGACCTGCACAGATGCGCCCAGGCGCAGACCAGGTCAAATCGGTAGAATCTTGACCATGGCGCAACCCTCGGTAGCACCAGAGCTCGTCCTGGAGACGGAGACGGGCACCACCGTGATGATCCCGGGCCGCGACTACCACGTGGGGCGCGACCCGTTGAGCGACATCGTCATCGACGACGACCGGGTCTCCTGGCACCACGCGGTGCTGAAGCCCGAGGACGGTCACTGGACCATCGAGGACGAAGACAGCACCAACGGCACCTACGCCGAAGGCCGGCGCATCCACGCCTGGAACGTCGGACCCGGCAGCGTCATCCGCTTCGGCAATCCGGCCGACGGACCGCGCATGACCCTGACCGGCCGCCCCGCCCCCGCCCCGCCCCGCCCGGAACGCCCCTCCGCCGTCTCCATGCCGGCCCACACCGGCACCTACCGACAGCCCACGACCGTACGGCCGTTGCCGACCCGCACCGTCCGCATCGGCCGCGCCGGCGACAACGACCTGGTCGTCGACGACCTCTCGGTCTCCCGGCGGCACGCCGAACTGCGCGCCCTGGCCGACGGAAGCTACGAGATCGTCGACCTGGGCAGCCACAACGGCACGTACCTCAACGGCAGCCCCGTCACCATCGCCCCCGTCGGTCAGGGCGACATCGTCGGCATCGGCCACTCGGCGTTCTGCCTCGTCGGCGACCAGCTCCAGGAATACGTCGACACCGGCGAGGTCTCCCTCGACGTGCAGGACCTCGCCGTCAGCGTGGACCGTGGCCGCAAGACGCTGCTGGACCACGTGTCCTTCCCGGTGGGGGAGAAGTGCCTGCTGGCCGTCGTCGGCCCGAGCGGCGCCGGCAAGTCCACGCTCCTCAACGCCCTCACCGGCCAGCGGCCCGCGAACCACGGCACCGTCCTCTACGACGGCCGCGACCTCTACCGCGACTACGCCGAGCTGCGCCAGCGCATCGGTCTGGTGCCGCAGGACGACATCCTGCACGCGCAGCTGACCGTCCGCAAAGCCCTCTCCTACGCCGCCGAACTGCGCTTCCCGCAGGACACCGCCAAGGCCGAACGGCGCGCCCGGGTCGACGAGGTCATCCGCGAACTCGGCCTGGAACAGCGCGCCGACCAGCCCGTGCACAGCCTGTCCGGCGGCCAGCGCAAGCGCGTCAGCGTGGCCCTGGAACTGCTGACGAAGCCGTCACTGCTGTTCCTCGACGAGCCGACCTCCGGCCTCGACCCCGGCATGGACCGCTCGGTGATGCACATGCTGCGCGGCCTCGCCGACGACGGCCGGACCGTCATCGTCGTCACCCACAGCGTGCTCAGCCTGGACGTGTGCGACCGGCTCCTGGTCCTCGCCCCCGGCGGGAAGATCGCCTACTACGGGCCGCCCGAGGACGCCCTGCCCTTCTTCGGCTTCGAGGAGTGGCCGGAGGCCTTCGAGGCCTTCGAACGGGACACGGACCGGGACTGGGCGGGGCAGTACCTCGCCTCGCCCTTCCACGGACGGTACGTGGCCGACGCCTCCGCCCAGCCCCAGCGCCCCCGCTCCGAGCCCGTCGTCATCACTGCCCCGCCCCGGCCGCGCAGCCGCGGCGCCCAACTCGGCACCCTGGTGCGCCGGTACGCCGCCGCGTTGAGCGCCGACCGCACCTTCCTGATCATCATGATCGCCCTGCCGTTCGTGATGGGCGCGATGGCCCGCGCCCTGGCGGGCGGCAAACTGACCCTCGACACGGCGATGAACGCGCTGCTCATCCTGTGCGTCGGCGCGGTGCTGACCGGAGCCGCCAACGCCGTGCGCGAACTGGTCAAGGAACGCGTGATCTACCAGCGGGAACGGGCGGTGGGCCTGTCCAGATCGGCGTACCTGATGTCCAAGGTCATCGTCCTGGGCGTCATCACCGTGCTCCAGGCGGTGGTGCTCACCCTGGTCGCCCTGTTCGGGGTGGACCTCGACGCCCCGGGCGGCGAGGGCGTGCTGATGCCGCCCCTGGTGGAGATCACGGTCGCCGTCGCCCTGCTCGCGTTCACGGCGATGATGCTCGGCCTGCTCGTCTCGGCCCTGGTGCGCAAGGAAGAGGTGACGATGCCGCTGCTGGTGCTCATCGCCATCGTCCAGGTCGTCTTCTGCGGGGCCCTGCTGAAGCTGGCGGAGACACCCGGGCTCGAGCAACTGGGCTGGCTGGTGCCGGCGCGCTGGGCGCTGGCCGCCATGGCCGGCACCGTCGGGCTCGCCCGGATCGTGCCCGACGACCTGACGAAGGACCCGCTCTTCGAGCACTCGGTGGGCACGTGGCTGCTGGACGTCGGGATGCTGGTCGTGCTGTCGGTGCTCTTCGGCTTCCTCGTCTCCCGGCTGCTGCGCCGGCACGAACCGGCCGTCATGCGGAAGTAGGGAGCGCCGATGACGACCCCCGGCTTCCGGCCCACGCACGTCGTCCCACAGCACGGGATGCCCGCCTGGGAGGCCCCCGACCCGGCCCGGCCCACCGTGGACCTCGATCCGCTGCTGCCGGTGCAGTTGCTGGAGCGGCAGGGTGACTGGGGGCACGTCCTGTGCTTCAACGGCTGGTCGGCCTGGGTCGACGGCCGCCGGCTGGTCGCCGTACCCCAGGATCCGCCCGCCGCGGACGGGCCCCTCACCCGTGCGGCGGACCCGCGGCCGCTGCTGGGGCGGGCCCAGGAAGCCCTGGCGCGCTACCGCTCCGCCGTGGAGGACCTCGCGGCGGGCCTCGACCGCGAGTCGTTCCGCACCCGCACCCACGGCATGCGGATCGGCGTCGTCGTCGACGGCGAGTCCGTGTGGCTCTACGACTCCGCCCACGGGCACTGGGTGTACGCCGACGGCGCCCGGATGAACACCTACGCCACGGACCGGACACCCGAAGCGGAACCGGCGTCCCACCGGGCCGAGGCGCCGGTGCGTCCGGCTACGCGGGTGGTACCGCCCGAGGACCCGGCCGAGCGGCCCCCGGCCCGGGAGGCCCGCGCCCCGGCCCCCGCTGCGCAGCGGCCCCAGGGAGCGCCCGCCGGGCCGACGCGGGTGGTCCCCCCGGATTCTCCGTCGCCGTCGGCGGCGACCCCGCCCGAGGCCCCGGAACCGCCGGGTGTCGCGTCGCCCGAGTCCCCGGAGCCCACCCGGGTGGTCGCCCCGGACGCTCCGGAGGCCACCCGGGTGGTCGCCCCGGACGCTCCCGAGCCCCCGCGGGTGGAGCCTTCCGGTGCTCCAGAGCCCACGCGTGTGGTGGCACCCGATGCTCCTGAGCCCACGCGGGTCGTGGCACCCGATGCTCCTGAGCCCACGCGTGTGGTGGCACCCGACGCCCCCGAACCCACACGGGTCGTGGCTCCGAGCGCCCCCGAACCCACGCGCGTGGTCGCCGCCGAGGAACGGGAGGACACCGGCGATGTAGAGGACGAGAGCGGGGGCGAGGGGGATCGTCCTGCTGCGGCGCCGCCCACCCGGGTCGTGGGGCACGAACCCACCCGGGTCGTCTCACCCGAGGGTGACGGCCGTTGAACCGCGAGACGAGCCTGTTCTCCGGGCGCCCCTCCGAACTGGTCGGGCAGCAGATCGCCGGGTACCGGATCGAGCAGGAGATCGGGCGGGGCGGCATGGCCGTCGTGTACCGGGCCCGCGACCTGCGCCTGGAACGCACCGTGGCCCTCAAGCTCCTCGCCCCGGAACTCGCCCGCAACGACACCTTCCGCCGCCGCTTCACCCACGAGTCACGAGCCGCCGCGGCCATCGATCACCCGCACATCGTGCCGGTGTTCGAGGCCGGCGAGACGGACGGCGTGCTGTACATCGCCATGCGGTACGTCCCCGGCAGCGACCTGCGGCACGTCCTCGACCGCGAGGGCCCCATGCCGCCCGTCACCGCCCTGCGCGTCGCCGCGCAGGTGGCCTCCGCGCTGGACGCGGCCCACGACCACGGACTGGTCCACCGGGACGTCAAGCCCGGCAACATCCTGGTGGCCCGCGGCACCGACAGCGACCACCCCGAGCACGTCTACCTCACCGACTTCGGCCTGACGAAGAAGTCGCTGTCGCTGACCGGCTTCACCACCGTCGGCCAGTTCGTCGGCACCCTCGACTACGTCGCCCCCGAGCAGATTTCCGGCAAGCCGGTCGACGCCCGCTGTGACGTCTACGGCTTCGCCTGCGTCGTCTTCGAGACCCTGGCCGGTCATCCGCCTTTCCTCCGCGACGACGACATGGCTCTGCTCTGGGCGCACCAGTACGACGAGCCGCCGCCGCTGACCGAGGACCGGCCCGACGTCGACCCCCGGGTGGACGCCGTCTTCGCGCAGGCCCTCGCCAAGAGCCCCGACGACCGCCACCCGTCCTGCCTCGCCTTCGTGGCCGCCCTGCGCGCCGCGACGACAGGTGGCACATCCGACGCCCCGAGGGCGCCCACGCGGGTGGACCGTCAGTTGCCGGGAGCGGGGGAGGAGCGGCCCAAGCCACCGCCGCGCTGGGCCGAACCGGTCTTCATGGAGCGGCAGTAGGGCGTTTCGCCGGCTCTCGGTCAGCTCTCGCCGCCGGTGCCCACCTCGCCCCGCCGTCGTACGCGACGCGCCAGCAGGGCCCCGACGAACCCGGCCGCGAGCCCCCACGGAATGGCCAGGCCGACGGCACCCCACAGCTTGGGCCGCAGGAACAGGTCGCCTCCGAGGCCGCCGCCCAGATCACCGATGCCGAGCACGGACAGGCCGAAGTGCGCGGAGATGCGCCCGAGGAGGCAGATCGTGAACACGGTGAGCCCCAGGGCGACCGCCATGTGCACGGCGTGCTGCCAGGCCCGTACCCGGGCCGGTGACCGGGCCGCCATCACGAACCCGGCGGCCAGCAGCAGCACGACGTCGACGACCAGCAGCCACCACACCCGTCCGTCGTGCTCGGCGAGGGTCCGCAGGTTCAGCTCCGATACGTCGGGGGTGCGCAGCACCTCGTCGAGCACATGCGGCATGGGGAGCCCGAACGGCCCCTCCACCCTGCCGTTCCAGGTGGCGCCGAGCCCGATCGTGAACGCCAGCCACACGAGGTTGGGGAGGCCGAGCAGGATCACCGCGAACGTCTCCCGCGCGTGCCCCTTGGCCGCGGCGACGACCAGGCCGACGACCACGCCGATGACGACGCAGGCCAGCAGCAGCGCGACCATCGCGTACGCGGCCGGCCGCACCGACGCCTGGAAGCGGAGCAGGCCCGCGGGCAACGGCGCCCCGCGCGACACCAGCAGCGCCAGCACCAGCACACCGGCCAGCCACACCACGCCGACGAAGACGGACAGCGGGACGTCGGTGGTGAAGCCGATCTGCGGCGACGCGCCGAACAGGTCGCCCAGTTCGCCGAGCGCGGCGTCCCCTAGGGAGATGTCGAAGGTGTGACGGGCGGCGAGCGTCAGGCCGATCAGGGCGAGCAGCCACAGGGCCGCCACCCGGCCGGCCCAGCCGGCCAGCTCCGCCGCGCCGGCGACCGCGCGATGCCGCAGCGGCCGCAGGAACCCCCAGGCGAGCATCAGCGCCCCGGTGAGCGTGACCGACAGCGGAATCACCGTCAGGCCCGCCTGTGTCTCGGCCAGATCACCGGCGCTCCCGGCGAGTTTCACCGTGCCGCCGACGGAGGTGACCAGGGTGGCCGCCACGACGGGGCCGAAGGATCCGTCCGGAAGGTCCGCGGCCCCGGCCGCCCACAGGCCGAGCGCGGCGACCACCGCCATGGCGAGCAGCCCGCCGAGCACCGTGGCGAGGGCGTGCAGCCAGCCGTGGCGGGCGACGGCCCGCTGGCCGGAGGTGCGTGCCTGACCGGAGGGGGTGCGCGAACTCACGCTGCCACGCTAAGCAGGCCTCACCCGGGACGCCCGCCGGAGAGGTCCGTCCGCGTCGGCTTGCGGGGCGCACGGGACCGGGGCACACAATGAACTCGTAGTGGAAGAAGCGGCATCAACCGGGATCAATGTCTCCGGGTGTGTGAAGGCCGCAGGGAACCCACGCGGGAGAAGAGCTCGTGAGCGTCGATCCACCGTCGTCCGGCCGTCCCACAGGACCTCCCTCGGGCCCGCTGTCGGGTCCCTCCCAGCCGCCCTCGGGCGGCGGCGGCCCGCCCTCGGAGCCGCCGAGCGGCGGCGGCAGGGAGCCGGAGCCCCGCCGCCCGTGGTGGGGGTCCGTGCCCCGGGTCGCGATCGTCGCCACCGCGTTGGTGGCCGCGGTGGTCCTGGCCGTGGTGCTCTCGCGGCCCGACAACGGCGGCACCGGCGCGTCCGACGGCGGCACCAGCACCGCCAGTGGCGAGGTGTTCCTCCAGCCCGCGGCCGACACCGGCCCGGACGAGTTCACCGACTCGACAGCCCAGGAGGACAGCTCCGCCTCCCCCGTCACCCCCTCGGGGGCCGGTGAGTCGACCCGGCAGAACGCCGTACGGGGTGTGAACGGCGACGCGCCCGGCCTGTACGGCGGCACCCGCAACGTCGCCAGCTGTGACGTGGAGAAGCAGATCGCGTACTTCGAGGACGCCCCGGACAAGGAGAGCGCCTTCGCCTCGGTCGTCCGGATCCAGCCGTCCGAAGTGCCCGCCTACCTGCGTTCGCTCACCCCCGTGCAACTGCGCATGGACACCCGTGTCACCAACCACGGCTACAAGAACGGCGCCCCCACCAGCTACCAGGCGGTCCTGCAGGCCGGCACGGCCGTCCTCGTCGACGACCGGGGCGTGCCCCGGGTGCGGTGTGCGTGCGGCAACCCGCTGACCCCGCCGGTCGCCCAGCAGAGCGCGCCGAAGACGACCGGCCACACGTGGCCGGGGTACAAGTCGTCGAACGTCGTGATGGTGACGCCCGCTCCGGAGCCCGTCGACGCATTCGTGATGTGTGAATCCGACGGCGAGTGGTTCAAGCGTGAGGCGGGCGACACGGGCAAGAAGGATCACAAGACCCACAAGCCCGACAAACCGTCCCCGTCGGCGAGCGTCACCACACCCACGGTTCCGACGGACTCGACGTCGTCGCAACCGCCCACGAGTGAACCGCCGACGACCTCCGACACGGACACGTCGGGGCCGACGACGAACGAACCGTCGTCCGACACCCAGCCGCCCCCGCCCGACAACAACACCGGCGGCGACACCGGCGGCGGTACGACGGACCAGCCCCCGGCCTCCTGACCCGGCCGGCTCAGGCGGCCCGGACCACCAGGGCGTAGTCGCCGAGTCCGAGCAGCCGGTCGGTCGGGAGGTCGCCGTGGGCGGTGACGACCGCCTCGACGCGGCCGGTCCCGGGTTCGAACGCGACGTCCTGGACCGTGCCGAGCGTGTCGCCCGTCTCGGTGAGGATCCTCAGGCCCGGCAGCTCGTGGTGCGGGGGCACCTCGGCCGGCGCGGCGGTGGAGCGGACCAGCACCGCGTCCGGGCCGATGGCGTGCAGGGCACCCCAGGGCAGCACGGTCTCCTTGCGGGAGTGCCGGCCCCGCACCCGGACGTGTGTGACGACACCGGACACGGCGTCGACCGTCAGCGACCGCAGGGCGCCGACTTCCTCCGCGTCGGCCAGCGTCAGCACCGGCAGGCCTTGTGCCTCGGAGAACAGCATCATCACGCCGACTCCTCCCGTCCGGCCCGGAAGGCGCCGACCCGGGCGACGAAGGCCGACAGGTCGTCGGCGACGTAGCGGGTGGCGTCCGCCGGGATGACCAGGGCGCGGCCCGAGACGGCGAGCGTCTCGCCGCGTGGCACGTACACCCGGTGCCGGCGGCGTCGCGACCCCTGCACCAGTGCCTTGCCCGCTGCGATCCGGAACCCCACGACCCGCCCGCTGGTTCCGCCCTCGACGATCACGTCCAGCACGGTGCCCACCTCGGCGCCCTCGTCGGTCAGCACCTTCGCGTGCAGCACCCGGCCCTGCTGGGCCTCGCGGCGGGCCACCACCGCGGAGGTGTCCTGGAGAGCGAGGGCATCGCGGACCATGACCGCGTACGGGCCCAGGGAGTGCACCGCCGACCACGGCAGGCTCTGCTTCAGCGGGCCGCTGAGCAGGCCGCGCCCGCTCAGCGTGAAACCGGTGATCCGGCCGCCGGCGGCGTCGAAGACGGTGTCCTTGACCTGTGCGACGGCGTCGCCGCCCAGGGTGACCACCGGCAGGGTCGTCAGACTGCGTGCGGCAAGCAGCTCGTTCATCGCAGGTCCTTCCCGCCCGGCCGGCGCCGGACCGCGATGACGGTCCCCGACCGGCGCCCCGCCTGCACGGCGAGTGACACCGCCACGACGGCGGCGAGCGCCGCGATCACCACGACCAGCCACGTCCACCAGGCCACCGCGCACCTCCGGCGATCCGGCCCGGCCGCCCTCGGCCGGTCCTGATGGTTTCCGGGTGCCCCGCGAACGGGGGACAATGCCCGGTGCCGCGACCGGGCCCGCATCCATGAGGACTGTGAAGCCCGGCTCGGGGTACGAGCACTGGTGCAGAGCGTCCGGCCAGTCCGGCTTCCCAGAGAGAAACGAATGATCGACCACCTGGACGGGGCAGTGATACCGACTGGTTTCGACGTGCCCGTGGAACCGCTGTGGCGGGCGGCACACTACACCGGCGAGCAGGGATGCATCGCCGAGGCGAGGTCCTTCGCAGCGCTCTTTCTCGACCAGCTGAGGACCGAGTGGTGTGCGCGCATCGACGAGCGCGTCGACGGCGCCGTGCTGCTGGTGGTGAGCGAGCTGATCACCAACGCCGACCGGCACAGCAACGGTCCGTACATCCTGGAGCTCGTCGGGACCGACGCGGCGGTGACGGTGTCGGTCTACGACAGCAGCTCCGCACTGCCCCGGATCTTCCCCCGCAACCCCGAGCGCATCGGCCGGCACGGCCTGGAGATCGTCCACGCGCTCGCGGAGCAGGTCAGCGTGGAACGGGTGCCGGTGGGCAAGCGGGTACGTGCCGTTCTGCCGCTCTCCGGCGACGCCAACGGATGAGGGGTCGATGAGTGGTCCGGGTGAGATGCGTCACCCGGACGGAACGACTCGCTCCCGGCCGCCGAGAGCCATGTGCTTCTGAGTAGCCGCGCGTCCCGGCGCGTCCCGGCCGAACGCCTACGCGTCCCCGAACGCCTGTGGGAACCGGACGACGTGCAACGGGTGCCGTCCCCCTCCCGCATGGGGGACGGCACCCGCGGGTCGGCGAGAGTGTCAGGCGCAGCCCAGCTCGCCCAGCATGCCCTCGCGCAGCCGTGTGATGATCCGCTTGATCAGGCGGGAGACGTGCATCTGCGAGCAGCCGAGCCGCTCCCCGATCTCCGCCTGGGTGGCCTCTTCCACGAACCGCATGTGGATGATCTGCCGGTCGCGCTCGCTCAGCTCCGCCATCAGCGGGGCCAGCGAGTGGAAGTCCTCGACGAGCCGCAGCCCGTCCTCCTCCACTCCGATGAAGTCGGCCAGGACGGCCTCGCCGCCCTCCGGGCCGTCGCCGGTCAGAGCGGCGTCCAGCGACGACGAGTTGTACCCGTTCGCCGCGATCTGCCCTTCCACGACCTCACGCTCGGAGATGTTCATCAGCGTGGCCAGCTCACCGACCGTCGGCTCGCGGTCCAGGCGGCTGGCGAGCTCCTCGCGGGCCTTGGCCAGCTCCACGCGCAGCTCCTGGAGCCGCCGGGGCACGTGCACCGCCCACGTCGTGTCCCGGAAGAACCGCTTGATCTCGCCGACGATGTACGGCAGCGCGAAGGAAGTGAACTCGACCTCGCGCGAGAGCTCGAACCGGTCGATGGCCTTGATCAGGCCGATCATGCCGGTCTGGACGATGTCCTCCATGTCGTCGCCCCGGCCCCGGAACCGTCCGGCCGCGAAGCGCACGAGCGACATGTTCATCTCGATCAGGGTGTTGCGCGCGTACTGGTACTCGTGCGTGCCCTCTTCGAGTTCCGTCAGGCGCTGGAAGAACTGGCGGGACAGCTGCCTCGCGTCCCGCGGGGCCACGGACCGCGGGTCCACGACGCCCGGCAGCGCTCCGTCACCCGCGCTGGCCTCGGCGTTCTCCTCGGCGGCCTGTGCCTTCGACCGGATCACGGCGGTCTCCATTACCTCTCCCACGAACGTCACGGCGGACATCTGCATAGGTACTCCCGAGTTGCGGGTACCCGGCTCGAGGCGCACCATGCCCTCCGATTTTGCCATGGGCGAAATGACGGGGATGTCACGTTCCGGCCCCTGCCCCGCAGCCGGGCCGGGGCCTGAGGATGCGGTGATTCCACCCAGGGCGGAACGCGGGGCCCTTCCCCCGGCGGCCGTGATTCCTAGGCTGGAGAAGTGAGCAACCAGCCGCCGAACGAAGCCCGAGTCATCCCGCTGCGCCCGCACGGCACGCGGCCCGCCGGCGCACCGCCGCGCCAGGCGCCGCCGGCCCCCACCGCGAAGGAGCCGCTGTGGAGGGACCTCGTGGGTGACGTCCTCCGGCGCGAACGCCTCGCGCAGGAGCGCACGCTGAAGGACGTCGCCGACGAGGCGCGGATCTCCATGCCCTACCTCTCGGAAGTGGAACGCGGCCGCAAGGAGGCCTCCTCGGAGGTCCTCGCGGCCGCCGCCCACGCCCTCGGGCTGGACCTGGGCGACCTGCTGACGAGGGCGCACGGCGAACTGACCCGCCTCACGTCGCGTCACGCGGCGGGCCACCGCCGCGGCGTGGCCGGCCCGTCGCACGACGGCATGTGCCTGGCCGCCTGAGCCGTACCGGCCGGCGCCTCAGATCTTCACGCGGCGCCGGCTGAGCACCTCGTCGGCCAGTCCGTAGGCCACCGCCTCCCGCGCGGTGAACACCTTGTCGCGGTCCATGTCGGCCCGCAGGGTCGCCACGTCGTGGTGGGTGTGCCGTGCCAGCACCTCCTCGACCTGGGAGCGGATGCGCACCATCTCTTTGGCCTGCAGCGCCAGATCGGAAACCGTGCCGCGCTGTCCACCGCTGGCCGGCTGACCCAGCAGCACCCGTGAGTGCTCCAGCACGAACCGCCGCCCGGGGTCCCCGCCGGCCAGCAGCACGGCCGCCGTGGATGCCGCCTGCCCGACACAGAACGTGGAGATCGGTGCCTGCACGAACGTCATGGTGTCGTAGATGGCCATCAGTGAAGTGAACGCGCCGCCCGGTGAGTTGATGTAGACGGCGATCTCGCTCTCCGGGGAGGACGACTCCAGGTGGAGGAGCTGGGCGATGACGACGTTGGCGACACCGTCGTCGATCTCCGTGCCGAGGAAGATGATCCGCTCGGACAGCAGCCGGCTGAACACGTCGTAGGACCGCTCGCCCTGCGGGGTGCGCTCGACGACGTTCGGAATCGTGTACGTGCCCATCACTGCAGCCCCATCCTGCGCCGGGTGGCCGCTGGGCGGACGTCCGTGAGGGACTCCACGACCCGGTCCACCATGCCGTACTCCCTGGCCTCCTCGGCCGTGAACCAGCGGTCCCGGTCACCGTCGCGGGAGATGGTCTCGGGGCTCTGACCGGTGTGCTCGGCGGTGATCCGCTCGATGGTCCGCTTGGTGAACTCCAGGTTCTCCGCCTGGATCTCGATGTCGGCGGTGGTGCCGCCGATGCCCGCGGACGGCTGGTGCATCATGATCCGCGCGTTCGGCAGGGCGTAGCGCTTGCCCGGCGCACCGACGCTCAGCAGGAACTGGCCCATGCTGGCCGCGAAGCCCATGGCCAGTGTGGAGACGTCGTTCGGGATGAGCCGCATCGTGTCGTAGATGGCGAGGCCCGCGTGCACCCCGCCACCCGGGCTGTTGATGTACAGGCTGATGTCGGTGTGGGCGTCCTCCGCGGACAGGATGAGCAGCTGGGAGCAGACCCGGTTGGCGGAGACCTCGTCGACCTGGGTGCCCAGCAGCACGATGCGCTGTGCGAGCAGCTGGGCGGCCAGGTGGTCGTCGAAACGGGTCGAAGGGGTGTCGCCCTCTTCCGCCCGCGGGGCGAGTGTCGTGAGTGGAGTCATCGGTTCTCCTCGTCGCGGCAACGCGTGCCGCGGACAGGTCGGGGATGTGCCGTCGACTCCACTCTTGACCTCGGGCGATGCCCGCGAACGGTTTCTCTGCCCTCGGCAGATCCGCTACCGGCAGAGCCCGGGCGGTCAGCCCTTCGAGCGCAACTGGCGGAAGAGCGCCCGCACATCACCGACCAGCAGCTCCGGCTGCTCCAGAGCGGCGAAGTGCCCGCCGCGGTCGAACTCCGTCCAGCGGACGATGTTCTCCGTGCGCTCCGCCCGGTGCCGCAGCGGGATCTGCGGATCGCCGAAGAAGGATGCCACGGCGGTCGGCGCGGTGGAGGGCTCGTGCGGAGCGGCCACCCGCTCGCCCCGGGCGTGGGCCCGTTCGTAGTAGACCCGGGCCGACGAACCCGCCGTGCCCGTCAGCCAGTACAGCATCACGTTCGTCAGCATCAGATCCCGGTCGACGGCCTCCTCGGGCAGCTCCTCGGAGTCCGTCCACTCCTGAAACTTCTCCATGATCCAGGCGAGTTGCCCCACGGGGGAGTCGGTGAGCGCGTAGGACACGGTCTGCGGCCGGGTGGACTGCACGTGGAAGTAGCCCGTGCCGTCGCGGGACCACTGCGTCCAGCGCCGCCACGAGGTGAGCGTGCGCTCCCGCTCCGCGGGACTCAGCGCCTGGAGTTCCTCGGCGGTCGGCTCGGTGGCCGCCTGGGCGCCCGGGAGCAGATTGAGGTGGATGCCGAGGACCCGGCCGGGGTGCACGCGACCCAGTTCGCGGGTGATCGCCGCACCCCAGTCGCCGCCCTGGGCGCCGAACCGCTCGTAGCCGAGTCGCGTCATCAGCTCGGCCCACGCGTCGGCGATCCGGCGCGCCTCCCAGCCGGTCTCCCGGGTGGGGCCGGAGAAACCGAAGCCGGGAATGCTCGGCAGCACGAGGTGGAAGGCGTCCGCCGGATCGCCGCCGTGGGCGGCCGGATCCGTCAGCGGCCCGGCCACATGGAGGAATTCCACGATCGACCCCGGCCATCCGTGCGTGACGAGCAGCGGCGTCGCGTCGGGCTCGGGGGAGCGGATGTGAGCGAAGTGCACCTGCGCGCCGTCGATCTCGGTGAGGTACTGCGGCCATGCGTTGAGGCGCGCCTCCGCGGCCCGCCAGTCGTAGTCGTGCCGCCAGTACCTCACCAGCTCGCGCAGATAGCCCGAGGGGACGCCGTACGTCCAGCCCACCCCCGGCAGCTCGTCGGGCCACCGGGTCCGGTCGAGGCGGTCGTGGAGATCGTCGAGGTCGGCCTGCGCTACGTCGATGCGGAAGGGACGGATGCCGCTGTCGGCGGGCGTGGACGTCATGAGCATGATGCTAGTTCCGAACGGTGTAACGGCCACCTGAATTGACTGCCGCCCGGCCGATGAGTTCCGGGGCGCGCACCGGTCGACCCCGGTGACAGCGTTCCACGCACCCGGGAGGACCCATGACCACCGACGGATTCACCACCTGCCTCTGGTTCGACGGCCAGGCCGAGGAGGCCGCCCACTTCTACGTCTCGGTCTTCAAGAACTCCAGCATCGGCAAGATCGCCCGCTACCCCGAGGGCGCCCCGCAGCCCGCCGGGAGCGTGATGACCGTGGAGTTCACGGCCAACGGACACCGGTTCCTGGGCCTCAACGGCGGACCCGAGTTCAGGTTCAGCGAGGCGGTCTCCTTCATGATCTTCTGCGAGAACCAGGAGGAGATCGACTACTACTGGACCCGGCTCACCGAGAACGGCGGCGAGCCCGGCCCCTGCGGCTGGCTCAAGGACCGGTTCGGCGTGTCCTGGCAGGTCGTCCCGGACCGGCTCGACGCGATGATCACCGACCCTGATCCGGCGAAGGCCGCCCGTGTCACCCAGGCGTTCATGGCGATGAGCAAGTTCGACATCGCCGCCCTGGACAAGGCGTACGCCGGCGAATGACGCGCCCCGCCGCGGGGCGGAGTCGTCCCGCACGGCTTCCGGCCCGGCCCCTACGCCGTCTCCGCGGCGATCTCCCCGATCACGTAGCGGGAGTTCGCCGCGACGGGCGGGTTCGTGTCCCAGTAGTACGGCAGCGCGACGACCGCGATCGACAGGGCCCAGCCCCGCGCCCGTGCCCATTCGGCCTCGCCCGCGCCCACGGCCTCGCGGAACACCTCGCGTGCCGCGGCCGGCAGCAGGCACCAGGCAGCGATGAGGTCGACGGCCGGATCACCGACGCCCGCCGTCCCGAAGTCGATCACGGCGCTGAGCCGTCCGTCCGCGACCAGCAGGTTCCCGGCCATGAGGTCGCCGTGGGCCCAGACCGGCGGCCCGGTGTGCTCCGGGGCGCGCAGGGCCGCTTCCCACGCCTTCGTCACCGCGACGGTGTCGACCCGCCCGGCGAGGTCCGCGAGCGCCGCCCGCATCAAGGGGTCCCGGGCCGCCAGCGGCACTCCCCGGTACCCCGGGGGGCCCTGTGACGCGTCGATGCGGCGCAGGGCCGTGACCCACCCCGCCAGGTCCCCGGCGAGCATCACGGGCTCCTGGAGCCTGCCGGGCTCCGGGTTGTGGCCGTCCAGCCAGCGGTACACCGACCAGGGCCAGGGGAAGCCGTCGCCGGGCTCGCCCCGCCCCAGCGGTTCGGGTGCGCCGACGGGCAGGGCCGGTCCCAGCCGGGGCAGCCAGTGCAGCTCGTGCGCGATGGCCTGCACGGCACGCGGATGCCTCGGGAGCCGTACGACCTTGTCCGTGCCCAGGCGGAACATGGCGTTCTCCGTCCCGGAGGACTCCAGCCGCCGCACCGGCAGCCCGGCCCACCGGGGGAACTGTCCGGCGATCAGCCGGTCGACGAGCGACACGTCGATGTCCAGCTCGTCCTCATGCATCCGCACCACACCCATGACGCCCATTCGAGCGGTCAACGCGCCGCCTGTCGAACGGATTTGACGATCTCCCGGGCGATGCGCAGGATTCCGGGGGAGCGGACCGGGCAGGGCTTCGGCCTGGACGTCGTGGGGGCCAGGCAGAAGTGCAGGTGGTCGTCGTCGCGATGCAGGGCCGTGCGGTCGCGGCCGGGCTGGGTGCAGTAGTCGGGACGGGCGCGCTCGTAGGCCGTGCAGGGCAGGTACTGCGTCCAGGTGTAGCGGCCGCCTTCCGGGCTCACCGCCTTCCCGGCGTCCGCCACCAGGCCGCCCGAGGCGGCGGCCCGCTTCGCGTAGAGCGCGTTGACCCGGCGCACCCGGTCGGGCGTGATCGGGTCCGGGCCCTGGGACACCCAGACGATCCTCGGACGGTGGCCGTTCCCGGCCGCGGTGATCTGCTCGGTGAGCCGGCGCGCGTCGGCGTCGTAGCGGTCGAAGTACCGGGCGGGGGACTTGTCGTAGGTGATGCCGTCCATGCACGGCGTGTAGCCCCAGGAGTTCCCCCAGAACTGCAGGACCACGAAGTCGGGCCGCAGCCTGCGCACCAGCGCGGCGGCCTTGTCGGCGGCCGGGACCAGGGACCGCTCGGCCGTGCCCTCCAGATAGTCGCACAGCGTCGTGCCCGAGTACGGGGCGTCGGTGAACTTCGCCTTCAGGTCCCGGCGTAACTCCCGGCCCAGGACCCGCCGGCTCTCCATCGCCAGCGAGTCGCCGAGGTAGAGCACCGTCGGCGCCCGCTTCGGCGGCGGGCCGGGGGAGACGGGGGCGCGCTGGTGGGTGGTGGCCGACGCGCGTGGTGCGGCCGGCGCCGGCTCCTCGGGTGCGGACGCGGGATCCCCGCACCCGCCGACGAGCAACCCGGTCAGCAGTACCCCCACGACCCACGGCTTGCGCATACGGCAACTCCCGCCCCGGCCACCGAAAGGGCCCTCAGGCAAGCACAACCGGGCGCCCTGGGGGAAGACGTGCGTCGCGTACGGGACCGCTCGACGCGCGAGTCCGCCCCCGGGTGACTAGCGTGAGAAAACGGACGCATCCACTCATGGGGAGAGGGCCGTAGCCATGGCCGTGCAACCTGAAGGGGCCCCGTGCTGGGCCGACGCGATGTTCGGCGACCTCGAAGGGGCCAAGCGCTTCTACGGCGAAGTCCTCGGCTGGACCTTCGCCGAGGCATCGGCGGAGTTCGGCGACTACACGCAGGCCTCCGTGAACGGCAAGGCGGTCGCCGCCGTCGCTCCGCCCATGCCCGGCCAGGAGGGCCTGTCGCAGTGGTGCCTCTACTTCGCCTCCCGGGAGGCGGCCGCCACCGCCGCCCGCATCCGTGAGAACGGTGGCGAGGTACTGATGGAGCCGATGCAGGTCGGCGACTTCGGCACCATGTGCCTGGCCCGCGACCCGGGCGGCGTCGTCTTCGGCGTCTGGCAGGCCGGCACCCACGAGGGCTTCCAGGCGACGGCCGAACCGGGCGCCTACGCCTGGGCCGAGGTCTTCACCCGCGAGCCGGACAAGTCCGACGCCTTCTTCCCCGCCGTCTTCTCCTACCGGCAGCGGGACATGGAGGACGGCGAGATGGACTTCCGGATCTACGACCTGGGCGAGCGCAGCGTGCTGGGCCGGATGAGGATGGGCGAGGACTTCCCGCCCGAGATGCAGCCGTACATCAACGTCTACTTCACGGTCGAGGACTGCGACGCGGCCGTCGCGAGGGCCACCGGGCTGGGCGGCGTGCTGCGGTTCGGGCCGATGGACACCCCGTTCGGCCGGTTCGCCGCGATCAGCGACCCGCAGGGCGCGAATTTCTCGGTGATCGACGTCACGAGGACCGAGGGAGAGATGCCGAAGCTGACCGACGTGGCCTAGGGGCCCCGGACCTCCCGCGCCTCCTGGGCTCCTGGTCGGGTGTGCCCCGCGGCCATGGCATGATCGAGCGCATGCCTGAACGTGTTGTGGCCGCGTGTGACGGGGCTTCGAAGGGAAATCCCGGGCCCGCGGGCTGGGCCTGGGTCGTCGCCGACGCTTCCGAGACGCCGGAGCGGTGGGAGGCGGGGCCGCTCGGCAAGGCCACCAACAACGTCGCCGAACTCACCGCGCTGGAGCGCCTGCTGGCAGCGACCGACCCGGGCGTGCCGCTCGAGATCCGGATGGACTCGCAGTACGCGATGAAGGCCGTCACGACCTGGCTGCCGGGCTGGAAGCGCAACGGCTGGAAGACCTCGGCCGGCAAGCCGGTCGCCAACCAGGACCTCGTCGTGCGCATCGACGAACTCCTGGACGGCCGCTCGGTCGAGTTCCGCTACGTCCCCGCCCACCAGGTGGACGGCGACCGGCTCAACGACTTCGCCGACCGCGCCGCGAGCCAGGCCGCGACCGTCCAGGAGCCCGCGGGCAGCGGCCTCGGCTCTCCCGAGCCGCCGCCCTCCCCGGACACCCCTGCCAAGGCCCCCGGCTCCCGGCCGCGCACCGCCAGGGCAGCGGGGAGCAAGGGCTCCGCGCGCACCATCAAGGCGAAGTTCCCCGGCCGCTGCCAGTGCGGCCGTTCCTACGCGGCCGGTGAGCCCATCGCCAAGAACGACAGCGGCTGGGGCCACCCGGAGTGCCGTACGGGCGCCGGCGTCTGATCAGACGTCGAACGTGTAGAACCGCGTGTGGTCCAGTAGGTCCGCGGGACTCATGTCGTGCCACGGCCGCATCGTCTCGTTCAGGTCGATCACGTTCGGTGTACCGGCGGCGGGCAGATAGCCCGACCCGGGGTGGCGGCGCTGCCACTCGGCCCACAGCTTGTCTATGTACGCGTGGTGCAGCCAGAACACCGGGTCGTTGGGGGAGACCCCGGTGGCCATCTGCCCGCCGACCCAGACGTGGACGCGGTTGTGCAGATTGACACCCCGCCACCCCTCCAAGTGGTTGCGGAAGCCGTCCGAGCCGCTGTTCCAGGGCGCCATGTCGTACGTGGGCATCGCCAGCACCGACTCGACCTCCGCCCGCGTCGGCAGCTCGCGCACCCCCGCCCCTAGGGCGCGCCGCAGGAACGTACGGCCGTCGACCCGCACGTTGACCGGCCAGTTCCCGCCGGACGCGGAGAACGGCCCGTCCGTCACCCGGCCGTCCCGCTCCCGCCCGCTGCCCCCGAGGAAGTCGGGTGCCCACAGCGACGCCCGCGGCGTACGGTCGACCGTCCAGTCCCAGTAGGGCAGCGTCACCGACGCGTCCACCGACTGCAGGGCCCGCTCGAACTCCAGGAGGAATCTCCGGTGCCAGGGCAGGAAGGACGGTGAGCGGTGCCCGGTCCGCTCGCCGTTGTCGGTGTCGGAGACGATGAACGCGTTGTGCGTCGTGACGAACTCGTCGTAGCGGCCGCTGCGCTTCAGCTCCAGCAGCGCGGCGACGAAACGCCGCTTCTCGTCGGCGGTCAGGGTGGACTGGTTCTTGCGGACAGCCATGTGCGGGTGCTCCAGATGCCGTGCGAATCGGGTCAGTTGGCGGGGAACGGCAGCAGCGGCGCGCCCTGCAGCTCGTCCACCGCGGCGCGGGCCGCGGCGCGCGGGGTGGCGACCGGGTCGTAGTGGCTGACCACGCTGATCCAGCTGCCGTCGGCGTTGCGCATCACGTGCAGCTCCACCCCGTCGACGAACACCGCGTAGCCCGCGCCGTGGTGGCCGTGGTGACCGGACCCGTCGGTGGGCCGGCCCTGTATCCGGCGCCCCTTGTAGACCTCGTCAAAGGCCCCGGGGGAGTCGTGATGCCCGGCGGCCGACGCCGGGGTGGTGAGGGCTGACAACGTCCCCGCGCTCGTGGCGAGGACGGCCGCGGCGGTGAGCGCGCTGCGACGGCTGAGTTCCGGCATACGGACCTCCTGGATGGCTTTCGGCTGATGACCCCGCATACCTATCGGGCGGCCCGTCAACGGGAGAAATCCACGCGAGCCGGTTGGCTGCGATCCGGGCAATTCCCCTTATGTCATGCAGGATTGAACAAAGATGATCTTGCTGTGGCGGCACCGCGAGTGGGAGCGGAAGGGGAAATTCCACCCCGGTGTGGTGCTGTGGCGGATGTTTCTGTCCGTGCGATCCGTCACTCGTGGTGCGCGTCACGCCGCGAAACTGGCGTGATCCGGCGGGCGGTACGGCCCAGCCCGGGCACAGCCACTCCGCGTCCGCAGCCGACAGCTTTCAGTCACATGGGGGTGTGTGTGAAGGCCGTCTGGGTCGGCGGCGGGCCCGCCGGCTGTATCTCTCGATCCTGCTCAAGCGGCAGGACCCGTCCCACGACGTCACCGTCGGTGAACGGGATCCGGAAGGGTGCGGCTACGGCTGGGGCGGTCAGCCGAACAGCCGGTCCAGGAAGGCGTTGGCGTACACGCGGTGCGGGTCGAGCCGGTCCAGCACCGCGTCCGCCTGCGCCCACTCGGCCCGTCCGACCGCTGCCGGAACGACGTCACCCAGCACCTCCTCGTCGCTCCACACCCCTTCGTCCGTGTACGCCCACCCCTTCGACCACTCCACACGGGTCAGGGCAGAGCCGCCGTCGAACGTGCGCAGCAGGAACCGCTCGACCTCGGACAGGAACGCCTCCGCGTCCGGTGTGCCCGGCAGCGTCAGGACGTCCAGCCACACGGCCGTGTCCCACTCGGGACGGTCCTCGCGCGGACGGAGCGCCGACAGCAGCGGCGGGCGCGCCCCGGGCACGCCCACGTCGCCCGGGTCGTCCAGGCCGGTCACCCGGATCTCCACCGAGCCGTTGACCGGGAAGCTGCCCCGGGCGGCGTACGCCGTCAGCCGCTCGCGGTAGAAGGCGGCGAACTCGGAGACGACCCGCTGCACCCCGTCCCGCGAGGTGAGCACCGCGTAGCCGTTGGCGTGCACCCGCAGCGTGGTCGGCTTCAGGTACAGCAGCGTGTTCTTGGACGGCCCCCACAGGTCGGCGGAGAACGTCGCGACCAGCCCCAGCGCCGCGGCCTCGTACTGGGCGGTGCCGAGCACCGGCGCCAGGTACCAGGCGGCGTCCGACGTCATCCGGCCGACCAGTGCCGCCACCGGCGCGGGGACGTTGTCGGAGAAGGGGTAGTTGTACGGCCGGGTCACCTTGCGCGAGGTCAGCGGCCGGCTGGGGGCGAGGCTCCACACCTTCAGCCAGGGGTGCTCGGTGAAGGCGAACCAGATCGCCTCGACCCGGCCCGCCTCGTCCAGGAAGCTCGCGAGGGTCCGCCCGTCGCCCGAGCCGGGCGCGGCGAACAGTTCCCCGGCCGGGATGTCCGTACGGCTCACACACCTCAGGTCGGTGTTCGCGCCCACCCGCAGCACCACCTCGGTCACCAGGGACCGCCCCAGGTGGGTCAGCAGCGCGGCGCAGTCCGCGTCCTCGCGCTGGAAGGTGCGCAGCACGTACGCGTCGGCGCCGTCGTCCCACACGACCGCCGTCAGCGACAGGATCAGATTGCTGAGCGAGCCGTACGTGTGCCCGGGCCGCCGGCGCTCGCCCCGCGCCGGTACGGCCGTGCCGTGCGCGTCCACCGCGAGGGCGCCGCCCAGCGTGAGCACGCCGGGCGCGGGTGCGGCCGTGACACCGAGGCCGTGCTCCTCCAGAAAGGTCAGCAGGGCCTCCATGGTCACGCCGGTGCCGGCGCGCACGGCGGTGGGGGAGTCCAGGCTCAGACCGGTGAGGTGGGGCGCGGTGTCGACGAGGAGCACCGGTGCGCCCGACGGCGTCCGGTCCGTGACCGTCAGGGGCGACCAGCCGTGCGCGGCGCCCCGGGCGCGCACCCGCCACCCGTGCCGCCACGCCCAGTTGACGACGGCGACCAGCTGGTGCGGACTGCCCGGCGCACAGGCCCACAGGCCGTCCGCAGTGATCTCGCCGACCCAGTTCCGGTAAGCCGAGCGGTACAGCGCGACGTCCGCCGGGAAGTCCGGCAGCTCCGCCGCCGCGGCCGCCGGATCCGCCGGCAGGCCGGGTACGGCGGCCAGCGCGGCCGCGGTGAGGAGCAAGCCCCGGCGCGTCCAGGACGAGGCGTTCGACGGATCGTTGTGCGCGGGACCGGTGATCACGGGAGATCACGCTAGGGGCCGGTTGACACGTGTCGTGTCCCTGCCGCCTCTGATTCACTCGTGTGGGTGAACGGGGCGGGGTTCGGCAGGCTGGAGCGACACGTTCCGCGCCGTCGCGTGACAGGTGACACACTGACGCCCATGGACGAGCGCACATTCGACAGGTCGGGTCAGCACGCCTCCGTGATCGGTCTGGGAACCTGGCAGCTGGGTGCCGACTGGGGAGACGTCGACGACAAGGAAGCCCTCGCGGTACTGGAGGCGGCGGCGGAGGCCGGGGTCACCTTCTTCGACACCGCCGACGTGTACGGCGACGGCCGCAGCGAGCAGACCATCGCCGCGTTCCTCAGCGGCCGCCCGGATCTGCACGTCATGGTCGCCACGAAGATGGGCCGCCGGGTCGACCAGATCCCCGAGAACTACGTGCTCGACAACTTCCGCGAGTGGAACGACCGTTCCCGGCGCAACCTCGGTGTCGACCGCATCGACCTGGTGCAGCTGCACTGCCCGCCGACGCCCGTCTACTCCACGGACGAGGTGTTCGACGCGCTCGACACCCTGGTCGAGGAGGAGCGCGTCGCCGCCTACGGCGTCAGCGTCGAGACGTGTGAGGAGGCACTGACCGCGATCGCCCGGCCGAACGTGGCGAGCGTGCAGATCATCCTCAACCCGTTCCGCATGAAGCCCCTGCGCGAGGTGCTCCCGGCAGCCCGTGAGGCGGGCGTCGGCATCATCGCCCGGGTCCCGCTCGCCTCCGGCCTGCTCTCGGGCAAGTACACCCGGGAGACCGTCTTCCCGGAGAACGACCACCGCACCTACAACCGGCACGGCGAGGCCTTCGACCAGGGCGAGACCTTCTCCGGCGTCGACTACGCCACGGGCGTCGAGGCGGCCGCCGAGTTCGCGGCGCTCGCCCCCGAGGGATACACCCCGGCCCAGCTGGCGCTGCGCTGGATCGTCGAGCAGCCCGGCGTCACGACCGTGATCCCCGGCGCGCGCTCACCCGAGCAGGCCCGCGCGAACGCGGCCGCCGCCCGTCTGCCGGAGCTGCCCGGCGAGACGACGGCGGCGATTCGCGACCTCTACGACCGGCGCATCAGGGAGCAGGTCGAATCGCGCTGGTGACACCGGCTCTCACGGCTCCAGGAGCAGCTGCCTCTCCTGCTCCTGGTCGCCGGAGGCGGCACCGTCGTCGCGTGCCGTGAAGGCCCGGGTGAGCGTGTCGCTCGCCCGCCGCACGGCCTCCGGGCTGCCCTGCACGGTGACGGTCACGGGCGCGGAGAGCCGCCCCGGGCCCGTTGCCCCGCCACCGGTGGACGGCGCGTCGCCGTCCCCGTCGAAGGTCGCCGTGTGCACCGTCGCGTTCCCGTCGGCGGGACGTTCGTCCGGCGCCCCGAACGTGCCCTCCAGGGCCCGGACGACCGTTCGCGCGTCGTCGGTGCCTCCGCCGCTGAGCGTCACGGTGAGCTGCGTACCGGACATGCGTCCACGACCTCCTCGGTGCTCTGCGTCATTCGCGCCCTCCGTGTAACCGTCCCCTGATCGCTCAAACCGGCGCCTGCCCCGGGACGAGGAGCCGTTCCGGGGAACCCGGGAAAGAGGAGGGTCCCGATCTCACACCTGGAGGAACAGTGGCGGACGCGGCAGAGGGCGGGGGCATGCGCCGGGGGCGCAACGAGACGGAGGAGGAGCGAGCGGACCGGATGTGGCAGGAGCTCATCCAGGAGGTCCGCGTGGCCCAGATGGGCGTCCAGATCCTGTTCGGTTTCCTGCTCACCGTGGTCTTCACGGAGAAGTACGCGGACCTCTCCGACACCGACCAGACGATCTACCTCGTGACCGTCGTCCTGGGGGCCTGCGCCACCGGTGCGCTCATCGGACCGGTGTCCCTGCACCGCCTCGTCGCCGGGCGGCGCGTGAAACCCCAGGCGGTGCGGCTGGCCTCGCGTCTCACCCTGCTCGGCCTCGTGCTGCTGCTCGCCACGACGACGGCCTCACTGCTGCTGATCCTGCGCGTGGCGACACACGACGGCTTCGTGCCGTACCTGGTCGCCGGAGTGGTCGGCTGGTACCTGCTGTGCTGGTTCGTCCTGCCGCTGTGGACCCGGCACCGCTACACGTCGCGGTGAGGAACCGGAAACGTCCCCGTTTCAGCCCCCGGCCAGAACCCCCTCCAGGAAGTCGTCGACCCGGACCTCCTCGCTCCCCGGGGGGACCACCGCGTGGGTCTCGCGCAGGAACGCGGCGAATCCCGGCGCCCACCCGAACACCACCGCGTGGTGCCGGCCGCCGTCCGGGCGGGCGTCCCCGAGGAACTCCATGCGCAGCTCCTGCCACACCCCCCGGGACTCCGGGCGCATCCGCACGTCGCCCACCCCGACCGGACGCCGCAGCGCGTCACCGAGCATCTCCCGGTCCAGCTGCCACCGGGCGAGAACACGGCCGTCATGGCTGAAGACCACGGTGACGGCGAACGGGTCCGCGGCGTCGTAGCTCAGGTGGGCGAGCACGGAGAAACGGTCCGTGTCGCCCGCCTGGAGCTGCACCACCAGGGTCTTGTGGACGAACGAGTTCACGAGAGGGCCTCCGGGAAGAACCGATGTAGAGCCCTCTAGTACCCCCGATTCCGGTGAAATGCTCAGCCGGCCGGGTGATTCCCCCGAGCACCGCGCAGCGACTCGATGCAGACGGCCACGGCCCGCTGGAGGTCCTCCAGGCGCTGCACCATGTCGTCCTCGTAGAACTCACCGGCGTCGTCGAAGGTCAGCTCCTCGAACACCTTCGTCGCCTTCTGCAGACTGCTGTAGAACTTCGTGCGCCGCTCCTGCACCCGCAGCCCCGGGTCCGCCTCCACAACCTCCACGACGAGCGACTTCATGGTGTCGTAGGCCTCGCTCGCCCACTCGCCGGCGTCCTCGTCCTGGTCCAGCTCGTCGATGAGCGACAGGTGCCGCTCGGCCTCCTGCCGCAGCTCGACGGGCGCGTCGACGGTCTGCCCGGCGGGCGTCTTGATCTGCCCCGACTCGGCGATCTGCCGCACGTACCCGATCCGGTCGGCCGCCCTGCTCTCGCCGGCGACGGCCTTCTTCAGCTCGTCGGTGCGCACGACGTCCCGGGCCAGCTCCGACTGGAGGTCCGGGTCCTCCCGGACCCGGTCGAGCAGGGCCTGGCGGGCCGCGCGGGCGGTGGAGGGGTCGGCGAGGATCGCGGCCCGCAGGGCGGTGGGGTTCTCCGCGACCTCCAGGGCCTTCGTGGGCCGGATGCCCTCCGCCTCGGCGGCCTCGGAGATGGCGGTGCCGCGCTCGGACGTGGCGCTGTTGCGGGAGACGTAGTAGCTCAGCCACACGTCGGCGTCCGGCAGCTCCGCCTCCTGACCCGGCGTCAGTGCCTCGAACTGCGGCACCATCCCGTCGTCCGCCGCCCGGTCCCACGCCTTGTAGTAGCGCATGACCCGCTCCGGGGAGCAGCCGGCGAGCTCCGCGAACTCCTTCGCGGACACCTTCGGTGTCTCGTCCGCGCCCTGCCCGCCGGGCCGCACGCTGCGCGCCACCTTCAGACCGAACGCCCACCCCCCGGTCCGGGCGTACGCCCCGAACTCCCGCGCGTCCCGCGCGACCAGGTCGGAGAGCGGCGCCGGGACGGCGGTGGACGTCTCGGGCGGGGTCATGGCTACGGTCACGGACGACTCTCCTGGCGCGGGGCGGATCGGACGGCACAAGGTGCGCACGGAAGCCTAGCGGCACCCGCTGACCTCCCCGTTCACCCCCGCACGGCCGCCCGAGAACCGCTGTCGCCCCGGGGCACCGGCACGCGAGGCAGCGAAGTACTCGTCCGGTGTCTGGTGCTGCCTCTGGTTGGCGGGGCCTGCCCACGGCGGAGGAGGCGCAGCGGATCGGCGCGCTCGTGAAGAAGAGCCCCCCGGGGGCGGAGGGCTCAACTGGTCGAGCAGGTGGTGGAGGCGCTGGCCGAGGGCTTCAGCCGAACGCGTCCCGCAGCGCGGGCAGCAGGGTCTTCTCCGACCAGTCCAGGTACGCCGGCTGCGACTCGCCGCCGATCTGGACCAGGGCGACCTCGGTGAACCCGGCCTCGGCGTAGGGGCGGACGGCTTCGACGAACGCGTCCGGGTCGTCACCGCACGGGATGGCCTCGGCCACGTCGTCCTGCGTGACGAACTGGGTGGCCGCTTCGAAGGAATCCGGGTGCGGCAGTTCCGCGTTCACCTTCCAGCCGCTGCCGAACCAGCGGAACTGGGAGTGCGCGCGCTTGACGGCCGCGTTCCGATCGGGGTCGTAGCAGACCGGGAGCTGACCGACGCGGGGCTTGCCCTCGCCGCCGTGCCGGTCGAACGCCTCCAGCAGCCCGGCCTTGGGCTCGGTGGCGATCACCAGGTCACCGAGCCGGCCCGCGAGTTCGCACGACCGCTCTCCGGAGACGGCGATGCCGAGGGGCGGCGCCTCGTCCGGCAGGTCCCACAGCCGTGCCGACTCCACGTCGAAGTGCGTGCCGCGGTGATTGACGTGGCCGCCCTCGAATAGGGCGCGGATGATCTCCACGGCCTCCTCGAACATCTCGTGCCGCACGTCGACGGACGGCCAGCCGCCGCCCACCACGTGCTCGTTGAGGTTCTCGCCCGAACCCAGGCCCAGCCGGAACCGGCCCTCGGACAGCAGCTGCAGCGTCGCGGCCTTCTGCGCCACCACCGCCGGGTGGTAGCGGAACGTCGGGCACGTCACATACGTCATGAGCGGGATACGTGACGTGGCCTGGGCGGCCGCGCCGAGCACCGCCCACGCGTAGGGCGAGTGGCCCTGCGAGCGCAACCACGGGAAGTAGTGGTCGGAGGTCACCGAGAAGTCGAAACCCGCCTCCTCGGCCCGCACCACGTGGTCGACGAGCTCTCGGGGGCCGGCCTGCTCGGTCATCATCGTGTATCCGATTTGCACCATAACCGGCGAGTCCCCTGACACGGGACGTGAAAACGGGCTCGATCACGGGCGCCGGCAGGTGCAGGATGCGGGCATGAGTGCCTCCGCCCTGCCGTCCTCCTGCCCCGCCGCACAAGGTGTCGACGCCTCCGGCGTGCAGGCCTTCCTCGACGCCCTCGAAGCGGCGCCCGAGATCGAGCCGCACAGCCTGATGATCATGCGGCACGGACACCTGGTCGCGGCCGGCTGGTGGGCTCCGTACACCGCCGGACGCCGCCATCTGCTGTACTCGCTCAGCAAGAGCTTCACCGCCACCGCCGCGGCCCTGGCCGAGGCCGAGGGGCTGCTCGCCTTCGACGCGCCCGTGCTCTCGTACTTCCCGGAGTTCGAGGCCGGCATCACCGACCCGCGCAGCCGGGGCATGCTCGTCCGGCACGTGGCGTCCATGGCGAGCGGCCACCGGCGGGACACCGTCGACGAGGTCTTCGGGCCGGGCGTCACCGAGCCCGTCCGGCAGTTCCTGCTGCTGCCCCCCGACGCGGACCCGGGCACCGTGTTCGCCTACAACCAGCCCGCCACCTACACGCTCGCCGCGATCGTCCAGCGCGTGACCGGGCAGCCGCTCACCGCGTACCTGCGGCCCCGGCTGCTGGATCCGCTGGGCATCGGTGACGTGTCCTGGCTGCGGGACCGCGCCGGCCGCGAGCTCGGCTTCAGCGGCCTGCACGCCACCACCGACGCCGTCGCGCGGCTCGGACAGCTGTATCTGAGCGACGGCCTCTGGGCGGGGGAGCGGTTGCTGCCCGAGGGATGGGCGGCCCGGGCCTCGCACCCCCGCACACCGACCGCCGGTGCCATGGGAGACGTGGACCGGCAGGACTGGGACCGGGGCTACGGCTATCAGTTCTGGACGTCCCGGCACGGCTACCGGGGGGACGGGGCGTTCGGCCAGTTCTGCCTGGTGCTGCCGGAACACGACGTGGTGATCGCGGCGACCTCGGCGACCGAGCGGATGCAGGAGTATCTGAACCTGGTCTGGGAGCATCTGCTGCCCGCCTTCGGGCCCGAGCCGCTGACCGGCCGCGAGGCCGCCGACGCGGAGCTGCGGGAGCGCCTCGCCCGGCTCGGGCTGCCGCCCGCCCCGGGCGCACCCGCACCCCCGGAGCGGGAGCGGGACTGGGCGACCGCCGTGTTCACGCCCCGCGCGCAGGACGGACCGGTCCGTTCGGCCGGGCTCGCCCGCGACGCGGACGGCTGGACGCTGACCCTGAGGGGACAGGGAGACGGGCCGGACCGTTCCGATCGGATCGACCTGAGGATCGGCCGTGCGGGCTGGACGCTCGCCGAGGACCCCGTTCCGACCGCGGTGAGCGGCGGCTGGACCGAGGACGGCACGCTGGCCGTGGACGTGCTGTTCGTGGAGACCCCGCACCGTCTGGCCCTGACCTGCTCCCTCGCCGACCGGACGCTCACCGCGCACTGGGGCACCCCGCCGCTGCACGGCGGCCGGCTCACGGCCCTGCGCGCCCCGCGCGGCTCAGTCTGAGTCCGGCCGGAAGGTCCTGAAGAAGGTGCGCAACGCCTGCTGGTTGGCCGCCGTCTCCCAGTCGGCGTCCGGGGTCGTCCAGCGCAGCGAGAAGCTCCGGCCCCCGCCCAGCAGGACGCCACGGCCGTAGGTATGCAGGCGGGTGCCGCCGAGGTCCGCGGTCCACTCCATGTCGGCGGCCTGGCGGCCCTGGTACGTCGTCGCGCGGATCGCACCGATCCGGTCGTAGTCGTCCGCCTGTTTGAGGTTGGGTTCGACGTCGTCGCGCCACACGGCCACCGGGTTCGGCCCCGCCTGCTCGCTGTAGGTGACGGCCAGCGTGCGGTCGTCGCCCTCGGCGCCGAAGACGACCCGGTAGGCGGCGCCGTCGCGGTCGGTGTCCAGCCGCTCGAAAGCCTTCGGCAGCGCGACGGAGAAACCCTCCGGTGCCTGGTAGCGCTGGAAGCCGGCCGGCAGGGCCGTGCTCGGCGAGGAAGGCCTGGGCGTGGGCGTGGGGGTGCGTTCGCTCGACGGGGCGGACGCGGTGGGCGTGGGGGAGGGGGACTCGGGCGGGCTGGGCGCCCCGGACGGTTCGGGGCTGCCGTCGCCGGTTCCGTCGCCCGGCGTCGTGGCGGAGGCCGGGGGCCGGGCCGGCGATTCAGCCGCGTCGCTGCCGCCGTCCGTGCCGGGCAGCCCCTGGGTGGCGGCGAGCACGGCCACCGCGACGGTGACGACGGCCAGGGCCGTTCCCGCCACCATGGTCCGTCTGCTCCACGCGGGGTTCCCCGTCCGCACCGCCGCGTAGGCGCCGCGCAGCCGCGGGACCGGCGCCGCGGCCAGGGCGGCCTCGGGGTCCTCGGTCAGCGCGCGGGTCAGCGACTCGCGCACCACCGGGCGGGTCAGCCGTTCCCGTGAGTCCTTGCGGAGCAGCCCCTGGACGACCTGGGTGAGCGGCCCGGCGCGCACCGGTGTGCGCAGCGGGAGCCGGTCCACGCCCTTCAGCGTGTTCTCCGGGCGTCCCCGGTCCCGGAACGGCGGGCGGCCCTCGACCGTCGTGTACAGGATCGCGCCCAGCGCCCACAGGTCGGCCGCGGGGCCGATGCGCTGGTCGCGGGCCTGCTCCGGGGAGGCGAACGCGGGTGCCGTGAGCCGGGGCGCGAGCGTCGCGCCGGCCAGGCCGAAGCCGGTGACGACGACCGAGTGGTCCTCGCGCACGTACACCTGCCCGGGACTGAGTTCGCCGTGCGTGATGCCCTCGCCGTGCGCGGCGTCCAGCACGTCGAGCAGCGCCAGGCCGATCCGCGCCGCCCGCACGTAGTTGAACGTGCCTTGCTCCGAAAGGAGTTCACCGAGCGCTGTGCCGTCGATCCATTCGTTGACCGTCCACAGGGCGCCGCCCTCCTCGACCGCGTCGACGACCGCGGCGATGCGGCCGGGGCACAGCAGCGCCACGCTCTCGGTCGTGCGCAGCAGGCGGGCGGCGGCCCGGCGCTCGGGCCCGCCCGGGTCCTCGGGAAGCCCGACCTGGGTCACGAGGCAGGGGCGGGAGAACTCGCCGGCCCCGGTGTCCTCGGCGTACCAGCAGATGCGGTTGGTCTCGCGGTGGAGGATCTCGAGCAGCCGGTACCGGCCGGCGACCAACTGGTGTGTGGAGACGTGCGCCCTGCCCATGGCCATCCCTCGCTGGAAACCTGGCTCTCACTTTTCCAGAAGTACGGGGGGTCAGGCGGCCTGCGTTCAATCGGATCGCAACTCCGGCCCCAATCCTGTCTTTTGTTCAAGAAAAGGGATCACGTGTGCGAGGAAAAGCGGTCTTTGAGGTCCGGGCGCGGCTCACCTCGGCAGCCGGACCGCGACGGGCACGGGGAATTCGATCGCCGCGGCCCGGCTGATTCGCTATTTCGGTCCCGGCCTGCTGGTAACCGGCGGTAAATGCGGACGTGTACAACGTCCGAACTCGGAGCCCTCCGATGAATTCCGCCGTGGATTCGCCAAGAGGGGCCGCAACGTCAGCGCAGCCCGAAGCGGCGCGACCAGGCGAACACGTCGTCCGTCGTCGCGTTGCCCCCGCACACCACCAGAGCGATCCGGGCCCCGTCGCCGACCCGTTCCAGGACCCGCCGGGCCGCGGGCAGCAGGCAGCCGGCCGCCGGTTCGGCCCAGACCTTGGCGTGGTCGGCCAGGTCCAGCGTCCCCCGCACGGCCTCCCGGTCCGGGACCACCAGGACCTCGGTGACCAGAGCGGAGACATGGTCGTACGTCAGCTGCGACACGGACGGGGCGCTGAGGGTGGAGACGATCGACGACAGGGCGACGGGCAGCGGGCCGCCCGCCGTCAGCGCCTCGGACATGGCCTGCGCGCCCTCGGTCTCCACGCCCCACACCCGCACACCGGGCCGGCGGGCCCGCAGCGCGGCGGCGACACCGGCGATCAGGCCGCCGCCCCCGATGCTCACGAGCACGTCGGTGAGTTCCCCGGCGTCGGCCGCCAGCTCCAGCCCCACCGTGCCCTGCCCGGCGATCACGGCCGGGTCGTCGAAGGGGTGGACCAGGGTCAGGCCCTCCTGCTGGAGCCGTGACATGAGCGCGAACGCGCCGTCCATGTCGTCGGTCAGCCGCACCGACGCGCCGGCTGCCTCCGCGATCTCCACGGCACGGGCGGGTGCCGAGCGGGGCATCACGACCGTCGCCTTCACATCGAGGGCCGCGGCCATGACGGCGACGGCGATCCCGTGGTTGCCCCCGCTGACCGCCACGACCCCGGCGGCCCGCTCGGCCTCGCCCAGCGACAGCAGCTTCACCGTCGCCCCGCGTACCTTGAACGAACCGGTGCGCTGCAGCAGTTCGAGCTTCACGGTCACCGGTGCGCCGAGCAGCGCCGACAGCCCCGGACTGTCCACGGTCGGGGTGCGCACGACGTGCCCGGCGATGCGCCCGGCCGCGGCTTCGATCTCCGAAATGCCGATCATGGCAGTGGTCCTTCCGGCGCGGGGTCGCGGAACGCGCCGTGTCGAACCCTGACGCGCCGAGCGGGCGAGGTCAAAGCGATACCCGCGGGCGCCCGCGCCCCGGACGTGTTGCGCGACGGGGCCCGCGCCTCGAACGCGTGAGGTGGGGCCCGCGCCCCGAACGCGTGATGTGACGGGCATCCGCGCGCCTCGACCGCGACACGCGACACGCGGCGGGCGCCCGCGTCCCGGCCGCATCCCGGGGCGGGCGCTCAGACATCGCGCCGCACCAGGTACTCCAGCAGCGACCGCAGGTCGCTGACGGCGTCCGCTGCCAACGGGGCCCCGGCAAGGGCGCTCTCGACGGCGGCGAGGTGCCGGCGTGCCTCCGCCAGGGCGGCCGCACGGCCGCCCGCCTCCTCGATCAGCGCGGCCGCCGTGCCCGGCGCCTCACCCGACTCCAGGAGTGCGGCGATACGGCCGGCCTGGGGAGAGTCGAGCGCCACCAGCACCGGGAAGGTCCTTTTCCGCTCGCGCAGATCACCGTGGACCGGCTTGCCGGTGACGCCGGGGTCGCCCCAGATCCCCAGCACGTCGTCGACGATCTGGAACGCGACCCCGAGATGCCGGCCGGCCCGGTCGAGCGCGGCGGCCGTCCCGGGAGCGGCACCGCCGAGCACGGCACCGAGCGCCGCCGCGCAGCCCAGCAGCGCACCCGTCTTGTGCTCCGCCATCGCCCGGTACTCGTCCGGCCGCACCCGTTTCGGCCCCGTCCAGGGGCGGCCGGTGAACAGCAGGTCGTCCGCCTGCCCGCGCACCAGGTCACCCAGCGCCACGGACAGCGTCCGCACGCCCTGCGCACCGCCCGGCTGCGCCGCCAGAGTCTCGACGGCCAGGGCGAACAGGGCGTCACCCGCGAGCACCGCCGGCCCCGTGCCGTAGGCCTTCCACACGGTCGGGCGGCGGCGCCGGTCCGTGTCGCCGTCCATGATGTCGTCGTGCAGCAGGGAGAAGGTGTGCACGAGTTCCACCGCGACCGCCGCGGACACCCCGGCCCGGGTCGGCGCACCGGCCGCCTCCGCCCCGAGCACCGCGAGCGCCTGCCGCACGCCCTTGCCGCCGGAGGCCACGGCCGGCGCGCCGCCGACCTCGCACCAGCCGAAGGAATAGCCGGCCATCTCGCCCACCCAGGGGTGCAGCCGCCCCACGGCGTCCTCCAGTGCCGGGCGGACCAGGGCCCGGCAGCGGTCGAGAACCCGGCGGGCGTCACCGGCGCCGGCCGCGCGATCGTACGGCTCGCCCCGTCGTGCAGCCCCAGCCGTGGCGGGAGACGCGGCTGCGGTGTCCTGCCGGTGCGACCCCGCTGGTGCCGGTGCCGTACCCCGGTGTGCCGCTTGCTCGGCTCCACGGAGCAGCGGCGCCTGCGTGAGCGGTGCGGGGGCCGTGGTGGCTTGCCGCGCCTCCTCCGCCGTCGTAGGCAGCGCCGTCACCGGGCCGCCCCCGTCTCCTGCCCGGCGGACGGTATGCCGAGTTCGTCGTGGGCCCGGGCCACCATCCGGCGGGCGTGTTGCAGACCGATGCGCTCCAGCAGGCCGGCGAGGTCGGCCAGTTCGGCCGCCGTCTCGTCACGGTCGCGGCCCAGGCGGGCCAGGGACTTGGCCAGACCCAGCCGGGACAGTGCCTCCCCGCGCGGCTCGCTCATCTCGCGGAACTCCGCGAGCGCCTGCTCGTACAGCTCCCGCGCCTGCGCGTAACGCCCCGCCCGGTACAGGACGTTGCCGCGCATCTTGTGGTTGTAGGCGAGCGCGCTGGACAGCCGCATCGCGCGGCACGTCGCCTCCGCCTCGCTGAGCAGTTCCAGGGCCCGCTCGGTGTCCTGGTCGCGGACCGACACCACATCGGCCAGCCCGCGCAGCGCCCAGGCGTGGCCGCGGCGGTCATCGGCACGAGCGGCGATCTCGGCGGCCTCCTCGAAGAGCGCGTACGCCGTGTCGTAGCGGCCGGTGTTGCGGTGCATCTGGGCGATGCCCTCCAGCGCCCACACCGTGTGCCGCGCCTCCCCGCGCCGCCGGGCCTCGGCGAGCAACTGCTCGTGCAGGCGGCCGACGGCCTCGTAGTCGCCCTGGATGCGGCCGGTCTCGGCCAGTCCGGCCAGCGAGTAGCCGCGGACGACGATGTCCTCGCCCTGTTCGCCCAGGTCGGCGGCCAGCCGGAGCAGTCTGCGGGCCAGCGGGAGCGCGCCGCGCTGCCGGGCCAGGGTGCCGCCGCTCCACAGCGCCCAGGCCATCGCTCCGAGGTCCCCGGCCTGCCGGGCCGCGCGGTAACTCGCCTTCCAGGCCCGGTCCGCTTCCTCGACCCGGCCCAGCCGCCGGTGCGCCTCGGCAACGGCGAGTCCGGAACGCGCCGCCTCCGCGGGCCGGCCGGCGCGCTCGGCCGCTCTCAACTGCTCGGTACCGGCGGCCAGGACGTCGGTCAGGGAGGAGTTGACGGAGAGAGTGGTGAGCGCGCCCTGGTACTCCGGGGCGAATGCCTTGCCGTACATCGATGCCTTTCGGTCCGTATGCACACCTTGTATACACAGCGCGTATACATGGTGTGCATAGAAGGGTGAAAACCTGCCCCGGCCACCAGGGCCGGGGCAGCACCTGTTGCCGATCAAGACGTCGGCGGAACGGACCGGGTTGCCTCTGAGACGCAGGTCACCTGACAGGCATTCAGTGCTGCCCCGCCTTGTGCGGAGTCGCCTCGCTCGGCCGGACGACGACGTACCCCTGGCCCTGGAGCAGCAGTTGCACCGCCTCGCCCGAACCGCCGCGCAGCATCGAGCCGATGGACTGCGAGCGGTGCAACGACGTCTGCAGGCCCGCCGTCCAGCCGACGATCGCGTCCGTGTCGACGTACACCGGGTACTGCGGCGAGACGGGGATGACGAGCGGGTTGCCCTCGCACACCAGGCCCAGTTTGCCGTGCCCGGTGAACACGCTGTTGAACAGGCCGCCGCCGGTCATGCCGGCGCCCTTCACGGTGGCGATGCGGTACGACAACGTGGAGTCAAAACACAGGACGTTGCGACCGTTGACCGTGAACTCGTCGCCCGGCTCGACATCGACGATGAAACAGTTCTGCGCCTCGTGCGCGAACCAGGCCTCGCCCTGCCCGCGCACCGCCATCAAAGGCAGGCCCTCCCCGGTGACCGCGCGCTTGAGCATGCCGCCCACACCCTGGCCCTTGCGCTCGAACTGGAGGTTGCCGCGGTAGGAGATCATCGCTCCCTGCCGGGCGAGCATCTCGCCGTTCACCGTGTACCGGATGCACTTGGCGTTCTCGACGGTCATGCCCGGCGCCACGGCCGGCTGCACCATGTGCTCGTTGGAAAAGAGATCACCCTTCATACCGGCATCCTCGCCCGGAGCGTTTCCCTCCGCCAAGATCGGGCAGACGGTCGCTTCGCACACCCGTGGCTCACGCCACGCCACCCACCGCCGGGGACGGCACGCCGGGAAACCCACCTGCGTGGCGTCGCCGGCCGCACCGCTACCGTGTCGTACGCCGGGACGACCTCCGCCCGCACTCGACCCACCGGCCGAAGGAGCGCCGCAGATGTCCCGCACCGTACGTTCCCGCTGCCGTGCCGCCCTGGCCGCCCTCACCTGCTGGGTGGCGCTGGGCTGCGGGACCGGCGCGGAGCCCGCGGGAGACGGACCGAGGCCGCCGGCAGACGCCGCTCCGACGGCGGCCGGGCGCGGCGTGGTCACCTGGGCCTCTTCCGCCGGCCACGTCGGCGAGGCGGCCGGCGGCGGCCGCGGCTACCGGCTGATGGTGCACACCAGTGTCGGCGGCCGCGACCTCAGGGTGCGGCTGTCCAACGCCTTCGGCGACCGGCCGGTGACGTTCCAGAACGTCCACGCGGGCCTGCAAAGGGACGGTGCCGCGCTCGTCCCCGGCAGCAACAGGCGTCTGACCTTCCGCGGCGCACGCTCCGTCACCGTCCCCGCGGGCGGCATCGTCTACAGCGATCCGCTGCCCGGCAGCGTGCCCGCCGGGCGCACCCTCGCCGTCAGTCTGTACGTCCCCCGGGCGGGCGGCGCGCTCACGGGGCACTGGCTGGCGATGCAGACCTCGTACACCACCCGCGGTGACCACGCGGCGGAGGAGGGCGCGGCCCACTGGAAGAACCGGATCCACTCGTGGTTCTACCTCGACGCCGTCACGGTACGGCCCCGCCGGGGAGCGGGCGCCGTGGCCGCCCTCGGCGACTCCATCACCGACGGCTGGCACTCCACCACCGGCCGCAACCGCCGCTGGCCCGACTACCTGGCCCGCCGCCTCGGTACGTCCGCCGGCTCGGTCGAGGGGGTGGCCAACGCGGGCATCGCCGGGAACAAGGTCCTCCTCGACGGCCCCGGGCAGAGCGCCCTGAACCGTCTGCAGCGGGACGCGCTCTCGCTGCCGGGCGTGCGCACGGTGTTCCTCTTCCAGGGCGTCAACGACATCAAGGCCGAACCCGCCGCCACCAGCGCCGGGCTGATCGCCGGGTACCGCCGGCTGATCGACCGGGCGCACGCGTCCGGAAAGTGCGTCGTCGGTGCCACGATCGCCCCCTACAAGGGCTGGCAGGAGTGGGATCCCGCCGGGGAAGCGGTACGACGGCAGGTCAACGCCTTCATCCGCGACAGCGGCGCGTTCGACGCCGTCACCGACTTCGACCGTGTCCTGCGCAGCCCCCGGGACCCCGAGCGTCTCCTGCCCGCCTTCGACGGCGGCGACCATCTGCACCCCAACGACAAGGGGATGCGGGCGATGGCCGACGCGGTCGAACTCGGCGACCTCGACTGCGGGACCCGCTAGGCCGGCGCGGGGCAGGGGCGGGCGCCGGTCAGCCGGACGTCGACGGCTCCGGGGCGATCAGGCCCTCGCGATAGGCGATCGCCACGGCCTCGCCGCGGCTCGTCGCGCCCAGCTTGGCGAGGATGTTGGAGACATGGACGCTCGCGGTCTTGCCGCTGATGAACAGCTCCTCCCCGACCTGACGGTTGCTGCGGCCGAGGGCGAGGAGCCGCAGCACGTCCTGCTCGCGTGCGGTGAGGACGGCGGCCCGGTCCCCGCCGCCCGGCCTGTCCGACAGCCGGCCGCGCCGGATCAGGTCGTCCACCTGTTCGCGCAGCGGGGTGGCGCCGAGCCGGACCGCGGTCTTCCGCACCGCCCGCGCCTCGGACGCGGCCTCCTCCCGGCGCCCGGCCGCCACCAGGGCCTCGGCGTAGCGCAGCCGGCACCGCGCCCGCTCGTAGACGTCGCCGTACCCGAACGCCGTCACCACCTTCGCCCAGGCGGCCACCGCGTCCGGCCCGGACGCCGCCCTGAGCCACTCGGCCTCGGCCCGGGCCAGCCACGCCTGCCCCTCGGGCCCCTGCGGCGTGCCGTCGTCGCGGACGGCCATGGTCCGCGCCAGTTCCACCAGTTCGGCCGCGGTGTCCGTCCAGCGGCGGGCACCGGCCTCGTCGCCGGCCGACCGCAGCCCGGCGGCCGCGTCGGCCACCGCCGACAACGCCAGCGCGGCGAGCCGCACCGCGACGTCGGGGCGGGTGCCCGCCTCGTCGGTGAGGGCCGTGACCGTCGACCGCGCCCAGCGCACCGCGTCCTCGGGGTCCCCGCGCAGCGCCGCCGCGTCGGTCAGCACGATGCCCGCGACCAGCGTGGCCATCCAGTCGAACGGCCCCTCCAGCAGGGCCCGCGCCCGGTCGGCGGCCGTGAAGTCGCCCCGTGCGAGCGTCACGTACAGCGCGGGACCCATCGTGTACCCGCCGGCGGCCGGCAGCACGTCGGCGTCGGCCGCCGCCGCGCGCACGCACTCGTCCCAGCGGCCCAGCACGTTCAGCACCAGCAGCCGCAGATACCGCATCTCCAGCGGGTACGGCGACGACAGCAGCCCGGCGCGCCGGGCCCGGTCCAGGCCCTCCGTCAGCCAGGGCACGCACTCCGACAGCGCCCCGGACTCGTAACAGCCCATGGCCAGGTTGAACAGGGCCCGCAGCTCCACGGGCGCGTTGCCCGAACTGCGCGCCAGGTCCCGGGCCTTGATCAGCCGCCGACGGCCCTCCGCGCCGCGCCGCCCCTCGCCGTCGAAGACGGCCAGCGAGATCAGCAGGTCCGCCTGGGCGTCGGTCACCCGCAGCCGCTCCGCCACGGCCAGGGCCCGCCGGGCGACCCGCAGCGCGGTCTCGTTCTCCCCGATGTGCCGTGCGGCCAGGACATGCGTGGCGGCCGCCCACACCCACGTACGGGACGCGGGCTCCTCCGGGATCATCGCCAGGGCCTCGCTGCTGTAGGCGAACGCCGCCGTGAGGTTGTCCACGCTCAGCAGGTTCCCGGCGAGGGTGTAGCGGACCCGCGCGGCCAGTTCGGACTCGGCGTCCTGACCCAGGCCGGCCAGCGCGGACCGGGTGAGGGAGACCGCGCGGTGCAGCTCCCCGGCGTGCGCGGCCGCGGCGGACGCCCGCAGCGTCAGCGTTACCCGGTCGGCACCCGCGCCCGAGGGCCGGGCCTCGGGACCGACCGCCGGCCACAGGTCCAGGGCCGCTTCGAGGTGCCGCTGCTCCTCGGCCGGGGCACCGACCCGCTGGGCGTGATCGGCGGCCTCCAGGGACGCGGCCAGCGCCTCGGCGAGGTCATGGCTCTCCCGGTAGTGGTGGGCCCGCTCCGCCGCGCTCTCGGCAGGGTTCCCGCGCCCGGCGAGCAGCCGCGCGAACGCGCCGTGCAGCCTGGCCCGCTCCCCGGGCAGCAGATCGGCGTAGACGGCCTCGCGGGCCAGGGCGTGCCGGAAGGAGTACGTGTCGTCGCCCCCGGCCACGAGCAGTTGCCGCCCGACCGCCTCGCGCAGCGCCGACTCCAGTTCCGCCTCCGGCAGCCCGGCCGCCTCCCGCAACAGGTCGTGCTCCACCCGGCGTCCGGCGACGGAGGCGGTCCGCAGCACCTGCTGCGCGGTCTCGGAGAGCTGCTCGAAGCGGATCAGCAGCACATCGGCGAGCCCACTGGGCATCCCGCCCGACTCGGTGTCGGTGGCGGCGAGCAACTCCTCCGCGTAGAAGGCGTTCCCCTCGGCCCGCTCCACGATCCGGCGGACGGTGGCGTCCGGCAGCGGCCGGGGCTGCAGAGCCCGCACCAGCCGGTCCACGTCGGGATCGGCCAGCGGCCGCAGTTCCAGCCGCTCGACCAGGGGCAGCCGTACCAGCTCCGCCAGCAGCGGCCGCAGCGGGTGCCGGCGGTGCAGATCGTCGGCCCGGTACGAGGCGAACACGGCCAGCCGGTGCCGGAGCACCCCCCGCCCCAACAGGAACCGCAGCAGGTCCCGCGACGACTGATCCGCCCAGTGCAGGTCCTCCAGCACCAGCAGCAGCGGCGCGACCTCCGCGGCGTCGGCCAGCAGCCCCGCCATCCCCTCGAACAGGCGCAGCCGCCCGTCCACGTCCCGCACGGAATCGGTCCCGGACCCCAGCAGCCGCTCGACCACGGGATGGCCGGCGAGCGGACCGGAGAACCGCTCATCGGCGGCCAGCACCCCGAGGACCTCGGTGAACGGCAGGTACGGCAGCCCGACGTCGCCGAGGTCCACACAGTGCCCGGTGACCACGGTCATGCCCGCAGCGGCGGCCTGCCTCGCGGCCTCGTCGAGCACCCGGGTCTTGCCCACCCCGGCGTCCCCGGCGATCAGCACGGCCCGGGCCTCACCGCCTCGCGCGCGCTCCAGTACCCCGGAGAGGCGCGTGAGTTCGGCGTCCCGCCCGACGACGGGGGTGGCCGATGAAGCCTGCTGCACGGAACCAACTTTCTTCTCAGGGGCGGCGGGACGTCGACAGGGTGGGGCTGCGCCGCGTGGGCGCGCTCAGCCGCACACGGCCCGCGGCCGCCGCCGGACAGCAGAACCCGCGCGCTCAGGCGCGCAGGACCTTCGCCCAGTCGACGGGCACCCGCCCCGCCGGCCCCGGCGTGGGCTGATCCACCGGGTGGCTCGTCGGCGCGGTCAGCTCCGGCCCGCCCTCGTACAACTCGTTCGTCTCATAATTCCAGTACCAGTCCTCACCCGGCTCGAAGCTCTGCACGAACGGGTGGCCGGTCTCCCGGAAGTGTCCCGTCGCGTGCTTCGCCGGTGAGCTGTCGCAGCACCCCACGTGCCCGCACTGCGCGCACCGCCGCAGGTGGAACCACCAGCCTCCGGCCGCCTCGCACTCGGCACACCCGCTGCCGCTCGGCGGCACACTCGTGTCTATCCCCATCTCGCCCGTCATGCGGACTCCTCCTCGGCGGCTGTCAGCGGAAGCAGTACCTGGAAACGTGTGTCACCCGGCTCCGACTCCACCCTGATGGTCCCGTGGTGCTTGTTGACCACGATCCGCCAGGAGATGTCGAGTCCCAGCCCGGTCCCCTGACCGACCGGCTTGGTGGTGAAGAAGGGATCGAAGATCCGCTCCCGGTCCTGTGCCGGGATGCCGATACCCGTGTCCCCGAACTCCACCAGCAGCCGGTCGTGTTCCGCCGCCGTCCGCACGGTCAGCGTCCCTTCCCCGCCCGCGCTGTTCATCGCCGCGACCGCGTTGTCGATGAGGTTCGTCCACACCTGGTTGAGCTCAGCGGGATACGCGGGGATCCGCGGCAGCGTGCGGTCGTAGTCCTTGACGACCTTGATCTGCTTGCCGATCTTGCCGGACAGCATCAGCAGGGTGGAGTCGAGCAGTTCGTGCACGTCGGCGTTCTGGAAGGGCGCCCGGTCGAGCTGGGAGTACTGCTTCGCCGCGTCCACGAGGTGCGAGATGCGGGTGGTCGAGTCGTTGATCTCGTCCATCAGCAGCTCGGTCTCGACGGTGTAGTTGAGCCACCCGATCGCGCTCGGCAGGATGTCCTCGTCCACCGCCGCCGCCACCTGTTCCAGCCAGTCCACGTCGAGTCCGGCCTGGACGAAGGTGGGCGCGATCCGCCAGCCCTCCGGGATGCCCTGGTCGTCCAGCCAGTCGGTCACCTCGTCCTCACGGTCGGAGGCCTCCAGCGGACTCAGCGCCGGCGCCTTGGCGACCCGCTCGGCCGTGCGCTCCTGGAGGTCGATGAGGTTCGCCATGACCTCGGGCGAGTACGAACCCTGCGCGATGATCGCCAGCTTGTGGCGCATTTTGCCGACCCGCTCCCGCAGGGTCGCCGTCGCCCGCACGGCCGCCGCGGCCGGGTTGTTCAGCTCGTGCGTCAGACCGGCGGACAACGAGCCGAGTGCCAGGAGCCGTTCACGCTGTCCGATGGCCCGCTGAGTGCTCTTCGAACCGAAGAACAGCCCCTCCAGCAGGTGCACCGCCATCGGGAACCACTCCTGCATGATCTCCGCGAAGGTGTCGGCGGGCAGCACGAAGAACCGCGTCGGCTCCGTGACGCGCATGGAGTTGTTGTAGACCTGCCGCACCCGCTCGCCGAGATACGCCTGCATCGAGCCGGCGTACACCCCGCGCTGCGAGGTGCGGGTCACCTCCACGTCGTCCCCGCCGACCCGGCGGTACAGCACCACGGTGCCGTCGAGCATCACGTAGAAGCACGTCGCGGGCTCGCCCTCGGTGTACACCGGTCCGGGCTCGAACCGCTCCACCCGCCCCTCGGCGCACAACCGGCCGAGCTGCTCGGGCGTGAGCTTCTCGAACAGGAACAGCGCCCCGATCTCCTGCGGGTCGCAGGGCGCCGCCTGCCCGCTCATGACTGCTCCAGGTACCGGTGGACGAGCATCACGGCCATGGCTCCCTCTCCGACGGCGGACGCGACCCGCTTCGCGGACTCCGAGCGGGCGTCGCCCGCCACGAACACGCCGGGCACGTTGGTCTCCAGGTGGTACGGCGGCCGGTCCAGCTCCCAGCCCTCCGGCGGGCGGCCGTCGGGGGTCAGGTCCGGCCCGGCGAGGATGAACCCGCGCTCGTCCCGCAGCACCGTCCCGTCCAGCCAGTCGGTCAGCGGGGCCGCGCCGATGAACACGAACACCCACTGCGCGTCGACCTGTTCGGTGTGCCCGCTGTCCACGTCGCGCAGGGTCAGCCGCTCCAGCCGGCCGTCGCCGTGCGCGGACTCGACGACCGTACGGGCCCGGACCTGGATGTTGGGCGACTCCTCGATCTGCTGGATCAGGTAGTGCGACATCGACGCCGTCAGTGACGCGCCGCGCACCAGCAGCGTCACCGACTTGGCGCCCCGGGACAGGTACATCGCCGCCTGCCCGGCGGAGTTGGCGCCGCCGACGATGTACACGTCCTGGTCCCGGCAGGAGGGCGCCTCCGTGAGGGCCGACCCGTAGTACACCCCGCAGCCGGTCAGTTCGTCGCAGCCGGGCGCCGCCAGCTGCCGGTAGGACACCCCGGTCGCCAGGATCACGCTGTGCGCGGCGACCGCCGAGCCGTCCGAGAACCGGACGACCCGCGCGGCGCCGTTGACCTCCAGGGCCGTCACCTCGCGCGCGGTGAGGATCTCCGCGCCGAACTTCGCCGCCTGCCGCCGCGCCCGGTCGGTGAGCTGCGCGCCCGACACGCCGTCGGGGAATCCCAGGTAGTTCTCGATGCGTGAGCTCTGCCCCGCCTGCCCGCCGGTCGCCGAGCGCTCCACCAGCACCGTCCGCAGCCCTTCGGAGGCGCCGTAGACGGCCGCGCCGAGCCCGGCCGGGCCGCCGCCGATGACGACCAGGTCGTAGAAGTCGGCCGTGGGGGTCGTCGCCAGCCCGACCCGGGCGGCGAGGTCGACGTGCTCCGGCTCGACCAGGGGCGTGCCGTCCGGCGTGATGACCACCGGCAGCCGCATCCCGTCCTCGCCGGCCGCGGCCAGCAGCCGCCGCCCTTCCGGTTCGTCGGAGGAGTACCAGCGGTAGGGCACCTGGTTGCGGGCCAGGAACTCCCGCACGTCCGAGGAATGCGACGACCAGCGGTGCCCCACGACCTTCGTGCTGGGCACGGGCCGGAAGTCGCTGGACCGCCACGCCTGGAGCAGATCGTCGAGGACCGGGTAGAGCTTCTCCTCGGGCGGATCCCACGGCTTCAGGAGATAGTGGTCGAGGTCGACGACGTTGATCGCGTCGATCGCGGCGTTCGTGTCCGCGTACGCGGTCAGCAGCACCCGGCGCGCGCCGGGGTAGACGTCCAGGGCCTGTTCGAGGAATTCGATGCCGTTCATCTGCGGCATCCGGTAGTCGGCCAGGATCACCGCCACGAGATCACCGCGCAGCTTCAGCTCCCGCAGCGCGTCCAGTGCGGACGCGCCGGACTCCGCCCGCACGATCCGGTACGACGCGCCGTACCGCCGCCTCAGGTCCCGGGCCACGGCGCGGGAGACACCCGGGTCGTCGTCCACGGTCAGGATGACGGTCCGCGCCGAATCGGCGGTCTGTGCCATACGTCCCCCACGCCGGGCGGTCGACTCACGGCACGGCGTCCCCGGGGCACCGCGCCGACCTCCGCCCATCGTATGTTCGATCGCCGCGCGGCGCTCCGACACGGAGATCCGCTCCCACGTGCGCGAGCACCGGCGGCGGTGGTGAAGACTGGGCGGCACAGTGACGTTCCACAGGGAGGCAGCCGGATGACACGCCCGATCACCGCAGGGGTCGACGGATCGCAGGAGAGCCTCGCGGCCCTCGCCTGGGCGGCGCGGGAGGCGGTGCGGCGCGACCGGCCGCTGCGCGTGGTGCACGCCTGGCGGGTGCAGACACCGGAGTTGATCGAGAGCGCGGTCGCCACGGACGCGGACAGCCAGGCGCAGTGGGTGCACAGCGCGGTGACCGAGGCCGTCGGGACCGTCACCGAACGGCACCCGGACCTCGAGGTGACCACGGACGTCATCGAGGGGCCCGTCGCCGACACCCTGGTCGCCGCCGCGGCCGACGCCGAGATGCTGGTGCTCGGCTCGCGCGGGCACGGCCGCATCGTCGGGTTCCTGGTCGGCTCGGTCGGCCAGCAGGTGCTCGCCGAGGCCACCCGGCCCGTGGTGCTCGTGCGGGCCGGGGACCAGGCCTCGTCCGAGGCCGCCGGGCGGGAGATCGTCGTGGGCCAGCAGGGCGACCCGGAGGACAGCGCCGACGCGCTGCGCTTCGCCTTCGAGACGGCCGCCGCGCGCGGGGCGACCGTGCGGGTCGTCCGGGCCTGGAGCCTGCCGCCCGTCTTCGCCTACAGCCCGGGCTCGCTGAAGCTCCTCGACGAGGCCGGGGGACTGGAGCCGTACGAGCAGAAAGCGCTGGCCGCCGCGGTCCGGCCGCTGCGGGAACGGTTTCCCGACGTGCCGGTCGAGGAGCACGTCGAGATGGGCAGCGCCAGCCAGGTGCTGCTGTCGGTGGCCGGGACGGCCCAGCTGATGGTCGTCGGCCGCCGGACCCACCGTACGGCCGTCGGGGCGCGCATCGGCTCGGTGGCCCACGGGATGCTGCACCACGCCGACTGCCCGGTGGCGGTGGTGCCGCACGCCTGAGGGCGCCGGCCCCTCACTCCGCCGTCGGATGCAGCGTCTTGCGGGCCGCGGGCAGGATGGTGCGGATGTAGTCCTCGACCACGGCGTCGAGACCGATGTCGTGCTGGGCCTGCTCGGACATGTACCAGCGGTGCTCCAGGAGCTGGTGGTAGATCTCCGCCGGGTCCATCGCACCGCGCAGTTCGACGGGCACGGCCCGCACGGTCGGCCGGAACACCTCCCGCACCCAGCGGTGGGCGAGAACCTCGGGGCGGGCGCCATGGGGGTCCCCCCTGTTCGAGCGAAGCCGAGAACTTGGGGGAGGACCGCCGGGGGCGTAGTCGTCCTGGGTCGCCATCCAGCTCTCCAGGTCGTTCAGCAGCCGCCGGGCCTGGTTCTCCTCCGCGTCCAGCCCGGTCAGACGCAGCAATTGGCGCTGGTGGTGGCCCGCGTCGACGACCTTGGGCACGAAGCTGACCGTGTCGCCGTTCGAGGCGTGCTCGATCTGCATCTCGGCGACGTCGAACCCGAGGTCGTTCAGGCGGCGGATGCGGCGTTCTATGTAGTGGTACTTGCCCGCCGGATAGACGGAGGCCCGGGTCAGCTCGTCCCACAGGCCGCGGTAGCGGGCGCAGATCTCCCTGCCGAACTCGATCGGGTCCACGGACGGGTGCAGCGCCCCCGACGCCTCCAGGTCCAGCAGCTCCCCGCTGATGTTCACCCGGGCGAGGTCGAGGTCGTACTCGCGCTGTCCCGTGCTGAGCTGCTGATGCAGGTCACCGGTCTCGGCGTCCACCAGGTAGGCGGCGTAGGCGCCCGCGTCGCGCCGGAAGAGGGTGTTGGACAGGGAGCAGTCGCCCCAGGCGAACCCGGCCAGGTGCAGCCGCACCAGGAGCACGGCGAGCGCGTCCATGAGCCGGTGCATGGTGGCCGGGCGCATGGTCGTCTCGAACATCGAGCGGTACGGCATCGAGCCGCCCAGGTGCCGGGTGACCAGGACGCTCTCCAGCGGGGCGCCGTTCGCGTCGGTGCGGCCGGTGACCACGGCCAGCGGATCCACCGACGGGATGGCGAGCCGGTCCAGGTCGCGCAGCATGTCGTACTCGCGCAGCGCCGGCCGCTCGGCCAGTTCCTTGACGGCGATCACCTCGTCGCCCGCGCGGGAGTAGCGCACCACGTGCCGGGAGATGCCGCGCGGCAGCGGCACCAGGTACTCCTCGGGCCACTTCTCCAGGGGGACGTCCCACGGCAGTTCCAGCAGGAGCGCGGGGTGCTCCGGATTGGTCGCGCTGATCTGCAGTGCCATGGGCCGGGTGTCCTCGTCTCGCCGCCGATCGTCACCTCAGATTAGAGGGCCCGCTCGCGGGCCCGGAGAGCGGCGTCCCGCACCGGTCCCCGGTGGACCGGCCCGTGCCCGGGGAGCAGCAGGTCGCCCTCCAGCTCCGCCAGCACGTCCAGGGAGGCCAGGGCGCGCGGGCGCTCGTGGTGGAACATGTCCGGCAGCAGCTGCGGTCCCACGACGCGTGAAGTGGGGTGAGCGCTGACCAGGGCGTCGCCGGAGACCAGCACACCGGTGCCCGGCAGGTGGTAGGCGCAGTGCCCGTCGGTGTGGCCGGGCGTGTGCACGGGCACGGGCCGCCCGGGCAGGTCCAGGGCGCCGGCCCGCGGGTACGGTTCGGGGGCCGTGACCGGGTTGTGCGCCGTGCCGCCGGAGCGCAGCGCGCGCACCGCCCACGGCAGCACCCCCGGTCGCCAGCCGTTGGCGAGCACCGTGCCGAGGGACACCTGGTGCAGGAAATCGCGCCGGGCGTGCGGCACTTCGGCCTCGTGCAGGTACACGGGTGTGCCGTAGGTGGTGCGCAGGTACTCGGCGGAGCCCAGGTGGTCGTTGTGCGCGTGGGTGATCAGCACGGCGGCGACGGCCTCCGGGGAGCCGCCCACCTGTGCGAGCGAGGCGAGGACCTGCTCCCGGTCGCCCGGGTAACCGGTGTCGATCAGGGTGACGGCGTCGCCGTCGGTGAGAATCACCCAGTTGGTGTGGGAACCGTGCACCAGGTAGGTGCCGTCCGCGACGTGGTGTACGTCTGCCCGCATGCTCGCCCGCCTTGTATGGACCCGGCCCGACGGGAGTAGCAAAGCAGAACCCCCGGCGGTGCGGAATTGCCGGGGCCTTTTCAACGCCCCGATGGGGTGTGGGCGTTCGGCACGCTCAGTGCACGCCGTGCGGACGGAACTGGATGCTGATGCGCGGGCCCGTGGCACGCGTGCTCTTGGGCACGGAGTGCTCCCAGGTGCGCTGGCAGGAGCCGCCCATCACGACGAGGTCTCCGTGGCCCAGCGGACGGCGCACCGTGTCACGGCCGCCCCGCATCGGGCGCAGCAGCAGATCGCGGGGCGCGCCCACCGACAGGATCGCGACCATGGTGTCCTCGCGGGCTCCGCGTCCGATGCGGTCGCCGTGCCAGGCCACGCTGTCCCGGCCGTCGCGGTAGTAGCAGAGCCCGGCCGTGGTGAACGGCTCGCCCAGTTCCTCGCCGTAGTGGGCGCTGAGCGCGTCCCGCGCCTGAACCAGCACGGGGTGCGGGAGCGGATCGTCCACGCCGTAGTACGCGAGCAGGCGGGGGACGTCGACGACGTTGTCGTACATCTTGCGCCGCTCGGCCCGCCAGGGGACCTCGGACGCCAGCCGTTCGAACAGCTCGTCCGAGCCGCTGAGCCACCCGGGCAGCGTGTCGAGCCAGGCACCGAAGCCGAGGTCGGTACGGCCGATCCCGTCCAGCGGGGCGAGGCGCAGCTCGTCGGCCTGGTCGAAGAGGGAGCCCTGGAGGTGCATACCGGCCAGCGTACCTCTTAATCGAAAACATGTTCCATGTCTGGGCGGGGTTCCGGGTGGGCTTTCGATACATCGATGTATCCAATACAGTCACGTATCGAAAGCTCGAAGGGAGGCCGGGCATGGCGGTCGAAGGAAGCACCGGTCGCATGACCAGGCGCCGGGTACACACCCGCGCCAACCTCCTCGAAGCGGCCTTCTCCGTGTTCGCGGCCAAGGGCTTCGGACATGTCTCGATCGAGGAGGTCTGCGAAGCCGCCGGCTACAGCAGGGGCGCCTTCTACTCCAACTTCTCCAGCCTCGACGAGCTGTTCTTCGCCCTCTACCGCGAGCGCGCCGACCTGATCGCCGAGCAGGTCTCCGGAGCCCTCGCCCTCGACGGGCCCGACCTCGACGTGCCCGCCGCCGTGGACGGCGTCACCGACGTCCTGCTCCTGGACCGCGACTGGCTCCTGGTGAAGACGGACTTCCTCGTGCACGCCGCCCGCGTCCCGGAGGTGGCGCGCAGCCTACTGGAACACCGTGCGCGGCTGCGGCGGGCCATCGCCGACCGGCTCGCCCGGGCCCGCGGGCACACCGCGCTGCCCGCCGTCCTGGGAGACGCCGACGGTGCCGCCCGCGCCGTGGTCGCCGCGTACGACGGCGTCACCACGCAACTGCTGCTGGACCGGGACCTGGACCACGCCCGCGCCTGGCTGAAGCAACTGCTCACTGCCCTGCTGACCGACGGCAGCGGGACCCTCGATCACACGAAGAACTGACGAAGGGAACGGTCGCCATGGATGCCGATGTCATCGTCGTCGGAGCGGGCCTCGCCGGACTGGTCGCGGCGCACGAACTGACCAGCCGGGGCCGGCGGGTCGCACTCGTCGACCAGGAGAACGCGGGCAACCTCGGCGGCCAGGCCTTCTGGTCCTTCGGCGGACTGTTCCTCGTCGGTTCACCGGAGCAGCGGCGCCTGGGCATCAAGGACTCCTTCGACCTCGCCTGGAGCGACTGGCGGGGCAGCGCGGGCTTCGACCGGCTGGAGGACGAGGACTCCTGGGCCGTGCGCTGGGCGCGTGCCTACGTCGAGTTCGCCGCGGGGGAGAAGCGGTCCTGGCTCGACGGACACGGCATCACCTTCCTGCCCACCGTCGGCTGGGCCGAGCGCGGCGACCTCACGGCACACGGGCACGGCAACACCGTGCCCCGCTTCCACGTCGCCTGGGGCACCGGCACCGGCGTCGTCGAACCGTTCGTGCGCTATGCCGAGCAGGCCTCCCGCGACGGCCTGCTCACCTTCCACCACCGCCACCGCGTCGACGCCCTCGTCGTCGAGGGCGGCGCCGCCCGGGGCGTGCGCGGGACGGTCCTGGCCGAGGACCCCGCACCCCGGGGCGTCGCATCCAGCCGCGAGGCGATCGGCGCGTTCGAACTCACCGCCCAGGCCGTCATCGTCACCAGCGGCGGCATCGGCGCCAACCACGACATCGTCCGCCGTCACTGGCCCGAGCGCCTCGGCACCCCGCCCCGCGAGATGGTCACCGGCGTCCCCGCCTACGTCGACGGGCGGATGCTGGACATCAGCGCCGAGGCGGGCGTCCGGCTGGTCAACCGCGACCGCATGTGGCACTACACCGAGGGCCTGCGGAACTGGGACCCGATCTGGCCCGGCCACGGCATCCGCATCCTGCCCGGACCGTCCTCGATGTGGTTCGACGCCCTCGGCCGCCGCCTGCCCGGCCCGTACCTGCCCGGCTACGACACCCTGGGCACCCTGAAGCACCTGCGCACCACCGAGGACATCGCCGGGTACGACCACTCCTGGTTCATCCTCACGCAGAAGATCATCGAGAAGGAGTTCGCCCTGTCGGGCTCCGAGCAGAACCCCGACATCACCGCCAAGGACCGCGCCGGATTCCTCAAGGAGCGCATCCTCGGCAAGGGCGCCCCGGGACCGGTCGACGCTTTCCTGCGCAAGGGCGCCGACTTCGTGACCGCGTCCGGCATCGAACAGCTCGTCGCCAAGATGAACGAACTCACGGACAAGCCGCTGCTCGACGCGGAAGGGATCAAGCGCCAGATCGAGGCCCGCGACCTGCAGATCACCAACCCCTACGCCAAGGACGCCCAAGTGCAGGGCATCCGCAACGCCCGCCGCTACATCGGCGACCGCCTGGGCCGGGTCGCCACCCCGCACCGTATCCTCGACCCGGCCGCCGGACCGCTGATCGGCGTCAAGCTGCACGTCCTCACCCGCAAGACGCTCGGCGGCATCCAGACCGACCTCGACTCCCGCGCCCTCGGGACCGATGGCAAGCCGGTCGACGGGCTGTACGCGGCCGGCGAGGTCGCCGGGTTCGGCGGCGGCGGCGTCCACGGCTACAACGCCCTGGAGGGCACCTTCCTCGGCGGGTGCCTCTTCTCGGGCCGGGCGGCGGGCCGGGCGGCGGCGCGGCAGACCGCCTGACGCACGCGTCTCCTCAGCCTTCGAGGAGGCGCGCCAGCACGGTGGCGTGGCTCTGCTCGGGCGTCTTCGACGCGGTCAGCAGGGTCACGTCGCCCCGACGGACCAGCTCACGCACCCCGTCGAGCGCCTCGGACGCCTCCTCGGAGGCGAGCTCCGCCTCGTACCGCTCGGCGAACTCCTCGTACGAGCCCTCGCCCGCGTGGTACCAGCGCCGCAGCTCCGTCGTCGGGGTGAGGGCCTTCGGCCACTCGTCCACCCGTGCCGCGTCCTTCGCCAGTCCGCGCGGCCACAGCCGGTCGACCAGGACCCGTGCCCCGTCATCGGGCTCGACGGGATCGTAGACACGACGTACGCGCACGCTCATGGCCGGCTCCTCCTCGCGGCGGCAGGGGTGTGCCGCGAGCCTAACCCCGGTCGGCCGCCCGGTGCCCGGGAGGCCGGTTCCGCTCGTGCCGGGTGGGTACTCCGTCCGCCTGACCAGGAAGAGGAAGGGGGCCATGGCATGAGTGCAGAGGGCGATCTGCGGGTCGTGCGGACACTCGACGAACTCGCCGAGCTCGTGGAGCGGCACCAAGGCCTGTACGTCCGCTGGTCGCGCGGCCCGGAGACCGACCTCCGCGAGGTGTCCAGCACCGACGACCTGACAGGTGTGTCCCTGCCGGGGCTGTCCGCCAGCCCGCTCGGCGTCGAGGACTGGTGGGAAGACCGGCCGGTTCGGGTGTGGGTGGCCCGCCGGCTGTACGACTACGCGCACCTGCCGCACGACAAGGGTCCGGGCGTGCGCCCCTGGGTGCTCGCCGGTACGGAGGCGGCCCGCGGACCCGACAACGAACCGCTGGTGACCGACGTCCGCCCGCTGTGCTGGATCCACCAGCGGGTGATCGACGAGGCACAGGCGGAGGTGGCCCGGCAGGCGAACCCCTGGGGACCGCTGCGGCGCAGCTGAGACCCCAGGGGTGATGGCCGGATGTCAGCCGGAGCGGCGGCGGGCGGCGGCGCGGCGCTTCAGCGCACGCCGCTCGTTCTCGCTCGTCCCGCCCCACACACCGATGGACTGACCCGTGTCCAGGGCCCATTGCAGACACTGCTCCTGTACGGGGCAGCGCCGTCGGCACACCGCCTTGGCCTGCTCCGTCTGCAGCAGAGCCGGGCCGGAAGTCCCGATCGGGAAGAAGAGTTCGGGGTCCTCGTGCCGACAGGCAGCGTGGTCTCGCCAGTTGTCCATCGAAGTCACCTGCATCGCAGTAGAAACGTGCTCTCTCGGATGCTTACTCCCTTTCGGGTGACCTGTCGATGCCCGGTGAAACAGGGTGATCCAGGACAGTCGTTCACTGCTCCCGCATGCCCCAGGGGGAGCCGTAGTCCGTCAGCAGGTCCAGGAACGGCCGGGCGGGGAAGGCCTCGGGCCCGAGCACGCCCGCACCGGACCAGGCGCCCGTCGCGATGAGCTCGAGCGCGACGACCGGGTTGATCGCCGTCTGCCACACCACGGCCTGGGAGCCGTACTCGGCCATGGACCACTGGTTGTCGACCACGTGGTAGAGGTACACCTCGCGCGGCCGGCCGTCCTTCACGCCCCGCACCCAGGTGCCCGCACAGGTCTTGCCGTGCATCCGCTCGCCCAGCGTCGCCGGATCGGGCAGACACGCGGCGACCACGTCCCGGGGCGACACCTTCACCGGGCCGTCCGGCCCCGGCACGGTCACCGGGTCGGTGCGGTCCAGGCCCAGCAGGTGCAGTGTCCGCAGCGTCTCGACGAACTCCCGGCCCAGGCCGTACTTGAAGGTAACCCGGCGGGCGTCGACCCAGCGCGGCACGAGCAGCACCTCCTCGTGCTCCACGTTCACGCACTCGACCGGGCCGATCCCGTCGGGGAAGTCGAACACCTCGGGCTCGCTGAACGGCTCGGTGGTGAACCAGCCCTTCCCGCTCTCGTAGACGACCGGCGGGTTGAGGCACTCCTCGATGGTGGTCCAGATGCTGAACGAGGGCGCGAAGTCATAGCCGTCGACGGCCAGGTTCGCGCCGTCCCGGATGCCGATCTCCTCGATCTCGTCGAAGAGTTCGTCGGCGGCGTAGCGCGCGAACACGTCCGAGAGACCCGGCTCCACGCCCATGCCGACGACCGCCAGCAGCCCCGCCTTCTCCCAGTCCGCGGCCTGGGCGAACTGCTCGTCACCGAGCTTGACCCCGCACTCCTCGTAGGGCCGCTCGGCATGCGGACGGGACAGCGACATCGCCATGTCGAGATAGGCGGCGCCCGCGGACCGGGCGGCGCGGAACAGCGGCATCACGAAGCGCGGATCGGTGGCATTGAGCAGGACGTCGCAGCGATGCAACTGGAGCAGGCGGGCCACGGCCGCCTCGTCGCCCGCGTCCACCTGCTCGGCGGTGAACCGTGCGTCGCCGCCCACCGCCGCGACCGCGGCCTCGGCCCGGTCCGGGTCGTAGTCGGTCACCACCATCGCCTCGAAGAACGGCCGCCGGGCCGCGATCCGGGTGATCGCCCCACCGACACCACCAGCACCCACGAGCAGTACACGCATGACCAAAGCTCCCTATATGCGAAGAACGTGACGCGCCCTTGCAGTGATGAAACGCCGCCCGGTGCCTTAAGGTCAATGGCGTTGGCATAAGGAGGGAGCCCGCCGTGCCCAAGCCCGTGGTGCCCGAGGAGAAACGACGTCGGCGCAGGCCCACCAAGAGCGGCACCGTGCTGTCCGAGGAGCTGATCGTCGAGACCGCGCTGCGCCTGCTGCGCGAACACGGCAGCGCCGGACTGACCGCCCGCCGGCTGGGTCTCGCCCTGGACGCCGACCCGAGCACGCTGTACCGGTACTTCCGCGGCATGGACGACCTGACCCTCGCCATCGGCGACGCCCTCATCGGCCAGGCCCTCCGGGGGTGGCGGCGCACGGGGGAGTGGCGGGCGGACCTCAGGGCCTTCGGGCTGCGCATCCACGCCGCGTACCTCGCCCATCCGCAGGCCGCGCTGCTGACCACGAACCGGGTTACGGGCCGGGCGCACGAACTGGCCGCCGACGAGGCCGTGCTGGACGTCCTGCGCACGGCCGGCTTCCCGCTGCCCGACACCGTGCGCGTCTACCACGCCTTCATCGACCAGACCCTGGCCTTCGCGGCGCTGGACGCCGCCTCGCTGGCCCTGCCCAGCGACTCGCTGCACGCCGACGAGGACATGTGGCGATCGACGTACGCCCACCTGCCCGCCACCACCCACCCCCGCATCGCCGAGGCGGCGCCCCTGCTCGCCACCCGGATGATCACCAGCGCCTATCCGACGGCCCTGGAGATGCTGCTGGACAGCGCGGCGGCCCGGCTTCGGGCCCTGCACGACTGAGACCGGACAGGGCGGCGGCCCGGCTTCAGGCCGTGCGCGACTGAGACGGCGGCCCGGCTTGCGGGCCCTGCGCGACTGACACGTCAGGCCCGCAGCGCCTCCGCCGCGGTCGCCGTCACCGTCCGCGCCACCTGCGCGAGCGCCGGCGAGTCGAGCCGCCATTGCTGCCAGTACAGCGGCACGTCGACCGGGCGGCCCGGGTCGATGCCGACGAGCCGTCCGTCGCGCAGCAGCGGATCCGCCTGGGGCTCCGGTACCAGTCCCCACCCGAGACCGGCGGCGACGGCCTCGGCGAAGCCCTCCGACGTCGGCACGTAGTGCCGCAGCGCGCTCGCGCCGACGCGCCCACGGGTGAGCCCGCGCACGAAACCGTCCTGGAAGTCGTCGCGCCGGTCGAAGACCACCACGGGTGCCTGCGCGAGCCCCTCCGCCAGGGGCCCGCCGAGGTGGCGCTCGGCGAAGTCCGGCGCGGCCACGGGGAGATAGCGCATGCGCCCGAGCGACCGTACGGAGCAGCCCGGCACGGGGTCCGGCGACGAGGTCACCGCGGCCATCACGGCGCCCTCCCGCAGCAGGGCCGCCGTGTGGTCCTCGTCCTCGCGGCGCAGCTCGAAGCAGAGCCGCAGCTCCTCCGGAACGCGGGTGAGCACCGGCAGGAACCAGGTGGCCAGCGAGTCCGCGTTCACTGCCACCGACACCCGGGTCGGCTCCCCGGCACCGCTCAGCCCGAGCTCCGCGTAGGCGTCGTGCTCCAGCCGGGCCACCTGGCGGGCCAGCCGCACCAGCACCTCGCCCGACTCCGTCGGCCGCACCGGCTTGGTCCGCAGCAGCAGCACCCGCCCCGTGCGCTGCTCCAGCGCCTTCACGCGCTGGCTGATCGCCGACGGCGTCACGTGCAGCGCGGTGGCCGCCGCGTCGAACGTCCCCTCGTCCACGACGGCGAGCAGGGTCCGTACCTGGTCCAGCGGGAGATCGTTCATCATCACGTGAGCTAATGATAGGTAAGAATCATTAGCTGGACCCCGACAGTGGCCGTCCGTAGCGTCGGGCCCATGACCAGCACCTTCACCGCCGGCGCCGCCGGTTTCGGCACCGGACTGTCCCTCATCGTCGCCATCGGCGCCCAGAACGCCTTCGTCCTGCGCCAGGGGATCCGCCGCAAGGCCGTCCTCGCCGTCGTCGGGATCTGCGCCCTGTCCGACGCCGCGCTGATCGCGCTCGGCGTCGGCGGTGTCGGCGCGGTGGTGGTGAAGTGGCCGGGCGCCCTGACGCTGGTCGGCTGGATCGGCGGCGCGTTCCTGCTGTGCTACGGGGCCCTGGCCGCCCGGCGGGTGTTCCGCAAGGACGGCGGCGCGCTGCGCACCGAGGGGGAGGCGGCCGGATCGGTGCGCCGGGCCGTGCTCACCTGCCTGGCCATGACCTGGCTCAACCCGCACGTCTACCTCGACACCGTGTTCCTGCTGGGCTCCGTCGCCGCCGACCACGGTGAGCTGCGCTGGACCTTCGGCCTCGGCGCCGTACTGGCCTCCCTGTGCTGGTTCACCGCCCTCGGGTTCGGCGCCCGCCTGCTCGGCCGCTTCCTCGCCAGGCCCACCGCATGGCGGGTTCTGGACGGCATGGTCGCCGCCACCATGATCGTGCTCGGCGCCGTGCTCATCGTGGGCAGCTGACCCCTCGGCCGCGAGCCGCCGCCGGGCTGGTGCGATAGTGATCCACGCCCGGAAAGATGTAACGAGCATCCAGGAAGCGGCGCGTGGACACGAGCGAGAGCACGAACGAAGAGCGGGAGAGCGAACCCGAGGCACCCCGGCGGCGCGGCTGGCGACGCTGGGCCATGGACACCCGCCCCCTGCGCCGCCCCGCCTACCGTCGGCTGTGGGGCTCGACCGTCGTCACGGCCGTCGGCAGCCAGCTGACCGCCGTCGCCGTCCCCAAGCAGATCTACGACATCACCGGCTCCTCGGCCTGGGTGGGCGCGGCGAGCCTGGCCGGCCTGGTGCCCCTGATCGTGTTCGCGCTGTGGGGCGGGGCGATCGCCGACACCATGGACCGGCGCAAGCTGCTGCTGATCACCAACAGCGGCATCGCCGTCACCTCGCTGCTGTTCTGGCTCCAGGCCTTCGTGGGCCTTGGGTCGGTGGCCACGCTGATGCTGCTGCTCGCCGTGCAGCAGGCCTTCTGGGGCCTCAACGCACCGGCCCGCACCGCCTCCATAGCCCGGCTGGTCCCCGAGGACGAACTGCCCGCCGCGGGCGCCCTCGGCTCGACCGTGATGCAGACCGGCCAGGTGGCGGGCCCCCTGCTCGCCGGCGCCCTCATCCCGGTCATCGGGCTGCCCGAGCTGTACCTCGTCGACGCCCTGGCCCTGTGCGTGACGGTGTGGGCGGTGTACCGGCTGCCCGCGCTGCCGCCCCTGGGCGGCACGGCGGTGCAACGCGCGGGGGTGAAGGAGATCGCCGCCGGTTTCCGCTACATCTCCGGGCACACGGTGCTGCTGCTGTCGTTCCTCGCCGACATCGTCGCCATGGTCCTCGGCATGCCCCGCGCCCTGTTCCCGCAACTCGCCTCCCAGACTTACGCCCCGTACGGCGAAGGGCTCGCGCTGGGCCTGCTGTTCGCGGCGATCCCCATCGGGGCCGTGCTGGGCGGACTGTTCTCGGGCACCTTCTCCCGGGCCCGGCGGCACGGCCTGATGGTCATCGGGGCCGTGGTCGTCTGGGGCGTGGCCGTCACGGGGTTCGGGCTGAGCGACAGCCTCTGGGTCGCGGTGGCCTTCCTCGCCCTCGCCGGCGTGGCCGACATGGTCTCGATGGTCTTCCGCGGGGCGATCCTGCTGTCCGCGGCGACCGACGAGATGCGCGGACGCATGCAGGGCGTCTTCACGGTCGTCGTGGCGGGCGGGCCCCGCCTGGCGGACGTGCTGCACGGCACCGCCGGATCCGCCTTCGGCCCCCGCACCGCCGTCGCGGGCGGCGGACTGCTGGTCGTCGCGGTGATGCTGGCACTGGCCGCCGCCGTACCGGCACTGCGGCGCTACCGCGTCTGAGGACCCACCGATCTCACCGCGCCCCGCGTCATCGAGCCGGAGGGCCCACCGGGTTCACAGGACCCCGCGCCGGTGCAGCGTGTACTGCTCCATCAGCTTGCCGCGGGTCATCTCCAGCCGGTGCGCGAGCACCTCGGCGACGTTGCGCACCAGCATCACGCCGAGCTTCGGGTCCTCCTCGCACAGCCGCAGCACGGCCGCCGCGTCGAACTCGTAGGCCCGCACCGGGCTGAACGCCACCGCGCCGAAGTCCCAGGTGTAGGGCGGGAACAGCCACGACCAGCCGAGCAGGTCGCCCGCGCCGAGGCTGGCCACGGTCACCCGCTGCAGGGAGTTCACCTGCTGGTCGAGAGAGACGGCGCCGGAGCGGATGACCCAGAAGCGGTCGGCCCTGCCGTCCGCCTCGAAGATGCGGGCGTCCTCGGGGAAGGACACCTCCCGGGCGAGCGTCATCAGGCGCTGCCGCTGGGGAGGAGGCAGGGCGGTCAGGAGTTTGATCGCTTTGGTCATGACGCGGAGCTCCTCGCCGGGCGGTCGACTGCGGTGCTGTCCCTAAGCCCATTTCAGCCGCTGCCGGGGCCCGGAGCACCTCGGCGTGCGTGACTTCTTCCGACAGGCCGCCCGGGCATGAAAAAGCCCTGGCTGGACGGGGGAGACCAGCCAGGGCCGTCACACGGTGATGCACGGAGGACCAGGAGTGCGACTCCGTCACCACGTATGAATGAACCGTAAACCATTTCGGGGACGGGTACGCACTCGAAGACCGGGTTGCGTGACCCGTTTCACTCCAGGCTCACTGCGCGAGCACCCGCACCGTCTCCAGCTCCGGGTCCTCGGGATCGGGCAGATGCATGCCCGCATCCAGCCCCGTCCGAAGGTAGGCCAGCACCGGCTCGGTCAGGCGCTCACCGGGCAGGACGGCGGGGATGCCGGGGGGGTACGGCGTGATCATCTCGGCGGCGACCCGCCCGGCGGCCTCCGCGACCGGTACGGCCTCGGCCGGGCCGAAGAACGCGTCCCGGGGCAGCACCGCCTGCTCCATCCGCAGCTCCGCCGGCGACGGAACCTCCACCCGCGGCGCCCGGGGCAGGTCCGGCGCCGCCCGCGCGAGGTCGCGCAGCGCCTCCAGCAGCGGCCCCGTGGTCTCCCGGTCGTCGCCGTGGGTGATCTGCGCGCCGATACGCCGGTGGTCGACCAGGTGTGCATCGATCTGCCGGTTCTCGCGCAGCCAGTCCGCCGCCTGGAAACCCGTGATCCCGAGTCCGGTCAGGTCGATCACCCCGGGCAGCGGGTCGAGGTCGTCGGCCAGGCCCGGACCGCAGAAGTCGTCCCGGTCGTTGACGTGCAGGCCGTCGATCTCCTCGATGGCCGCCCGGACCTCGGCCGCGAGCTCCAGCGCACCGCCCATCAGCTCCTCGCCGCGCAGCGCCATCTGCCGCCGCCAGCCGTCCAGCCCCGCGTAGATCAGCACCGACGGGCTGGTGGTGCCGAGCAGGTCCGCACGCATCCCCAGCAACTCCGGCGGCACCAGATCGCCCTGCAGATGGAAGACCGAACCCTGCTCCAGTCCGCTGCCCATCTTGTGGATGCTGGTCACGCAGATGTCCGCACCCGCGTCCATCGCCCAGGACGGCAGACCGGGGTGGAACGGCAGGTGCGCGCCCCACGCCTCGTCGACGATCAGCGGCCGTGAGCGCCGGTGGCACACGTCGGCGATCGCCCTCAGGTCCGCGCAGCCGCCGTACGGCGTGGGACTGGTGACCAGCGCGCCCCGCGCGTCCGGATGCGCGTCGAAGGCCCGGTCGAACTCCTCGGCGGACGGCGGATGGGCGAGGTTCCGCTCGGCGTCCCACCGGGGCTCGACCCAGACCGGCTCGATACCGGAGATGATCAGACCCGCCACCACCGACTTGTGCGCGTCCCGCCCGACCAGCAGCTTCTCGTGCGGCCCCGCGACGGACAGCATCGCGGCCTTCACCGACAGGGAACTGCCGCACGTGCTGAAGAACGTGTGCTCGGCGTGCACCGCGTCGGCCATCAGCTCCTGTGCCCGCTGCAGCACCCGGCCCCGGGTCAGCCGGTCGTCCAGACCGCCCGAGGCCAGCACGTCCCCGTGGAACACCGCGTCACCGAGGATCTCCCGGACCGCCGGATCCGCGCCGCGCGCCTGCTTGTGGCCGGGTGGCGTGAACGACAGACGCCCCTTGCGTCGGTACTCGTCCAGGGCTTCCAGAACAGGTGCTCGCGTGTGGTCGACTGTCATGCGCATCGGGTTCCCGGCGTGTGCCCGCGCAATCCGGACCCGCCCGTACCGGCACCGGCCGCCGCCCGGTCAGCTCTCCGGGGCGTGTTTGCCCGGGCTCACGATCTCGTCCAGCACCCGCAGCACGGCCTCGTAGGACATCCGCCGCACGGTCGCGTCCCGGGCCCCTTGCGGGTCGGTCGCGTCCAGCTCCTCGCTCCTGGCCCGCCACGTCCGCTCCTCCTGCACCGCGCACTCCCTCGCACGCTGGATGCGCCGCAACAGCTCGTCCGAATCCACCACATCCGTCATGCAGACCGCGTACCCGCCGAACGCGCGGAGATGGCACCGGCGTCCGCCGAACGCGCGGAGATGGCACCGGCGTCCGGCCGTTCGAGGTGTTTTCCGGTCCTTCGGTGGGGGTGGAGGTTTGCAGGTGCGGAGAGAGGTGAGCCGAACAAGGAGACCGCGGCGTTCACGAGGTGCGCGTCCCCGAGCGCCGTGAGTCCCTTGCGAGCAGTGGGTCCGAGGACCCCGGGCAGCCCCTGCGGGCCGTCACGGTACCCGGTCCGGACCCGGTTTTCCGTCCGTGCTGTCAGGGAGCTGCAGAATGTGCGAGGAGCACATGATCGAATTCATAGGCGAGCCGCTCGGCGCTCACCGGACCCGGCCGTGCAAGCCCGCCGAGGCGCGCCGGGCGGTGGAGCGCGCCGTGGCCGAACGCTGCCGGGCCACCCACACCCCGTGCGACACCAACGCCCTGTCCGACGCCCTGCTCGTCGCCTCGGAGCTGACGACCAACGCGATCCTGCACGGCGGCGGAGTCACCGACTTCCGGGTGGACGTCGACGACCCCGGCGTCCGCGTGTCGGTCAGCGACCGCAGTGACGCGCTGCCCGTGACCGTGCCCCGCACCGACCCGCACGGACGACTGCGGCACGGCGGACACGGCTGGCCCATCGTCTGCCGGCTCTCCCGCGACGTGCGGGTGTCGGACCTGCCCACCGGGGGGAAGTGCATCACCGCCGTCGTACCCCTGTCCTGAGCACCCGTGATGCGGCGTCGGACAGATTGCAGTGCAAAGCGGAGTTTGTTCCCCCGGGGGCAGGGCAGACGCAGATTCGTGCTTCGGACCGGAGGCGCCCCAGCGGGAGTGGTATGACCGCCCCGGAGGCCCTCCAGGCGATCCGGGCGGCGTCCTTCCCGCGGTCAGTCCCTGAAACCACCGTTCAGGAGCGAATCCGCATGCTCATCGAAACGCCCACCCATCGTCCCGGCACGCCCGAAACGACGGCCCCCGCTTCCCGGCGGCGTCACGACGACGCCCCCGACACCGCCGCCCTCTTCGCCCGAATGGCCGAACTGGAGGAGGGCCCCGAACGGGAGGCCGTCCGCGACGAACTGGTCACCCTGTGGCTGCCCATGGCCCACCGCATCGCCGGCCGCTTCCGCGACCGCGGAGAGTCGATCGAGGACCTCCGGCAGGTCGCCGCCCTGGGTCTGGTCAAGGCCATCGACCGGTTCGACCCGAGCCGGGGTGCCTTCGAGAGTTACGCCGTCCCGACCATCACCGGCGAGGTCAAGCGGCATTTCCGGGACCGCATGTGGGCCCTGCGGGTGCCCCGCCGTGTGCAGGAACTGCGCAACAAGGTGCGGGTGGCACGCCGCGAACTCACCCAGAACCCGGGCAGCCCCGAGCCCTCCGTGGCGGATCTCGCCCGCCACACCGGCCTCACCGAGGAAGAGGTCAACGCCGGGATCGAGGCCCTGGACAGCTTCAGCACCCTGTCGCTGGACGCCGAACTCTCGGCCGACGACGATGGCTACAGCCTCGCTGACACCCTCGGCGCGGCCGACTCCTCCTACGACGTCGTCGTGGACCGCGAGTCCGCCAAGGAAGGGCTGCGCCGCCTGCCGGAACGCGAACGGGCCATCCTCTACATGCGCTTCTTCGAGGACATGACCCAGAGCCGCATCGCCGATCATCTCGGCATCTCACAGATGCACGTCTCCCGCCTCATCAGCCGCAGCTGCGCCCGGGTGCGCGACGAGGTCCTGGGGCAGCGGACGGGCAACCGGGGCACCGGCGGCCCCTCCACGACGGCCTGACCACCCGACATCACGAGGAGCGAAACCCACCATGCTGAGGCCCCACCCCGCCATGCTGCGCCGGCTCGTCGACGAGTACGAAGCCCTGGCCGCCGCCGAGGCCACCGGCGGACCGGCGGAGCACAACCCCCGGGTACGCGACCTGGCGTACACGCTGTGCGTGTCCACCGGTACCCGGACCGTCGAGCGCGCCCTCGAGGCCGCTCACGAGTGGCTCGCGACCGCACCCGCACCGGTTCGCGAACCCGCCGCGCCGGCGGCGGGGCCGCGCATGGCGGTCTCCGAACCCGCCTGACCCCCCTGCGCCGCCGAGCGGCAGGAAGGACGAGGCCGAACGAGGGCCCGGCCGACGGCGTGCGCCGTCGGCCGGGCCCCTTCGTGCCACCGCACCGACACCCGAGGAGTTCCATGTCCACCAGGGGGCGGGAGGCGGCCGCCGACGACGGCGAGCTGGAGCGCCTGCGCGCCGAAGTGCGCGACCTGCGGGCCCGCGCCCGTGTGCGCCCGCTGATCTCGCAGGCGCAGGGCATCCTGCAGGAGCGGTACGTGTTGCCCGACGCCGAGAGCGCCTTCGCGCTGATGCAGCGGGCGTCCCAGCGGTACAACGTCAAGCTGCGCACGCTGGCAGGAATGCTGGTGACCGCGCCGCGCCCCGAGGCGGGGGACGCACTGTGGTTCCCGGGCCGGGTGCGCGGTCCGGAACCCGAACTGACCTTCACCCGGGCGCACCGGTCCGGGTCCGGCAGCCGCGGTGCCGTCCTGAAGGCCGTCCTCGGCTCCACCTTGACCGTGGTCGGCACCGACATGGGCAATGTGCAGCTGACCGACCGGGAGCGGGGCGGACTGAACATCGAGGAGCACACCGGCCTCACGGCCGACTTCGTCGACTTCTTCGCCCACGTCGGCGACGACGGCACGTCCTGCGCGCAGGCCGCCCGGGACGTCTCGCAGGTCACCGTGCGGGAGGTGGAGAGCGACCCGGTGTTCACCGAACCGGCCCGGCGGGCCATCCTCGCGGCGGGCAGCCGGGCGTGCCACAGCGTGCCCCTGACGACGGCGTCCGGGCTGTGCGTCGGCATGGTCTCGGCCCATCTGGACCGGCCCCTGAACGGACTGACGACAGCCCAGACCAAGGCCCTGGACACCGTGGGAGCCGAGGCGGGCCGCTGGCTCGCCTGGCACGACCGCACGGTCGTCCTGGACGCCCTGGAGCACCTGCACGCCCTCGGCAGCGCCGGCCGCGGCAGACGGCTGCGGCGGTCCTGAGCCCAGGACGGGTGCCCCGAACCGGAATCCCCTGGTCCGGGGGTTGCAGGGGTGTGTGGACGCCGCCCGGGGGCATCCGCACTCCCGGGAGGTCGACATGAACACGAGTGCGATGGCACAGGGCGGTCGATTCCGGGCCCGGCGGATGGCGCGGGGTTCGGTGACCGAGGGGGCGGCGCGGGCGGGTTTCGCCGCCCGGGGCTTGATCTATCTGCTCGTCGGAGCGCTGGCGCTGCAGATCGCCTTCGGCGACACCGGCCGGCAGGCCGACCGCGGGGGAGCGCTGCAGGAACTGGCGCAGAAGCCGTTCGGCGCGGTGCTGCTGTGGGCGCTGGGCATCGGGCTCGCCGGCATGGCCCTGTGGCGGCTGTCCGAAGCTCTCTTCGGCTCGGTCGGCAAGGACGGCCGCAGCGCCCGCAAGCGGCTGATGGCGACGGTCCGCTGCGCGTTCTATGTCTTCGTCGCCTACTCGGTGCTGACGTTCGCGATCAGCCGCCACCAGAGCGGCGGATCCAGCGACCAGCAGTCCCGGGACGCCACGGCCATGGTTCTGGAGATACCGGGCGGCCAGTGGCTGGTGGGTGCCGCGGGGATCGGCATCGTCGTGGCCGGCGGCTGGATCGCCGTGCGCGCGGTGCTGCGCAAGTACCACGACAAGCTCCGGCTGGGGCAGATGAGCCACCGGACGCGGCAACTGGTGGACGTCACGGGCGTGGCCGGCGGCGCGGCCCGCGGGCTGGTGTTCGCCGTGGCCGGTGTCTTCGCCGTCAGCGCGGCCGTCGACTACGAACCCGACAAGGCCAAGGGCCTGGACGACACCCTGCGGACCTTCGCCGACACCCCGCTCGGCCCCTGGCTGCTGGTGTGCGTCGCGGCGGGGCTGGTGCTCTTCGGGGTGTTCTCCTTCGCCATGGCCCGGTGGCGGCGCGTCTGAGCCGCGCTCTTCGGGGAACACGGTGCCCATGAGCGATTCCGAGATTCCGCATGGCGATGGCCGGCCCGTGGACATGTACCTGGACCTCCTGCGCATCCGGATGGACACCGAGGACTACCGCCTCCTGATGCGTGCGGTGGAACCGGTCCTCGAGGCGATCGAAGAGGAACGCCTGTCCAGCCTCGACTTCGCGCTCGACTCCGGGACCGACGACGAACTGCCCCAGGAGGTGCGTGACGAGGTGGCCCTCGTCATCGCCACCGCCGTCACCGGCCGCCTGGACAACGAAGTGGTCGAACTGAACGTCGACGACACCGGCCCGGTCCGGATCGTCACCGACTCCACCACCGCGTCCGACCCGGTCCGGCTCGGCGAGATCGCCGACTACATCCGGGACCGGCACAAGCAGAACGAGGAGCTGCGGGGCATCGCCGAGGTGAGCGGACTCCCCACGGATTTCTGAGGGGCAGCGGCTCTCCGGTCTGGGACGTTCTTCACCCCTTGGGCGCCGCCACCGGCACGTCCAGCGGCCGCGCGAGGCCGACCACCGCCTCGTCCAGCCGCTCCAGATGCCGCAGCACGCGGTCGGTGATGCGTCCGTAGCGCGGCGTGCCGCCGTCGGAACCCAGCAGGGAGGCGATGCTCGGCCCGGTCTCGACCCGTGCGCCCGCGTGCTCGTCGGCGACCCGGGCGGCGATGGCCTCGATGTTGCGCACGGTGCGCCCGGCGGCCCCGCGCAGACGCGGGTCCGCCGCGATCGAGGGGTGCGTGGGCAGCAGCTCGGCGGTCGCCGCCAGCGTCCGCGCGTGGTACGCGCACGTCTCCAGCAGCGCCACCACGTACCGGGCCGTGTGCCGCCGCGTCCGCAGCGGGGTGACCGGGTGGATCAGCGGCTGCGTGGCGGCCCGGAGATCGGCCAGCGCCTGGTCGAGATCGCGCGCCCGGTCCAGCAGCTCGTCCGCAGGCCCGCCACTGAGCTGACCGACCGCCGCCTCGGTGACCTCGGCCAGACGCTCCAGGACGGTCTCCAGCAGCTCGTTCGTCCGGCGGTCCGTCCGCACCGGCAGGACCAGCGCCGCCGCGACCACCCCGCAGGCCGCGCCGAGCGCCGTCTCCTCGATGCGCAGCAGGAGCACGTCGAGGCTGTACGTGTGCAGCAGCGTGTACAGCAGCCCGAGCATCGCCGTGACGAAGAACGACATCAGCGTGTACGACAGCGGCGCCGAGTAGAACATCGCGAAGATCAGCACCAGGACCAGGACGAACGCCGGCCAGGTGTGCTTGCCGACCAGCCCCGCCAGGACGATTCCGGCCACCACGCCGAACACCGTGCCCAGCAGCCGCCGGTACCCCTTGACCAGGATCTCGCCCGTCGACGCGGTGTTGAGGAAAACGATCCAGCACGTCAGCACGGCCCAGTACCAGCGCTGCGTGGACAGCAGCTCGCCCCCGATGATGGCCAGCGAGGAGCCCACGGCGACCTGCACGGCCGCACGGGTGGTGGGCCGCCGCAGACCGGTCTGCTCCTCCTGCGCCGCTTCCTCGCCGCCGTCGATCGCGGCGTCCTCCGCGTCCAGTTCCTCGCGGGAGCGGGCCGTGGCGGGGCTGTCGTCCGACTCGTCCTGCGGACCGTCCAGGGCGATCCGCAGCCCCAGCACGGCGCGGGCACACTCGCCGATGCCGCGGAAGACGTCCTGGAGGGCGGCCGACGCGGGCGGCAGGTTCTCCTCGTCCCGGTATCCGAGGAGCCGGTTGCGCACATGGGCCAGACCGGCGCCCGTGTCGCCGCTGCCGGCCTTCAGCACCAGGGCGTGCAGGGCCCGCAGATCGCGGCGCAGCGTGGCACCCGCCTCGTCCGGCATCCGCGGCCCGGCGAGCGACGGGGCGGGCGCGCCCGGCAGGTGCAGGGTCAGCGTGTCGGCCCGTTCGGCGGTGCGAGCGGTCAGCAGCAGCAGACCGAGCCGCTCCGCGGCGACCTCGGCGTCCGCGATCCTGCGCTGCACCAGCCGTGCGGCCGACTCGTCCGGAGTGCCCTCCTCCAGCCGCCCCTGGATCATCATGGCCGTCTCGTGCAGCCGGGCGGTGCCCTCGCGCACGGCCTCCAGCGCCTTGTCCATCTCGTCCGCGGGGGCGTCGAGGAGTTCGAGCTGCGCGGACACCAGCTGGGCCAGCCGGGCGCGGAAGGCCAGACGCAGCCGCAGCAGCACACCCGCGGGCGTCGCGGGCACGATCGCGAAGCGCATCAGGGCACTGGAGCAGAACGCCAGCGCCATGGCACCGCACAGCTCCGGCAGGGCGTCGACGGTGGCGCCGACGAACAAGGACAGGAAGTAGACCTGGAAGCCGATCAGCCCGAGGGCCGTGCCCCGGTCGCCGAACCGGCGGCCGTAGACCGCGCAGAAGATCAGGACGACGAAGAACGCGTCACCGACCACGACCCGCGTGTTGAGCAGGGCCCCCAGGGACACCGACGCCAGCGCCACCGGAAGCCCCAGCGCGAGCGTCACGGCCTGCGCGCCGAGCTGCTTCTCCCGGATGGCGAACGTGGCGACCATCGCCGCCATGGCCCCCGCCACCAGCAGGTGCACATCGGCACCCAGCAGGGAGAGCACGGCCAGCGTGAGGGCGATGGCGCCCACCGTCCGCAACCCGGCCGTCAGACGCAGCAGACCGGGGTCGGACGCCGCGATCCGGTCCCGCAGCCGTGCCCGCACCGCGCGTCCCGCTGCCCTCACGCCGCCGCACTCTCTTCCGACTCACACCAAGATCCGTATCTCAGCATGACACGCGCGGGCCGGACGCTCCCGTCCGGCCCGGTCCTACTCCGGCGCGCGCGCCCCCTCGACCCGTGCCCGTACCTGCTCCGGCGTCAGATAGGCGTCGGTGTACTCGAAGTCCTTCAGCCGCGCGGCCTTGCGCGCCTGGAACCCCGTCCGTACGAAGTCGTCACCGGCGACCGCGTTGAGCAGCCAGTTCGTCATCACCCGCGTCTTGGCCACGTTGGTGCGCAGCGCCGACCAGTGGTAGCCGCGGGCCACGGCCTGGGCGGGCAGCCCCCGCAGTTCGATGCCCAGCGGCTTGGAGACCGCGTCGGTGCCGCCGAGGTCGACGACGAGCCCGAGGTCCTTGTGGACGTACGGCTTCATCGTCTGGGCCCGCAGTGACGCGATGACGTTGTCGGCGACGTGCCTGCCCTGCCGCAGGGCGTGCTGCGCGGTGGGCGGGCACATGGCCCCGTCGCCCTTGGCCAGGTCGGGCACCGCGGCCGAGTCGCCGAGCGCGAACACCCCGTCCTCACCCGGCAGGTTCATCTCGGGGGCGACCGCGAGCCGCCCCTTGACCGTCTCCGCGCCGAGCGTGGCGATCAGCGGGCTGGCGACAACACCGGCCGTCCAGATCAGCGTGCGGGTCGGGATCACCCGCCCGTCGGTGAAGGTGACCTCCTCGGGGCCCGCCTTGGCGATGGAGGTGCCCAGGGAGATCTCGATGCCCCGTCGGCGCAGGATCTCCTGCGCGCTGCTGCCGAGCTTCTCGCCGAGCTCCGGCATCAGCTTCGGCGCGATGTCGATCAGGTGCCACTTGATCAGACTCGGGTCCAGCCGCGGGTAGCGCTTGACCGCGGCATGCGTCAGCCGCTGCAGGCACGCCGCGGTCTCGGTGCCCGCGTACCCGCCGCCGACCACCACGAACTGCAGCCGGGAAGCCCGCTCCACCGGGTCCTGGCTCGCGTCGGCCAGATCCAGCTGCGCGATGACGTGGTCACGGATGTACGCCGCCTCGGCGAGTGTCTTCATCCCGAACGCGTGGTCCGTCAGCCCCGGGATGTCGAAGGTGCGGGTGATGCTGCCGGGCGCCAGCACGATGTAGTCGTACGGCTCGTCGACGATCTGGTCGGTGATGGTGCGGATGACGCAGACCTTGGACTTCAGGTCCACGCCGATGGCGCCGCCCGGAATGATCCGCGTGCGGTACTTCTTGCTGCGGCGCAGGGAGACGGCGATCGACTGCGGCGTCAGCACGCCGGAGGCGACCTGGGGGAGCAGCGGCAGGTAGAGCTGGTAGGCGAACGGCGTCACCAGAGTGACGTCGGCCTCGTCCGGGGAGAGTTTCCGTTCCAGACGGCGGACGCACTCCACGCCGGCGAAGCCTGCGCCAACCACCAGGATCCTGGGTCGTGTCACGGTGTTCATCCCTTTCTGCGGCTCCAGGCGGTCTGCCTCGAACGCCTTTCGACTGCCCCTGGATCGCTGGTTCGCACCCTCTCGATCCCACCGTGTGTCCGGCCGGCGCGCCAGTCGGACGCGGCGGGCAGACGAACGCGTCGATCACCACCATGCCCGCACCGTGGCCGAAAAGCACCGGGCGGGAGTGAAGAACGCGTGCACAGCGGGCCGGCCGGACCCGTCCTCAGGACTCCCCGCGGCCTTGGAAATGACACAGCAGCAGACACACGTCGTCGTCCCGCTCCGAATCGCTCAGCAGCGGATGCAGCAGCCGGTCCGCCGAACCCTCCAGATCCGCGTCCAGCTCCGCCGACCGGAACCCGCCGAGCGCCGTGGCCAGCCGCCCGATGCCCGGGTCTATGCCCTGCGCACGCCGCTCCACCAGCCCGTCCGTGTACAGCGCGAGGGTCGAGCCCGGCTCCAGCTCCTCCGTGTGGTCGGCGATCTCCTGGGTGAGCGGGATGCCGAGCATCGCGCCCGGTTTGGCGTCGAGGGTGCGCACGGTGCCGTCGGGCAGGCGCAGCACCGGCGGCGGATGCCCCGCGGCGGCCCAGGTCAGCGTGGGCTCGTCCGGGTGGAACCGGGCGATGACGGCGGTGGCGTACAGGTCCGGCTGGAGGTGGTGCAGGAACCGGTGCAGACGCGTCAGCAGCCGGCCCGGGCTGTCGCCGTCGACGGCGTACGCCCGCAGCGCGGTGCGCAACTGGCTCATCATGACCGCCGCGTGCAGCCCGTGCCCGGTCACGTCGCCGATGACGGTGATGAGACCGCCGTCCCGCTGGGGGAACGCGTCGTACCAGTCACCGCCGATGTTCAGTCCGTGCGTGGCCGGAAGATACCGTGCCGCCAGGCTGAGACCGGGCGTGGTCGGCAGATCCGTCAGCAGGGCGCGCTGCAGCGTCTCGGCGATGTCGCGGTTGTGCTCGAAGCGCCGGGCGTTGTCGATCGCGATGCTGGCTCGCCGGGTGAGCTCGATCAGCATCACCGCGTCGTCCGGGTCCCAGCGCTCCCCGGGCGGTGACAGCGTGAGGACCCCCAGCGGAGCCCGGCGCGTCGGCAGCGGCACGCACAGCAACGGCCGTCCCGGGTCCAGGGCGGACGGCGGCTGGTCCTCCACGCCGGGCAGGTTCCCCGGATGGTCGGCGGCGTACTGGGGCCGGCCGGTACGCGCGGCGACCACGGCGGCCGCCGGATGCGCCGACCGGTGCTCCTCCTCCTCGTGGTCGAACAGCCAGACGTCGACGCTGCGCGCGTACTCCGGCACCAGCAGGTCCGGCAGCCGGCGCACGATCTCCTCGTGGTTGAGCGACGCGGTCAGCACGGCGCTCGCGTCCGCGAGGAACGTCAGCCTGCGCCGGGCGCTCTCCGCCTCGTTGCGGGCTCTGCGCTCGGCGGCGAAGGCCTCCCGCTGGGCCCGTCCGGCCGCGTCCAGCTCGGCGTGCAGCGCCAGGACGCCCTGGTTGGTCTGGTGCAGCTCCTCGCGGTGGAAGAGGACCAGGTCCTCCTGCTCGGCGAGTTTGTCCAGCACGACGGCCGTGTCCTCGTCGGCGCCGAGCAGGGCCTCGGACAGGGCGGCCGGGTCGTCGGCGACGGTGCCGTCCTCGGTGGCCTCGGCCGACTCGGGGCAGGGGACGGTGACCTCCCAGAGCGGCTCACCGGCGGCGCACGCCTCCGGCGACGGGGTCACCGTGACGTGCAGCAGGCCCTCCTCCGCGGGGGAGCCGGCCAGGTTCATGGTGAGCCGCCAGGTGCCGCCCTTGGTGAGGCACTGCCGCAGGTGGGCGCTGAGGCCGGCGGCGAGCCGGGTCCGTTCGACGGTGGGCACACCGTACGCGGCGGCCAGGCGCGCGAGCGAGATGCGGGCGCGGGCCGCGTCGGTGACGGTGGTGATCTGCCAAGTGCGCATCATGGGCGTTCCGGCGGGTTCGAGGTCAGCACGGCCACGGCGGTGTCGTCCCGCACGGGTCGGGCGGGACTGCTGGCGTCACGTATCGCCACGGCGGCCGTCACGGCCGGGTCGGCCGTGTGCAGACCCGGGTCGGACGGCGGCGTCCAGCGGCTGGGCAGACCGTCGGTGTGCAGGATCAGTACCGGGTCGCCCACCCAGGCGGCCTCCTCGTCCTGGAGGGTGCCGGGCCGGTGGACCCCGACGATGCCGGGCCGCGACAGCAGGGGGCGCCAGGTGCCGTCGGTGCGCAGCCGCGCCCCGACGTTGCCGATGCCGGCGAACCGCAGCCGCCCGGCCGTCAGGTCGAGCTGCGCCAGGGCGACGGCCGCGCCCCGTGTGCCCTGGAGTGCGTCGTGCAGCCGCCGCAGCGCATCGGCGGGGGAGAGGTCCGCCCAGCGGTACAGGGCCGTGACCGCTGCGGACGAGGCCCGGGCGGCCTCCGGCCCGTGCCCGAGCCCGTCCACCAGCATCAGCGTCACCCGGTCCCCGGCCCGGACCCACGCCCAGGCGTCCCCCGAGTACTCGGCTCCGCCGTAGGGGATGTTCATCCCGCCGGCCCGCACCCCGGCCACGGTCGAGGAACCGTTCTGCGCGGAGGCCGGGAGACCGCGGACCGGCGTCTCGCGGTGATCCCACGGGCCGGTCCACGGGTCGCCGCCCGTGACCCCGTCGTCCGCGGGGTGGTGCTCCGGCCCCGTGGCACGGGCCGGCTCGTGCGCCGGTGTGCCGGCTTCGGCGGGGTCGTGGGGCGGTGGCGTCCCGGGGGTGGGGTCGTTCGCCGGGGCGCCGGGGTGCTCGCCGGCGCTCGCCGGTGCCGCCGGTGCGGCGGTGGCCGGGAGGCCGTAACCGGGCGCTCCGGGGAGCCCCCGGCCGGTCCCCTTCGGACCGCCGACCGCTTGTGCGGGGCCGGCCGGAGCCCCCGGGGCCTGTCCGGCGGAGCCCGCCGGGCCGTCCGGAGCCGCCGCGTGGCCCGTCAGACCGGCGCACGCCACCGTGCCGAACGGCGGTGTGCCGCCCGGCCACTGTCCCCCGGCGCTGACACGGCCCCCGGGCCCGCCCTGCCCCTTGATGCCGCGCGGCGCCGCGCTCACCCGGGCCACCGCGACCGTGCCGCGGCCCGGGACGCTGTGCAGGGCGAAGTCGTCGCAGAGGCGCACACACGTGCCGAGGCCCGCACCCAGCGAACGGGAGGTGGAGAAGCCGTCCCGCAGCGCCGCGGGCACGTCGGCGATGCCCGGGCCGTGGTCGACCGCGGCGATCTGCACCATCCGTGCATCCGCCCGGTCCTCCCGCAGCACCGGCGCCGCGACGACGTCGATGAGCACCTGACCGCCCTCGGCGTGCTTCAGCAGGTTCGTGGCGAGCTCGGTCGCGACCAGCGCGGCAGCCGCGGTACGCCGCTCGTCCAGCCCGGCCAGCATGGCGGCCTCCTCCGCCGCGACCCGGGCGTCGCGCACCCGGGTCGAGTCGCGCACCGGCACGTCCCACACGCGTGGCATCAGGCCTCCTCGCGCGGACGCGGCGGCCGGCCCACCCAGCACGTCACCCGCACGGTGGTGCCCGAGCCCGGCGTGGTGTCGATGTCGAAGTCGTGCACCAGGCGCCGCGCGCCGCTCAGCCCCATCCCCAGACCACCGCCCGAGGTGTAGCCGTCGCTGAGCGCCAGCTCGAGGTCGGCGATGCCCGGCCCCTCGTCCGTGAAGGACAGCCGCAGCCCCCGCGCACCGGCACCGCCGACCTGCGTCGCCTCCATCTGTCCGCCGCCGCCGTGCACCAGGGTGTTACGGGCCAGCTCGCTGGCCGCGGTGATGAGCTTGGTCTGGTCCACCAGTCCGAAGCCGAGCCGGGCAGCGGCCTGCCGTACGTGCTGTCGCACCCACACCAGGTCCACGTCCGACCGGATGGGCAGGCAGGCCTCCACGCCCGAGGCGGTGTGCATCACGGACTCTCCTGACGCGGGCTGCCGGAACGGGCCGCCGGGCTCTGTCGCGTGAGAAGCTCCATGCCCGCCTCGGTGCTGAGCGCGGTGCTCAGCCCGGGCAGCGTCAGACCCAGTTCGACCAGCGTGATGGCGACCGCCGGACGCATGCCGGTCACCACGGTGCGCGCGGCCAGCAGCTTGGCCTGCGCGGCGATCTCGGCCAGCACCCGGCCGAGGAAGGAGTCGACGATCTCCACTCCGGAGATGTCGATGAGGACCCCGCGCACCCCGGTACGGGAGATGGTCTCCGAAAGGTCCTGCTGGAGCTGCTGCGCCGTGCTGTCGTGCAGGTCCCCCTGGAGCGTGACCAGCAGGACGTCGCCGAGCCGGAGCACCGGCACGTGGCCGGTCGCGGGGCGGGGGCGCGCGTCGTTCACCGCTGACCCGCACCAGGGCTGACGATGTCCGCGCCGAGTTGGTGCAGTGCGTACCCCAGCGCGTCGGCGAGGCTCGCGCGGGTGATCACGTCCAGGTCCAGACCCAGGTGCACGATGGTCTGGGCGATGGCGGGGCGGATGCCGGAGACGATGCACTCGGCACCCATGAGGCGGGCCGCGGCGACCGTCTTCATCAAGTGCTGCGCCACCAGCGAGTCGACCGTCGGGACGCCGGTGATGTCGAGGATCGCGAACCGCGCGTGCTGCTCGACGACGGCGTTCAGCAGTGTCTCCATCACGATCTGGCTGCGGGCGCTGTCGAGGGTGCCGATGAGCGGCACGGCCACGATGCCGTCCCACAGCCGGATGACGGGCGTGGCCACCTCCATCAGCTGCATCCGCTGCCGGTCGCTGAGCGCCTGCCACTCGCTGAGCGCCGTCTGCATGGCCACCAGGCGCAGGGTCCCCATCAGCACGGTCAGCGCGGTCGAACACGCGCGCAGGTGGTCGGGCGTCGCCTCCGTCAGATCGGCCACCAGCAGGTTCTCCACCGGCGGCCGCAGGGCGGCCAGCTCGCTGGAGACCTGGGTGTTGCTCAGCCCGGCGCGGGAGCGGGCCGCCCCCATCCTGCCCAGCTGCTCGCGCACGGTGCTGAACCCGGCGGCGTCGGGGTCCTCGACCTGCTCCGAGTCGGCCACCTGGGCCAGCGCGTCCACGACGGCCTTGCCCGCTTCCACCGCCTCGTCGCGCGAGACGGTGAACACGGTGCGGAACAGGGGCTCGTCCGCCCACCGCTGGGCGATCTGCTCACGCCGGCGGTGCAGGAAGTCCCTGACCTCGTGGGTGGGCGTCGCGAGCTGTCCGTCCGCTTCGTGCTCCGGCACCTGGTTCTCTCCTCATCCGCGTTGCGTCGACCGAGCCCGCTTCTGGCAACGAGACGGCGATGTGACACTTGCCGGGCGACAACTCTAACCATGCGCCGACCTCGTAGGACACCGGCTCCGGCGCAAGCGATCCGGTGCGGGGACAGCGGCGGCCGGAGCCGCCGTCGCCGGTGTGCTAGGGGTGAGCCGTCGTCCGGGCAGGGCGGAGCGAGGGGCCGGGCCGCCGGGCATCTGCGGCGCCGGGCCCGAGGGATGCTGTGGCCGTCAGATGCTCTGTTCCCCCGGCTCCTCGGGGTGCTCCGGCCCCTTGTCGACACGGGCCAGGGCCTCCTCGACAGTCTCCGATATGGGCACGGTGATGCTGACGCCGGTCAGATCGAGGATGCGCCGCACGGCCGGCGTCGGACTGATGACGTGCACACTGCCCTCGGTCTTACGAGTCTCCTGGTACACCCGCAGAATGATGTTCATCCCGGACGAGTCCATGAAGGGAACGGACGAGAGGTCGAGCAGGAAGTGCCGTCGGCCGTGGTGGAGTTGGTTGGCCAGATGGGCCTGGAACTCGGTCGCGGTGTCGACGTCCAGGTAGCCGTCGACCGTGATCAGGGCCACGTCCTCCCGGGGCAGCTCGACTTCCACGGACAGCGGGTTCTGGGCGAGGGGCACGGATACCTCCAACAAGTGCTACGGCCTGGGCTGGTCACCTCTGGGGATGACCGCGGTGCGAGGGAATCCCGGTCGTTCCCCGGACTCGAATGCCGTTTCTCATGCGCCTCCCTTCGCTGACGGGCTTCGGATGTCACCGCGCACCCGCGATTACCCCGGAAACCACCCTCCATGCCCCCTCGTCCGAACTTCTCCGGGGACCGGCCGCCGGAAGTCCCGTGCGGTAGCAGGTGTGTGCGCCGAATGCGCTTGCGGCAGCAGGGTAATTGCTGCTGTGGAACGCGGGCGCGGGCGTCCGCCGGAGGAATCGGGATCAGCACATCGCCAGGGAGGATGGGACAGCGTGGCCATCGACAGAATCTGGTCGTACGCGCCGGGCAGCGGTCACAGCGAAGGGCAGGACCTGACCGGTTTCGCGGTCGCCGCGACCGACGGCACGATCGGGCACGTGGACCGCGAGGCCGCCCCGCACGACATGCGGCATCTGGTCGTCGACACCGGCGTCTGGGTGTTCGGCCGCAGCGTCCTGGTGCCGGCCGGAGTCGTCACCGGCATCGACACGCAGGGGAGAAAGGTCACACTGGCCTGCAGCCGGGCGGACGCCAAGGCGGCTCCCCGCTTCCAGACCGACAGTGAGACGAGGGACCGGGAGTACCTCCGGGCCGTGGGTGACTACTACGACCGGCTGCCGCCTCGCGAGACGGCCACGGTCTGAGCCGGTCACGGGCGCGCCGCGCCCGTGCCGCTCCCGGCTCACCAGGGCATGAACACGTGTACGTCCTTGCCCCGGTCGTCGGCCACCACACTGACCTGGTCGCACAGCGTGTGGATCAAGTGCCAGCCGATGCCCCCGCCGCCGCTGCGCGGATCGAAGGGGCGAGGGGCGGGCTCGGTGGTGCTCGTGTCGTGCAGCACCACGTGCACCCCGTCGAAGGTCCGGCGCATCCGCAGCGCGAACGGACCGGGCGCGTACTGGACCGCGTTGGCGGCCAGCTCCGTCACCACCAGCAGGATGTCGTCCCAGTACTCGGGTGCAGAGGGCGGGGAGGAGCGTGCCAGATCGCGCAGGAACCCCTCCGCGGCCAAGCGCGCACCGGTCACGTCATGCGGCTCGCCGACGAAGCTGTTCGTGCGGCTCGGGATGTCCTCGGAGGTCAGGGCGTCGTCCCCACGCGGCTCGGTTGACATATCGCCTTTCCGGCCCGGGCGTCAGCTAGGGCTGTCGTCAGGGCTGTCGTCCTTTCTCTTGCGTCGCCACTGTTGCGTGTTCCCGAGGGGGCATGGCCTACGCGTCCGGCCGCACGCTCAGCGGAACACATTGTCGGAATCCTCCCAGCTCGACGGTTCGTCCTGAGCGCCCGGCCGCCCGGGACGCCTGCGGGACCGGTACATCGCGTCGATCTCGGAAGCGTAGTGCCGCACGATCTCGTCCCGGCGCAGCTTCATCGACGGCGTCAGCAGACCGTTGGTCACATCGAACGCCTCCGGCAGGACCCGGAAGACCCGGATCGACTCCGAGGGCGACACGACGCTGTTGGCCGCGGCCACGGCCCGCGCGACCTCCTCGCGCAGCGCGTTCTCCTCCCGCGCCTCCCGCATCTCGCCCTGGAGCGCCAGCCCGGCCCGCCAGTGGGCCAGGAAGTCCGGATCCAGCGTGATCAGGGCGCCGACGCAGGGCCGGTTGTCCCCGACGACCACGGCCTGATGGATGAGCGGATGCATCCGCAGCCGCTGCTCCAGGGCCAGCGGGGCGACGCTCTTGCCGCTGCTCGTGATGATGATGTCCTTCTTGCGGCCGGTGATCGTCAGATAGCCCTCCGAGTCCAGCCGCCCGAGGTCCCCGGTGGCGAGCCAGCCGTCGCGCAGCGCGGCCCGGGTGGCGGCCTGGTCGCCCACGTACCCCTGGAACACCGACGGTCCGCGCACGAGGATCTCCCCGTCCTCGGCCACCTGGATCTCCATCCCCGGCAGCGCCTGACCGACCGTCCCGGACTTCTCCCGGCCCAGCGGTTGCATCGTCACCCCGCCGGCGGTCTCCGTCAGGCCGTAGCCGTCGTGCACGTAGATGCCGATGCCCTCGTAGAACAGGGAGAGGTCACGGCTGAGGGGGGAGCCGCCGGATGTCGCCCGCTGCACCCGTCCGCCCAGGGCCGCCCGCAGTCTGCGGTACACCGTCCGCTCGTACAGGGCGTGCTGGAGCCGCAGGTCCAAGCCGGGTCCGCGGCCGCGGCCGAGCCGCTGGCGCTCCAGGGCCGCGGCGAAGTCCCGGGCGGTGTCGGCGGCCCGCTCGAACAGCGCGCCGTGCCCCGCCTGCTGCGCCGTGCGCAGGAAGTTCTTGTAGATCTTCTCCAGGACCGAGGGGACCACGTAGAGGTACGTGGGCCGGAACGAGCGCAGCGCCGCCGCCAGCGCCTCCCCGCCCAGATCGGCCTGGTGGCCCATGAGCAGCCCGCCGCGCACGCACAGTCCCTGGATCATCAGCCCGTACACGTGGGAGAAGGGCAGGAACGCGAGCACGGAACCCTGCTCCCCGCGCGGCGCCGCCGTGTGCCCCCAGCCCGCGAGCAGGGTGTCGCAGGGGGCGGCCAGGTTGCGATGGCTGAGCGCGCAGCCCATGGCATGGCCGGAGCTGCCAGAGGTGTAGGCGATGACCGCCGTGGAGTCCGGCAGCACGATGCGGCGCATCGAGTCGACCGTGGCGATCGGGACGAGTTCCCCCCGGACCGCCAGCTGTGCGAGGGCGCCCGCGTCCAGCTGCCAGACGTGCCGCAGCAGCGGCAGCTGGGCGCACACCGAGCCGACGGTCATGACGCCCTGCTCGTCCTCGACGACCACGGCCACGCACCCGGCGTCCCGCAGGATCCACTCCACCTGGTCGCGCGAGGCCGTCGGGTAGACCGGGACGACCTCGGCGCCCACGGCCCACAGCGCGTAGCACAGGACCGTCCACTCGAACCGGGTGCGGGCCATGATCGCCACCCGGTGGCCCGGTGCGATCCCCGAGGCGATCAGCCCCTTGGCCACGTCCACCACCTCGTCGCGCAGCTCGATCGCCGTCACCTCCTCCCACGTCGAGGAGGCGGGGTCGGCCCGCCGGGCGAGCAGCGGCCTGGTCGGTTCGCGGTCCGCCGTCTCGAAGACGCTGTCGGCGAGCCCGCCGGTCAGCAGCGCCACGGCCGGGGGAGCGAGGGCGAGGTCGCGCATGCACTGCTCCTGACGTGTACGGGGTGTGACGTTGCCGACGGGTACCGTCATCGGCGGTGCTCGAATGTAGTCGAGTCGAGACCCTTCGGGGTCGGAAAATACGGAAGTCGACACCCTGGTGATCTCGCCGTGATCGGGGGACCCGGACGGTATGACTCACATCAGTCCCGACCCCGAACCCGAACGCACCACCGGTCTGGAACCCGGCGGCGGTGTGCCGCCGGGCGAGACCCCGCCCGCCGAGAGCAGCATGCCCGAGACGCTGCCCCGGGAGACGCACAACCCGACCAAGGGCTGGGCCAAGGGCCCGATGACCGTGATCATCATCCTCGTGGTGCTGATCGCGGCGTTCTTCCTGGCCTACGCCCTGGCCCTGATCCTCTGACCCCCGGCCCGCGACCGACGGGGCGCCTCACGCCTGGGTGCGGCGGACGCACTCGGTGACGACGTCCCGCAGGCTCCCCGTGCGCTCCATCAGGGCGCGCTGCACCTGGGCGCCGTTGCCCTCCCGCAGCAGCTCCTCGCAGGCGGCGCGGGCCGGCTCCAGGTCCCCGGTGCCGTCGAGGGCCTCCTCGACGTGCTCCAGCAGGGCACGCACGACCGCCTCGGCCGGCATGCGCCGCATGGTCGCGGGGTGCAGCAGCTCGCCCGCGAGCCCGGAGCGCGCGGCCTGCCAGTCGGCCAGCCGCAGCAGGCTCACGTTGTGGCCGAGCGGCTCACGGCCGGCCCGCCACTCGCGCGAGGCCGTCTCCACCAGCCCGCGGACGAGCGTCGCGATCAGCACGGCCGTGCTCGACTGCAGACACACGTCGGCGACGCGCAGCTCCACCGTCGGGTACCGGGGGGACAGCCGTGCGTCGAAGTAGATCATCCCCTCGTCGAGCAGGGCGCCGGTGGCCACCATGTCCGCGATCAGCCGGTGGTACCGCTCGGGCGAGCCGAAGATCTCGGTCGGCCCCGCCGACGGCCAGCGCAGCCACACCCGGCTGCGGTAGCTGCTGTACCCCGTGTCCTTCCCCTGCCAGAACGGCGAGTTCGCGCTGAGCGCCCGCAGCACCGGCAGCCACGGACGCAGCCGGTCGACGACCGCCACGCCCTCGTCGTCGGACTCGACCGACACGTGCACGTGGCAGCCCAGGACGAGCTGCTCCTGGGTGGCGATGCCGTACTGGTCCGCCATCCACAGGTAGCGCCGGTTGACGCTGACGGCGGGACTGACCGGCAGCGGTGAGGTGGCGAGCGCCGCCACGGTGCAGCCGATCTCCCCCGCGTGGCGGGCGGCCTCCTTGCGGCAGCGGACGATCTCCTCGCGCAGGCTCTCCATGGACGACTGCGGATGCGTGGCGAACTCCAGCATCTGCTCGTGGAGTTCCTTCTCGAAGACGTCCTGATCCGCGTCGTCCTTCTCGGCCCGGGCGAGCACCGCTGCGGACAGCGCCCGCGGTTCGCCGGTCTCCGGATCGACCAGGAGGAGTTCCTCCTCCACTCCCACCGTGCGCACCTGATGCCCGCCCTTCTGTACCCTGCCGTCTCGTACCACCGGGTGCTCCCGGTGGTACGACCCCCAGTGCCCCTCCAGGCGGGCAGGACACCTGGTGGGGCCGCGTGACTTCACACGGCGGACGGCGCCAGCCACACCGTGGCGAGCGGAGGCAGCGTGATCCGGAGACAGCCGTCCTCCGGCTTGACCTGATCCGGGTTGGTGACGCCGCTGCCGCCGTAGCGTGTGTCGTCGGTGTTGAGGCGCTCCTCCCAGGCGACGGCGTCACCCGGCACCCACAGGCCGTAGTCCTGCCGGACGACGGGGGAGAAGTTCGACACTGACAGCAGCGGATTCCCCTCGGCGTCGTACCGGAGGAACGCGAACACGTTGTCGTCGGCCGAGTCCACCGCGACCCACCGGAAGCCCTCCGGGCGGGTGTCGCACTGCCACAGCGCCGGCGTCGCCCGGTACGCGGCGTTCAGATCACGGACCAGGTCGAGCACGCCCCGGTGGTCGCCCGCGGAGTGATACCCGTCGTCCAGGAGCCACCACTCCGGGCCGTGCTCCACCGACCACTCGGCTCCCTGCGCGAACTCCTGACCCATGAAGAGCAGCTGCTTGCCGGGGTGGCTCCACATGAAGCCGAGGTAGGCCCGGTGGGTGGCGCGGCGCTGCCACCAGTCGCCGGGCATCTTCGACACCAGGGCCTGCTTGCCGTGCACGACCTCGTCGTGGGAGATGGGCAGGACGTAGTTCTCGCTGTAGGCGTAGACCATCGAGAACGTCATCTCGTGGTGGTGGTACTTGCGGTGCACCGGCTCGTGGGCGATGTACTCCAGCGAATCGTGCATCCAGCCCATGTTCCACTTCAGACCGAAGCCGAGCCCGCCGGCGTCGGTGGGCTTGGTCACCCCGCCCCAGGCGGTGGACTCCTCGGCGATGGTCACCACCCCGGGAGCCCGCCGGTACACCGTCGCGTTCATCTCCTGGAGGAACCGCATGGCCGCCAGGTCCTCCCGGCCGCCGTAGGCGTTGGGCTCCCACTGGCCGTCCTCGCGCGAGTAGTCCAGGTACAGCATCGAGGCGACCGCGTCCACGCGCAGCCCGTCGATGTGGAACTCCTCGCACCAGTACACGGCGTTCGCTACCAGGAAGTTGCGCACCTCGGTGCGGCCGAAGTCGAACTCGTAGGTGCCCCAGTCCGGGTGCTCCGCGCGCCGGTCGTCACCGGGCTCGTACAGCGGCTCGCCGTCGAACCGGGCCAGTGCCCAGTCGTCCTTCGGGAAGTGCGCCGGCACCCAGTCCATGATCACGCCGATACCGGCCCGGTGGCAGGCGTCGACGAAGAACCGGAAGTCGTCGGGCGTGCCCAGCCGGGCCGTCGGCGCGTAGAACCCCGTGACCTGGTAACCCCAGGACCCGTGGAAGGGGTGCTCGGCGACCGGCATCAGCTCGACGTGCGTGAAGCCCATGTCCTTGGCGTACTTCGGCAGTTCCTCGGCGAGTTCACGGTAGGTCAGCCCGGGCCGCCAGGACGCCAGGTGCACCTCGTACACCGAGAGCGGCGCCTCGTGCACGGGCGTGTCGGCGCGGTGCGCCATCCACTCGGTGTCGCCCCACTCGTAGTGCGAGGCCGTCACGATCGACGCCGTGTTGGGCGGCTCCTCGCAGCGCCGTGCCATCGGGTCGGCCTTGAGGAAGCGGTGGCCGTACCGGGAGTGGATCTCGAACTTGTACGCGGTGCCCTCGCCGACGCCCGGCAGGAACAGCTCCCACACGCCAGAGGCGCCCAGGGACCGCATCGGGAACTGCGTCCCGTCCCAGTGGGTGAAGTCGGTGGCGACCCGCACGCCCTGCGCGTTCGGCGCCCACACCGTGAACCGGGTGCCGGTCACACCCTCGTGCGTCATGGGCTGCGCGCCGAGCGCCTGCCACAGCTGCTCATGCCGGCCCTCGCGGATGAGGTGCAGGTCGAGCTCGCCCAGCGCGGGCAGGAAGCGGTACGGGTCGGGTGTCTCCTGCTCGCCCTCCTCGTACGCCACGTGCAGCGTGTACGCGGGGATCCCGTCCAGCGGCAGTACGCCCGTGAAGAGGCCGTCGCCCTCCGAGGCGAGGGCGGTGCGCCTGCCGTCGATCACCACGCTCACCGCGCGGGCGAAGGGGCGCAGCGCCCGGAACACGACCCCGCCGGGCACCGGGTGGGCGCCCAGCAGCGCGTGCGGATCGTGGTGGGCGCCCGCCAGCAGACGCCCGCGGTCCTCCGGGCTCAGGGCGGGAGCGGTCGTGCTCGGTACCGGGCCGGACGGCTCCGGGATTGAGGTGTCTCGCAGGGCCACGGCTCAGTCTCCTCTCACGGCGAGGCGCTCGATCGCCGCCATGGGTACGGGCAGCCAGTCGGGGCGGTGCCGTGCCTCGTACAGCACCTCGTACACGGCCCGGTCCGTCTCATAGGCGCGGAGCAGTCCGTGCTTTGTGCGGGGGTCCCAGCCGGCGCGGGCGGCGTAGCCCGCGCAGTAGGCCTCGCGGCAGCGGCGGGCCCACTCCGGGCGCCAGGGGCGACGCTGCCGGGCGGCGTAGTCGAAGGAGCGCAGCATCCCCGCGATGTCCCGCACCGGGGAGTGGGCGCTGCGCCGTTCGGAGAGCGGCCGGGACGGCTCGCCCTCGAAGTCGATGACGAACCACTCGCGCCCGGCCCGCAGCACCTGACCGAGGTGCAGGTCGCCGTGGATGCGCTGCGCGGGCGGTCCGGGGTCGCAGCTGGTGAGGGCGGCGAACGCGGTCCGCAGTCCGGGTACGAACGGCTTCAGCGCGGGCACACAGTGCGCGGCGGCGTCCAGCCGCTCGGTCATCGCGGCCGCCGTCTGCCCGTTCTCCCCGGGCCCGCCGACGGGGAACGCCGACGCCAGCGCGAGGTGCACCTCCGCGGTGGCCGCGCCCAGCGCCCGGGCCTGGACCGTGAAGTCGTCTCCCGCGGCCAGCGCGTTCAGCCCGAGCGTCCAGCCGTCGGAGGCGTCCCGCAGATACGGCTGGAGCACACCGAGGGTGGCCTTGAACGGATGCCTGGTCTGGAACCAGGCCACGGGCGCCGGAACGCGGTGACAGCCCTGGCGGGCCAGGGCGCCCGGCACCTCCAGGTCCGGGTTGACGCCCGGCTGGATGCGCCGGAAGACCTTCAGGATGTACTCGTCTCCGTACACCAGCGAGGAGTTGGACTGCTCGGCGTCAAGCAGCCGCGGCACCAGCCCGGCGGGCACCCGCTGGTCCGGGTCGCAGTCGAAGCGCAGGGGCCCTGCGGTGCCCGGCTGCCGCAGCCGGTCCAGCAGGAGCTGGGCCGAGCGGGGGTCGTGCAGCGCGTCGTAGACCGTCAGACCGGCCAGAGACCCGTCCTGCACCCGCCCGATGAGGGCCCGCCCCAGTCGCGGCGACGGCTGCTCCCGCACGCCGAGCAGGAGCTGGTAGCAGTCTCCGGCCGGGAAACTCCCGCCGGGCGAGGGCACACCCGTGTGGCCGGCGTGACCGGCGTGGACCAGCAGATGCAGACAGCCCGGGAACAGCTCGGTCATCGACAGCAGGCCGAGCTCGGTGACGGGCCGGTCCTTGCCCGCGAACCAGCGCTGCCGGGGCAGCCAGTCGCGCAGCAGTCCGCCGAGCGACTCCATGGGCTCGGCCAGGCGCGGGAGGTCCGGGCGCAGGGATGCGGTCTTCGGCATGGTCACGCCTCCTTGTCTCGGCGCAGGCTCACAGTCGCCGGCCGATGCGGGATGCGACTCGAGTGAGCCGGAACCAGTAGAAGCCGTGGCCCCCGAGGGTCAGCAGGTACGGCAGCTCGCCGATGGCGGGGAAGCGCACCCCGCCGAACAGCTCCACCGGGTGCCGCCCCGCGAACTCACGCAGGTCGAGCTCGGTGGGCTGTGCGAACCGCGCGAAGTTGTTGACGCACAGCACCAGGTCGTCCTCGTACTCCCGCAGGAACGCCAGCACCGCGGGGTTGGAGGAAGGCAGTTCGGTGTAGGAGCCGAGTCCGAAGGCCGGGTTCTGCTTGCGGATCTCGATCATGCGGCGGGTCCAGTGCAGCAGCGACGACGGCGACGACATCGACGCCTCGACGTTGGTCACCTGATGGCCGTAGACCGGGTCCATGATCGCCGGCAGGAAGAGGCGGCCGGGGTCGGAGGTGGAGAAGCCTGCGTTGCGGTCGGGCGTCCACTGCATGGGTGTGCGGACCGCGTCCCGGTCGCCGAGCCAGATGTTGTCGCCCATGCCGATCTCGTCGCCGTAGTACAGGATCGGCGAGCCGGGCAGGGCCAGCAGCAGGGCCGTGAACAGTTCGATGGTGTGCCGGTCGTTGTCGAGCAGCGGGGCGAGCCGGCGGCGGATGCCGATGTTGGCGCGCATGCGGGGGTCCTTGGCGTACTCGGCCCACATGTAGTCGCGCTCTTCGTCGGTGACCATCTCGAGCGTGAGCTCGTCGTGGTTGCGCAGGAACATCCCCCACTGGCAGCCCGAGGGGATGGCCGGGGTCTTGGCGAGGATTTCCGACACGGGGTAGCGCGACTCCCGGCGTACGGCCATGAAGATGCGCGGCATGACCGGGAAGTGGAAGGCCATGTGGCACTCGTCGCCGCCGCTTGCGTAGTCGCCGAAGTAGTCGACGACGTCCTCGGGCCACTGGTTGGCCTCCGCCAGCAGCACGGTGTCCGGGTACTGCGCGTCGATCTCGCGGCGGACGCGTTTGAGGAAGGTGTGCGTGGCGGGCAGGTTCTCGCAGTTGGTGTCCTCGGCCGCGTAGAGATAGGGCACCGCGTCCAGCCGGAAGCCGTCGATGCCCAGGTCCAGCCAGAACTTCAGCGCGGCCAGGATCTCCTCCTGCACACGCGGGTTCTCGTAGTTGAGGTCGGGCTGGTGGGAGAAGAACCGGTGGAAGAAGTACTGGCCGCGCACCGGGTCGAAGGTCCAGTTCGAGGTCTCCGTGTCGACGAAGATGATCCGGGCGTCCGGGTAGCCCTTGTCGTCGTCGGCCCACATGTAGTAGTCGCCGTAGGGCCCGTCGGGGTCCTTGCGCGACTCCTGGAACCACGGGTGCTGGTCGCTGGTGTGGTTCATGACGAAGTCGATGATCACGCGCATGCCCCGCTGGTGGGCGGCGTCGACGAACTCCACGAAGTCGGCCAGGTCACCGAACTCCGGCAGCACGGCCGTGTAGTCCGCGACGTCGTAACCGCCGTCGCGCAGCGGCGACTTGAAGAACGGCGGCAGCCACAGGCAGTCGACGCCCAGCCACTGGAGGTAGTCGAGCTTGGAGGTGAGGCCCTTCAGGTCGCCGACTCCGTCGCCGTCGCTGTCCTGGAACGAGCGGACGAGCACCTCGTAGAAGACGGCACGCTTGAACCAGTCCGGGTCACGGTCCCTGGCGGGAGTGTCCTCGAAGGTGTCCAGCACGGGCTCGTTCACGGTCATGACGTTCCTGTCCCTCCGTTCGCGTGCGCGGCGGGCGGGGACTGGACGTGAAAGACGTGCGCGGGAGCCCGCCCCGGCTCCAACCGCACGTAGTTGGTCCTGCCCCAGTGGTAGGTCTCGCCGGTGAGCTCGTCGCGCACCGGCACCGACGCGTGCCGGTCCAGGCCGAGTTGCGGCATGTCCAGCGAGACCGTGGCCTCCTGGGTGCGGTGGGGGTCGAGGTTGGCGACCACCAGGACCACATCGGATCCGCTGCGCTTGCTGTACGCGAGGAGTGCGTCGTTGTCGGTGTGGTGGAAGCGGAGGTTCCTGAGGTGGTGCAGCGCGGGATGCTCGCGCCGGATGGTGTTGAGCCGGGTCAGCAGCGGGACGATGGTGCGGCCCTCGCGTTCGGCGTTGTCCCAGTCGCGGTGCCTGAGCTGGTACTTCTCCGAGTCCAGGTACTCCTCGCTGCCCTCCTTCAGCGGAGTGTTCTCGCACAGCTCGTAGCCGGAGTAGATGCCCCAGGTCGGCGACAGCGTCGCGGCGAGCACGGCCCGCACCTCGAAGGCGGGCCGGCCGCCGTGCTGGAGGTAGGCGTGCAGGATGTCGGGGGTGTTGGCGAAGAAGTTCGGCCGCATGTAGGAGGCGGCCTCACCCGACAGCTCGGTCAGGTACTCGGTCAGCTCCTGCTTGGTGTTGCGCCACGTGAAGTAGGTGTAGGACTGCTGGAAACCGATCTGGGCCAGCGTGTGCATCATCGCCGGCCGCGTGAACGCCTCCGCCAGGAAGATCACATCCGGGTCGGTGCGGTTGACCTCCCCGATCACCCGCTCCCAGAAGACCACCGGCTTGGTGTGCGGATTGTCCACCCGGAAGATCCGCACCCCGGCGTCCATCCAGTGCCGCAGCACCCGCACCGTCTCCGCCACCAGACCGTCCATGTCCGCGTCGAAGGCGATCGGATAGATGTCCTGGTACTTCTTCGGCGGGTTCTCCGCATAGGCGATCGTCCCGTCCGGGCGGTGGTGAAACCACTCCGGGTGCTTCTGCACCCACGGATGGTCCGGGGAGCACTGCAACGCGAAGTCCAGCGCCACCTCCATGCCCAGCTCCCGGGCCCGGGCGACGAACCGGACGAAGTCCTCCAGCGTCCCCAGATCCGGGTGCACCGCGTCGTGGCCGCCCTCCGGCGAACCGATCGCCCACGGCACACCCACATCGTCGGGGCCGGGGGAGAGGGTGTTGTTCTTGCCCTTGCGGAAGGTGGTGCCGATGGGGTGGATCGGCGGCAGGTACACCACGTCGAAACCCATCGCGGCGATCGCCGGCAACCTGCGCGCGGCGGTGCGGAAGGTGCCGTGGGGGTGCTCGCGGGTGCCCTCCGAGCGCGGGAAGAACTCGTACCAGGAGCCGTACAGGGCCCGCTCCCGCTCCACCAGCAGCGGCAGCGGATCACTGCCGGTGACCAGCTCCCGCAGCGGATACCGGGCCAGCACCGCGTCCACCTCCGGCGTCAGCGCCCCCGCCAGCCGGGAAGCCGCGGGACGGCCCTCGTCCCGCAGGATCTTTGCCGCGGCGAGCAGCACCGCGCGGCCGGCTCCCTTCGGTGTGCCGGCCGCTGCCCGTTCGAACAGTTCTGCCCCTTCTTCCAGGACCAGATCGGGGTCGATGCCCGCCGGGACCTTTATGCCCGCCGCGTGGCGCCAGGTGGCCACCGGGTCGCTCCAGGCCTCCACCCGGTACGACCAGAGGCCGACGGCGTCCGCGGTGACCTCGGCGCCCCAGCGGTCGCTGCCGGGCGCGAGTTCGCGCATCGGTGTCCAGGGACCGGGGCGGCCCTCGGGGTCCTCCAGGACGACATTGGCGGCGACCGCGTCGTGCCCCTCCCGGAACACGGTGGCGGTGACCTCGAACGACTCACCCACGACCGCCTTCGCCGGCCGGTTGCCGCCCTCCACGGCCGGGCGGACGTCCCGTACCGGGATGCGGCCGATGGCCCGGGTCCTCCTCATGGTCCTCACCTCCAGCGTGCTCGAGAGCCGGGCCGCGGGGCCCGGTTCAGGGGACGGGTGTGCGAGAAGGCCGACTACCTTCCCGCCGTGGATCTGCGCTCGGCAGCCGGGGACCTGCGGTCCACCGCCGACGGTCTGCGTCTGACCGCCGTGGCCGGACGAGGCCGTTCCTTCGGTTCCTGCACACAGGTGACGTGCTGCTCCTGCAAGCAGGTGATCTGCTGTTCCTGCAGGTACGTGACGTGGTTCGTGCGCAGGTACCGCTCGGCGGCGTCCGCCGCCTCGCGGGCACAGCGCTTGCCCATCAGCACGCAGAGCGTGTAGCCGGAGTCCTCGAACGTGGTCCGCACCGTGCGGTCGTTCGGTGCCGCGAGCATCACGCGTTCCCAGGCCCGGTAACGCCGCAACTGCCGGGCGACTTCGGCTTTGGCGGGTAGCAGCATGGCGCCGATCACCTTTCGGGGCTCGAGGGACACGGTCTCCCGACGGTCGGACGGCGGCCGTGCGCACAGCGGCACGGACCCGTAACGGCGATCGAGTTCTTCACACATGGTGCACGGGTGACGACACAGCGTCTTGTTGGGTCTTCAATCAATGGCGGGGGTGCTGGGCCGTTCGGGCGGCCCGGACCTGCTCACTTGTGCCCTCAGGCGCCTCACTTGTGCGCTCGTGTTGCACGAACGGGCTAGCACCCTCACGCTGATGGTGACTCAGAAGCGATAGGCGCTCACGTTCCGTGTTCGGGGCTCGTCCCGCAGGACCGCGGGAGCGAGAAGGAGCTGAGCTTCGCGGTGAGGAGCCGACCGATGAAGACCGCAGTGCCCTGCTACTACCACCTCGACGTGGAAGTCAGCCCGGAACGGGTGGGACAGGTCAGCCGCATTCTGGCCGCTCACCTGAAGTTCTGGGACCTGGACAACCTGGTCCAGCCCGTCTGCGGCGGTGCCGAGATGCTGCTCAACGCCATCGACGAACACGCCACGGACAAGAACACGTCGATCGAGATGTGGTGGAACGGGCAGCACCTGATCACCGCCATCGGGGACAACGACCGCGCCCTGCGCCCGGACCAGGAGCTGCGAGGCTGCCTGGAGCACCTCGCCGCCATGAGCGACGGCTGGGGCTGCTGCGCCACCGAGACCGGCAGCAAGGTCATCTGGTTCTCGCAGCGCGCCCGCGCCGGTGAACGCGTCCCGCTGGTGCCCACCGCTCCCGCCCCGCGCGAGAGCGAGGGCCTGGACGTGCCCCGCGAGGAGCAGATCGTGCAGCTGGCCGGCCCGGCCAGTACCCCGGCCGAGGTCCTGGAGGACGCCCGGTGACGCGCCGGCCGTCGAGGAAAGGGGCGTTCGCCTGGGGCGGGCGCCCCTACCCCCTGGGGGCGGAATACGACGGGGACGGCACCAACTTCGCGCTGTTCAGCGAGGTCGCCGAACGCGTCGAGCTGGTCCTCGTCGACGACGACGGCACCCACACCCAGGTGCCGCTGACCGAGGTCGACGGCTTCGTGTGGCACGGCTACCTGCCCGGCGTCGGCCCCGGCCAGCGCTACGGGTACCGCGTGCACGGGCCGTGGGCCCCGGCCGCGGGCCACCGCTGCAACCCGGCGAAACTGCTGCTCGACCCGTACGCCCGTGCGGTGGACGGGCAGATCGACAACCACCCCTCGCTCTACGAGCGCAACCCCGACGGCCCCGACCCGGCCGACAGCGCCGGGCACACCATGCTCGGCGTGGTGACCGACCCGGCCTTCGACTGGGGCGACGACGCCCGGCCCGGCCGGCCCTACGCCGACACGGTCATCTACGAGGCGCACGTCAAGGGCATGACCCGCACGCACCCCGAGGTGCCCGAGGAACTCCGGGGCACGTACGCCGGGCTGGCACACCCCGCGGTCGTCGAGCACCTGACCTCCCTCGGAATCACGGCCGTGGAGTTGATGCCGGTCCACCAGTTCGTCCACGACGGGGTGCTGCACGACCGCGGCCTGTCGAACTACTGGGGCTACAACACCATCGGCTTCTTCGCACCCCACAACGGCTACGCCGCCCACGGCACCCGCGGCGGACAGGTCGCCGAGTTCAAGCAGATGGTGAAGACCCTGCACGCCGCCGGGCTCGAAGTGATCCTCGACGTGGTCTACAACCACACCGCCGAGGGCAACGAGAGGGGCCCGACGCTGTCCTTCAGGGGCATCGACAACTCCTCCTACTACCGTCTGGTCGACGGCGACTGGGAGCACTACTACGACACCACCGGCACCGGCAACAGCCTGCTGATGCGCCACCCCTACGTCCTGCAGCTGATCATGGACTCGCTGCGGTACTGGGTGACCGAGATGCACGTCGACGGCTTCCGCTTCGACCTCGCTGCCACCCTGGCCCGCCAGTTCCACGAGGTGGACCGGCTGTCGGCGTTCTTCGACCTCATCCAGCAGGACCCGGTGATCAGCCGCGTCAAACTGATCGCCGAACCGTGGGACGTCGGCGAGGGCGGCTACCAGGTGGGGAACTTCCCGCCCCTGTGGTCGGAGTGGAACGGCATGTACCGCGACGCGGTCCGGGACTTCTGGCGCGGCGAGGACCACACCCTCGGGGAGCTCGCCTCCCGGCTGACCGGTTCCCCGGACCTGTATCGGCACAGCAGGCGCCGGCCTCGGGCCAGCGTCAACTTCGTCACCGCGCACGACGGTTTCACGCTGCGCGACCTCGTCTCGTACAACGACAAGTACAACGAGGACAACGGCGAGGACAACCAGGACGGCGAGAGCACCAACCGGTCCTGGAACTGCGGCGCCGAGGGCCCGACCCGCGACCCGGCCGTCCTCGAACTGCGCGGCCGCCAGCAGCGCAACTTCCTCGCCACGCTCCTGCTGTCCCAGGGCATCCCGATGCTCTGCCACGGCGACGAACTCGGGCGCACCCAGGGCGGCAACAACAACGCCTACTGCCAGGACAACGAGATCTCCTGGATCGACTGGCGGCTCACCGAGGAGCAGCGCGACCTCCTGGAGTTCACCCGGTACGTCATCCGGCTGCGCACGGGCCACCCCGTGCTGCGCCGGCGCCGCTTCTTCCTCGGCGAGACCCTGACCCGTGCGGACCAGCCGCTGCCCGACCTGGTGTGGCTGGCGCCGGACGCCCGCGAGATGACCGACGACGACTGGCAGCGCGGCGACGCGCACTCGGTCGGCGTCTTCCTCAACGGCGACGCGATCGCCGAACCCGATCCGCGGGGCCGCCCGGTCGTCGACGACTCGTTCCTGCTGCTCCTCAACAGTCACTGGGAGCCGGTCGGCTTCCGCCTTCCGGGCCCCTCCTACGGCGAACGCTGGCGGGCCCTCATCGACACGGCCGACCCGGAGGGCACCCCGGACGAGTCCGAGCACAAGGCCGGGACGGGCCTCACCGTCGGAGCACGCAGCCTCGTCCTGCTGTCCCGCCCGTCACGCGCGACGCGCGAGCAGGAGTGACTTGACGCCGGGCGGGCAACGACATGCGTGAGGGGGCGACGCCCGGCGGGCGTCGCCCCCTCACGCATGTCGCGCAGGACGTCAGAAGTGACCTTGCGGGGCAGCGACGAGGATCAGCGGTCGCGGCGTGCGGTCACGGTGAACTGCGCCCCGTCGTGGTCGCGCAGCACCGCCTCGTCGCTGCCCTTCGATAGGACGCTGCCCCCGTGGAGCTCGGCCGCGCGGGCACAGGCCTCGACGTCGTCGACGGAGAAGTGGACCTGCCAGTGCGGCCGGATCGCGGGGTCGGGGGCCGCCTCCAGGGCCCCGGACTCGATCCGGGCCACCACGTCCCCGCGGCTGCGCAGCACGACCTCGCCGCCCTCGTAGTGCACCTCGCAGCAGCCGGGCCGCTGGGTCGCCCACTCGAGGATCTCGCCGTAGAAGATCGCCGCGTCGAAGGCGTCCCGGGTGTGGAGCGTGATGAAGGCCGGCTGCGCGTTGCGCCAGGTCTCCCAGTCGGTGAAGAGGTCGCCCTCCCAGATGCCGAATGTCGCCCCGTCGCGGTCGGCGAGCAGCGCCGCCCGCCCCGGCGGCAGCGAGATCGGCCCCACCGCGACCGTCCCCATGCGCTCCTGCACGCGCGCGACCGCTTCGTCCGCGCTGCGCACCGCGAAGTACGGCGTCCACGCCACCGCCATCTGCCACATGGTCGCCACCCCCGCGATGCCGGCCACCGGCGAGCCGTCCACCAGTGCGATCCGGAACCGGTCGCCGAGCTTGGCCGGCCGCCACTGCCAGCCCAGCACGGCACCGTAGAACTCCTCGGTCGCCTTGACGTCGCGGCTGGTCAGGCTCACCCAGCAGGGAGCGCCGAACACGGTGTGTGATGAGACGACGTCCTTCGTGCCGGAGGAGGTGGGCATGTCGTGGTTCATGGCAGTCGCGTCCTGATCTCGTCGGCCTGGCAGCCACCGGAGGGTTGACACCAGTGTCCAACCGGAACCGCTGTGGGCGCCTGCCGAGTACCCCGGCGAGGGCGCCGAAACGGTGTCCCGCCTGGTCCGCCCCGGTGGCACCGGGCGGGCCGAGTGACGACGATGGAGGGGTCGGACACTGCGTCAAGGTACTCAAGCATCCGGTGGGACCTCCGGCGCAGCGGCGCACCGCACCCGGAGGTGACCATGCCCACGGACGGGGGCTCGGACCGGATCCTCGCACTGCAGGAAGAGGTCCAGCAGCTGAAGGAGGCGGTGGTCTCCCATGCCGTCGTGGACCAGGCGATCGGGATGGTCGTGGCGCTCGGCAGGATCTCCCCCGACCGGGGGTGGGCCGTGCTGAAGGAGGTCTCGCAGCACACCAACATCAAGCTGCGCAACGTCGCCGAACTGATCCTCGTCTGGGGGCGCACGGGCGTGATGCCCGAGGAGATCCGGTCCGTCCTGGAGGACACCCTCGACCGCGCCGGACCGACGCAGATCCCCGGATCCCCGCCGGAGGTGTGAGCCCGGCGGGGATCCGGGGAACCGGACGCCTTCGGTTCAGCGGGCCTCGGCGAGCAGCTCCTCTCGCAGATGGGCGAAGCAGCTGCTGAGCAACCGGGAGACGTGCATCTGCGAGATGCCCAGCTGGTCGGCGATGCGGCTCTGTGTCATGCCCTTGAAGAACCGCAGATACAGGATGATCCGTTCGCGCTCCGGCAGCGCCTCCAGGCAGGGCCGTACGGCCACCCGGTTGACGACGGTGTCGAAAGCCGGGTCGGGCCCGCCGATCGCGTCCCCGAGGGCGTAGCCGTCGGTTCCGGGCATCTCGGCCTCCAGCGACAGCGCGGAGAAGCACTCCAGGGCCTCCATGCCGGTGCGCACCTCACCCTCGGTGAGCTGGGCGTACTCGGCGATCTCGGCGACGCTCGGGGTGCGCCCCGGGGTGGTCTGCGACAGCTCCTTCGCCGCGTGCCGCACGCGGTTGCGCAGGTCCTGGACCCGGCGGGGTACGTGCAGCGTCCACATGTGGTCGCGGAAATGGCGCTTGATCTCGCCGGTGACCGTCGGCACCGCGTACGCCTCGAAGGCGTTGCCGCGGGCCGGGTCGTAGTGGTCGACCGCCTTCACCAGGCCGAGTGCGGCGACCTGGTACAGGTCCTCGAGTGCCTCGCCACGGCCCCGGAAGCGGACGGCGATCCGCTCGGCCATGGGCAGCCAGGCCTCGACCAGCTCGTCCCGCAGGGCCTTGCGCTCGGGACCCTCGGGCAGACGGGCGAGACGTGCGAACGCCGCCGCGGTGTCGGGAGCGTCGTCGTGGGGGTGCGTTCGGGTGCTGCCGGCGATACGCATGGTGCGCACCTCCCTGAGCAGGTGCTGAATGGGGCAGACACCGTGGGAAGCGCGGCCTCGGACATCACGGAAAAGCACCGGGAGTCCGGGCGGCCGGCTCCCCACGTACGTGCCTCCTGTCCGAAGCACTGACAATTCAGACAATACGGCATTTGGGGGATGCGGGCGCTCTCGAGTCGCCGCCCTTTCGGGCCCGTCACGCCCCACCCGACGCCGAGGCCACCGGCCCCGGGGCTGAAAACGCCCGATCTCCGGGCAGACGAGGGGCTCCCCCGGTCAGCGGAGATCGCCCGCCGGGCCGACGCGTCCGATTCCCGGGCCGGGCGAGAGGCCCCCCGGGCAGCGGAGACCCCCCGGGCTGACGTGCCCGATTCCCGGGCAGGTGAAAGGGTGCCCGGGTGGTGGAGCCCCCCTCGCGGGCCTGGTGCGCCCGATTCCCGGGCCGACGGGACCGGCCCCCGGGTCCGAGGCGCCCGATTCATCGCCGCCGCGCTGCCCGGCGGAGCCCTGATTGCCGCCCGCCCAACGTGCTCGCCGTCGCCGCGATCAACGTCCTTCAGCTCGGTCTTCATCTCCTGCCTGTCGTCCTGTCTGTGGACGACCGTCGCCGCAATCGCCCTCGGTGCTGCTGGGCCGTCCGGCCTGTTGATCTTCACTCGTGGAAGTGATGTGCGGCACGCCTGGGCAAGCGCTTTCTCCCGCTCTCTCCGGATAACCGCTGGGCACGGCTTGATCACCGATCAGAAAGGATGAACTGCCAGGCCACAGCGCATTCTGCTCATTTGACAGTGCGCTGAGACCACAGATAGGAAGCAGCTTCCAGAGGTCGAGAGGGTGCAGCGTGTACGAGCCGAACGTGGTCGGGGACTGGCAGGAGTACGACGAGCATGCCGGTCTGCGCGTCCGCGTCCACCGTCTGGAACTGGCCGAGCCGCCGCGCGGCCGGGACGACGCCGCCGACGGACTGACGTACTTCTGCCTCCGTGTGACGGTCGAGAACCGCGGCACCCGTCATCTCGGCGTGCACCTGGAGGACGGCCAGATCGACGTCCGCCTCGGTCCGGACGGGGAGAGCGCCTTCATCGACTGGCGCAACTCCCAGTTCATCGAGGGCTTCGACGTCTACCCGCTGCGCCGGGCCACCGCCGTGCTCTACGCGGCCGGCGCCGAGGCCGCTCTGAGCCTGGTGGACGTCCAGGTGCAGTTGCGCGTCGAGGAGGAGTGGACCGACCGCCGGCTGTGGTCGGGCGGCATCGGCGCGCACGAGGGAGCCGTCGGAGGTCAGCAGGGCGCGGTGCGGGACAGTCTGGCGCACCAGGTGAGCGTCTTCCTGCGGGATCAGGCGGAGGAAGGCACCGCCTGATCCGGCGTCAGGGCATGGGAACCGGCCACTGCCCGGGTCGCCCGGGCCGTCGCGCGGGTCAGTGCGGGATGCCGTCGATGATCTCGCGGGCACCCTGACGCAGCAGGGCCACGGCGACCGACGTGCCGAGGGTGGCCGGGTCGAGCCGGCCCGCCCACTCGTGGGCGTTGAGGCGCGTCTTGCCGTCCGGGGTGAACACACAGGCTCGCAGGGACAGTTCGCCACTGCGGTCCACCTGCGCGAACCCGGCGATGGGGCTGTTGCAGTGCCCCTGGAGCACATGCAGGAACATCCGCTCGGCGGTGGTCTCCCGGTGGGTGTCCGGGTCGCCGAGGCCGCTCACCGCGTCGATCAGCGCGGCGTCGTCCTCACGGCACTGCAACGCCAGTACCCCCGCGCCGATGGGCGGCATCATCGTCTCGGTCGAGAGGATCTCGCTGATGACGTCCTCGCGGCCGATGCGCTCCAGGCCGGAGACCGCGAGCAGCAGCGCGTCCGCCTCCCCGGCGGCCAGCTTCGCGAGCCGCTTGTTGGCGTTGCCCCGGAACGGCACGCACTCCAGGTGCGGGTGCGTGGCGGCCAGCTGCGCGACGCGGCGCACCGAGGAGGTGCCGATCCGGGTCCCGGCGGGCAGCTCGTCCAGGGTGAGCCCGCCCGGGTGGATCAGGGCGTCGCGGATGTCGTCCCGCTTGAGGAACGCGGCGAACACCGTGCCCGCCGGGAGCGGCCGGTCGGCCGGCACGTCCTTCACACAGTGCACGGCGAGATCGGCCTCGCCGGCCAGCAGCGCCGCGTCGACCTCCTTGGTGAACGCGCCCTTGCCCTCGACCTGGGACAGATCTCCCATCCACTTGTCGCCGGTGGTCTTCACCGGCACGACCTCGGTGCGCACTCCGGGATGGGCGGTGGCCAACTCGGTCCGGACGCGCTCCACCTGGGCGAGCGCCATGGGGGAGTCACGGGAGACGATGCGAATCAGTTCGGGGACGGACATGCGGACACGATAGACCCTCTCGTGGGCGTGTTCGTGCCGTACCTCCCCCGACTGCCGGGAGACGTACGTCAGTTCGGGACGAGTGGATCTCCCCGCGAGGCGGCGCCGCCTGGCGGCGTGGCGGGCGGCCGCACGAGCCCGCCCCGGCCGGGGGCCCGGCCGGGGCCCGCGCGTCAGGCGTACGGGTCGAAGGAGATGCCGGAGGGCTTGGCCTTCGCGAGGTGGTTGGCGAAGTCGCCGTCCTTCAGGCCGAAGTGGGCGCTGCCGAAGTCGTACGACGTGAGCTTGTCGCGCACCCCGGCCGGGTAGCCGTTCCAGCCGACCAGCGCCGGGTACTGCCAGGTGCGCTTGTGGTTCTCCGGCGGCTCGTCGTTCGTGTTCGCGGCGCGGAAGCAGTGCGTGCTGATGCCGTCCTTGTGGTAGACGATCTTCGCGTGCGTGCCGTCGAAGCGGATCGCGGACGCCGCGTGCACGGTGAACGACCCGTGGTTGGACGTCGACACGTACTTGACCTGGTTGTCCTGCACGAACACCGCGACGTGCTCGAAGTCGTGCCGGTGGCCGCCGATGCCGCTGCCGGGCAGGGCCTGGTCCTTCTCGAAGTAGAGGGCGTACAGGATGGCGCACCAGCCGTTGTTGCACTTGGACCGCGCGTAGCCGTTGGTGTTGTCGAGGTCCGAGGCGTCCCGGCAGTTGCCGTTCAGGGCGCCGCTCGGTTTCAGACCGCCGTTCACCGTGCCGTCCGGGCCGATCGCCGGCGTGGAGTAGCAGCCGTCGGTGTCGTAGTCGTAGGCGGGCTGGTACGTCTGCTCCAGCGGGTCCGCGTGGGCGGGCAGCGCCGACGGTGGTGCCGCGAAGGCCGTGGCGGGGGCCGCGAGGACGAGGGCGGCGGCACCGACCGCTCCGGTGAGCCATCTCCTGCTGTGGCGGGCGAACGTGCGTGACGACACTGCGTCCTCCTTGGTCCGGGCGCAGCCCAACGGCTGTGGGGGAAAGGGGGGTTCAGCTTCCAGGCTGAACGCGTCCATGCCAAGAGGGGTGGAGGATCTCCGCAGTGAATCGCAGCCCAACAGTGGGAGATCGGCCGTCGTTTCAGGCCATGTCGTCCGGGAGGTCGGCCGCCGCGTCCTCGGGAGCCAGATCGGGGCGGAGCCGCAGCCAGGACGGCTGCCTCAGCAACCCCTCCCGGGTGCGGGTGCTGTAGCGGACCTCACCGACCAGGCGGGGGACCACCCAGTGCGCTCCCGGGGCGCGGGGAGCGGGGTCGAAGGGGCAGACACCCGTCGCGGCGGCCTCCAGCAGCCCGGCGAGTTCCGTGCGTTCGGCCTCGCTCCAGCCCGTGCCCACGCTGCCGACGTAGCGCAGCCGGCCCGCGGCGCGCTGGCCGACCAGCACCGCGCCCGGCAGGCCGGTGAGCCGTCCCTTGCCGGGCTGCCAGCCGCCGATCAGGACGTCCTCGGTGCGCATGTTGCGGATCTTGATCCAGGCCCGGGAGCGGATCCCCGGTTCGTACACGGAGTCCAGCCGCTTGCAGACCAGGCCCTCCAGGCCGTGCTCCCGGGTGGCGCGCAGGGCCTCGGCCCCGTGGCCGACGAGTGCCCGCGGCGTCGACCAGGAGGGCCCGGTGAGGGCGAGGTCCTCCAGCGCGGCGCGGCGTCGTGCGTAGGGGAGGCGCAGGAGGGAGTGGCTCTCCAGGTGCATCAGGTCGAACAGCACGAGGTGGACGGGGACCTCCGCCGCCCGCCGGGCGGCCCTGGCGGGTGCGTGGGCCAGGCCCATCCGGGACTGCAGCAACTGGAAGCTCGCGCGGCCCTCGGCGTCCAGGGCCATGACCTCGCCGTCCAGAACGGCGGGGGTCGTGCCGAGGGCGGTGCCCAGCGGCCGGAGTTCGGGGTAGGCGGCGGTGATGTCGTCTCCGGAGCGGGCGCGCAGCAGCACGGTGCCGTCCCCGGGCAGATAGACCACCACCCGCTGCCCGTCCTGCTTGGTCTCGTAGGCCCAGCGCGCGTCCTGCGCGGCGGGCGGCAGGGTGCCGGAGGTGGCGAGCATGGGCGGGATCAGCGGCAGGTCCACGGGTCAGGTGTCGACGAACCGGCGGGCCCTCACGCATGTTCTCCGGCTGTTTCCCCTGAACGGCGCCGACGAGATCGAGCGTGCGCTCATCCGCATCACCTACCTGAGCGCCCGCGCGCCGCCACGACCGGCTGACGGCCCTGGCGGGCGTCCCCCTGGACCGCGGTCAGCGTGCGGCGGGGTCAAGCGGATACGCCCGCACGGCTGCCGCCGATCCCGGGGACGCCGGTTCGCGCAGACCGCACAGCAGCAGGCGGCCGAGTGCGGGCACCCAGCAGCCACTGCGCCTGCCCGCGCCCACCGACCCGCGGCTGGCAGCCGTCTGCGCGCTCGTGCACGCCGACCCGGCCGACGTCCGCACCCTCGCCGAGCTCGGCGCCGCGACCGGGGTGGGGGAGCGGACCCTCAGCCGGCTCTTCCGCGCGGAGTTCGGCATGTCATACCCGCAGTGGCGCACACAGTCGCGGCTCTACCACGCTTTGCGGATGCTCGCCGACGGCCTGCCCGTCACGACAGTCGCCCACCGCTGCGGCTGGTCCTCCGCGAGCGCCTTCATCGACGTCTTCCGCCGCTCCTTCGGCTACACACCGGGCAGACATCACGGGCACACACGGGGCCCGGTGGACTGACCTCGCTACCGACCAGTAATAATGCGCGGCAGGCCTTCAGAGGAGGAACCGTGCCCCGGTCCGAACGCTCACCCCTGCTGCTCGCCGGCCTGCTGGCCACCGCGGGCGTCGCCCACTTCGCCAGTCCCCGCCCGTTCGACGCCACGATCCCGCGCGGCCTGCCCGGCACGCCCAGGGCCTGGACCTACGCGAGCGGCGCCGCCGAACTCGCGCTGGCCGCCGGTCTGGCGCTGCCCCGCACCCGCAAGGCCGCCGCCCTCGCCACGGCGGCCTTCTTCGTCGGGGTGTTCCCCGCCAACGTCAAGATGGCCGCCGACTGGCGCCACCGCCCCACCCCGCAGAAGGCCGCCGCCTTCGGACGCCTGCCCCTGCAGGTGCCCCTCGTGCTCTGGGCCCGCGGCGTCGCCCGCAACGCGGAGGGCAGGCCGTGACCGCGCGCGTGGAGCCCGGGGACAAGGCCGACGACTTCGCCCTGCCCGACGAGACCGGCACCGTGCGCAGCCTGTCCGGGCTGCTCGCCGAGGGACCCGTCGTGCTCTTCTTCTACCCGGCCGCCCTCACCCCGGGCTGCACCGCCCAGGCCTGCCACTTCCGCGATCTCGCGGCCGAGTTCGCCGCCGTCGGAGCGCGCCCCGTCGGCATCAGCGGCGACGCCGTGGAACGGCAGCAGGAGTTCGCCGGCCGGCACGGCCTCGGCATGCCGCTGCTGTCCGACGCCGACGGTACGGTCCGTGAGCGGTTCGGCGTGAAGCGCGGCTTCTCACTGGCGCCCACCAAGCGCACCACCTTCGTCATCGCGCAGGACGGCACCGTCCTCGACGTCGTCCGCAGCGAACTGCGCATGAACGCGCACGCCGACCGGGCCCTCACCGCCCTGCGCTCCCACCGGGCCTGACACCGTCGCGCGCACGACGGCGACCACGGCCCGCCGGTCACCGCTGCCCGCACCCTCGCCCAGGTCCCGCAGGCCCCGGCATGGGAAGGCGGCCGCCGCCGCTCACTCCCCGGCCGCGTCCGACGCGACCTGGGCGAGGGTGCGGCCGGACTTGGCCGAGCGGGCGCGGCGCGGATCGGGAGCCCCGTGCGGACGGGCCGCGTCCCCGGACCGCTTCACGAGCAGCCAGGCCTCCTCGCCGTCACCGCTCCGGCCGCCGCGGAACCGGGTCAGGGCGTACTCGCCGTGCAGCTTGGCACCGCTCAGCCGGAACGTGGCGTGCCCGCGCTCCAGCGACTCGGCGAAGTCGACGGGCCGGCCCTGGCGGTCATGGCTCAACGGCTCGTACGTGCCGTGGTCCCAGACGATCACCGTGCCACCGCCGTACTCGCCGCCCGGGATCACGCCCTCGAACTGCTCGTACTCCAGCGGATGGTCCTCCGTGGGCACGGCCAGCCGCTTGTCCTTCGGGTCCGCCGAGGGGCCCTTGGGGATCGACCAGGACTTCAGCACGTCGCCCACCTGGAGCCGGAAGTCGAAGTGCATCGTGCTCGCGTCATGGATCTGCACCACGAACCGGGGCGCGCCCCCGGCCGAGGCACTGCGTCCCCGGGGCTCGCCGGTCCGGTCGAAGTCGCGTTTGCCGCGGTAATCCCGCAGCCGGTCCCGCTCGGCCACCTGCGGCTCCTTCCTGTCTCGCGCGCCCCGGGTACCCGTCAGAATTCCTCGTGCACCTCGGGGTCGCCGCCCACCCGCCGGTGCGCCCGGTCGGCCACGGCCCGCATCTCGTCCTCGCTCAGCTCGAAACCGAACACGTCGAGGTTGGCGCGCTGCCGCTCGGGGTTGGCCGACTTCGGGATCGGCACCGCGCCCAGCTGCGTGTGCCAGCGCAGCACGGCCTGCCCCGGCGACACCCCGTGCGTCTCGGCGATCCGCGCCAGAGCGGGATCCTCCAGCAGGTCGGTGCCCCGCCCCAGCGGGCTCCAGCTCTCGGTGACAATGCCCTTGCCCGCGTGGAAGGCACGCAGATCGTCCTGCGGCAGCAGCGGGTGCAGCTCGATCTGGTTGACGGAGGGCAGCACCCCGGTCTCCTCCTCCAGCCGCTCGATGTGCCCGGCCGTGAAGTTGGAGACGCCGATCGACCGCACGAGCCCCTCCTCGCGCAGCTTGATCATGGCCTTCCACGAGTCGACGTACCGGTCCACACGCGGCAGCGGCCAGTGGATCAGGTACAGGTCGACGTACTCCAGGCCGAGGCGGGCCCGGGACGCCTCGAAGGAGGCGAGGGTCTCCTCGTAGCCGTGGTGCCGGCCCGGGAGCTTCGTCGTGACGACGACGTCCTCGCGCGGCACCACCCCGGAGGCCACACCGCGGCCGACCCCCGTCTCGTTGCGGTAGTTCGTCGCCGTGTCGATCAGGCGGTAGCCCGCCTCCAGGGCCGACAGGACCGCCTGCTGCGCCTGGTCGTCGCCGAGCGGCCAGGTGCCGAGGCCCAGGGCGGGGAGCGTCGTACCGTCGTTGAGCGTGTGCGTCGGGATGCTGATCACCGTCGGGCCTTCCCGTTGACTGTGCGTGCGGCTGTGTCGTCCCTCCAGCGTCACGGATAGGGGGAGCAATGATCAACCGGACAGGCGGGGGACAAAGACGGCGGACGGCGTGGACAGCGCCGAGGACCTGAACGACGCCGGCATCATCTACGCCGTCATGTCCCTGCGCAGGGTCCCCGTTCCCGAGGGCCTGCACCGCACCCACTCCGTCCTCGCCGACTGCCTGCCCGAGGACGACTCGCTGCCCGCGGTCATCCCCGCCGAGCGCTCGCGCGGTTGCCGCGACGCGTTGCGCGCCGACGGCGGCGGTGTTCCCGTACCCGGTGGACACGGGGCTCGCTCTCTGCACGGTCGACGGGAGGGCGCTGTTCCGGAACACCGTGATCCGCGAGTTCAGGGTGCAGGACGGGAGCGCCGCCTGGTCACCGCTGCCCCGAGAACCGCATGAGGCAGCGGCGGCACTCCTGATGGTCGCCCCAGGCGGAGATCGCTGTCACGATCTCCGGGGAAGGCAGGACCACGACCAGCGGAGTGTTCATGACGACGGACAGCGGGACGACCGACGAGGCGGCGCGGGCGGCCGGGGTGGAGGTGGAACCGGTGGCGGGGTACATCGGGGCGGAGATCGGCGGTGTAGACCTGGCCGCGGACCTCGACGACGCCGTGGTCGCCGCCATCAGGGCCGCCGTGCTGCGGTGGAAGGTGGTGTTCTTCCGGGGGCAGCGGCTGGACCACGCCGGGCACGTGGCGCTGGCGCGGCGGTTCGGGGAGCCGGTGGTGCTGCCGCGGCGGGGCAAGGCCTCGCCCCCCGACGTCCCCGAGGTCGAGACGACCGCCGACCGGCTGGAACTGGGCGGGCGGTTCGGGATGGAGCACGACGAGTGGCTGCGCCGGCGCCGACACACGCTGCTGCGCGGCTGGCACTGCGACCACGGCGCCCGCGTCGACCCGCCCGCCGCGACGATCCTGCGCGCCGAGACCGTACCGCCCTACGGCGGCGACACCACCTGGGCGAACCTGGCGGCGGCGTACGCCGGACTCTCCGCGCCGCTGCGGCAGTTCGTCGACGGACTGCGCGCCGAGCACCGGCTCGGCGTCGGCTACCAGCCACGGCCCGGCGACGACGCGTACCTCCGGCACCTGCTGGAGAGGCAGGTCGCCTCCCGGCACCCGCTGGTGCGCGTCCACCCCGAAACCGGAGAGCGGATCCTCTACGTCAACGGCTACTACGTCGAGCAGATCGCCGGCCTCTCCCGGCCCGAGAGCGCCGCGATCCTGGAGATGCTGCTGGAGCAGGCGGTCCGGCCCGAGTACACCGTCCGGTTCCGCTGGGAGGCGGGCAGCGTGGCGTTCTGGGACAACCGCGCCACCATGCACCTCGCCCCCGGCGACACCGCCCACCTCGACCATCCCAGGATCATGCACCGCGTGATGCTCGCCGGGGACGTACCGGTCGGGGTGGACGGCACACCGTCGGAGCCGATCACGGGGACCGAGCCGGGCCGCTGGTGACCCGGGGGACGCCGCGCGTCGCGGTCGGGCCAGGCGTGACGGAACCCGGCCGTGGTGCCGAGGGATCCCGTGCGCGGCGCTCGGCTTCGACGGTCCGGCTAAGCGCCCGGCCGCCATCCCAGGGCCGGCCCCAGCTTCGTCGCCATGTCGGTGAGGATCTGTACGTAGTCATCGTGCTCGAAGGAGAAGGGCAGGGCGAACGCCACCTCGTCCACTTCCCGGAACGCGGCGTGTTCCCGCAGCCGTTCCGCGATCTCCGCCGAGGTCCCGACCAGGTCCGGCGCGAACAACAGCCGCGCCGGGCCCTGCGGTGACGCCGTGCGGGGAGTGCGCTGCGCGGCGTACTCCTCGTACCGGGCGCGCTGCCCGGGCGAGGCCGAGTCCGTGGGGATGACGACCAGGCCCTGCGAGACGCGGGCGGCTTCACCGTCGGGGTGGGCGGCCCGGAAGGCGCGGATCTGGGCGAGCTGGATCTGCGCGAAGTCGTAGGGCCCCTCGGGCTCTTCGGCCTTCACGACGCTGCTGGTGAGGAGGTTCATGCCGTGCTCGCCGGCCCATCGGGCCGACCGCAAACTGCCACCGCCGTACCAGAGGCGCCGGCCCAGGCCGGGGGAGTGCGGCTGCACCCGGTCCGAGAAGACCTCGAAGCCCTCGACGCCGCTGAAGTCCGTCGCCGGTTCGCCCCGCACGAAGTCCAGCAGCCGCTCGACCCGCCCGTAGCCGAAGTCCTCGGCGTCGGCCGTGTCCGGATAGAGCGCCCCCTTGACCTGGTCGAAGTGCAGGGGAGGGCCCACGCTCACGCCGGGGTTGAGACGTCCGCCCGACAGCAGGTCCACGGTGGCGAGGTCCTCGGCCAGCCGCAGCGGGTTCTCCCAGCCGAGTGGGATCACCGCCGTGCCGAGTGCGATACGGCGCGTGCGCTGGGACGCCGCCGACAGGACCGCGACCGGCGAGGAGATGCCGTACTGCAGATGCCGGTGCCGCACCCACGCACTGTCGAAGCCGAGCCTCTCGCCCAGCTCGATGATCTCCAGGGTGGACTCGTGGCCCCGGCGCGGATCGGCCGGGTCGAACAGTCCGATGGTCAGGAAACCCAGCGTGCGCAGCGGTCGTGGGGTCGGTGGCACGACCCCTCCAGCATGGAACATGCGATGGCGTACGACGATGCCAACCCGGCTGCGGTCCTCGCTGTTCCCTGCCGCCGGGCCGGTGCCCGCCCGGCCCGGTCAGCGCAGCGGGATCGTCACCTCGTCCTCGACCGGCGGGTCGATCTCCTGGGCGCGGTTGCCGGTCGCCGCGTGGCAGCGCAGCCGGACCGCCTCGGGGGAGACGTCCAGGCGCAGGAAGCACTTGAAGAACGGCGGGTCGTACGTCGCCGAGCTCGGCGAGAACAGCGACGTGTAGATCTTCCGCACCGGCAGCCGGAAGCGCCTGGCCCGGTCGGGGCGGCGCCCGGTGCCGAGCAGCCCGGCGACCAGGCGGACGCGCCGGGTGAGACGGGCCGGGGCGCCCGGGGCGCGGGTGGGCTTGATACCGAGCCGCTCCGCGATCACGGCCATCGCCTCGGCCTCGGTGAGCGTGAAGAAACGGCGCATCCGCAGCCGGCGGCCGTAGAGGCGGCTGTAGAAGGCCAGCGAGTCGCCGCGCAGCGGGTAGCAGCGGAAGTCCTGCTCGGTGACGCCCGCGACGTCGACGCGCGGGATCGTGTGGGTGGCGTGCATGAACGCGCCGCCCCCGCCCGCGACGACGTACTGGAGCGTGCGGCCGTCGTCCAGCCGCACCGGGTAGCGCTGGTAGTTATGGATGTCGCCGCCGATCGCCGCCACGTAGTGGTGGCCGGGGTCGCGGACGATGTCGTCGACGGTGCCGCCCCCCTCGATCGCGCACGGCTCGCGCCGGCCGTCCACGTACAGCGGTGAGCCGGTGACCAGGATCTTCGGGCGTGGCCCCCGGGACACCTCGCGCAGCCAGGCGCCCTGCTCGGCGTCGAGGGTGCCGAGCAGCCCTGTGTCGATGCCGATGATCCGCAGCGGGCCGGCGTCGATCGCCCAGTACGGGCCCGGCTGGACGGCCTGCTGTTCGGGCGCGTCCCGCAGCTTCCGTGCCTCCGGCAGACCTTGTCCCTCGTCCGGGCGCGGCCGGTGCCACAGCAGCGACCGCAGCCACGCCCGGGTGAGGGGGCGCGGCCGGGGTCCGGGCGGCAGGGGCGGGGCGTCGTCGCAGAAGACGCGCATGAAACCGCCGAGGCCCTCGTACCAGTCGTGGTTGCCGGGTATCGCGTAGATCGGCGCCCGATAGTCCCGGTAGGGGCGGAAGAACTTGGTGCCGTAGTCGTCCGCGCTGCCCACCGGGTAGATCACGTCACTGGCCAGCACGGCGAAGCTGGTGCCCTGACCGGTCTTCAGAAGGCCCGGCACGACGGCGTACTGGGGGTCGTCGCCCTCGCCGGTGTCGCCGATGACCAGGAACGAGAACCGGTCCGGATCGTCGCGGCGAATCACCTTGTCGGCCGGTGTGCCGGAGGCCGCCCGCTGCGCCACCCACCGGCTGCGCGTCCGGCCGGTGGGGTCCCCGAACCAGGAGGCCAGCACGCCGTTGCGGGCGACCCACAGCATCTTCGGGTTCAGCCAGGAGATCTTCTCGGCCGTCGGCGGCATCAACTGACGGTATGCGCCCCGTTCGCTGGTGCCCCAGCCGGCGCCTTCGGCGGTATCGCGTGAGGAGTCGGACACCGGTGCACCGTAACAATCGGTCCAGGTCCCGTCCGCAGGCGGGCCGCTCACGGCCTGCGTGCGGAGGTGACCGACGACCGCCGCGAAGGGCGATGCCGGGCCGCCGAGTTGGCGTCCGGCGCGTCCGGCCGGAGTGCCGGTGACCGCTCGCTCAGCAGCCCGTCTTCCGCCACTGCGCGTCGAGCAGCGAGCGCACGAGGCACCGCAGCCTCAGCGCCCCTCCCGGACAGGCCACCCGATAGTCCGCCAACTCGTGTCGGCGGGGAGCCGATCGAGGTCAGAACGTGCGCTTCAGCAGGTCCAGCAGCGCCGACCAGTGCCGCTCGTCGCCCTCCTGGTGGTACGCCGCGGTGTCGGCCTGCGTGAAGCCGTGCGGCGCGCCCGCGTACACCTCGCACCGGTGGCGCACGCCCGCCGCCGTCAGGGCCTGCTCCAGGCGCTCGATCTGCTCCTCGGGCAGGGAGTGGTCCTGGTCGGCGTGGCCGAAGTACAGCTCGGCGGTGACCTCGCCGGCCACCAGGTGGGGACTGTCCGGGGTGTCCGTGGCCAGCTGCCCGCCGTGGAAGCCGGCCGCGGCCGCGACCCGGTCCGGGTAGGTGCCCGCGGTCAGCAGCGAGAGGCGGGCGCCCATGCAGTAGCCGGTCACCGCGACCGGGCCGTCGGCCACCGCCGGCGACTCGGCCAGCCACCGCAGATACGCCCCGGCGTCCCGCATCGCCCGCTCGTTCGTCAGTTCCCGCATGGCCGGCCCGATGCGCCCGAATATCTCCGGACGCGCTCCCGGGTCGATGAACTCGGGAAGGTCGAACAGCGGTGCGCGACCGTGCCGGTGGAACACGTTGGGCACCAGCACCGCGTACCCCTCGGCGGCGAGCCGGTCGGCCATGGACCGCAGCTGCGGACGCAGCCCGAAGGCGTCCATGAAGAGCAGGACCGCCGGGTGGGCGGCCCCGTCGGCCGGGTGGGCCAGATACGCGTCGGCGGTGCCGTCCCCGGTGGGGATGTCGACGGCGGTTCCCTGGACGGCGGTCATGGCTGAGCTGCCTCTCTGCGGGGGCGGGGGCGCGACCCGTCCGCGTGACCGGGCGGATCACGGGCATCGTGACACGCCCCTTCCCGGGGCGATTCGCCCACCCCCGCCGCACGGTTGAACCGTGAACGGCCTTTGCTGCGCCCTTTACTCGAAGCGTGACGGGTCGCCCGCGCCGTACCGCACGATCTCGGCCTCCCCACCGGAGAAGTCGACGACCGTCGTCGGCTCGGTTCCGCAGTCACCGGAGTCGACCACCCCGTCCAGCACGTGGTCGAGCAGGTCCTTGATCTCCCAGCCCTGCGTCAGCGGCTCCTCCTCGCCGGGCAGCAGCAGGGTGCTGGACAGCAGCGGCTCACCGAGCTCGGCGAGCAGGGCCTGCGTGACGACGTGGTCGGGGATGCGCACGCCGACGGTCTTCTTCTTGGGGTGCTGCAGCACGCGCGGCACCTCCTTCGTCGCGGGCAGGATGAACGTGTAACTGCCGGGCGTCGACGCCTTGATCGCGCGGAACACGTCGTTGTCGATCCGCACGAACTGGCCGAGCTGGGCGAAGTCCTGGCACACGAGCGTGAAGTGGTGCCGGTCGTCCAGCTTGCGGATCGTACGGATCCGGTCGATGCCGTCGCGGCTGCCGATGCGGCAGCCCAGTGCGTAGCAGGAGTCCGTGGGGTAGGCGACAAGAGCGTCGGCACGGATGCTGTCGGCGATCTGGCCGATGGTGCGGGCCTGCGGGTTGTCGGGGTGCACGTCGTAGTACTTCGCCATCCGCCGAGCTTATGCCGCCGGTGCGGGTCGGCGGCGCAGGAGGGGGTCGGGCCCGGGGACACCCGCCCCCGCTGTCCGGTATCCGGGCCCGCAGGACCGCCCGGCGGACGTGCGGTAACGTCCCCGACCGGTGTGCCGGAGGCGGCACGAGGAGCGAGGGGAAGGCCCAGGTGGCTGGCCGAGAGGACGGGAACCGGCTGCGGGAGACGCAGACCGGCACGGGCCCGGAGTGGGCGGAGGAACTGCTCGAGCATCTGCGCCCGACCGGGCGCGACGTCCGCAGAGTCGTCGCCTGGCTCTCCGGGGCCCTGGGCGCGACCGTGGCCCTGCAGGACGCCGCCGGGAACCTCGTCGCCGGGAACCCGATCCCGCTCGACGAGGACCTGGTCGCGGACATCACCGCCGGCCGGATCGCCTCCGCGGCTTGGGAGAACGGCGAGCGCCACCTGCGCCTGGTCAGGGTGGACCACCCGTCCCACGCGTGCGTGCTGGCCGTCTCCCGGCAGGCGCCCTTCGACCGGCGGGCCTCCGGCGTCGTCACGCACACCGCCCAGGTGATCGAGCTGCTGCTCACGGCGAGGGAGTCCACCGCCGCCGGGCACCGGCTGCGCCGGGCCACCGCCGACCTGCGCCTGGCGATCCTGCAACTGCTGATGGTCGAGGACACCATCGCCGCCCGCCGCGTCGCCGCCGGACTCTGGCCCGGCCTGCTCGACGCCGACACGGCCTGCGTGTACGTCGTCGAGTCCGCCCCCGCCGTGCGGGACCGCATCGCCGAGGAGTGCCTGGACACCACCCGGGAGGACGCCCTGGTGGTGCGCTGCCCGGCCATGGACGGGCACGTGATCGTCGTCAGCCCCAGGGAGACCACGGACGAGGCCCTGCGGTCGCTCGTCGGACGCCATCCGGGCCTCTTCCTCGGCGGCAGCGTCCGCCAGAGCCTCGCCCAGACCGCCACCGCCTACGGGCAGGCCGTCAGCGCCCTGGCGGTCGCCCACTTCCGGGCGGACAAGACGGCCGTCTACGCCGAGCGCACCCACCCCGAACGCCTGATGGACCCGGTGGCGCTGCGCGCCTGGACCTCCCGCGTGCTGCGCCCCCTCGACGCCCTGCCGCACCACACCCGCGCCGAGCTCCTCGCCACCACCCGGCTCGGCCTGGAGTTCACCGCCGTCAACGCCGCCAAGGTCCTCGGCGTCAGCCGCAACACCGTCCGCGCCCGCATGGAACGCGTCGAGACCCTGCTCGGCACCGACTTCGCCGACCTCACGGTCCGGGCCGTGGTTCACCTGGCGCTCAACACCCGGATCGGGCTGCCCGACACCCTCCCCGCCGACGACACCGCGGATCCGGGACTGCGCCTCGCCGACCTGCTGTCGGGCCCCGCCGTCCGCACGTGGGGCCGGGACCTGCTGGGGCGGCTCGACGCCGACGCCCGCAATCCGCGCCGGACGCTGCGCACCTGGATCGCCGTCGGCGGCAACGCCGAGCGGGCCGCCCAGGCCCTGGGTGTGCACGCCCAGACCGTGCGCGAGCACGTCCGCAGCGCCGAACCCGTCCTGGAACGCCAACTGCTCGCCGCCGGCACCGACCTGTACGAGGTCGTCCTGGCGCACCTGACCGTGGGCGACCTCGACCTGCCGGTCCTCCCGAGTCCGGCGTGACCTTTGCCTCCGAGGCAACAGATCGGCCACATCCGGGCGGGACGAACCCGGGCCATCCGGACTCGGCTGTGCACGGGTGAGCCCCGACGGGCATGCAGCGGGCACCGACACGGTTCACAAGGCCTCGGGCAGGGACGTAAGTTCGACTCGTCGCGGGGGCTCGACCGGAACGGGGGACCGGTCGCGCTCCCGCGCGCTGTCCTACGGAGTGTCCTCCCCTCCCGGGGCGTCAGCCCGGCGCGAGAGGTCATCGCCGCCAGGGCGCCGGCCCCGCCCGAGGAGTCATCCCCTCACAGGCCTCAGCCCCGCAGCCGCACCGGGATCTCCTGCCAGCCGAACGCGATGAACGACGGCACCTGCCGCAGGCCGCCGTCGCCGGTGGCCAGGCGCAGGTCCGGGAACCGGTCGAACAGCGCCGGCAGCGCGGTGAGGGCTTCCAGCCGGGCCAGCGGCGCCCCGATGCAGCGGTGGACTCCGATGCCGAACGCCAGATGGTCGTCGGCGCCCCGTGTGGCGTCGAAGCGGTCGGCGTCCGGCCCGTAGTGCTCGGGATCCAGCCCGGCCGCGGCGTAGGTCGTGATGATGGCGTCGCCGGCCGGGATCGTGACCTCGCCGACGGCGAGGTCGGTGACGGCGAACCGCAGCGGAAGCGACGCGATCGACGGGTGGGCGCGCAGCGTCTCGTCGACGACGGCGTCCCAGCCGATCTCCCCGGACCGGACGGCCGCCAGCTGCTCGGGCCGGCGGAGCAGGGCGACCACCGCGTTGCCGATGAGGTTCACGGTGGTCTCGAACCCGGCGCCGATCACCAGCAGCAGCGTGTACAGCAGCTCCTCGTCGCTCAGTCGGTCGCCGTCCTCGTCCCGGACCCGGATCAGCTCGGACGTCATGTCGTCCCCGGGGTGCGCGGACCGGTGGACTATCAGGGCCGGCAGCACCGTCCCGATCTGCCGCTGCACGGACGCCGCGTGCTCCGGGCTCGGGTCGGAGGTGTCCATGATGGCCGCGATGAGCCGACCGGTGTCCTCCCGCAATTCGTCCGGCACACCCATGAGTTCGCAGATCATCCGCATCGGCAGCGGATGGGCGAGCCCCTCCTTGACGTCCACGACCTCACCGTCGGCGGCCGCCAGGGCCGCCAGCAGCTCCGCCGTGATCGACTCTACCCGGGGCCGCATCGCCTCGGTCCGCCGGTGCGTGAAGCTGGGTGCGACCAGCTTGCGCAGCCGCGTGTGGTCCGGGCCGTACGTGGAGAGCATGTTGACCACGCCGACCCAGCCCAGGATCCACGCCCAGGACGGGTTCTCGCCGACCTCGGGCCACAGCCGCCAGTGCAGCCGCGGGTCCTTGCTGACCCGCGGGTCGAGGATGAGCTCCTTGAGCGTGTCGTAGCGCGTCGGTGCCCAGGCGGGGATGCCGCCGGGCAGTTCCACGGGCACGATCGGGCCGAGTGCGCGCAGCCGGGCGCTCTCGGCGGCGATGTCGGCGCCCAGTGGGTCCAGGGCGATGCGGTCGGTCACGGTCACGGTCGTCCTCCAGGCTGGTCGGGGGAGCGGGGGCTGAAACGCACGGGCAGCGCCGTCAGCGAGCGGTGGAACGGACCGGGCCGCCACGTCAGGTGCTCGCGGGGCAGCACGGGTTCGAGGTCGGGCAGCCACTGGGTGAGCCGTTCGATCGCCTCGGTGGCGATGAGCAGGGTGTGCTGCTTGACCGGGCAGGCGTGTGGGCCCGCCGACCAGGACAGGTGCGAGGCGTCCGACGGGTGGCGGTCCGCGCCGCGCTCCTGCTCGGCGGCCTGGGCCAGCGCGCCGTAGGAGATCACCACCGGCACCGCGGCCCTGATCCACACGCCGTGCAGGGTGACCGGCGTACGGGCGTAGTGGATGCCGTAGTTGGCGAGCGGCGTCTCGTGGTGGAGGACCTCCAGCACCGCGTCCGTCACCGGCCGGGCGCCGCTGGTCAGCGTCGAGTAGTAGGCCGGGTTGCCGAGGATCCTGGACAGCGCGTTGGACACCAGGTTGGCCGTCGGCTCGTGCCCCGCCCCGAGGGTCAGGAACACCTGCCAGGTGACCTCCTCGGGGGTCAGCCCCGCCGGGTGGTCCAGCAGCCAGCTCGGCAGGTCGTCGCCCCGCTGCTCGGCCTTGGCCGCGATCAGCTCCAGCACGTACCCGCCGAACTCGGCCTCGCCCTCGGCCGCCTGGGCACCGCCCTCGATCAGCTTGCCCAGCGCGGCGTCCAGCCGTTCGCTCGCGCTGTCCGGCAGGCCGAAGAGGCTGTTGAACACCAGCGCCATCAGCGGCCGCGTGAACTCGCCCACCAGGTCGGCCTCGCCCCGCGGCCCGAACCGGCCCACCAGCACGTGCACCGCCCGGTGCACCCGGGCCCGCAGGTCGTGCGGCTCCACCAGGTCGAAGGCGTCGATCAGCGAGGTGCGGTAGCGCAGGTGGGCCTCGCCGTCCGCGAACAGGGTGTTGGGACGCCAGCGCATCATGCCGAGCACCGGCGAGTCGTCGGGGACGGTCGCCTCCCACGGCCGGGGGTCGTGCGAGAACGTCTCGGTGTCGTGCAGCAGGTCCAGCGCCGCCCGCCGGTCGGTGACGACGTAGGCCGGGACGCCGGGCGCGAGTTCCGCCCAGCCGACCGGGCCGTGAGCGCGCAGGGCGGCGTAGTACGGGCGGGGATCGCGGGCGAAACCGTCCTCCCAGAGGCGGACGGGGGCCGCGAGGGAGAAGGCCTGCTCGGCGGGGGAGGGGTGGGTCACCGGGGCTCCGGGGGGTGGTGGTCGATCAGGTGCTGCACCAGCGCGAGCAGGGCGTCGGCGGCGGAGTTCGTCTCCCGCGCGTCGCATGTGACCATGGGAGTCGTGGGCTCCAGGTCCAGGGCGGCGCGCAACTGCTCGGGTGTGTGGTGGCGGGGTGCGTCCGGGAAGGTGTTGAAGGCGACCGCGTACGGCAGTCCCGACTCCTCCACCAGCCCCAGCACGTCGAACGAGGCGTCGATCCGGCGGGCGTCGACCAGCACGAGCGCGCCGAGCGCCCCGTAGGCGAGGTCGTCCCACAGGGCCCGGAAACGCTCCTGGCCCGGCGTGCCGAACAGGTACAGCACGATGCCGCCCGGCAGGCTGATCCGGCCGAAGTCGATGGCGACCGTCGTGGTGGACTTGTCCCGTACCCCGGCCAGATCGTCGACCCGCGCGGACGCCTCCGAGAGTCGCTCCTCGGTGTGCAGCGGCCGGATCTCCGAGACGGAGCGGATCAGGGTCGTCTTGCCCACCCCGAACGGCCCCGTGATCAGGATCTTCACCAAGTCCCGGGCGGTGTCGGGGAGATGGACGTCCGCACCTCCCGGCTCGGCGTCAACGGTGTTTGAGGTCGCGGAGGCCATCGGCCACTCTCTTCAGCAGGTTGGGGTCGAAGCGCCGGGCGGGCGGGATCGGCGCGCGGGCCAGGACCAGGTCACGGTCGAGGAGGCCGGCGGCCAGCACCAGCACCGCGGAGACCGGCAGCCGCAACAGGGCCGCGGCCTCCACCACCGTCAGCGACCCGTGCTCCAGCTCCTCCAGCAGGGCGGTCTGGGCGGCGGGCAGGTCGGCGGGGGCCGGCTCACCGGAGCCGGTGAGGACCGACAGCCGCTCCAGGTGCGCGCGGCTGGGCCGCGCCACCCCGCCGGTCGACAGGTATGCGGGAACCAGGGGACGGCCGCCTCGGCGGCCGGTCATGCCGGCGTGCCGCCGTCGGCGCCTCGGGGCCCGGCGGCCATCGCCTTCTCGCCCAGCCGCGCGACTTGCGAGTGCACCCGGTGGGCGAGCAGGTCCAGCCGCACCTCGGGATCGCCGTACGCGGCGACACAGGTGCCGTGGTCCGTGGGCACGATGAGTACGTAGCCGTGGTCCGACTCGATGACGACCTGCCGGATCTCCGCCCGGTCGGTGTCGGCGAACGCCGCCGCCGCGGTACGGCAGGCGCCCTGCACGGTGCTGGTGATGGCCGCGACCCGCTCGGCCGAGGGCCGCGACAGCGCGTCGGTGTAACCGGTGACGAGCCCGTCGCGGGTGAGCAGGACGGCTGCCTCGACGTGCGGCACCTCCAGGACCGGTTCGAGCACCCATGCCGTGTCCCCCGCCGCGCGGCTGGTCATCGAGCCGTTCCCCCTTCGTGGTCGTTGCTGTCGGTGTTCTCGGCTGCCGTGCCGGCCGATGTCGCGGCCGGGGCACCCTCAGGTACGGCTGGATCGGCGCCGGCGTTCGACCGGGCGTCGGTGCGCGCCGCCGCGGTGCCGGACTGGAGGGCGCCGAGGGCGGCGGCGGACTCCTCGGGACGGCGTGCGCGGCGTGATGGTGCGGGTGCGGCGGCGGGGCCGGCCGCTGCCGTGGTCCGGCCGCGCCGCCGCCGCTGCGGCAGACCGCCGCCGTCGCGCGGGCCGTGGTGGCCGGACGCCGGGGCGTCGTGTCCGGGGGCCTGCTCCGCGCCGTAGCCGTGATCGTCGCTCGCGGCGGGGAGCGGTGCGGGTGGGCCAGGCTGTGGACCGGGGGAGGTGGTGGGCCCCGGGCCGTGGGATGTGCCGGGACCGCTTCCTGTGACCGGTGCCGCCTCCCGACGGGTCGAACGCGGTGCGCCGGCCGCCGGGGGCACCGCTTCAGGGTCGATCCAGGTCAGCAGGTGGCTGTCGATCCGCAACACCGCCCGCACTCCGCCGTACGGGGACGGGGACGACAGGTCCACGTTCAGATCGAACTGCCGCGTCAGCTGCCCGATGGCCGCGAGCCCCATGCGCGGCGGATCCCCGAGCTCGGTCAGCAGGATCGGATCCGACCCGGCGACCATCCGCTGGGCCCGGGCCCGCTCGTCCTGCGTCATGCCCAGGCCGGCGTCGTCCACGGTGACGCAGACGCCGTGGTGCACCGTCTCGAGGTGGACCACGACGTCCGTGTCGGGCGCGGAATGGCGCAGCGCGTTGTCGAGGAGCTCGGCGACGATGATGGCGACCGGCTCGACGGCGTGGGACACCAGGCCGGTCCCGGGTGCGAGGTGGTTGCCGACCCGGACGCGCCGGTAGCCGGCGAGCCGGGCCTGGCCGCCCGTCACCGCGTCCACGAGGTGGGACTCCTCCCGGGCGAGACCCACCCACGCTCCGCACACCACCGCGGCGATCTGCGCACGCCGCAGTGACTGCTCGTTCTCGTGGTCCAGCTCGAACAGGGTCTGCGTCAACTCGGGGTCGTCGTAACGCTGCTGGAGTCCCCGCAGAGCGTCCTGCAGCCGGTACAGCGCCGCCTGGATCTCCCGGGTGGCCCCGCGCATCCCGGCCTGGGCCGCCGCGTCGATCCGGGTGCGCTGCGCGGCGAGTTCGGCGTGCAGCCCCTGCAACACCTGCTCCAGGGCGGACCCCAGGGGCGAGCCGGCCAGCTGCGGGCTGAGCGGGCCGGGCACGGTGACGTGGGGGTGTGCGGCCTGCCGGGCCGCGGCGGGCACCCGCCGTGCCGCGAGATGCTCCACCTCGGAGGTGAACGCCCGAGTCGTACCGTCGAGTTGAGCCCTGAGCGCGGCCGACTTCGCGCGCTGTGCTGCCAGGTGCCGCCGGGAGCGCAGCAGCCCGCCGCCGAGGGCGAACGCGGACAGTGTGCCGAGAGCGAGGGCGCCGACGGCCAGGTCCGGTACTTCGATCATCGAGTCGATTCCAGGGAGGGAGTCGGGCAGGGCTGGGTCCGAGGCGCTCAGGCGAGCCACCCGCAGCACAGTACACACCGTCATCGACCGATCTCGCACGGTGGAGTGCCACTTCGTTCCGAAAGTGATCGGTGTCTGTGGGCTTCCGGGGTAACTGTCTGGATTGCCCTACGGGGGTGGGGAGTTGGCGGTGCGTGGGGGTCTGGCCGCGGTGTCCGGGCGCAGTGACCGCACGGTCGCAGCGCGCGACGCACTCGGGCTGTGTGCCCGCGGCCTGGGCGGGTACTCGTCCGGCGCTTGAAGAGGTCCGCTCCGCGAGAAGGAGGTCCGCATGAGCAGTGGATCGGAGACCGGCGATGTGACCGGTACGCAGGACAAGGACTACAACCTCATCTGGTACGTCGAGGCGTGCCTGAGCAACGCCCTGCGCCTGGAGAGCTACATCCAGGACGCGGAACGTGCCAAGGACACCGAGGTCGCGGATCTGTTCCGCAAGGCCCAGGCGGACAGCCGCAAGGGTGCCGAACTGGGCAAGGGGCTGCTGCGCGCCCGCCTCGACGGAGGCTGAGGCTCATCGGCCCGAGAGGGCCCGGACCCCGGGACGGGGCCGGGCCCTCTCCCGTGCCATACGGGCTCTTCCCCGTGGTGTCCGGGCTGTTTCCCTGTCCTTCGGGGCCCTTTCCCGCGTCAGAGCCCGAAGACCGCGCCGACCCGTTCGGTCAGCTCGTCCTCCGTCATCGTGCCGTCCACCGTGAGCGCGGGCAGCCCCAGACGTGTGGTCTCCTCCCGCAGCCGTTCGGTGAACAGGGCGTCCCGCGCGGCGAGGTTTCGGTCCGCCCGCTCGGGGTCGCCGGTGCGCTGCGTGAACCCTGCCCCCGCTGTGGCGCGACGCGCGAACACGGCCCGGCGGAACGCGGGTGTGGGCAGCAGCCAGACCGCGTGTTGGGGGTCGGTCAGCAGCGGCCGCACCAGGTGCGGCAGCAGCCGGAACCCCTCCACGACCACCGGTGTGTCGCGGGGCAGTCGGGCGAGATCCTCGATGATCAGACCGAAGCCCTCGCCCCGGAACCAGTGGAACGTCTCCAGCATGGTCCGCGGGGACCGGTCGACCCACCGCTCGTCCATGTCCATGGCCAGGAACGCGTGCAGCAGGGGCGCCTCCTGGGCGGTGGTCCGGCGGGCGTGATCCGCCATCACGTCGTCGGTCGCGTACAGACGCCAGCCGTGCCGGTCGGCGATCCGGCGGGCGACGGTGGACTTGCCCGCGCCGCTGCCCCCTCCGAGCCAGAAGACGTGCCGCATCCCTCTCCTCTCCACTCCTCTTCCACCGACGGCCTCGACCGAGGCCGGCGGCTCATCCTGCCGGCGGTGGTGTCCTGAACCGTGCCCCGGCCGGGTACCGGCACGTGAGTGACCTCGTCCCTCCGGGTACCCGGCCCGTCCCGCCAGGACCGGCCGGGCGTCGCTCGCGGCACAGACCCGGCAGGCAGCGGCCACGAGCCGAAGGAGCCCACGCATATGACGGACGTATCCGGTACCGGCCCCGTTCCGGGCGACGACCGCGAGGTTCTCACCAACCGCCAGGGCCATCCGGTCCACGACAACCAGAACCAGCGCACGGTCGGCGCCCGCGGCCCCGCCACTCTGGAGAACTACCAGTTCCTGGAGAAGATCAGCCACTTCGACCGCGAACGCATCCCCGAGCGCGTCGTGCACGCCCGCGGCGTCACCGCTTACGGACACTTCGAGTCCTACGGCACCTGGGGCGACGAGCCGATCAGCCGGTACACCCGGGCCAAGCTGTTCCAGGAGCGCGGCAAGCGCACGGACGTGGCCGTCCGCTTCTCCACCGTGATCGGCGGGCGCGACTCCTCCGAGGCCGCCCGCGACCCACGTGGTTTCGCCGTCAAGTTCTACACCGAGGACGGCAACTGGGACCTCGTCGGCAACAATCTGGGCGTCTTCTTCATCCGCGACGCCATCAAGTTCCCGGACGTCATCCACGCCCTCAAGCCCGACCCGGTGACCTTCGAGCAGCAGCCGAACCGCATCTTCGACTTCATGTCGCAGACGCCCGAGGCCATGCACATGCTGGTCAACCTGTTCAGCCCGCGGGGCATCCCCGCCGACTACCGGCACATGCAGGGCTTCGGCGTCAACACCTACAAGTGGGTCGACGCCGAGGGCGGGACCAAGCTCGTCAAGTACCACTGGATGCCCAAGCAGGGCGTGCGCAGCATGACCGAGGAGGACGCCGCCAACGTCCAGGCCGACACCCTCGGTCACGCCACCAAGGACCTGTACGAGGCGGTCGCCCGCGGTGACCACCCGGAGTGGGAGCTGCTCGTCCAGATGATGGACGACCACGACCACCCGGAGCTCGACTTCGACCCGCTGGACGACACCAAGACCTGGCCCGAGCAGGACTTCCCGCCCAAGCCCGTGGGCAGGATGGTGCTGGACCGCATGCCGGAGAACTTCTTCGCCGAGAACGAGCAGATCTCCTTCGGCACCGGTGTCCTCGTGGACGGACTGGACTTCTCCGACGACAAGATGCTCGTCGGCCGGACCTTCTCCTACAGCGACACCCAGCGCTACCGGGTCGGCCCGAACTACCTGCAGCTCCCCGTCAACCAGGCCAAGAACGCCGATGTGCGCACCAACCAGCGCGACGGGCAGATGGCGTACCACGTGGACGGCGGGGGAGAGAACCCGCAGGTCAACTACGAGCCGTCCATCACCGGCGGCCTGCGCGAGGCCCGCTACCCGACCCACGACGAGCAGGGCCCCGAGATCACCGGCCGGCTGACCCGCAAGCGCATCCCGCGCACCAACGACTACCTCCAGGCCGGGCAGCGTTACCTGCTGCTGGAGGACTGGGAGCGGGACGACCTGGTGAAGAACTTCATCGGTCAACTGTCCCGGTGTGACCGGGCGATCCAGGAGCGCATGGTCTGGCACTTCCTGCTGGTCGAGAACGACCTCGGCCTGCGGGTCGGTGAAGGACTGGGGATCGGCCCGGAGGACGTGGCCGGACTGGAGCCCCTGGCGAGCCAGGACCTCACGGACGACGACCGTAAGCGCCTCGCCGGCCTCGGCACGAACGAGCCACGTGACGTGGAGGGCCTCACCATGACCCACTGCGTCCCCGACGAGCGGCACGTCGTGACCCGCTGACGGGTCACCCGGCCAGGGCCGACCGGGCCACCGCGAGGGCCTGTTCCGCGTAGCCCCGGCCGAACAGCACGGCGTGCACCAGCAGCGGAAACAGCTGGTGCACGCCGACGCGTTCCGCCCAGCCGTCCGCGAGCGGTGCGACCTCCTGATATCCGTCGAGCACCCGTTCCAGGCAAGGGCAGCCGAACAGCCGCAGCATCGCGAGGTCCGTCTCCCGGTGCCCGCCGTGCGCGGCCGGGTCGATCAGCCGGACGTGCCCGTCCGCCGCCCACAGCACATTGCCGCTCCACAGGTCCCCGTGCAGCCGCGCGGGCGGCTCCGCCGGTCCCGCCAGCTCCGGCAGCCGCTCGCACAGCCGCTCCACGACGACCGCCTCACCGGACCGGAACGTGCCCTCGTCGACCGCCCGCCGCAGATACGGCAGCACACGCTGCCCGGCGTACCAGCGCGGCCAGTCGGTGCCGGGCTCGTTGCGCATCGGCGCGAGCCCGATGTACGCGTCGGCCGGCCCGCCCGGCGGCGCCGCCCCGAACGCCGGTGCCCCGGCGGCGTGCAGCCTCGCGAGGTCCCTTCCCAGCCGCACCGCCGCCTCGGGGCCCGGCCGCCCGTGCGGAACCCGGTCGATGACCAGCCAGCCCTCCTCGTGCCCGTGCACCGCCGGCACCCGCACGCTTCCGGCGGAGGCCAGCCACCGCAACCCCGCCGCCTCGGCCCGAGCCGCCCCAGGTGCGTCGGACCGCTTGACGACCACGACCCGCCCGTCGTCCAGGGTGACTTCGGCGAGGGCCCCCGACAGCGGCCTCTCATCACTGACCGCCCGCCCGGTGAGCCGGGCGACGACTTCCGAACGGACGGTCATGAGAGCTCCTTGTCGGTCCTCGGACCCGCAGTCCACGTCGAGCAGCCGAACCGGCCTCGTCGCGTCGAGATCGACGCACGCGGCGAGGTCCGCCTTGCCGGACCCACCGTTCCAGTCCGCGCCGACGGTCGCCCAGCCGACCCGCGCTGACCGGGTCGCAGTGACCGGGCCGATGCCCCTCGACGTCGGCGGACCGCTGGGTCGACTCCGGGACACGCGCCGCGCGCCGGTCACGCGGGACGGTGAAATCCCGCCGCCGGGCGACAGAACCGGTCACCGCCGGGGGAGCAGTGGGGTCATGACGAGTTCACCGTTCCAGCGCACCATCGCCCTGCCGGCCCCCGTGTGCGAACAGGCCGCACAACACCTGGAGCAGGCCGCGCACCGGGCCGTCGACGGAGCAGCGGTCCCGTTGAAGGCGTTCCGTGAGGCCGCCGACAACGACTTCATCCTGCCGGTCTCGGTCGTCGAACAAGCGGCGGCCTGCCTGCTGGTCCTCGCCACCGAGACCGCCCAGACGGTACGCCCGTCCGCCCTGCGCGCCACCATCAGTGTCGCCTTGCGGCTGCGCGACGCCGTGCAGCTGGCCCATCAGCCGGCCCTCAGCAGCAGGTTCTGGTGAGCCGGGCCCGCTGCCTCACGCTCCCCGGAAGGCGACCTCGACCTGCCGGTGGCGCAGCGCCTCCAACGTGGCGTGCTGCCGCCTGGCCCGCTCGATGAGTTCGTCGAGCGACCGCCGGTCCAGACGTTCGTCCGTGGCCGCCAGATCGCGCAGCGTCTCCCAGCCGGCCAGCTTGCCCTCCACCCCGAGCGCCAGCGCCTCCAGCTCCCACAGGGTGCTCAGCGGGGAACGCCGCACCAGGCTGCCGTTGCTCTTCAGCCGCCCCACCTGCTCGGCCGCGCGGCCCGCGTAGACCTTGTAGCGGCGCACCGGGACGTCCAGACGCCGCATGATGCCCAGCAGGCTCGACCGGTCGGTGGCGATCTCGTCGGCGACCGGGGCCAGCGCGTCGGCGAGCGGCGAGCCGGCGATCGAGCGCAGCAGGTAGCGCACCCGCGCGGTCGCGGCGGTGGCACCGGCGAGATGGTCGTTGAGGTAGATGCCCAGCAGGGACATGTCGGTGGCCGGGGCACGCTGGGCGCCCGGCGAATCCGCTCGCTGTTCCGTCATGACGCGACTCCTGTCGTACTCCGGCCCTGCTCCACGGTCACCGTCGTGGTGACCCGTACGAGACAGGGAGGGCGGGGTGTCGAGCCGGTCCCGAATCGCACGGGGGGCTCGACCGGGGCGAGGGCGCCGAGACTCTCGCCCTTGCGGGTGACGATGGCCGAGGTGACCGGGTGCAGATCCCTGGCCCCGTACCACTGGTGCCGTCCGGCCCGGGCACCGGCATGGGTGTGTGCTCCCAGCAGCAGACGGGCGGGCCGGTCCCACAGGGCGATCCAGCCCGGGCGGGACGCGAGCCGCGCTGGGACCGACCGCAGCGCCAGACCCGGCAGGTTCCGGCGGCCGGTGGTGAAGCCCAGGCGGAACGGCGGGGAGGTGACGGTCCAGTGCCTGCGGTCGCTGATGCGCACCTCGACCGGCACGACCCGCACCTCGTCGAAGACGTACGTGGCGGCGACGAAGTCCGCCGTCTCGCGCGTGGGGGCCAGCAGCAGGCGGTGTCCGTCGGCCTCCTCGACCATCACGTCACTGAACGGTCCGAACGGTGAGCGGGGCCAGTGGCCGAGCACCACACGGGTGCCGGACGCGGTGCCGATCCCGGCGATCCAGCCGTCGAAACGCAGCGCGCGCACCGGCGACCGTGCGCCTGCGCGCCGCGCCGGACCTGCGGATTCGGGTCGGTGGGAGAACACGCGGGCCGGGTGCCCGACGCCTCCCCGGCGAAACGGGCACCACTGCGTGGCAGGGGGCAGGGGGCAGGGGGCAGGGGGCAGGGGCGAGGTACGGGGCGCGATGCGCTGGGGCGGGTCGCGGGCGCGCCTGGTCTGCCGGCCGGCGGCTCGGCGAGGGTGGGCGATGCGACCGGTGTGGGCCCGCAGGGGGCGAGGCGGGGCAGGGGCGCGACCGGTCTGGGGGCGCGGGTGGTGTGGCGGGTGGTGTGGCGGGTCGGGCTGGCGGGGTGTGCGGGGGCAGGGGTGCAATCGGTCGGCGCGGGTGGTGTGGCGGGTGTGTGGGGCGGCGGGGTGCGAGGGGCAGGGGTGTGACCGGTCCGGGAGGCGCGGTGGGCGTGGTCGGTGTGCGAGGCGGCGGGGCGGCGGCGGACCCGGACGATGCCCGGTCCGTCGGTGGTGTGGTCGAGGCCACGTCCCGGACGAGGCCCCTGTCACGTCCGGGGGCGGCGAGCGGCGGTTACCGTCTACGACCAGTCCCCGCTCCCTCCCTTCGGACGGCCCGGCAGTGCACGCAGATCTCTCCCCGGTCATCGCCGCGACCGCCCAGTGGCTGACCCGCGCCTTCCCCGCCTCCGGCGGCGCGCTCGCCTCCGCCCTGTGCGAGGTCCAGGCCCGGCAGGCCGTGACGGTCGCCGCCTGGCTCAGGTACCCCACGACGATGGACGCCGCCCTGCTCGGCATGGCCGGCCCCGGCGGCTCCGGCCGGCTCGACTGGGTCACCGGCGCCGATGCCGCCCTCGGCGACGACCCCGACGCGTACGCCTGGCGCACCTGGGTCGACGAGGTCGTGGCCAGCTGGGCGGCCTGCCTGCTCACCGATCCGGAGCTTGCGGACCGGGCGGTGGCCGCGCTCGCCGACGGCGGCCACACGACCGGCGCACCCGCCGAGTTCCGACGGCTCCTCGCCCCCGACGCCAGTGACCGCGACGCCGCGGTCCTGCTGCGCCACCCCGACCTGCTCGCGCCGGTCGTCGGCCTGCACCAGGACCAGCTCCTGGCGCGCCTGAACCCGGGCCGCACGCTGATCGCCTGACGCCCGAGTGCAACGCGCTGACCTGCGAGGGCAGCGCGCCGATCAGGCCCCTGCCGTACCTCTCACCCTCCGTCACTCACCGGTTTGCCGTACGCCGCCGTGCCGTCCCCGCACGGTCGGCGGACGCTGAGCGTGGGCTCGACGGCCCGCCGGCCCCACCCCGGCCGAGGCGCGACCGTCGTGCCGCGCGCCGCCGCCGACGGAGGAGAGACCCCACATGACCACCGCCCACTCACGGAACTGGGAGCACGCCGTCGTCACCGGCGGCGCCGGGTTCGTCGGCTCCCACCTGTGCGCCGCCCTCCTGGACGCGGGCGTGGCCGTCACCTGCGTCGACGACTTCAGCACCGGCCGGCCCGAGAACATATCGCCGCTGCTCGAACGCCACGGCTTCACGCTCGTCCAGGCCAACGTGACCGAAGGACTGCGGATCAAGCGGCGGCCGGATCTCGTGCTGCACTTCGCCTCCCCGGCGTCCCCCGCGGACTACCTGCGCCTGCCGCTGCACACCCTGGAGACCGGCAGCCTCGGCACCCGCCACGTCCTGGAACTCGCACACTCCAGCAGGGCGCGTTTCGTCCTCGCCTCGACCTCCGAGGTCTACGGCGACCCCCAGCAGAACCCTCAGGACGAGCGCTACTGGGGCAACGTCAACCCCGTCGGGCCGCGCAGCGTCTACGACGAGGCCAAGCGCTTCGGCGAGGCGCTGACCACCGCCCACACCGAGGCCGAGGGCACCGACACCTGCATCGTGCGGCTGTTCAACACCTACGGCCCCCGGATGCGCGGCCACGACGGGCGCGCGGTGCCGACCTTCGTACGGCAGGCCCTGGCCGGCGAGCCCCTCACCGTGACCGGCGACGGCCGCCAGACCCGGTCGCTGTGCTACGTCGACGACACCGTCCGAGGCATCCTCGCTGCTGCCGCCCACGGCATGCGCGGGCCCGTCAACATCGGCAACCCGACCGAGATCACCATGCTCGACCTGGCACGCCTGGTCGTCGAACTCGCCGCATCGCCCTCCGAGATCCGCTACATCGAACGCCCGGTGGACGACCCGGCCGTGCGCTGCCCGGACATCACGCTGGCCCGCGACAAGCTCGGCTGGGAACCGCAGGTGCGTGCCGAGGAGGGGCTGCGGCGCACGATCGCCTGGTTCCGCGAGGCCGGCACCGAGGAGTGACCCGCCCGGGCACCCCGCACCACCGCGTCCGGTGTCTCCCGACCGCCGAAAGGCCCGCCTCCCCATGCGCATCCTCGGAATCAACGCCCTCTTCCACGACCCCGCCGCCGCCCTGGTGATCGACGGACGGACCGTCGCCGCCGCGGAGGAGGAGCGGTTCACCCGGCGCAAGCACGGCAAGAGACCCCTGCCGTTCTCCGCCTGGGAACTGCCCGAGCGGGCCGCGGCCTGGTGCCTGAAGCGGGCCGGACTGCGCCCGCAGGACCTCGACGCCGTCACCTACTCCTTCGACCCCCGGCTCGCCCGGCCGGCCGAGGACATGGGCCTGGACGACCCCTGGGACCACCTGCGGCTGACCTACGCCCGCGAGGCACCGGGCTTCCTGACGACCGCCCTGCCCGGTCTCGACCCCGGCATCGTCCGCTTCGTGCCGCACCACATGGCCCACGCCGCCTCCAGCGCCTTCGCCGCGCCGGACGCCGGCGACTCCTCCGTCCTCGTCCTCGACGGCCGTGGCGAACGCGCCTCCCACCTGGCCGCGCGCCGCGTGGGCGACCGCCTGGAGGCCCTGCACGCCCAGGACCTGCCGCACTCCCTCGGCCTGGTCTACGAGGACCTCACCGAGCACCTCGGGTTCCTGCGCTCCTCCGACGAGTTCAAGGTCATGGCCCTCGCCTCCCACGGCAGGCCGCGCATGCTCGCCGAGCTGCGCCGCCACGTGTACCCCACCGGCGACGGCGGCTTCCACGCCACCGGTGTGCCCTGGCACGAACTGTGCGCCCCGCGTGGCCCCGACGAGCCGTGGACACAGGACCACGCCGACGTCGCCGCCAGCGCCCAGGCCGTGCTGGAGGAGACCCTGCTGGACCTGGTGCGCTGGCTGCACGGCCGGACGCACGACCGGGTGCTCACCCTCGCCGGCGGCGTCGCCCTCAACTGCGTCGCCAACTCCCGGATCGCCCGCGAGGGCCCCTTCGAGCGGGTGTGGGTGCAGCCCGCGGCGGGAGACGCCGGCACCGCCCTGGGCGGCGCGCTGCTGCTGTCCGCCGTGGAGGGCGACCAGCCGGAGCCCATGACCGGTGCCGACCTCGGCCGGGAGTGGTCCGACGCCGAACTCGGCGCTTGGCTGAAGACCGCGGCCGTCCCGTTCGAGCGGCCCCCGGACATCGCCGCGACCGTCGCCCGGACCCTGGCGGACAACGGGATCGTCGCCTGGTTCCAGGGGCGCTCCGAGTACGGCCCGCGGGCTCTCGGCCACCGTTCCCTGCTGGCCCACCCCGGGCACGCGGGCAACCTGGAACGCCTCAACGACGTGAAGGGCCGCGAGCAGTTCCGGCCCGTCGCCCCCATGGTCCTCGCCGGGCGCGCCGCGGAACTCTTCGACGGCCCGCTGCCCAGCCCGTACATGCTGTTCGTGCACGACGTGGCCCAGGCGTGGCGGGACCGCATCCCCGCGGTCGTGCACGTCGACGGCACCGCCCGCATCCAGACCGTCGACCCGGAGCACGAACCCCTGGTGGCGGGCATGCTCGGCGAGTTCGAGCGGCTCACCGGGCTGCCCGTGGTCGTCAACACCAGCCTCAACACCGCGGGCCGGCCCATGGTCGACGACCCGCGCGACGCCCTGGAGTGCTTCGGCTCCTCACCCGTCGACCTGCTGGCCATCGGCCCGTACGCGATCCGGCGCGGCGACCTGTTCCGCACCGATTCCCGCAGCGACGACGCCGGAGGCCCCCGATGAACGGACCCGAGGCCCTGACGGGCGACGCCGCCTACGCCGTCGTGATCCCGACCCTGGGCCGGCCCAGCCTGGGCGCCTGTCTGCACGCGCTGGCCGAGGCGAGCGGGCCGGGCCCCGTCCGGGTGGTCCTCGTCGACGACCGGCCCGCCGCCGACGGCGTCCCCCTCACCGCCGACGTCCCACCGTCCCTGCGCGCCCGCACCATCGTCGTCCCCGGCGGCGCCCGCGGACCCGCCGCCGCGCGCAACCTCGGCTGGCGGGCCGCCGGTGACGTGCCCTGGATCGTCTTCCTCGACGACGACGTCGTACCCGGGCCCACCTGGGGCGACGACCTGACCCTCGACCTGTCGGCGGCGACCGAGCGCACGGCCGGCATCACCGCCCGGATCGTGGTGCCCCTGCCCGCCGACCGGCGACCCACGGACTGGGAACGCAACACGGCCGGACTCGCCACCGCCCACTGGATCACCGCCGACATGGCGTACCGCCGGGCCGCTCTGACGGCCGTCGGCGGATTCGACGAACGCTTCCGCCGGGCCTTCCGGGAGGACGCCGACCTCGCCCTGCGCATGCTCGACGCCGACTGGACGCTCACGGTCGGCCGCCGCACCACCACCCACCCCGTGCGGCCGGCCGGGCGCTGGATCTCCGTCCGGCTCCAGGCGGGCAACGCCGACGACGTGCTGATGACCCGGCTGCACGGCCGTCACTGGTGGCGCCGGGCGGAGGCACACCGCGGGCGCCTCCCCCTGCACCTGGCCGTGACCGGAGCGGGGGTGTCGGCCCTCGGCTGTGCCCTGCTCGGCCGGCACCGGGCCGCCGCCGCGTGCGCCGCGGCCTGGCTGGCCGGTACCGCCGAATTCGCCCTCGCCCGCATCCTGCCCGGCCCGGGCACCCGCGACGAGGTGCTCACCATGACAGTGACCAGCGCACTCGTCCCACCCGCGGCGGCCTGGCACTGGCTGCGCGGGCGGGTCGCCCACCGCAAGGCCGCGCGGTACACCCCGTTCGGGAGCGGTGGACCGACGCCCACGCCCCGGCCCGCGGCCAGGGAACGGCTGCGCTCATGACACCGTCCCCCGGCCCCTGGCTGTTCCCCGCGCACGTGCGGCGGCACCCGCATGTGCCGGGCGGCCCCCGCCCCGCCGCGGTTCTCTTCGACCGCGACGGCACGCTCGTCGCCGACGTCCCCTACAACGGGGACCCGTCGCGGGTCACGCCCATGCCGGGCGCCCGCGAGGCCGTGGACGCGGTGCGCGCCGCCGGGGTGCCCGCCGGCGTCGTGACGAACCAGTCGGGCGTGGCGCGCGGCCTGCTCACCCGGCGCCAGGTGGAGGACGTCCGGCTGCGCGTCGAGGAACTGCTCGGGCCGTTCGCCGTCTGGGCCGTGTGCCCGCACGGCCCGGCGGAGGGCTGCGGCTGCCGCAAACCGGCACCCGGACTGATTCTGGCCGCGTGCCGCCGGCTCGCCGTCCCACCGGAACGCGCCGTCGTCATCGGCGACGTCGGAGCCGACATCGAGGCGGCGCGAGCGGCTGGGGCCCGCGGGATCCTGGTCCCCACGGCCGTGACGCGCCCCGAGGAGACCGCGGCGGCCGACGTCACCGCACCTGACCTGCCGGCGGCCGTACGCCTCGTCCTCGACCCGGTCGTCCCGGCCCGGGAGCCGCGATGACCCCCTCCCGCCTGCCCCGCACCCTCGTGGTCCGGCTCGACAGCGCCGGGGACGTCCTCCTCGCCGGGCCCGCCGTACGGGCCGTCGCCGCCGGTTCCGCGTACACGGCGCTGCTCTGCGGACCGCAGGGCGCGGCGGCCGGGCGGATGCTGCCCGGCGTCGACGACGTGCTGACCTTCGACGCCCCCTGGATGGGCCTGGAGCCGCCGCCGGTCACGCGCGCCGACACCCGGCGGCTGATGGAGAGGCTCACGGCGGGCCGCTTCGACCGGGCGCTGGTGCTGGTGTCGTACCACCAGAGCCCGCTGCCGGCCGCCCTGCTGCTGAAGCTGGCCGGGATCGGACGGACCGCCGCCGACTGCGAGGACTACCCGGGCGCGCTCCTCGACCACCGGCACCGCAGGAGACCGCACCGGCACGAGGCCCTGGCCGCCCTCGACCTGGCCCGTGCCGAGGGCTTCCCGCTCCCGCCCGGTGACGACGGCCGGCTGCGCGTCCTGCCGCCGCCGGGCACCGGCCACCTCACCGGCCCCGGCCCCTACGTCGTGCTCCACCCCGGCGCTGCCGTGCCGGCCCGGGCCTGGACGCCTGGCCGGGCGGCACGGGCCGTGGCCGCCCTGTCCGAGGCGGGGCACCGGGTGGTGGTCACGGGCGGGAGCGCCGAGCGCGAACTGACCGCGCGGGTCGCCGGGCGGCACGCCCTCGACCTCGGCGGCGCCACGGACCTGCCGCACCTGGCCGGAGTGCTCGCCGGAGCCCGGGTCGTGGTGGCCGGGAACACCGGCCCGGCGCACCTGGCCGCCGCCGTGGGCACACCCGTCGTCAGCCTCTTCGCACCGGTCGTGCCGGCCGAACGCTGGGCGCCCTACGGCGTGCCGCACGTCCTGCTCGGCGACCCGCACGCGGCGTGCGCGCAGACCCGGGCCCGGCACTGCCCGGTGCCCGGACACCCCTGCCTCGACGGCGTCGGCGACGGCGAGGTGCTCGCCGCCGTGGCGGCACTCGCGGACCGCCCGGCGGACCGGGGAGAACAGACCGAGCGAGGAGCGGCCGTATGAACATCCTGCTGTGGCACGTGCACGGCTCCTGGACGACCGCGTTCGTCCAGGGCCCCCACACCTACCTCGTCCCCGTCACACCCGACCGCGGCCCGGACGGCCTCGGACGGGCCCGGACCTTCACCTGGCCCGGCTCGGTCCGCGAGATCACCCCCGGCGACCTGCGCGACACGCCGGTCGACCTGGTCCTCCTCCAGCGGCCGCACGAGGCGGCGCTCGCCGAACAGTGGCTCGGCGGGCGCCGCCCCGGCCGGGACGTGCCCGCGGTGTACCTGGAGCACAACGCGCCCGACGGCGATGTGCCGGGCACCCGCCACGCGTACGCAGACCGCGACGACCTGACGCTCGTGCACGTCACGCACTTCAACCGGCTGTTCTGGGACTGCGGGACCACCCGCACCCAGGTGATCGAACACGGCATCGTCGACCCGGGCCACCGCTACAGCGGCCGGCTCGCCCGCGCCGCCGTCGTCGTCAACGAACCCGTACGGCGCGCCCGGTACACCGGCACCGACCTGCTGCCCGCGCTCGCCGACGCGGTGCCGCTCGACGTGTTCGGCATGGGCACCGAGGGTCTGGCCGGGCACCTCGGCCTGCCGCCGGAGCGCTGCCACACCGCCGACCTGCCCCAGAGCGAGCTGCACACGGCGCTGGCCGAACGCCGCATGTACCTGCACCCGGTGCGCTGGACCTCCCTCGGTCTGTCCCTGCTGGAGGCGATGCACCTCGGCATGCCCGTGCTGGCGCTCGCCACCACCGAGGTCGTCGAGGCGGTCCCGCCCGGCGCCGGCACCCTGACCACACGCCCCGACGTCCTGGCCCGCGCCGCCCGCCACTACCTCCACGAACCGGAGGCCGCGGCCGCGGACGGCAACCGCGCCCGCCGGGCGGCCCTCGAACGCTACGGGCTCAAACGCTTCCTGGCCGACTGGGAGCGCCTGATCACGGAGGTGTGCGCATGACTCCGTCCCTCAGCCCCCTGCCCGCCGGACCGCTCGGTGGCGAACCGACGGCACCGGGCGTCCTCGCGATCGCGCTCGTCTCCGAGCACGCCAGCCCCCTCGCCGCACTCGGCGGGGTCGACGCCGGCGGGCAGAACGTGCACGTCGCCTGCCTCGCCGGCGCCCTCGCCGACCGCGGCCACCGCGTCACCGTGCACACCCGCCGTGACGCCCCCGACCTGCCCTGGCGGGTCGAGCTGCGCGAGGGCGTCGAAGTGCACCACGTGCCCGCAGGACCTGCCGAACCGCTCCCCAAGGACGCGCTGCTGCCGCACATGGACGAGTTCGGCCGCCACCTCGCGCGCGGCTGGCGCACCCGGGCGCCGGACGTCGTGCACTCCCACTACTGGATGTCTGGCCTGGCCGCGCTGCGCGCCACCCGGGAGCACGGCCTGCCCCTGCTGCACACGTACCACGCCCTCGGCACGGTGAAGCGACGGCACCAGCGGCTCGCCGACACCAGCCCGCCGGAGCGGATCCCCAGCGAGATCGAGATCGGCCTGAACTGCGACCGCGTCATCGCCACCTGCCGGGACGAGGTCCACGAACTGGCCCGCATGGGCATTCCCCCGCACCGGGTGGGGATCGTGCCGTGCGGCGTCGACACCGACCGGTTCACCCCCAGGGGCCCGGCCGAGCCGCGCGGCCCCCACCCGCACCGGATCCTCCAGCTGGGCCGGCTCGTGCCGCGCAAGGGCGCCGGTGTGACCGTCGCCGCGCTGGCCCGGCTGCCCGGAACCGAACTGGTCGTGGCCGGCGGGCCGCCCGCCGCACAGCTCGACGACGACCCGGAGGTGCGGCGGCTGCGCGGCATCGCCCGGGACGCCGGCGTCGCCGACCGCGTCCGCTTCATCGGTGCCGTGCCCAGCGAGAAGGTGCCGGCGCTGCTGCGCTCCGCCGACGTGGTGGTCTGCCCCGCCGACTACGAACCCTTCGGCATCGTCCCGCTGGAGGCCATGGCCTGCGGCGTGCCCGTGGTGGCCAGCGCGGTCGGCGGGCAGCTCGACACCGTCGCCGACCCGGGCACCGGACGGCTGGTGCCGCCCGGTGACCCGGAGGCGCTCGCCGTCGCCGTCGCCGGGCTGCTCGCCGATCCGCAGGCCCGCGCAGCCTGCGGCGCGGCCGGCCGCCGCCGGGTACTGAGCAGATACGGCTGGGGCCAGGTCGCCGCCGCCACCGAGGCCGCCTACTGCGAGGTCCTCGACACCGAACCCGCCGCCACCGATGCCGGCTGACCCGTCCGTCCCGCCGCAGTCCGAAGGAGGTGTGGGTCCCCGCCGTCCCCGCACGGCGGTGCGCCCGATCCGCATGAGCGAATCTTCTGCACAGCCCGGCCTCGACGCCGCCCGCCTGCACTGCCGGGCGCTGGAGGAGGTCCTGGGACGGTTCCGGGAGAACGGCCTGGACAAGATCGCTGACTGGGGCGGCCGCCTCGCCGACGTGCTCCACGGAGGCGGCCGGCTCCTCGCCGCCGGCAACGGTGGCAGCGCCGCCCAGGCCCAGCACCTCACCGCCGAACTGGTCGGCCGCTACCGCCGGGAACGCCGCGCCTACTCCGCGCTCGCCCTGCACGCCGAGACGTCCAGCGTGACCGCCATCGGCAACGACTACGGCTTCGACCACGTCTACGCCCGCCAGGTCGCCGCCCACGGCCGTCCTGGGGACGTCCTGATGCTGCTGTCCACGTCGGGGCGCAGCAGCAACCTCATCGCCGCCGCCGTCACGGCCCGGCAGGCCGGGTTGCGCGTCTGGGCGCTCACCGGCCGCGGTCCGAACCCCCTGGCGGAAGCCGCGCACGAGGCCCTGTGCATCGACGCGGACGCCACCGCGAACGTCCAGGAGACCCACCTCGTCGCCGTCCACCTGCTCTGCGAGTGCTTCGACACGGCCGTGTCCACGCCGTCGGCGAGGCGGGTGGTCGTGACCCGCGGAGGCACGTCATGACCGGCCCGCATCCCCTCGTGGTGGTGGGGGACGTGCTCCTCGACGAGGACATCGAAGGCGTTTCCACTCGCCTCTCCCCGGACGCCCCCGCTCCCGTCGTCGACGTCACCGGCGACCGCCGCCACCCCGGCGGAGCCGGCCTGGCCGCCGCCCTCGCGGCCCGGGGCGGCCGGGACGTGGTCCTGGTGACCGCGCTCGGCGACGACGAGGCCAGTGAGGCGGTACGACGCGGTCTGCGCGGCCGGGTCCGGCTCCTGGAGATCCCGCTGGACGGCACCCTGCCGGTCAAGACCCGCGTCCTCGCGGGCGGCCGGCCGGTCGTCCGCATCGACCGCGGCGGCGGCACCCCGGGCGAACCGGACGACGCGGTCCGGGAGGCGCTGGCCGGTGCGCACGCCGTCCTGGTCGCCGACTACGGCCGGCACACCGCGGGCGCCCTGCGACCGCTCCTGGAGGAGGCCGCCCGCCGCACGCCCCTGGTGTGGGACCCGCACCCCGCCGGCGACCCGCCCGTCCCCGGAGCCCGCCTGGTCACCCCCAACGCGGCGGAGGCACGGGCACTGCACCCCGGCTCCGGCGGAACCTCGCTGGGCGCGTACGCCGAGCGCGGGACCGAGCTCGCCCAGCGCTGGCGGGCCGCCGGGGTGGCCGTCACCCTCGGCGAACGCGGGGTGCTGCTGACCCGGCCCGGCCCCGGTACCCCCATGCTCGTGCCGGTGCCCTTCCGGGCCGACGGGGACCCCTGCGGAGCGGGCGACTGCTTCGCCGCCACCGCGGCGGCGGCCCTCGCCGACGGTCTGCTCCCCGAGGAGGCGCTGCAGCGGGCCGTGGCCGAGGCGGCGGCGTTCGTCGCGGCGGGCGGTGCGGGCAACCCCGGCCTGTGGCGGACCGAGCCTGCGCCGGGCCCCGCGGACGAGCCCGCGACCGACGCGTTCGGGATCGCGGAGCGGGTCAGGGCCCGCGGTGGCACCGTCGTCGCCACCGGCGGCTGCTTCGACCTGGTGCACGCCGGTCACGTCGGGCTGCTGGAGAGCGCCCGGCGTATCGGGGACTGCCTCATCGTGTGCCTGAACTCCGACGCGTCCGTGGCCCGTCGCAAGGGACCGGGCCGCCCGCTCAACCCGGCGGCGGACCGCGCCCGGGTCCTCGCCGCGCTCGGCAGCGTCGACGCCGTGGCGGTCTTCGAGGAGGACACGCCCGAGGCGGTACTGGCCCGGTTGCGGCCGGACGTCTGGGTCAAGGGCGGCGACTACTCCGTCCAGGACCTGCCCGAGGCGGAGGTGCTCCGCACGTGGGGCGGCCAGGCGGTGGTCCTGCCCTACCTCGACGGCCGCTCCACGACTCTGCTGACCCGAAGAGCGGCGAAGGCGGCGCAGACGGCGTTGCGGCCGTAGGGCAGGGTCCGGGGCCCGGTCAGGCCGCCGGGGTCAGGGCCGGCCGGCCCGGTGCCTCGTGCGCTTCCGTGCGCAGGAGGACCGGAGCCGTGGCCCGGCGCCGGCGCAGCAGGGCTCCCGCCCCGATCGCGCCGGCGATGAGCAGTCCGCCGGTGACGAGAGCGCCGCGCGGCCCGGCCAGCTCCATGAGGAGGCCCAGCGCGGGAGGGCCGCCCAGACTCCACACCGTGCCGATGCTGCCCCACACGCCCAGCACCCGGCCCCGCATGTGGGGAGGCGGGTCGGTCTGCAGGACGGCCGTGCCGGCGGTGTCGGAGACGGACTCCACCACCGCCATCGGCAGCACCAGCGCGATCAGCACCGCGAGCGACGGCGACAGCCCGGCCACCACCTGCAGCAACGCCCCCGCGGCCGCCAGCGCGCCCACGAGCCGCACCGACGGCTTGCGCAGCCGGGCGCCGAGCACCGCGCCGAGGATGCCGCCGACGGCGAGCACCGTGGACACCGTGCCGAACGAACCGGCACCACCCGCGAGCGGCCCGGTGACGAGCACGGCCAGGGTGAGCCCGTAGTTGCGGCCGAACACGGAGCTGATGCCCGTCACACCCGCCAGCGCCACCAGGCGCGGCCGCCGCACGAAGTAGGCCAGGCCCTCCCGGACGGTGAGGTCGGGACCGGTGCCGGAACCGGTGGCCCCGGGAGCCGGGACGTCCCGCTTCGCCGCACCCGCCGCCGGACGCAGGAACGGGATGACGGAGGCCACGAAGAGGAACGACAGCCCGTTGCCGAAGTACGCGGCGGAGGTGCCGAGGAACCCCACGGCCACACCGGCCAGGGCCGCCCCCGCCAGGCGGCCCGCCTGGTGCACCAGCGCCCCGACCCCGATGGCCGAGGGGACGTCCTCGGCCGGCACGAGATCGTTCCCCAGCAGCGCGCACGCCGGGTTGTCGACGGTGGCGACGACGCCCGTGAGGGCGGCCAGCACCATCAGCGAGGTCATGTCGAGGAGGTCCAGCGCCACGAGGACGGCCGTGGTGAAGGCGATCGCGCCGAGCACCGCCTGGCTCACGGCCGCCGTCAGCTTGCGGGGCCACCGGTCGACGGCGGCCCCGCCCAGCACGCTGATCAGCAGCGCCGGAGCGGCTTGCACGGACATGGACAGTCCTGCCGCGGCGGCGGAACCGGTGATCTGCAGGACCAGCAGGTTCTGGACCGTGAGCTGCATCCACGTACCGGCGTTCGACACGAAGTTCGCGACGGACCACCAGCGCATGCTGCGGTACCGCAGCGACCGCCAGGGCGAGCGGGAGGCGGGCAGGGCAGGGGAGGGTGAGGAGAAGGAAGACACAGTGCTGTACTCGAAGACGAGTCGGAGGACTCAGGAGGTGGGGGCGAGGGGCGCGTCACACCGGCGGCGCTGCACGGCGGCTTCCCTCGGCGGGTAAGGCGCCGACCATCGTGGCAGAGGGGACCGGAGAAGCGGTTCCACCCGGCCTTGATCCGCCGTCCGCGGCTCCCAAGAACCCGTCTTCGAAGGGGCGTTGAGACCACAGTGTGGTTGATCACACGCACGTGGGAGCGGGGTGGGGGGGCGCCCCCCCGCCGGCCCCCCCCCCCCCCCCCGGGCGGGGGGGGGGGGGCCCGGGGCCCCCCCCGCCCCCCCCGGCCCCCCCCCGGGACCA
>NZ_JBIBKR010000002.1:721599-777164 GCF_042959365.1 Streptomyces sp. NPDC007907
CGCCCGGCCCCCCACACCCCCCCTTGTTCGGGGGGGGTTGCCCACATGTGTGTTTTACACCCCCCCCGGGGGGGGGGGGGGCCGGCCCCCCCCCCCCCCCCCCCCCCGCTCCCACGAGGGTGACCTGCGTTACTCGGACTTGCCCCGTCCGCTCAGCGCGTCACGCAGCCGGTCCACCATGCCGGTGCCCGGTGCCAGCAGCTTGTTGGCCGGGGGTTTGTCGGGGGCCGCCGGATGGGGCCGGGTCGGGGCGGTCTTCTTGGCCTTGCGCACCTTGTCGCCCAGCTCGTTGAGCGCGTCCATCGGACAGGCCTGCCGCAGCCGCGGGAAGAGGTTGCCCTCCTCGTCGGCGATGTGCGCGCGGATCTCGCTCATCAGCATGCCCGCCAGCCGGTCGAAGTCGGCGTCCCCGGGGTCACAACCTTCCAGATCCTTCATGATCTGCTCGGCCGTGGCGTGGTCCTTCAGTTCCTGGTCGGCGAGGGCGTCCCCACCCGCCACGTGCTCGCGTACGGCCGGGTAGAGGTAGGCCTCCTCGGCCACCGAATGCCGTACGAGTTCCATCGTGACCTGGTCGGCGTACAGCTTGCGGTCCCGGTGGCCGGACGGCAGTGCCTCGATCTTGCCGAACAGCTCCTCGACCTCGCGGTGATCGGTCACCAGCTCGTCGATGACGTTTCCTCCGTGTCCCATCTCCTTCACCTCCAGCGCTCGGGTCCCCCCGGCCCCGGGGGGTTAACGTGCCGTGCCGCGGCGAGCGCCGCCGGCTCAGGCGGGGAGCTTGGCCCGGACGCGCCCGGCCGCGGCGGCCGGCCGCGCGGTGGCGCGCATGGAGCGGCGCACCAGACCCGCCTCGCGCCGCAGCCCCCGGGCGGCGTGGGTGCCGCGCCACACCACGGAGGGGCGCGAACCGGTGTCGTCGGCGGCGATCAGCAGCCCGCCGAGCATGGACATGTTCTTGAAGAAGTGGATGCGCTGCTGCGCCCGCTCCTCGGGGTCCTGCTCCTCCCAGAAGCGGTGTCCCGCGAGTGTGGTCGGCACCAGCGTGGCGGCGATGGCCAGCGCGGCCGGACGCGGAACCCGCCCGGTGGCCAGCATCAGCCCCGCCGCGACCTGTACGGCACCGCTGAGCCGTACGACCTGCTCGGTGCGGTCCGGCAGGGCCGGGACGCGCTCGGTGAGCGGTTGGACGACAGGCTCGGCGGCGTCGGCGACCTGTTCCGGGTTGCGGACGGAGTTCACACCGCCCGTGAGGAACATCGAGGCCAGCAAGGGGCGACCGAGCACACGCAACAGACTCATGGCCCTCTCCAGGGGGTCGGATGGGTACAGCGCTCGCCGGGTTCCCCAGCCGGAGCCGAACCACTCACATCGCCCGGTGCCGCGCCCACGCCTCCTCGCGCAGCGCCCCGGACAGCAGGACGTCGGCGGCGGTGCACGCGAGGGCCTCGGTCGCGGCGATCAGCACCTCGCGGGCCCGGGGCGAGGCGGCCGCCTCGGCGAACTCCGGGGTGTGGTCGGAGCCGTCCTCGCCCATGATCGCGACGAAGGGGTGTATGGCGGGGACCCGTGTGCTGACGTTGCCTATGTCGGACGACCCCAGGTACACGCCGGGCGTGGGCGGGGCGAGCGGGACACCGGCCCGGGCCAGATGCGCGGCGAACCGCTCGGACAGCACCTCGCTGTCCCGGAAGTGCTCGTAGCGCACGGTGGCCCGCTCCACCTCGGCGGTGGTGCCGGTGGCCGCGGCCACCCCGTCGGCGCACACCCGCAGCCGCTCCGTCAGGTCCTCCAGCGCGGCCGTGGTGGCCGCGCGCAGACCGAACAGGCCCTCGGCGTACTCCGGGACGATGTTCGTGGCCGTGCCGCCGTGCGTGACGATGCCCTGCACGTGCGAGCCCTCCGGCAGCCGGCGGCCCAGCACCGCCAGCACGTTGAACAGCTCTACGAGCCCCGCCAGAGCGTCGATGCCCTCGGTCGGGTTGCCCGTGGGGTGTGCGGCCCTGCCGTGGAAGGCCACCCGGTACTGCACCTGCGCGGTCAACGGCGCCCGGGCCCAGCTGTACACCCCGGGGTGGAACATCAGAGCCGCGTCGACGTCGTCGAACACCCCGGCCTCCACCTCGACCGCCTTGCCTCCGCCGCCCTCCTCGGCGGGTGTGCCGACCGCCAGCACCGACCCCGTGGTCTCATCCGCCGGCAGGGCGGCCGCCACGGCCAGGGCGGCGCCCAGCCCGGCCGCCGCGATCAGGTTGTGGCCGCACGCGTGGCCGAGGCCGGGCAGGGCGTCGTACTCCATCAGCAGCGCGACGGCGGGCCGGCCCCGCCCCGAGCGCGCGGTGAACGCCGTCGGCATCCCCGCCACGCCGCGCTCCACGGCGAAACCGGCGCGTTCGAGCTCACCGGAGAGCAGCGCGGCCGCCCGGTGTTCGGCGAACGCGTACTCGGGGTCGGCGTGCAGGCGCCGGGCCACGTCCCACAGCGCGTCGCCCCGGGCCGTCACCTCCTGACGTACGGCCTGGTGCACGGTGTCGGGCGTTGCGGTCACGGGGGCTCCTCGTCGTCACGCGCGGTGTGCGCCGTCCCGGGCCGGGTTTCACCGCCGACCGCCGCGACACCTCCACGCCGGGCACCCCCTGGCGACGCGACGGCAGCGCACCGTGACGCCCGCGGCGTTTCGACCGGTGTCCGGGGTGAACACGGTCGGTGTACCCGCCGGGCCACGACAGCGTGGACGCCGTGGCGGCGGCTCGGGCGGGACGGACCAGGGAGGAACCATGGACCACTCGCGTGTGCCCGTCCTGGAGGCGCTGGAGGACTTCCGGCGCCGTGGCGACATCGCCTACGGCCCGCCCGGCCACAAGCAGGGCAGGGGAGTGGACCCGAGGGTCGCGGACGTCGTCGGCCTCGACGTGTTCCGCTCCGACGTGCTCTCACTCAACGGGCTCGACGACCGCCGCCAGTCCCAGGGCGTGCTGAGCCGGGCCCAGGAGCTCATGGCCGACGCGGTCCGCGCCGAGCACGCGTTCTTCTCCACCTGCGGCAGCTCCCTGTCCGTGAAGACCGCCATGCTCGCCGCCGCCGGACCCGGCGAGAAGCTGTTGCTGTCGCGCAACGCCCACAAGTCCGTCATCGCGGCCGTCATCGTCAACGGCGTCGAGCCGATCTGGGTGCACCCGAAGTTCGACGGCGAACGCCACCTGGCCCACCCGCCCGAGCCGGACGACGTCCGCCGCCGTCTGCGGGAGCACCCGGACGCCGAGGGCATGCTGCTGATCACGCCCACCGACTGGGGTTCCTGCGCGGACATCCGGGGAGTGGCGCGGGTGTGCCACGAGTTCGGCGTGCCCCTCATCGTCGACGAGGCCTGGGGCGCCCACCTGCCGTTCCACCCGGACCTGCCCGCCTGGGGCATGGACGCCGAGGCCGACCTGACGGTGACCAGCGTGCACAAGATGGGCGGGGCGGTGGAGCAGAGCTCCGTGTTCCACCTCCAGTACGACCGGGTGTCGCCCGAGGTCCTGGCACAGCGTGAGGACCTGCTCGGCACCACCAGCGCCTCGACCCTCGTCTACGCCACGCTCGACGGCTGGCGCCGGCAGATGGTCGAACAGGGCCACGAGCTCCTGGACGGGGCCCTGCGCCGCGCGGAACGCATCCGGGCGGCGGTCGCCGAGCTGCCCGGCCTGCGGCCGATGGGCCGGGAGATCGTGGAGGAGGGGCTCGCCGCCGACCTCAACCCGCTCAAGATCGTGATCGACGTCCGCAAGCTCGGCCTGAGCGGCATGCAGGCCGTGGAGTGGCTGCGCGAGCACCGCCACGTGGACCTCGGCGGCTCGGACAGCTGCCGCGTCAGCGCCTCGATCACCCACGCGGACGACGACGAGACCGAGGAGGTCCTGCTGGACGCGCTGCGCGCCCTCGTGGAGCACGCGGACTCCGTCGAACGGCGCCCGCCGGTCCGGCTGCCCGAGCCCTCCGCCCTGGAGCTGGAGCAGGCCATGCTGCCGCGCGAGGCGTTCTTCGCACCGGTCGAGCACGTGCCCGCCGAGCGGGCCGCGGGCCGCATCGCCGCGGAGACGATCAGTCCGTACCCGCCGGGCGTCCCCGTGGTGGCCCCGGGCGAGATCGTCACCGACGCGGTGCTGGACTATCTGCGCAGCGGCGCCGAGCACGGCGTGCTGATCCCGGACGCGGCCGACGGATCGGTGCGCACGCTGCGGGTCGTGGCACGCGAGGCGACCCCTCACGGGTGAGACAAGCACACCAGCGCGTAGCGCAGGCAGTAGCCCGCGAGCGTGGTCGCCTCGCGATGGAACACCTCCGGCGAGCGCCGACGGCGGAAGGGGGGAAGGGGAAGACCGGGGGAGGGACCCGCTCAGCGGGCCTGCCGGGCGGCGGTGCCGCTCGCGGCGGGCTCCCTGACCGGCAGGTGATAGACGTGGAAGGCCCGCCCGATGACCGGCTGGGCGACGTTGCGCACCCGCACACCGCCGCTCGTCATGCCGTGTTCGGTGCCGGCGTGCGCGTGCCCGTGCACCGCGAGGTCGGCGCCCGCGGTGTCGATCGCCTCGGCCAGGAGATAGCTCCCCAGGAACGGGTAGATCTCCAGCGGCTCGCCCGCGAGGGTGTCCGCGACGGGGGAGTAGTGGGTCAGGGCGATCCGCGCGTCACAGCCCTCCTCGGCCAGCCGCTCCAGCGCGCTGCGCAGCCCGTCGGCGCTCCGCCGGGAGTACCGGACGAACTCCTTCATGACCGGCTCGCCGAACTCCCCGGCGCAGCGGCCGACGAAGCCGCCGCCGAACCCCTTGGTCCCGGCGACTCCGATCCGCGCCCCGCCGCTCTCCACGACCGTCGCCTGTCCCTCCAGGACATGGACGCCGGCGTCCCGGAGGATGGCCGTGACCTCGTCCGGCCGGTCGTCGTGGTGGTCGTGGTTGCCGAGGACGGCGACCACCGGAACGGCCAGGTCCTGAACTTCCCGGGCCACCACCCGCATCTCCTCGGGCGTGCCGTGCCGGGTGAGGTCCCCGGCCAGCAGCAGGAGGTCGGCGCACTCGGGCAGGGTCTCGAAGGCGGGGCGCAGCACGCCCTGGCTGTCGGGCCCCATGTGGATGTCTCCGACGGCTGCGATGCGGATCATGAGAGGTCCTCCGCGTGGTCGGGGGAGGACGCCTCGGTGACCACGAGGTCGCTGTGCACGGGGAATCCGGCCAGCTCCTCGTGGACGGTGCGCAGGATCTCGTCGCGGCAGGGCGTCGAGGGCACGGTGCCGGTGAGCAGGACCGACCCGCCGCGGGCATCGACCCGTACGCCCAGTTCGCCGAGCTCGCCGGAGGCGAGGCGGTCCTGGAGGTGGGCGATGCGGTAGTCCAGGTTCTCGGCCGGCGGCCCGCCGCCCGCGTCCTGGGGACCGTGGGTGCTCATGGGTGCTCCTTCAGATGACGTTCAGGCGCTCCAGGAGGAAGAAGAAGGCCGCGGGCATGGGCTCGTCCCCGCACTCGCGACGGACCCTCTCCCAGTCGACCTTCTCCCGCAGGGCGCGGGCGATGGGCAGGGCCGCGCCGAAGTCGCAGTGGTGCTCCGAGAACGCGGCGGTCAGGCTCCACAGCAGGTCGGTCGGGGCCAGCACGGGCATGCGCACCGAGTCGACCGACAGTTCCTCCGCCCGCTCCAGCATGTCCGCACCGACGGGCCGGTGCGCCAGTTCGAAGATGATGTCGACCGGCTGGCCGAAGCACGTGGCTTTGATGAGCCAGTCCTCCGGCGGGGTGTACACCGTCAGCCCGGCCTCGTGGAGCGTGGCCGCCACCGCTTCTGCGTCCTCGGGGCGGATCGCGAAGTCGACGTCGTGCTGCAGGTTCTTCTCGCCGCCGTGGGCGTACGCCGCCACGCTGCCGGCCAGCGCGAACAGGTGCCCCTTGCGCTTCAGCAGGGCGCCGACCTGCTTGGCCGCCTCCAGCAGCGCCTGGTTGCGGTCCTGGGGGAGTTCCTGCAGGGGCTGGTCCGCCTGCGGATCCTGTGGTGGCGCGGGCTCGGCACCGTCCGGTGCGGTCCGGAGGTCGGGGATCCCCGGTCGCCGGACGAGCGTCGCGTCATCACCGTTCTGCGTCATGACCACTCCTTCGCCGCGCCGGACCCTCCGCTCCCGTGCGGCGTCCGGACCCGAGACGGCCTCGTGTGCCTGCACTGAGTACCCGGCGCTCCCGCCCCGACACGGACGGCTTCCGCGCCCCCGCCGGACGCCGGCCGCGTTCCCGTTGAGGGGGGGCAGGCCGCCTGTGTGTCCCACGGGCGGCAGCGCGGCCGAACAAGACAAGCGCATACCTTGACAAAGTCGGAATATAGGGCGAAGGACGGGAAAATCGGATCGCACCGCTGGGTATCGCGCTTGTGGAGGTCGCCATGAACCAGGAGACATCACGTTCGTCTTCGTCCGATCTTCCGCAGCCCTTGCGGGCCGTGGCCTCGGGCCTGCGGCACGTGCCGGGCGCGGATCGGGTCGGCCGGGTGGCCACGGGCGCGCTCGACAGGATCGGCGCGGTCTCGCCGCGCGGCCGCCGGATGGCCGTGTACGCCGGCGCCGGGGTGCTCGGCGTGGCCGGAGTGGTGGAGTGGCCGGTGGCGGTGACCGGGGCGGCCGTCGCCTGGCTGACCCGGCCGCGGCCCGGACAGCAGTCCGACGGCGCGGCACCGAACGGCGGAACACGCGCCGGCACCTCGGACGACCGCCGCTCCGACGCCGCCGCCCCGCAGGAGGAGGACACCTCCGCGTACGGCCCCGGCGGCAGACTGGCGGCCTCCCACTACCGTCAGCAGCAGCCTGAACAGCACGTGCACGAGCAGCCCGCCAAGGTCGGTGACACCGCCACCGCCTCCGCCCTGAAGCAGGTCGCCGAGGCCACCGCCCACCACGGCGAGGAGCAGCCGCATGGGCACGACAGCCGCTCCACCGGCTGAATCGGGGCGGCCGCAGATGTTCATCGCCTTCGACGTCACGCCGCTGGTCGGGGCCGTGGCCGGGGCCGCCGCAGGCGCCGCCCGCAGCACCGCCCGGTCGGTGACGTCCGCCTACGACACCACCCGCCGCGTTCGCAACGTCGCGCGCAACGCCCTGACCGGCGGACAGCACTGGAAGGCCGGGCAGCGCCTCCACCTCGCACTGCGGCATCCCGACGGCGACACCGAGACGCTCGCCCACCGGGTCGCGGAGGAACTGGTGGAGCACCCGGACGTCCTCACGGCGTACTGGGACGGAGGCCTCGGCCGCCTGGTGGTCACCGTGGCCGAGGACGCCGCCACCGACCTCGTCACCGAGCGGGCCACCGCCCTCGCCACCCGTCTGGGCCTCGCCGAGGGTGTCGACCCGAACCTGCGGGACACCAGCCACCCCGGCGACCCCGCCGAGGTGCGCGTCACCGCGGCCGCGATCCTGCTGGACGCCGCCGGCGCGGCCGGCGCCCTGGCCGGCCGGTCCCTGCGGCTGCCCCCCACCTCGCGCGTCGTCACCGCCTCCGTCACGCTGCTGCGGGAGAACCCCCGCTTCCGGGCGCTGCTCCGGCAGCGGTTCGGCACGTCCGGGATGGAACTCGTCCTCGCCGCCGCCAACGCCGCCGCCCACGGCATCGGCCAGACCCCGCTGGCCCTCGTGCTCGACGGCATCCTGCGCGGCAACCAGCTCACGGAGGCGATGGCCAGGGCCGCGGCCTTCGAGGCGCTGCACGACGACGTCTGCCACCACCGGCGCACCAGCGTGTCATGCCCCGCGGACGCCCGGCCTCCCCTCAAGGTGACCCCCGCCGCCGCGTACGCCTCCCACGCCAGCACGGGCAGCCTCGCCGGCGCCGCCGCCACCCTCCTCGTCACCCACAGCGCCCAGGACGCCGCCGAGGCCATCCTCGCGGGCTCCCCCAAGGCGGCCCGCTACGGACCGGCCGCCTTCGGCGCGACACTCGGCACCTTCCTCGCCCACGCGGGGATCCTGCTGCGCAACGGAGAGCGCCTGCGGCAGCTGGAGATCGCCGACGCCCTCGTCCTGCACGCCGACGCCCTGCGCAGCCTGCCGCAGGACGACACCGACGACGGCCCGCCCGACGACCCGGTCCACCCCTACGCCGAGGCCGTCCTGGACGCCGCCCGCCGCGCCGGTCTGCACGTCGTCATCGCCGGCGGCTCCGACCTGAAGGACATCACCCGCCTCGCCGACGAGGTCGCCCCGAGTGCCACGCCGTTCGGAGACGTCGTACGGGCCCTCCAGGACGAGGGGCGCGTCGTCGTGACCGTCGCCCGCCTGGACGAGTCCGGCGCGGGGCACCTCGCGGCCGGGCTGCCCGCCGGTGACGTGGCCATCGCCCTCACCGACGGACGGGCGGCCGTCTCCTGGGGCGTCGACGTCCTGGCCCCGCGCGGCCTCGCCGACGTGTGGCGGCTGCTCACGGCGATCCCCGCGGCCCGGCGCGTCGGACGCCGGTCGCAGACCCTGGCCCGGGCCGGCGCCGCCCTCTCCGGGCTCCTCGTCGCCCGCGGCGGGCAGCCCCCGGGCCGTCACCTGCTGTGGCCGCTCACCCGGCACGCGCCCGTCAACATCGCCGCCGCCAACGCCCTGCTCACCGGCTGGTACGAAGCCGTCCGCGTCGCCCGGGCCACCCCGCCCCCGCCCCGGCTGCACATCCCCTGGCACGCCCTGGAACCCCACGAGGTCCGCGACCGGCTGACGCGCGCCGACCGGGACGGCGAGCCCCGGGGCCTGTCCCTCCTCGCCGACCGTTCCTGGCAGCAGGCCCGGCGCCTGACCGGGCACCCGGCCGTCGCCCCTGCCCGCTGGACGTGGCAGGCGGCCGGTGCCGTACGCCGCGAACTCGACGACCCGCTGACCCCCGTCCTCGCCACCGGCGCCGTCGCCTCGGCGCTGCTCGGCTCGGTGGTCGACGCGCTGCTCGTCGTCGGCGCCATGGACCTCAACGCCGTGACCGGCGGACTCCAGCGGCTGCGCGCCGAACAGGCCCTCGCCCGCCTCGCCGCCCGGCAGCAGCCCAAGGCCCGCATGCAGGACAGCCGCAGCCACACGGTCACCGTCGACGCCGCCCGGCTGCGGACCGGCGACGAGATCAGCCTCGGCGCCGGCGACGTCGTACCCGCCGACGCCCGGCTGCTGGAGGTCGACGGCCTGGAGGTCGACGAGTCGGCGCTCACCGGCGAGTCCCTGCCGGTGACCAAGTCCGTCGACGCCACCCCTGGCCTCCCCGTCGCCCAGCGCACCTGCATGGTCTTCGAGGGCACCACCGTCGTGGCCGGACGGGCCACCGCCCTCGTCGTCGACACCGGCGACCAGACCGAGGCCGGCCGGGCCGTCACCCTCGCCGCCCGCACCCCGCCCCCCGCCGGCGTCCAGGCCCGGCTCCAGGAGCTGACCCGCAAGGCCCTGCCGGTGACCTTCGCCGGCGGCGCCGCCGTGACCGGCCTGTCCCTGCTGCGCGGGAGCCCCGTCCGGCGCGCCGTCAGCGGCGGTGTCGCGGTCGCGGTCGCCGCGGTCCCCGAGGGCCTGCCGCTCGTCGCCACCGTCGCGCAGATGGCGGCGGCCCGCCGGCTGTCCCGCCGCGGCGTCCTGGTCCGCACCCCGCGCACCCTGGAGGCGCTCGGCCGGGTCGACACCGTCTGCTTCGACAAGACCGGCACCCTCACCGAGAACAAGCTGCGCCTGGTCCGCGTCGCCATCGCCGACGGCACCGTCCTCGCCACGGACGACGAACGGGCCACACCGATCGTGCGGCTGGCCGCGCGCGCCTGCCCCCAGGAGGAGACGGGCCAGGGCCGCCGCGTCGCGCACGCCACCGACGAGGCCGTCCTCGACGTCGCCCCGCCCGACCCGGGCTGGGAGCCCACCGGCGAGCTGCCCTTCGAGACCCGCCGGGGCTATGCCGCAGCGGCCGGCCGCGACGGCGACCCGGAGATGGGCGAACTCCTCGTCGTCAAGGGCGCCCCGGAGACGATCCTGCCCGCCTGCCGGGACCTGCCCGGCCACGCTTGGGACACCGCCCACGCATTGGCCGGGCAAGGTCTGCGCGTCCTGGCCGTCGCCCGCCGCGTCTGCCGGGCCGACGACGCCGAGGCCGAACTCGACGCGCCGCTCGCGGACCTGGAGTTCAGCGGTTTCGTCGCCCTCGCCGACGTCCCGCGCGACACCTCGCACGCCCTGCTCGAGGAACTGCGCCGCTCCGGCATCCTGCCCGTCATGCTCACCGGCGACCACCCGGAGACCGCCCGCGCCATCGCCCTGCAGCTGGGCTGGCCGGAGGAGACCGAGGCGGTGACCGGCGACGAACTCGTCGCCATGGGCCGCCGCGAACGTGTCCGCGTCCTGCACGGCGCGGGCGTCGTCGCACGGGTCGCGCCCGAGCAGAAGCTGCACGTCGTGGAGGCCCTGCAACAGGCCGGACGGGTCGTGGCGATGGCCGGTGACGGCGCCAACGACGCCGCCGCCATCCGGGCGGCCGACGTCGGGGTCGGCGTCGAGTCACGCGGCTCCGCGGCCGCCCGCAACGCCGCCGACCTCGTGCTCACCACCGGCGACCTGTCCGTCCTCGTGGACGCCGTCGCCGAGGGCCGCGCCCTGTGGCGCAGCGTCGCCGACGCGGTCAGCATCCTCATCGGCGGCAACGCCGGTGAAGTGGGTTTCAGCGTCCTCGGCACCCTGCTCGCCGGATCCTCACCCCTGTCGACCCGTCAACTGCTGCTGGTCAACCTGCTCACCGACATGTTCCCGGCGATGGCCGTGGCGGTCACGCCGAGCAGCGATCCCTCCACCGCGGAGCACGCCGCGGCAGGCCCGATGGGTCTCGACGTCCTGGGCGCGCCCCTGCTGCGCTCCATCCGCCGCCGCGGCATCACCACCTGCTTCGGCGCGGTCGCGGCGTACCTCATCGGCCGCCTCACCCCCGGCACCGAACGCCGGTCCACCACCATGGCCCTGTGCGGTGTGGTCGGGGCCCAGCTCGTGCAGACCCTCTCGGGGCGGCGCCACAGCACACTGGTGTGGGTGACGGCTCTCGGCTCGGCCGCCGTCCTCGCGGCCCTCGTCCAGACCCCGGGCGTCAGCCACTTCTTCGGCTGCACCCCGCTCGGGCCCGTCGCCTGGGCCGGAGTCGCCCTGGCCATCGCCCTGTCCGCCCTGGCACCCCGCCTCGAACGGCTCCGGGCCGTCCACGCCCTCTACGACGCCGCCGCGCGACTCGCCCTGCGCCTCAACGACCTGAGCCGCCAGGCCCGGCACCTCTTCGAGAGCGGTATCGCCGCGCCGGTGGCGTCGTAGCGGAACACGGAAGAGGCCGCCACCACGAGCAGTGGTGGCGGCCTCCTCACACCCCGTCAGACCTCGCCGCGCCAGGCGCCGGTCTCCGTCCCGCGGGCTTCCATGAACTGCTTGAACCGCTTCAGGTCACCGGAGACCTGCCGCTTCACGAAGCCCAGCTTGTCGCCGACCGTCTCGGCCACGCCGCTGGGGTCGAAGTCCATCTGCAGCATGACCTTGGTCGTGTCGTCCTGAATGCGGTGGAAGGTCACCACACCGGCCTGCCGCGCCTCGCCGCCCACGGTGGTCCAGGCGACCCGCTCGTCCGGGACCTGCTCGGTGATCTCCGCGTCGAACTCCCTCGCCTGTCCGCCGACCTTCGTCACCCAGTGCGTGAGGGTGTCGGTGCGCTGCTCGATGCGCTCGACGCCGTCCATGAATTCGGGGAAGGACTCGAACTGCGTCCACTGGTTGTACGCGGTGTGCACCGGCACCCGGACCTCGATGGATTCCTCTACCTGCGACAAGACGAAACCTCCCTTTCTCGTGTGTGAGCGACGGACGGGTACCGGATCTCGCGCCGCTCACTCATCGGCATTCCAACTCGTCCGGCCAGGTGTCTTTTCCGCTCACGCTGGTACTCGGCCCGGAACTACGGACCGGGAGGTGAACGCCATGGAGGACACGCACCGCACGGCCCCCGCCGCTTCTCGCCCGGGAAGCGCGCCGGCGGCCGGTGACGAACCGGTGGGCGAGCTGGTGCAACGGGCCACCGAGCAACTGACCGACCTGGTGCGCGGCGAAATGCGCCTCGCCCAAGCGGAGATGACCGAGAAGGGCAAACGCTTCGGCAAGGGCGGCGGCCTGTTCGGCGGGGCCGGCGTACTCGGCTTCGTCACCCTGCAGGCCCTGGTGGCCACGGCGATCGCCGCCCTTGCCGTCCCGCTGCCGGTGTGGGCGGCGGCGCTGATCGTCACGGCCGTGCTGGCCGTCGCCACGGCCCTGACGGCGCTGGCCGGCCGCAAGGAAGTACGCGGCGCCGCTCCGCCCGCCCCGCAGCAGACCATCGACAGCGTGAAGGCCGACGTGGCCGAGATCAAGGAGAGTGCACACCGATGACCCAGCCCCCGCACGACGAGCCGACCGCCCGCAGCCAGGAGGAGCTGCGCGAACAGGTCGAGCACACCCGCCACGAACTGGGCGACACCGTCCAGGCCCTGGCGGACCGGGCCGACGTCAAGACCCGCGCCCGGGAGAAGGCCGTCGCGGTCAGGGAACAGGCCGGGGCGAAGGCCCAGGAGTGGAGCGGGCAGGCCAGGGCCAAGGCCGCTCAGGTCGCCCACACCGTGGAGGAGAAGCTGCCCGAGCCGGTCAAGCAGAAGGGCGCTTCGGCCGCTCAGAGCGCCAAGGAGAAGGCCGCACAGGCCGAGCAGGTCTGGCAGGACAAGGCCCCGCAGTCGGTGCGCGACCACCGCGCGGCTCTGCTCGCTGGCGCGGGCGCCGTCCTGGTGGCCGTCCTGCTGCTGCGCCGTCGCGGAAACCGCTGAGCGGCCCGTCCGCTGATCCGCCGTCGCGGCAACCACTGAGCGACAGCGGCACCCGGGCCCCGTCACCGCACACACGCGTGACGGGGCCCGGGCTTGCGTGACGGGTGCCCGGACGGCAAGGTCGGGTCCCGTGGCCACCTTGCTGATCGTCCATCACACGCCCTCGCCGAACTGCCAGGCGCTGTTCGAAGCCGTCGTCTCCGGGGCGACGGACCCCGAGATCGAGAACGTCCGGGTCGTCCGCGTGCCCGCGCTCTCCGCCACCGCATCCGACGTCCTCGCGGCCGACGGCTTCCTCCTCGGCACCCCCGCGAACCTCGGCTACATGTCCGGCGCCCTCAAGCACTTCTTCGACCAGGTCTACTACCCCTGCCTGGACGCGACCCGCGGCCGCCCCTTCAGCTACTGGGTGCACGGCGGCAACGACGTCACCGGAGCGGTGCGCGGCATCGAGTCGGTCACGACCGGCCTCGGCTGGCGCCGCGCCGCCGAGGCCGTCACCGTGACCGGCGAGCCGGGCAAGGACGACCTCGAACGGTGCTGGGAACTGGGCGCGACGGTCGCCGCCGGACTGACGGCCTGAACCGCCGTACGGCTCAGGTCTCCTCCAGCCGGCGCCGGTCCTGCTCGTCCCACGCCCGGGTGTCCCGCGGCTGCGTGTACGGCTCGGCCTCCGGCGGGTGCCCGCCGGCGATGGCCCGCTGGCGCACGGTCTCCGCGTCGAACTCCAGGCCCAGCAGGATCGCCAGATTGGTGATCCACAGCCACACCAGGAAGACGATGACACCGGCCATCGTGCCGTAGGTCTTGTTGTACGAGGCGAAGTTGGCCACGTAGACCGCGAAGCCGGCGGAGGCGACCATCCAGATCAGCAGGGCCAGGAAACTGCCCGGAGTGATCCAGCGGAACCCCTTCACCTTGGCGTTCGGCGCCGCCCAGTACAGGATCGCGATCATGCTCACGACCAGCAGGACCAGGACGGGCCACTTGGCGATCGACCACACCGTCAGCGCGGTGTCGCCGATGCCCAGGGCGTCCCCGGCCTGCTGCGCCAGCCCGCCCGAGAACACCACGATCAGCGAGCTGATGACGGCCATCACCAGCAGGACGACCGTCACGCCCACCCGCATCGGCAGCAGCTTCCACACCGGCCGGCCCTCGGGCATGTCGTACACGGCGTTGGCGGAGCGGATGAACGCCCCCACGTAGCCGGACGCCGACCACACCGCCAGCACCAGACCGACGATCGCCATCAGCGAACCGATACCGGCGTTGCCCTGCAACTGGTCCACGGCCCGGGTGATGATGTCCCCCGCCGAGCCGGGCACGAGCTCACGGACGTTCTCGGTCACCTTGTCGGTGGTCGACCGGCCGGTGAGCCCCAGCATCGACACCAGCACCAGCAGCGCGGGGAACAGCGCCAGCACGCCGTAGTACGTCAGCGCGGCGGCGCGGTCGGTGAGTTCGTCGTCCTTGAACTCCCGCACACTGCCCTTGAGGACCGCGCCCCACGACTTCCGGGGCAGCTCGGTCGGCGAGTCCGGCGCGGCGCGCTCCACCGAGGGATCGGGCCCCGGCTCGTCGAAAGCGGCGACGGCGTCTTCCCGGCGCTCCTCGACGGAACCGTCCCGGGTGTCCGCATCGGCGGCCTCCCGGCGTTCCGTGTCCACGGTCTGGCGACGCTCCGCCTCCACCGTTTCCCGGCGGTCCGCCTCCACGGCCCCCCGGCGTTCCGCCTCGGACCCCGAGGGCGGGCTCTCCGGAGGCGGGGTCTCCGACTCGGCGTGCTCTTTTCGTCCCGGAATATGCAGCTTCACCATGTGAGACGGGTAACCCCAGGCCGAACCCTTAAGCCGCCCACATGCAAGACCGACCCGCCCAACGCGTTGAGAAAGCGCTCCCACGGGCACGATGGCGCATGACACACCTTGCGAGCCGTGACCGGCGGGCGCACTCTAGTGCACAGTGGGAGCGCTCCCACTCTCGCTCTCACCCTGAGCGTCCTGGTCGCCGCGCTGCCCAGCCTCGGCCCGTGGAGCGGCACTGCCGTCGCACACGGCTCGGTCGTCGACCCGGCCTGGCGCAACTACGGCTGCCGGCAGCGCTGGGGGCAACGATCACCTCAACCCCGCCGGGGGCGGCCGGACCGAGGGCGGCCGGTACGACTCCCTCGACGCGGTCGGCGCCTGGAAGACGACGGACGTCACCGGCAACTTCACGGTGAAGCTGTACGACCAGGCCGGCCACGGCGCCGACTACTTGCTGGTGTACGTCACGCGGCAGGGCTTCGACCCCGCCGGTCGTCCGCTGACCTGGAACGACCTCCAGCTCGTCAAGCGCACCGGCAGGTACGCGCCCAGCCAGAACCACGAGATCCCCGTGAGCACTTCGGGGATGAGCGGCCGGCACGTCGTGTACACGATCTGGGAGGCCTCGCACATGGACCAGACCTACTTCCTGTGCGACGTGAACTTCCGCTGACCTGCGTGTCCCCGCCGGACAGCGGGTCCGGCGGGGCCCGGACGGGCTGTGTCTTCATGAGAGTTCTCCGAAAATTTTCGGAGGGAGTGAACACGCTGATGCTCCCGTACGTATGGGGCGAGGGGATTTTCATGCCCGCACGCCACAAGCGCAGGAGAGCACCCTTGGGACGCAACACGCGAAGACGCCCTACAGGCCCACGACGCGCGACCTTCGCCGCATTCGCACTGATCCTCGGCGGAGGCGGGCTGATGGCCGCGAACGTCTACGCCTCGGCCACGGGCGGCGGTTCGGGCGCCGACTCCGCCCAGACACGGTCCGGCGCGGGGGTCCGGACCACGGGCGCCACGATCGACTGCCCCGACGTCGGCAGCAAGCTGACCTCCGTCCCCGAGCAGGCCCGGGAGGAGGTCGACAAGGAACTCGCCCTGCTGGACGAGCAGATCGCCCAGGCCTACCAGCGGCTGAGCGAATCGACGCAGCAGATGCAGCAGGATCCCGGCTTCGCCGACAGCGCGGTCGTCAACCCGCTGAAGGAGAAGCGGGCCGCGACCCTCGAGCGCATCGCGATCGCCATCGACCGCGTCGGTGACCGCCCCGAAGGCCTGGAGGCCCTCGCCGCCTGCACCGTCCAGGACGGCAACCAGGCCCCCGCGCAGGGTGAAGGCCAGGACGCCGGGGCCACCCAGCAGCCCGGCCAGCAGCAGGGCGAGGCAGGTCAGGGGCAGCAGAACGGCCAGGGCGCCAACGGCGGGCAGGCGGGCAACGGCCCCGTCGCCGCCGACTTCGCCGACATCAAGAGCGTCCAGCCCAATGTGAACACCCCCCGGCCGGAGGGCAACGCCTCCCGCGGCTCCTTCGCCACCAGTTGCGGGGTGAACGAGAACGGGCTGTTCAACTCCGACAACATCATCGCCGCCCCGGGTGTCACCAACGGCGCCCACCACTTCCACGACTACGTCGGCAACCAGTCCAACAACGCCTTCGCCAGCGACCAGGACCTCGCGAAGGCCGAGACCAGCTGCGACGACCAGGGCGACAAGTCGTCCTACTACTGGCCCGTGGTGCGCCTGCAGAACGGTGCCCAGGAGCAGGACGCCCAGAAGCCGGGCGGCGGCATCGAGGGCAACGCCGGCGAGATCGTCACGCCGAAGCAGGTCACGCTGACGTTCGTCGGCAACCCGCGCGAGAAGGTCACGGCCATGCCGCGGCTGCTGCGCATCATCACCGGTGATGCCAAGTCGTTCGTCAACGGCCCCGCCAACGCCAACGCCTCGTGGAGCTGCACCGGCTTCGAGGACCGGCAGTTGAAGGACAAGTACCCGCTGTGCCCGCAGGGCAGCGACGTCGTACGGACCTTCAAGTTCCAGAGCTGCTGGGACGGCCGCAACATCGACAGCGCCAACCACCGCACCCACGTGGCGTTCGCGGACGCCGCCGGGAACTGCCCGTCCGGCTTCCGCCCCATCCCGCAGCTCGTACAGCGCATCGTCTACGACATCGACGCGCCGAGCCTCCAGGACGGCGGCCGTACGACACCGCTGTTCGCGGTCGACTCCTTCCCGGAGCAGCTGCACAAGCCGGTCACGGACCACGGCGACTTCATCAACATCTTCGACGAGGATCTGATGGGGGAGATGGTCGACTGCATCAACGACGGCCGTAAGTGCGGCGCCGGAGCGGACGGCGGTCAGAACCCGGCGCCGGGCGAGGAGCCCGAGGAGGAGCCCACCAAGTCGCCGGAGGCCCCCGAGGAGGAGCCGACGAAGACGCCGGAGGCCCCTCAGGAGGAGCCGACCAAGTCGCCGGAGGCCCCGCAGGAGCAGCCGACGAAGACGCCCGACGCGCCGCAGAACGGCGACGGCGGCGGTAAGCCCGGCGACAAGGGTGACGGCGGTGACGACGGCGGCGACGGCAAGGGCGAAGCCACGAAGCCCCCGGCGGACAAGCCCGAGCCCGGGGACGCGTCCACCGCTTCCGGCGCCCCCCGGCCCGAGGTGAAGGCCACCGACCAGGCGGACGGCAACGCCGCCGGACAGGGCGGCGGTGCGAAGGACGACGAGGGCGACGACTCGGACAGCATCGGCGAGTCCCAGGCCGTCGGCACGGCGACCAGCGCCGCACCGACCCCGTCGGCCCCGTCCCGGACCGAACCGCAGGCGGTCGGCCAGGGCGGCCTGGCCGACACCGGAGCCCAGCTCTGGCCGGCCGCGGCGGGCGCCGTCCTGGTCATCGCGGGCTTCGTGGTCCTGCGCCGGGTGCGGCGGGCCTAGGAGCCGCGTCCGGACGTGAGCCGTGGACGGCGGCGGGATCCCGACCGGATCCCGCCGCCGTCGCGCGTCTCGGACCGGGGCCCTGCTCCGTCCCCGTGCTCCGGCACCCGTCGACGGCCGCCGAAGGATCCACCCCCGGCGTGACCTCATGCACCTCAGCGGTAACGGCACGCGGAGGAGCGGCGTATGACGCCGTGGGAGGCGGCAACGGCGCTTGCCAACCACCCTCACCGCAACAGGGCTTGGCGGGTCCGACCCCACCCGGCTCGAACTCCGGAGGCGCCCGGGAAGGGAGGTTCTCGGTCCTCCCACCCCGGGCGCCCGGTGGGGATCAGCGGCGCGGCTGGTCGCCGGACTCGTCGGTTTCCTCGGCTTCGATGCGCTCCTTACGCACCTCGCCGGTGACGGTCTCCTCCTCCGTGACTTCCTCGGTGGTCAGGCGGACCCGCTCCTTGGGCACGGCCCTGGTCTCCACCACGGGCTGCTCCTCGTACAGCGTGACGTCGTGTTCCGCCTCGGTGATGTCCGGGCCCGTCATGGCCGCGTCCAGATTGGCCTCGGTGATCGGCTCGCGCTCGACGCGGACCTCTTCGTGGCGTACGGGCACGGTGTACTGCTGCTCTTCGGTGACGACGTACTTGCGCAGCCGCGCCCGGCCGGCCTCACGGCGTTCGACACCGACGTGCATTTCCTCCTCGGAGCGCGTCATCGCGTCGTCGGTGACTCCGGCGGTGCCAGTGGTTCCGACGGTGCCGGGGGCCTGGCCGACACCGGAGCCTGGGTCGACGTCCCAGTCGATGCCGTAGTACTGGTACAGACGCTGCTCCTCCTGTTCGGACAAGTGGCCGCCGGCGTCCACGTCGACATTGGGCGCGTCCTTGACCTGGTCCTTGGCGTACGGCACTTCGAGATGGTCCTCGACGAGCGCCGCATCGTGGATGGGTACGAAGGACTCGCTGGTGCCGAACAGGCCCGTCCGTACGCTGACCCACTCGGGCTCGCCCGTGATGTCGTCGAAGAAGACGTGCCTGGCCTCGCCTATCTTGTCGCCCCTGGTGTCATGGACCGGGTGGTCCAGCACGATGGCGATCTGCTCTCGGGTGATCATTTTCGGTATCTCCTGCAGTTTGATAGGGGAAATCCGCTCGATATGTTCCGGCTGTGTCGGGCGAAAGTGCGGTTAGGTCCTGCGGCGTGCTGCCTACGCCGCAGGACCTGCGCGCCGCTTTGGCGGCGACGGCACATCCGTCCACCACCGCACTTCGACGCGTCCGACCGGGTGCGGGGGCGCACGACCGGCCCTCCGTGCTCCGGCTGCCGTTCCGCGCGCACCCTCCTCGATTAACCACACCGGCTAGGCCAAAACGACTAAAAGGGAAATTTCGGGCACAGGTGTTCGAGATGGGGAGCGAAACCGTCACAAGCAGCCGCTGTGGTGCGCGAGTTGGGACAGCGGTGGGAAACGCGTCTTAGTGGGAAGCCGAACGCGAGCCGGTCTGTGCGCCCTCGGCGTCGATGTGCGGTACCACCCGGTCCAGCCACCGCGGCATCCACCAGGCGTGCCGCCCGAGCAGTGTCATCACGGCCGGCACCATGAGCAGCCGCACGACGGTCGCGTCGATGAGCACGCTGACCGCCAGGCCGAGACCGAGCATCTTGACCACGATGTTGTCGCTGAGGAGGAACGCCGCGAACACGCTCACCATGATCAGCGCGGCGCAGGTGATGACCCGGGCCGTGATCTCCAGGGCGTGCGCCACCGCTCCCTTCGCGTCACCGGTGCGCAGCCACGCCTCGTGGACGCGGGACAGCAGGAAGATCTCGTAGTCCATGCTGAGGCCGAAGACGATGGCGAACATCATCATCGGCACATAGCTCTCGATGGGCACCTTGCCGTGGACCCCGAGCGCGGGACCGCCCCAGCCCCACTGGAAGACCGCGACGACCACCCCGTACGACGCGGCGATCGACAGCACGTTCAGGACCGCCGCCTTGACGGCGACGAGCAGCCCGCGGAACACGGCCAGGATGATCAGGAACGCCAGACCCACCACGACGGCGATGATCACCGGCAGCTGGGAGGCGACGATGTTCCGGAAGTCGACCTGGGTCGCCGTCGTCCCGGTGACGTACCCCTTGGCGTCCGTGCCTTCGACGACGTCCGGCAGCGTGTCGTCGACGAGCCGGTTGGTCAGGTCGGTGGTCGCGGAGTTCTGCGGGGACTTGGTCGAGTAGACCGTACCGATCAGGAGGTCGCCGTCCTGCGTGGGCGACAGCGGAGTGACGACGGCGGCGCCCTGGACCTTGTCGAGTGACTGCTGGGCCTTCGAGGCCAGGGCGGAGCGCTGCGACTGCGGCACGTTCGTCTGGTCGATGACGACCGTGAGCGGGCCGTTCGAGCCGGGCCCGAACGCGTCGGACATCAGGTCGTACGCCCGTCGGTCGGTGAAGGAGGTCGGGTCGGCGCCGTCACCGATGTGGCCGAGCTGGATGGAGAACAACGGGATCGCCAGGACCACGACCACGGCGACGCCGGCCGACAGGAACGTCAGCGGTCTGCGCTCCACCCGCTGCGCGTACCGGTGCCAGGTGCCCTGCGGCGTGTCACCCGCCCCGGCTTCTGTCTCGGCGATGGGGCGGCGCACGTGGAAGCGGTCGATGTGCCGGCCGATGAGGCCGAGCAGGGCCGGCACCAGGGTGAGCGCGCCGACGACGGCCGAGACGACGGTGACGGCGGCGGCGAGACCGAGCAGCGAGATGAAGGAGACCCCGGACGCGGACAGGCCAGCCAGCGCGATGATCACCGTGCAGCCGGAGACGAGAACGGCGTGGCCGCTGGTGCTCGCGGCCTGGCCCGCGGCCCGCACCGGGTCGATGCCGTCGATGAGGTTCTGCCGGTGCCGGGTGAGCATGAACAGTGCGTAGTCGATGCCGACGCCGAGGCCGATCATCGTGGCCAGGGTCGGTGAGACCGTGGCGAAGGTGAAGGCCGCCGCCAGCAGCCCGAGGATGGCGAGCCCGCCGACGACGCTGATCAGCGCGCTCACCAGCGGGATGACGGCGGCGATCACGCTGCCGAACCCGACCAACAGCACGATGACCGCCACGCCGAAACCGATCAGCTCGCTGACCCGGTCGTCGGCGGACGGCCGGGCGAGTTCACCGAGCGGTCCGCCGTACTCGACCTCCGCCCCGGCCGACCGCAAGGGCTGCACGGCGGTGTCGACGCCGTTGAGGTAGTCGTCGCCGAGTGTCGAGGGCTGCACGTTGAAACGGACGGTGATGTAGGCCGTCTTCTTGTCGTCCGACAGCGGCCCCACGTTCTGCTGACCGCTCGGTGTGCCCGGGGCGGTCAGCGGGTTCTGGGCGGACAGCACGTGCGGGAGCTTCTCCAGGTCGGCGACCGTGGTCGACATCTGGGAGCTCAGCGCGGTCAGGGGCTGCTGGTCGTCGCGCATCACGATCTGGCTGCTGTAACCGCCGGCCTGGGGATCGTGCGCCTTCAGCACGTCCAGGCCCTTCTGGGCCTGCGCCTGGGGCAGGCTGAAGTTGTCGGAGTACTCCCCGCCGAATTCACGGCTGACGACCTGCAGGGCCACCAGCGCCACCAGCCAGGCGATGATGACGATGACGAAGTGGCGTGCGCACCACTCGCCCAGCCGCCGCGGTACACCCCCGCGCGCGGCCTTCGTGTCCCCTTCACCGGTGCGGCTGTACGGCATGGACGTCGTCTCCTGTGTCGGCCGGGAGGTCAGTGCCGTCCATTAGATGGGCCCGGGATCACTCCGGCCTTTCAGGCACGCGGACTCCCGGTGACTCCGGGCGGCCGTTCCCCCGAAAGGCCCGTCCCGGCACCCGGCGCCCGCGCCCCGCACGCCTCAGCGCTCCCGACCCGAACGCCACCCCGAGCCCCACCAGCGCGCTGCCCGCCGCCTGCGCGGGCCCGTAGGAGCCGGTGCCGACGAGCGGTGCGGTGCAGGCCGCCGCCACCGGGATCAGACCGGAGAACAGGGTGGCGCGTTCCGCGCCGATCCGCTGCATGCCGATGTACCAGCACACGAAGCCGACGACGGTGACCACCACCGCCTGCCACAGCAGCGCGGCCGTTTCGGCGCCGTCCGGCCGCCGCAGCCAGCCGGCGCCGTCGGCCAGGAGCCCGACCGCCGCGGACTCTGCGGCGGCGACCACGCACACCGTGGCGGACAGCAACCGGGGCCCGAGCGGCCGCAGTACGGGGACGGCGAGTACGGCGAACCCGACCTCCCCGGCGAGGGCGCACACGGAGAAGGCGATCCCCGCGCCGTCCGTGCGCCCCCAGCCTTGGACCGTGAAGGCGCCGACGGCCACGAGCGACGCCCCGTACAGCACCGCCCGCTGGGGCCGCCGCCCGTCCAGAAGCGGCACGAGCACGGCGACGGCCACCGGCGCACAGCCCACGAACACGCCGGGCACCGCCGGTTCCGCGGTGCGTTCGGCGGCGATGACGGCCAGGTTGAAGCCGACCATGCCGACCGCCGCGAGCAGGGCCAGACGGACCCATTGACGCAGCGTCAGGGCCCGAAGGCGGTCGGCGGCGTCCTTCCCCGCCACGGGGAACAGCAGCAGACAGGCCAGCCCGTAGCGCAGGAACTGGCCGCCCGCGTACGGGTAGTCGCCCAGCACGCTGTTGGCCGTGAAGGACCCTCCGACGAGGACGCAGGCGAGCGCGGCGAGCAGGGCTCCGCGCGTGGTCGTGGCGTTCATGGGGACGACGCTAGGGAGCCGGGCGGCCCGGGAAGGAGTCCACTTCCGTGCCTGCTTGGTGGACCAATTCCCGCCCGGGCCGCGGCGTCAGCCGATGTGGTAGCTGTCTCCGTAGACCTTCCAGTCCAGCGGCGGGTTCAGATCGAGGTTGCGCCGGTTCAGGAAGACACGCTGGGCCGTGTCGACGCGGCTCGTGTCGCTGTGCGCCTCCTCCTGCTTCATGGCCCACACCCGCGCGTCCAGGAACGCGTGGAGGTACGTCACCTCGTCACCGCCCTGCGCCGGCGGCTTCGCCGTCCGCAGGGCCCGCTTGCGGATGTTGCGGAAGCTCGTGGGGTCGGTGCCGTCGCCGTGCATGACGATGGCGTCGTAGTAGGCGAACTGGCCCAGCACCCGCAGCCCGTCCCCCTTCCCCTGCGCGACCGCCGGGTCGAAGTACACCCGGTCGCGCTCGTCGTCCTGGGCGCGCTTGAAGGCGGAGTCACGCGCCGCTCGGCGCCAGTCCCCGGGGAAGCCGGGGTCGAGCCCGTCGTGCGAGTCGGAGCCGTCGACGTCGCGCAGGGCCGGGAGGTACTTCGCGAGGACGTTGCCGGGTTTGCGGGCGGTGTAGAGCTCGACGAGATCCAGCATGTCGCCGGTGCCGGAGCAGAAGCCGATGATGCCGGCGGTGTAGCCGCGGCCGTCACCGATGTCCTCGATGTACTGGTACTGCGCCTTCCAGTCGAGTGAGGAGTTCTCCGCGCTCGACACGAGCTGCATGGCGATCTCCTTCTTCGCCGGGTCGTCGAGTCCGAGCGCACGCCCGGACGCCGTGGCGTGCGGCGGCTTCAGGAACGGGGTGGCGGCGAGGGCAGCGCCGAACAGCGCCAGGACGGTGCGGCGCGAAGCCTGGGCCGAGGGGTGTCTCACGGTGCCTCCAAGCAGAGTGTGGGGGGTTGGAAGAGCGGGCCGTGCAGAACTGATAGGAAGGTTTCCTATCACTGTGAAGCGGCAAGGGAAACAAGCGGATTGGAAGTTCGTAGAGTCGAACAAGCCGATGCGCCGCCGACACCGGTCGCCACCGCGGGAACCAAGCGCCCCGCTCGCACGTCAACCCTTTGCCCACCAAGGGCCGAACGGTCGGACCGACCAGCCGGAGAGGGGAATCGCCATGGACGAGGCGACGTCACAGCAGGGGAGCGAGGCGGAGGGCGCCGCCCGCCGCGCCCGTTTCGGGACACTGCCGGAGCCGGTGCGCGTGGAGGACATGGTCGAGGAGCGGGCGGCCAGTGTGCCCGACCCGGCGCGCACCGCCTACAACCAGGACGAATGGCTCGTGCGCTACTGCCTGTGAGCCACCCCGCGCGGGCGCGCCGCTACGAGGCGCTCCGCGCGTCCAGGCCGCGCAGCCACCGCACGACGTCGTCGGCGTCCTGGGCGCGGGCGATGTCGAGCGGGGTCATGCCGTCGTGGCCGCACCGGCTCACATCGGCGCCCCGCCGGTGGAGGTACTGCGCGGTCCGGAGGTGCCCGCCGTGGCAGGCACCCCGGAACGTGCCGGTGATCTCGTCCGGTGACGGCGGCTCGTCCGCCTCGGCGTACGCCCGGACCCGGTCGAGCAGGCCGAGCGTCGCCGCGTCCTGGAGGGTGACACGGGCGCCGAGTTCGACCAGCCGGTGCGCGGCACGCCACTGGCCGAACCCCCGGGCGTCGGCGAGCGGGGTGCCACCGCCGATCACCGCGCCGGGCGCCTCGATGTCGGCGCCCGCCGCGACGAGCACGTCGAGCACCGGCACGTCGTTGCTGCTGGCCGCCCAGTGCAGCGGCGTCTTCGTGTGCGCCCCGTCGAAACGGGCACGCGGATCGGCCCCGGCGGCGACCGCGACCACCTCGGGACCGCGCGGGAAGTGCCCCGGCCAGTCGGTCGCGATGTGCAGCAGGCTGCGGGTGCCCCTGCCGTCCTCCTCCTGCTCGGTGATGCGTGCCCCGGCGAGACCGGGATGCTCGGCGAGCAGCTACGGCAGCCCGCGCAGGTCCCCGCCCCGGATCGCCTCCGTGACGGCTACGGCCAGGGGTCCCGCGATGTCAGCGTCTGCAAGCCGGCCTCCCGATGCCGTCCAGGGCCTCCGGTTCTGCCGGCGGGCGTCCGCCCGGACGGCCGCTGTGCGAAGCGGGCCCTTCCTCCCCGGCCGACGGCCTCGTGACACCGCATCGGGTGTGCACACCCGGCGGCAGAACGGGCACCCGTCCGGACGACGTGCCTGCACGCTCCAGCAGGCGTAGCGTCCGGGTAGGAGCGGGAGGACACCATGCCCCGGACCGAGGAGCACCCCGACGGCGCCGGATCGCTGGACGACGACCTGGGCGCGGCCCTGGCCGACACGGTGCGCGGTACCGGCGCCTCGATGGGCGGCATCTACCTCATCGAGGAGGCGGAGCCGGTGCTGCGCCTGGTGGCCCTGTGCGGTCTGCCGCTGGCCTTCACCGCCCCCTGGCAGCGACTCCCCCTGAACGCACCGGTCCCCGTCGCCGACGCCATCCACGACGACACCCTGGTCAGCGTCGCCGGACAGGACGACATGGCCCGCCGCTACCCCCGGGCCGCCGCCGTCCTGCCCTACCCGTTCGCCCTGGTCGCCGCCCCGCTGACCGGCGTACGGCGCTCCTGGGGCGGCCTGGTGCTGATGTGGCCCGCCGGCCGGCCGCGCCGGGTCACCCCCCGCGAACGCGGTCACATCGACGCCAGCGCCCGCCGTATGGCCCGCCTCCTGGACGACGCCCCCCGGCCGCCGTCCCTCCCCGACCAGCCGCGCGTCGTCCCCGTCGACGCCGCACGCCATCCCGCGCAGACCGGACTGGCCGCCGCCGACTACCTCGAACGCCTTCCCGAGGGCGCCCTCGCCCTCGACATGGAGGGCCGCATCACCTTCGCGACCGACACCGCGGCCCGCCTCCTCGGACGCGGTGCCGACCGTCTCCTCGGCACCCGTCCCTGGCACTCCCTGCCCTGGCTCGACGACCCCGTCTACGAGGACCACTACCGCACGGCGATCATCAGCCGTACCCCGGTCTCCTTCACCGCGCTCCGGCCGCCGGACCAGCCGCTGACCTTCCAGCTCTACCCCGACACCAGCGGCATCAGCGTCCGCGTCCTGCCGAGCACGGAGGGGGCCGAGCCCTCGCCGCCCCCCGCCGCGCGGCCCCCCGCCGCGCGGCCCCCCGTCGCGGCGCCGACCGGACGCCTCTACCAGCTCGTGCACCTGGCCGCCGCGCTCACCGAGTCGGTGACCGTGCGGGACCTCGTCGCGCTGATCGCCCACCAGATCCTGCCCGCGTTCGGGGCCCAGGGCCTCGTGCTGTCCGGCGTCGACGCGGGACGGCTGAAGATCACCGGCCACCACGGCTATCCGGCCGACGTCATGGAGCGGCTCGACGCCCTGTGGCTGGACACCGACCTCACCCCCGCCGGCCAGGTCCTCGCCAGCGGCACCCCCGCCTTCTTCGCCGATCCCGCCGAACTGGCCGCCAGCTACCCGAGCGCACCCCAGATCAGCGGCAAGCAGGCCTGGGCGTTCCTGCCCCTGATCATCTCCGGCCGGCCGGTCGGCTGCTGCATCCTGTCGTACACCCGGCCGCACACCTTCACCGCCGACGAACGCGCCGTCCTCACCTCGCTGTCCGGCCTGATCGCCCAGGCCCTCGACCGCGCCCGGCTCTACGACACCAAGCACCGGCTCGTGCACGAACTGCAGCGGACCCTGCTGCCCCGGGCCCTGCCGCGCGTGCCCGGCCTCGACATCGCCGCCCGTTACCTGCCCGCCGGCCACGGCACCGAGGTGGGCGGAGACTTCTTCGACGTCCTGCGCCTGGGCGAGACGAGCGCGGCCGCCGTGATCGGTGACGTCGAAGGCCACAGCATCGCCGCCGCCGCCCTCATGGGCCAGGTCCGCACCGCCATCCACGCCCACGCCACCGCCGGGGCCGCACCCGGCGAGGTCCTCGCCCGCACCAACCGGCTGCTGGCCGACCTCGACTCCGAACTGCTCGTCTCCTGCCTCTACGTCCAGCTCGACCTGGGCCGTCAGCAGGCGTCCTTCGTCAGCGCCGGACACGTGCCGCCGCTGCTGCGCCACGCCCGGCACCCCGCCCGCGTCCTCGACGTCGAGCCAGGCCCGCTGCTGGGCATCGACACCGGCACCGACTACCCGGTCACCACCGTGCCCCTGCTCCCCGGCACGACCCTCGCCCTCTACACCGACGGCCTGGTCGAACTCCCCGGCACCGACGCCACCCGGACCACCTCCGACCTCGCCGCGCACCTGGACACCACCGACGGCCACGACCTGGAACGGCTCATCGACCGGCTCGTCCGCCACACCACCCCCACCGGCCAGCACGCCGACGACATCGCGGTGCTCCTCCTGCGCGCCTCCTCTCCGGGCGGCCGCCCGGCGTGAGAGGTCACCCCCCGTCCGGGGTGCCGGCCCTGACCCGCCGGGCCACGTCGCGCAGCTTGAGGTTGTGGTCCTGGGAGAGGCGCCGCAGCACACCGAAGGCCTCGTCCTCGCTCAGCTCATGGCGTTCCATCAGGATCCCCATGGCCTCGCCGATGGCGTGCCGGGTCTCCAGCGCGTGCTCCAGCTGGTCCACGGTGCGGGCCGTGGCCAGCGCCACCGCGGCGTGCGAGGCGAGCAGCCAGCCCGCGGCCTCGATGTCCTCGCCGAACGCCCCGGGACGGCGCGAATAGAGGTTCAGGGCACCGAAGTCCTCCTCGTGGGTGTACAGCAGGACACCGGTCATGCTGCCGATCCCGAGGTCACGGGCCGCCCGGCTGTACCGGGGCCAGGCCGGCTGCGGCCGGCTCATGTCGGCGATCCGGAACAGCCGCTGCCCGTCCACGCGACGTGCGGCGTCGAAGCACGGCCCCTCGCCGAACTCGCCCTGCAACCGGTCCGACTCCGCGACCATGTCACCGCACAGCGCCAGAGTCACCGACCGGCCCTTCGAGACGGCCAGGATGCCGGCGGCGTCACAGCCGTCGATCAGCTGCACCGCCGAGGACGAGATCGCGTCCAGCGTCGCCTGGACCGAATCCTGCCCGGCCAGGTCTCGGGCGAGCCACGCCATCTGCTCGGCGTACCGCTGCCACTCCACCGCAACCACCGCCCTGCTCGCCGGTCGAGACCACCGTACTCCGGGCCGCTTCGCACGGCCGTCCACCCGTCCCGGCGCCCCCGCCCGGGCGTCGAAAACGCGATCACCGGTACGCCGTGAGCAGCAGAGCCACGTCGTCCGGCCGCTCCCGGGCCTGCCGGGCCGTGCCCACCAGCCGGTCGGCGAGGTGCTCCACCGAGTCCGCCGGGGTCTGCGACAGACGGCGCCGGACCGCGTCGATGCCCGACTCGATGTCGCTGCCGGGCCGCTCGACCAGCCCGTCGGTGTACAGGGCGAGCACGCTGCCGGGGGCCAGGGTGAGCGCCGTGACGGGGTATTCCGAGTCGGGCTGCACGCCCAGCATCACGCCGCCCGCGAGATCCAGCGTCTCGGCTCGCCCGTCGGGGTGGCGCAGCAGCGGCGGGGGATGGCCGGCCCGCACGGCGAGGGCCCGTCCGGTGGCCGGGTCGAGCTCGATGTAGCAGCAGGTGGCGAAGACGTCCGACTCCAGCTCGCTCAGCAGCCGGTTGGTGTGCGTGATGACCTCCTGCGGCGGACGCTCGCTCGCCGCGAAGGCGTGCACCGCGCTGCGCAGCTGCCCCATCACCGCGGCGGCGCCGACACTGTGGCCTTCGACGTCCCCGATGACCAGAGCCACGCCCCGTCCGGTGGTGATCACGTCGTACCAGTCGCCGCCGATCGCCATGCCCTGCGTGCCGGGCAGATAGCGGCCGGTGGTGCGCAGGCCCTCGACGCGGGGCAGCCGGTGCGGCAGGAGCCCCTCCTGGAGACCGCGGGCGACGGCGGACTCCGCGTCGTACAGCCGCGCCCGTTCCATCGCCTGGGCGGCCAGGCCGCTCAGCGCGGTGAGGGCGGACCGCTCGTCGGGGGTGAACCGGTGCGGGGCGTCCCAGCCGAGGATGCAGGAACCGACGGAACGGCCGGAGGCGATCAGCGGCAGGAACGACCAGGCCTGCATGCGGTCCAGGGTGATGCCCGGATAGGCGAGCGACAGCTCCTCCGGCGACTCGAAGAACAGGGGGAGCCGCGTGGTCAGCGCGTGGACGCCGGGCAGGTGCGTATCGAGGGTGACGCCCTCGAACGGGGTGAGGAAGCCCTCCGGGTAGCCCGACTCCCACAGCAGGTACATCCGGCCGTCCCGGACGGTGTAGAGGGCCAGTTCCCGGGCGCCGAACGGGGGCAGCAACTGCTCCGACACGGCCCGGCAGACGTCCAGCACGGTGACCGCCTCGGTGAGCACGCTCGCCATCTGCACGACGTGGTAGAGCGCCCCGGCCCGCGCGGCCGCCACCGGTGCGGGCGGTGGCACGGGGACGCCGAGATCCCCGGCGGTGTCGGAGCCGGCTTCCGTTCCCTGCCCGGCGCCGGTGGGCGGCCCGGTCGGGGAGACCCGGCCGGTCAGCCCGTGCACGTCCGGGTAGAGCACGAAACCCAGCCAGTTCCCGTCGGGCCGCCGGACCAGGAACGACACCTGCTCCTGCGACAGCATCGCCGCCCGGTAGCGGTCCTCGTAGGCAGGATCGCGCAGCCAGGTGACGACCTCCCACGGGTAGTGACCGAAGAGATCCTCCCGGCCGCAGCCGAGCAGTTCCTCGCAGCGGCGGTTGGCGTAGGTGAGCCGCCCGTCCTGGTCCAGCGAGAAGATCCCGTCGGGCAGCCGCTCGGCCGCCTCCGCCGCGGTGAGGCCGCCGCCCGCGTCGACGAGGGCGCCCACCAGGATCCGCGAGGAGCCGGCCCCGCCCTGCACGAGGTGGCCCCACAGTTCTACCGGCCGGTAGCCGGTCTGCTCCTCGCCCCGGGACTCGTCGCGCACCCGGAAGTGCCGGGACCTGACGCGGCCGGACCTCAGCGCGTCGTGCCGGCTCTCGCGCAGTTCGTGCAGGTCGTCGGGGCTGACACGGGCCTCGACGTCCGCGATGGTGCCGCCGTAGGCCGCCCGGTCGAGACCGAGGAGTGCGAGGGCGTCGTCGTCCGCGGTGCAGCGGTCGCTGTCCAGGTCCCAGTCGATGAGCCCGACCCGGACCGGGTGGGCGGCCGAGGTGGGCAGCCGCACACTGACCGGCTCGTCGTCGTACTCGACGGGGTGCGCGGCGGAGTCCGGGTCCGGCCGGCCCGCGACGAGGCGGTCGAGGCGTTCCTCCATGGCCCGCTCGGCGGGGCGCAGCGCGAGGGCGACCGCTTCCTCGTCCATCGGTGTCCGGGCCGCCGAGCGCAGCACGACCAGGACCCCGACCGCCTCGCCGCCGGTCCGGACGGGCTGGTAGGCGGAGCCGAAGGAGTAGGGGAGCCCGGCGGTGAAGTGCGGGAAGCGCACCATCATGGCGCGCTCGTCGGCAAGCCACAGCGTCTCGTCGCGGCGGTAGGCCTCCGCCATGGGCAGGGCACCGCCCACGGGCACCCGCCACCAGCTCCTGAGCAGCGAGCGGGGCACCCCGCTGACCATCGCGAGCACCAGCGAGCGCCGGTCGCCGGAGCGCAGGTAGACCAGGCCGCCGTAACCGTCCAGGTCCCGCACGGCTTCCACGAGCGGGACCGTCAGGGCGTCCTCGATCCGGCCGGTGTCCTCGCCCGGTACCCGGCCCTCAGCCCCGTCCCGGCTCCGGCCGGCGGCGGACCGCGGCCTGCCGGGTACGGCGGCTGTCTCATCCATGTCGCGTCCTCCCGGTACGGACGCACCGGACCCCATCGCTTCCCACCAGGATGTGCCATGGTCGGCGCTACGGCACGGTAAGTGCAACCTTTCGGCCGTCCCGGCCGTCTCATCCTGCATCAGCCACATGCAAGCCTCGGGGGCGGCAATGGTACGAATCAGCAGAGCATGCGCAACTCTCGCGCTCGTGGGAGCCACGATGGGTGTGGCGGCGGTCCCGGCCGGTGCCGCACCGGCCGTCGGACAGCTGTCCACCGCACGGACGGCGGCGTGTCCGACCGGCTGGGGAAGCCTCGCCAAGACCGGCGCCGGCGCCACCGTCGCACCCATGACCGATGTCAGGACCGGTCGTCACACCTGCTTCGACCGGATGGTGATCGACGTGCCCGGCGCGGGCAGCGGCGTCGGCTACAGCGTCCGGTACGTCGACCGGCTCTACCAGGACGGCTCCGGCCGCTACATCCCCGTCGCGGGCGGTGCCGTACTCGAGGTGCGGGTGTCCGCGCCCGCCTACGACCCGGAGACCGGCGCGGCCACCTATCCCGGCCGGGTGGCGCAGCCCCTGCCGGGCGTGAACCTCACCGGGTACCGCACCTTCCGGGACACCAGGTTCGCCGGCAGCTTCGAGGGGGACACCCAGATCGGTCTGGGAGTCCGCGCGCGGCTGCCCTTCCGGGTCCAGCAGCTGGACGACCGCGTCGTCGTGGACGTCGCCCACAGCTGGAACGCCACGAGCTGACCGGCCGACCCGGCGCCCGGCTCCACGGGGCCGGGCGCCCCTGTTGCCGAGCCGGGGCCGGGCCGTCCGGCCCGGCCTCACCCACCGCGCAAGCGGCCCAGTTCCTCCAGCGTCCGGGCCGCCGCACCCGCCAGGCGGGGCCGGCCGCGGACGAAGCGACGGGCGGCCCGGGCGGGCTCGCGACCCAGCCAGTGGACGGCTCCACCGGGCACCGGCCGCACCACCGCTCCCTCGTACACCCGCAGGTCGCGAGTCTTGAGCGACTCCTTGTAGCGGGCCGGGCCGCTGCCCAGGTCGACGGTCCCGATGCCGTCGGCCGCCGCGGCCTGCAGCATCCGCAGCTGCAGCATGAGCCCGGGGGAGTACTTGGCGTACGCCCGGTCGTACGCCGGGAACCACCAGGACAGCACCCTGCGCGAGCGCAGCCCCAGGTGCGCGGCGACCGGCCGTCCGGCGGCGTACAGCACGGACAGCACGCCGCGGCACTCCGGCTCCTCGCTCTCACCGAGCAGCCCCACCAGCCGCGTGATCCACTCCTGAGCGAAACGGTCCCGGCGGCCGGTCCGCCGGTACTGCGCCGACTTCCACCCCATCAGCGCCCGCAACGCCCCCGGGTCCCGGGCGTCGTACACGAACCGCACCTCGCCGACCTGCCGGGCCAGCCTGCGCTCCTTGGCCAGGGTCTGCCTGAGGAAGCCCGGCGACCGCGCCCGCAGGTGGTCCGTGTACGCCGCGAACCCCTCGCCGAGGTCGACGACGGGGGAGGCGAGCTCCTCCACCGCGTGCGGCTCGAACACCCCCTGACCGGCCTCCAGGTTGTCGAACTCGAAGGACGACAGCCCGCACACCCGCAGCAACCGCCGGGCGTCCGGTCTGATCCCCGGGCGTAACACGGCTCCCTGACTGTCGGACACCCCCAGCCCGACGGCCCGGCCCCGGCCCAACGCCCCCACCTCGTACGGGAAGAACCCCACCGGGGCTCCGTCGTCCTGCAGCACCGCCACGCGGGCTCCCGGTCTGACCCGCCCCACCGCCACGGTGAAGGCCGGGTCGAGAAAGGGATTCGCCGGTGCGCCGGACTCCGTGCGGATCTCCCGCCACATCTTCTGCTCGCTCGGGCCGAGTTCGTCCGGCCGCAGAACGAGAACGCGCTTTCCAGGCAACTGTGCCTCCTGTGTCATCGGCATGGGGACACACGAAGGCCTGCACATCACCGCGACGCGGCGCCCGGGCAGTACTCAGGCCGCGCGGGGCAGGCCCTGGGCGTACTGCCGTCTCTCAGCAGCGAAGCTGCAACCGTGCGGCGCTCGGGGCGGATGCCGCCGCCTCCGGACAGACGGCCGTTCCCGCCGCACGGGGCTCCGTGCCGCTGCGGCCCGCCACGGCCGCCCCGGTCATCGCCGGGCCGACGCTCGCCGCCCCCGCTCCCCGCGGCGTGCGTGCCGCCGGGTACCGGACCGACGGCTCGTCCTCACACGGACACGGCTCTTCCGCGCCCTCGGCCCCGTCGCTCGGGGCGGCGTCGGGAAGCGTCGTGTGCACCTCTGCCGTGACCGCGGCTGCCGGGCGTCCCTGACCCGCGAGTCCGGGGACGACGAGGTGCAGCAACAGCAGGCAGGCCGTCAGACCCACCACCGCTGCCCAACGTCGCCGCACCATCAGACCCCTGACCTGCGTTCCGGCGGGGGAGTACGGAGTTGACTCGCCCTCAGGGGCCGGCACCGGACCAGACCCCCGACACGGCCGGCTGCGCTTCCAGTAGGCCGAGCCCGGCTCCGCCCCGTCAAGCCCTGGTGTGACGATTCGTCCCTCTCGGCCGGTTGCCGCCGGAAATCCAACGGAAGGGGCAGCCGGCCGAGGGGCGTTCAGTCGCCGACGCTCAGCACCTCGCCCGGCTTCGGGGCCCACAGGTTCAGCAACTCGTCGAAACCGCGGAACGTCGTGCACGGTCTTCGGCAGCTACGGTTCACCCTCGTCGGCCACGTAGAACGTGCCGGCCGACGATCAGCCCGGGGAGCTCACCCGCCCGTCGCGTCGGCCCGGGTCTCGTGGACCAGCTCGATCGCCCGGCCCAGCGTGTCGAGCCGGTCGTCGAGGGTGTCCCCGGCCGGGTACAGACGGACCGTGTCCACTCCGGCGTCGCACCAGACGCGCAGGCGCCGCCGCACCATCTCCTCCGTGCCGATGAGCGTCGTGGCCAGCACCATCTCGTCGGTGACGAGCCCGGTCGCGCCCTCGCGGTCACCCGCCTGCCAGCGCCGGCGGACCTCCGCCGCCACCTCGGCCCACCCCTGCCGGCTGTAGGCCCGGTTGTAGAAGTTGGTCGACGCGGACCCCATGCCGCCCAGACTGAAGGCGAGTTCCTTCTTCCGGTCCGCGACCATGGCGGCCAGCGCCTCCTCGTCCCGGGCGAACGCGACCTCGGCGCCCTGGCAGACGTCGATGCCGGCGCGGTCACGGCCTGCGGCGGCCAGCCCCTCGTCCAGGGGAGCGAAGTACGCCTCGCCGGCGCCCTCGGGGACGAAGCTGGTGCCGAGCCAGCCGTCCGCGACCTGGCCGGTCAGCCGCAGCATGGCGGGCGACAGCGCCGCCAGATAGACGGGGACGGAGTGCTCGGCACGCATGGACAGGCGCATCGGGACCGCCTCCCCGCCGGGCAGCGGAATGCCGAACTCCGAACCGGAGTAGGCGACTTTGCCGCCCGCGACCACCTGACGCAGAATCTCCACCGTCTCGCGCACCCGCGCCAGGGGACGGGCGAACGGCACCCCGTGCAGGCCCTCCATCACCTGCGGGCCGGACGGACCCAGCCCGAGCAGGAACCGCCCGCCGGACAGGTTCGACAGGGTGATCGCCGTCTGTGCCAGGGCGACCGGCGTGCGCGTGCCGACCTGCATGACCCCGGAGCCGAGCAGCATGCGCTCCGTGCGGGCCGCGTAGAAGCCCAGCGCGGAGGGGGCGTCGGAACCCCAGGCCTCGGCCACCCAGCAGACGTCGAGCCCCAGCTTCTCCGCCTCCACCACGAAGTCGGCCTGCCGGGACCAGGAACCCAGGGCCGCCGCCTCGACGGTCGTCGCCGCCCGCATCACGCCTCCACCCGCTGCTTGATCTGCTCCAGCGTCACGGTCATGCCGCGCTCGAACTCCCGCAGCCGGACGAACACGATCTTCTGCTCCTTCTCCGGCATGGCGTCGATCGCGAACGACAGGCCCGATCGCCCCGGCCCCATCCGCATCCACTGCGACAGCTCGGTGCCGCCGTCCCTGGGTTCCAGCTCGAACCGCCACACGGCGCTGGGCTCCGCCGGATCCCCGACCGCCCAGGCGAACACCCGCTCCGCCTCGCAGGCCACCACCGTCGAGACCGTCTCCCACTCGCCGAACCGCTCGTGCCTGCTCCGGCCGACGAACCGGGCCCCGACGGCCGGCCCGGACGCGTCCCCGGCCCACCGCGCGGACTGCAGCTCCTCACTCATCTCGGGCATCCGCGTCACATCCGACACCAGTGCCCACACCCTCCCCGGCGGAGCGGCGACCCACGTCGTCACCTCGACCGTCGGTTGGTCCGCGTACCGCGCGCCCGTCCACTCCATCGTGTGCCGGCCTCCTCGTCGACAGTGATTGCCGAAACAGAGTTGCGTAATAAGACTGAACAGGTCAAGGTCGAAAATGCGGAAGGGGGATGAGGGGGCCGGCCGATCCGGGCCGGTGTGCGGGACCGCGCCTTCGGGGCCGCGTACGCTACCGATGGCTCAGCCCCGGGGATCTTCACGTCCTGCGTGCCCCACGGCGGCGGAGTCGTCCGGGACGGCGGTGGCGGAGCCGACGTGCCGACGGGCACCATGGTCGCGGCGGGACGCGGTCTCGGAGTCGGTCCGCGCCGGCCTTCGAGCGGAGGGACGAGATGGGATCGGCGATGGACGAGCGGTTTCACCGCCGGCAGAGGTGGGCCGCCCGGGGCGCCCTGGCGGCGGCAGCGCTGGCGGCCCTGCTGCCGCTCGTCTCCGGCGGCCTGCGGGGTCTGCTCCTGCTCGTGGCGGGCCTCGCGGGCCTGGCCGTGACCGCCGCGGCACTCTGGTGGGTGCTGTCGCGCCGCGGAGTCATCCGGATCGCGTCGGCCGCGCTGGCCGTCCTCGCGCCCGTCGGCCTCATCACCCTCTTCGCCACCGCCAATCTGCTCTGGGTGGTCTTCCTGTCGCTGCTCCTGTGGTGCGGGGCGGTCTGGAGCGGCCGCTACGCCCTGCGCAGCACGGGCCTGCGGACCGTACGCGTGAAGGAGTACCGCACACCGCCGCCCCTGCGCCCCTTCCTGCTGCTCAACCCGCGCTCCGGCGGCGGCAAGGTGGAGAAGTTCAACCTCCGGGAGAAGGCCGAGTCCCTGGGCGCCCAGGTCGTGCTGCTCGACCCCGACCAGCACCAGGACGTCACCGCCCTGGCCAAAGCCGCCGTGGCCGACGGAGCCGACCTCCTGGGCGTCGCGGGCGGCGACGGCACCCAGGCCTTGGTCGCCGCCGTCGCCGCGGAACACGGACTGCCGTTCCTCGTCATCGCCGCCGGTACGCGCAACCACTTCGCCATGGACCTGGGCCTGGACCGCGACGACCCCGCCGCCTGCCTCGACGCCCTCACCGACGGCGTCGAACTCCGCGTCGACCTCGGGTTCGCCGACGACCGGCCCTTCGTCAACAACGCCTCGTTCGGTGTGTACGGGGCCGTCGTGCAGAGCCCCGGGTACCGCGAGGGCAAGGTCGGCGCCGCCCTGGACCTGCTGCCCGACCTGCTCACCCGGCAGAGCGGCCCGCGTCTGACGGCCACCGCCGACGGCACCACCGTCGTCGACCCGCAGGCGATCCTGGTCAGCAACAACGCCTACCGCATGGACGACCCCTTCGGCTTCGGCCGTCGCGAGCGGCTCAACTCGGGGCGGCTCGGGGTGCTCGCCGTCCGGGTGGACAGTGCCGTGGAGGCGGCCGAACTCCTGCTGTCCCCGCGCCCGGAGGGCCTCACGGTGCTCACCGCCCAGCGCGTCGTCGTCGATGCCGACGCGCCGGAGCTGGAGGTCGGCCTCGACGGCGAGGCGCTCGTCATGCCCGCCCCGGTCCGCTGCCGCATCGCACGCCGCGCCCTGCGGGTCCGGGTGCCGCGCGACCGTCCGGGGGTCCCTGAGGCACCACCTCGCCTCGACTGGCGGCGGCTGCGGAAACTGGCGGCGGCGGTCGGCCGCACCGCCGTACCCGCGCGTTCCCGGCGCACCTGAGCGCCGGCCGGGCCCGCACGCAGGAGGTCCCCCACGCTGTGTCGCGTGGGGGACCTCCTGCGTGCGGGCTGCCGGTCAGGCGTCCTTCGGTCCGGCCTGCTGCACGACCTCGAAGGACCACAGAGTCGAGCCGCTCGCCGCCGGCTTCGGCCGTTCGCCGCCCTCGCCGCCGCCCTGGTGTGCGCTCTTCATCGGCCCCTCCATCCACGCCTGGAAGGACTCCTCGTCGCGCCACCGGGTGTAGACGAGGTAGGTGTCGGTTCCTTCCACCGGGCGGAGCAGCTCGAACCACTCGAACCCGTCGGAGTTCTCCACGGCGTGCGCCCGGGAGGCGAAGCGCTTCTCCAGCGTCTCCCGCTGCTCGGCGGGCACGGTCAGCACATTGATCTTGACTACGCTCATGGGCCCATCTTGCCCGATGGCCCGGTTGCGCCGACGTCAGCATGGTTCTGAGCGCGTTCACAACAGATCGCCCTGCGCGCCGCCATGGTGACGAGCCCGGACCGGGAAGGGGTCTTCGACGTCCTGCTGCGGCCGGCCCGGCTCGGTCTCGGCGGCCCGGTCGGCGGCGGCGCCCAGTACGTGTCCTGGATCCACGACCGCGACGTCGCCCGGGCGATCGAGTTCCTCGTCGCCCGGGACGACATCACCGACCCGGTCAATCTCGCCGCCCCCGGGCCCGGCCGCGGCGCGCCTTCATGCGCGACCTGCGCACGGCGTGGGGCGTCCCGGTCGGTCTGCCCGCGACGCGCTGGAGGGCGGAGATCGGCGCCTTCGTCCTGCGTTCGGACACCGAGCTGCTGAAGAGCCGACGGGTCGTCCCCGGCCGCCTGCTCGGCGAGGGCTTCGTCTTCGAGCGCCCCGACCGGCCGCAGGCCGCGGACGACCTCGTGCGGCGCCTGCGCCAACGCCCGGCGCGGTGACCGCGGGTCAGTTCTGCCGGTCGCCCTGCTCTAGGGCCTTGCCGGTCATGTCGGTGACCTGCCCGGCCGGCGGTTCGTCCGCCTCCACCTCGGTGCCGAAGTCGGTGAAGTCCATGACCGTGTGCACCGTGACCTTCTCGGGCGTGGGCGAGGCATCGGGGGAGGAGCGCTGCGTCGTCTCCGGGGCCTTGACGGTCATGTCGATCTGCTGACGGCGCATCCGGCCTTCGTCGTCCAGCCAGACGTCCATCGGCAGGGCCGGACCGACCTGCTTGCGCAGGGTGTCGCCGTTCGGCAGGTCGTCCACGTCCACGGAGACGCGGTAGTGGGTGGTCCGCACCCCGTTGACCGTGGCCTTCCCCTTCTCGGTCACGTCCTTGTCGGTGATCGCCCTGGCATAGGCCGCGGACTGCGCCGGATCGCTCATGGACCGGTCCCCGGCGCCCTGCCGTTCCCCGCCCTGCCCATCGAACCAGCTCCTCTCCGGTGTGTGTGGTGCGGCCCAAGTGCCCGAACCGCACGTGAACACACCTGTGTGTCCCAGGAGTTGGTGCCGGGCGGCACGAGCGGACCCGGTCAGTGGCGGCCCCTGAGCTTGCCGAGCAGGCGCTGGGCCTGGGCCCGCTTGCGGGGGTCGGCCGCGGCCCGGCGTGCCTGTTCGGCGGCCCGCCGCCCCTGCGGACTGCGGGCGAACTCCTTGATGCGGTTCAGCATTCCGGCCATGACGCACCTTCCTTCCTGTCGTGATGTGCACGTGCCTGCCATGCGCGTACCCTGCGATGACGGGCTCAGGCACGCCTCGCCCCGGCGGGTGCGTGAGGCGAATGTGTTTGCCGCCGGAGTCAGAGGCAAGTCGGTGTCCATGACTGAAGAGAACAAGCGGACGAATCAGAAGGCGTCGACCGTGCGGACCGCCGAGTCCAAGGCCCGCGGCACGGCGGACAAGGCCACCGCGCCGGCGTCCCAGGCGGCCAAGGGCGCCGCGGGCAAGGCCGGTGAGGCGGCGTCAGCCGCCAAGTCGGGCGCCGAGCGCTCTGCCGAGACGGCCAAGTCCGCCGCCGGACGCTCCGCCGAGACGGCCAAGTCGGCGGCGCAGACGGCGGCCAAGGGCGTCGAGGCGGGCCGCCAGGCGGTCGTCACCGCCTCCGGCCACGTCGCCACCACGGCGAAGACGGCCTGGACGGTCATCGCCCATCGCAAGCTCGTGGCCGCGGGCGTCGGAGCGGGCCTCACCGCGCTGAGCGCCGCGTCCTACGCCGTCGGACGCCGCGCGGAACGCGGCGCGCACGGCCCCCTGACCCGGCTCACCGGCGGCCGGATCTAGCACGGGCGGCGCGAGGACGTGCCGGTCCGAGGGAGCAGGCGGCGCGACGCGCCACCGGGTACCCCGGTGGTCCGTGGCGCCGCCCCCTCGTGCGCGTGCCGGCACACCGCGGTGGTGAGATCTCCGCGGACGTGCCGAAGGGGGAGCGCACCCCCAGCCCGGAGCGGCGCACGTGGTCTGGCGCACATCCGCCCCTGACCGGGGCGTGCCCCTCGCGCGGCCCCGCCGTCACGAGAAAGGATGGGACCGCACACGAAGGATCAACCATGCGGAGGAGCGGGCCCATGCAGCACGAGCGAGCGGGAAGTCCGGCCGGACCCGAGGATCTCGTCGATGTCGCTCGGCTGGTCACCGCGTACTACGCGCGCCGCCCCGACCCGGACGACCCGGGGCAGCGTGTCACGTTCGGGACCTCCGGACACCGGGGCTCGTCCCTGGCGAGCGCGTTCAACGACGACCACATCGCCGCGACCAGCCAGGCCATCTGCGAGTACCGCGCAGGCCAGGGCATCGACGGCCCCCTCTTCCTGGGCGCCGACACCCACGCCCTGTCGGAGCCGGCGCGCGTGACCGCCCTGGAGGTGTTCGCCGCCAACGAGGTGACCGTCCTGATCGACGACGCCGACGGCTACACGCCGACCCCGGCCGTCTCGCACGCCATCCTCACCCACAACCGCGGGCGCACCACCGGTCTCGCGGACGGCGTCGTCGTCACGCCCTCGCACAACCCGCCCGCCGACGGAGGGTTCAAGTACAACCCGCCCAGCGGCGGCCCCGCCGCCTCCGACGCGACCTCCTGGATCCAGGACCGGGCGAACGAGATCATCCGCGGCGGCCTGAAGGACGTACGGCGCGTCTCCTACGCCCGTGCCCTCGCCGCCCCCACCACCGGCCGCTACGACTTCCTCGGCACGTACGTCGCCGATCTGCCGGACGTCCTCGACCTGGACGCGATCCGCTCGGCCGGGATCCGGATCGGCGCCGATCCGCTCGGCGGCGCGTCGGTCGCCTACTGGGGCCGTATCGCCGAGCAGCACGGCCTCGACCTGACCGTGGTCAACCCGCACACCGATCCCACCTGGCGGTTCATGACGCTGGACTGGGACGGCAAGATCCGCATGGACTGCTCGTCGCCGTACGCGATGGCCTCGCTCATCGGGCAGCGCGACCGCTTCCAGATCTCCACCGGCAACGACGCCGACGCCGACCGGCACGGCATCGTCACCCCGGACGCGGGTCTGATGAACCCTAACCACTACCTGGCCGTGGCGATCTCCTACCTGTACGCCCACCGCGACCGCTGGCCGGCCACCACCGGCATCGGCAAGACCCTGGTCTCCTCCGCCATGATCGACCGGGTCGCGGCCGATCTGGGCCGCGAGCTGGTCGAGGTGCCCGTCGGCTTCAAGTGGTTCGTGGACGGGCTGGCCGGTGGCACGATCGGCTTCGGCGGGGAGGAGTCCGCGGGCGCCTCCTTCCTGCGCCGGGACGGCTCCGTGTGGACCACCGACAAGGACGGCATCCTGCTGGCCCTGCTGGCCTCCGAAATCACCGCCGTCACCGGGAAGACCCCCTCCGAGCACTACGCCGCGCTGACCGCGCGCTTCGGGGAACCGGCGTACGCGCGCATCGACGCGCCCGCCTCCCGCGAGGAGAAGGCCCTGCTGGCCAAGCTCTCCCCGGCCCAGGTCAGCGCCGACACCCTGGCCGGGGACGCGGTCACGGCGGTGCTCACCGAGGCCCCCGGCAACGGCGCCGCCATCGGCGGCATCAAGGTGACCACGGACAACGCCTGGTTCGCGGCCCGCCCCTCGGGCACCGAGGACGTCTACAAGATCTACGCCGAGTCGTTCCTCGGTCCGGACCACCTCGGGCGGGTCCAGGAGGAGGCCAAGTCCGTGGTGCTGACGGCCCTGTCCGGCTGACCGCGAGCACACCGCGGCCTGGGACCACCGCATGGGGCCCGGGCCGTCGGCGTCTCAGCCGCGCAGGCCGCGGGCGGGCAGCACGACGTGCACCGCCGAGGCCTCGCGTCCTCGTCGGACATGAGGAGCGACTGCTCGATGGCCTTCGACGTGCCCTCGGGACCGCTCGCATCCGTCCCGCCGTCACCCGACCGGACCAGCCCGCGCCGGGCTCTCCACACGAACGAGGGGCCCACGCCCCCGGTCTGCCCGCGATACAGGACACTGGGTGAAGATCCCACCGGGAAGGACCGACACGTGATCATCTTCGGCACCAAGGGTTACCTGTACCAGCTCGCGATACTGACGCTCGTGTGCGGCCAGTGCGGAAACCCCGCCGCGCACACGCTCAGGAAGCGCCTCACGAAGTTCACCCTGTTCTTCGTCCCGCTGTTCCCGATCTCCACGAAGTACCTGACGCAGTGCACCTTCTGCGGCGCGGAGCAGAGGGTGACCAAGGAGCAGGCGGAGCAGCTGCAGGCCCAGAGCGCGGGCGGCCCCAGCGGTCAGGCGTACGGGCAGCCGCAGCAGCACGACCGGTTCTGATCCCGGTGGCCGGACCGCTCCGGCACACGCCTCGACGCCGGCCGGCGGCTCCTCGCCGCCGCCGACACTTCGGCGGGCGTCGAAGCGTCCCGCCCGTAGCGTCCTGAGCCATGACGACCGACACCCACCTGGTGATCCAGCCGAGCATCCTCTACTTCGGCACGCCCGTGGTCCTGCTGACCACCGAGAACCCCGACGGCACCTTCAACCTCGCCCCCGTCTCCTCCGTATGGGCCCTGGGGCAGCACCTCGTCCTCGGCCTGGGCACTGAGAGTCAGACCGCGCGCAATCTCGCGGAACGCCCCGAACTCGTGGTCAACGTCGCCTCGCCCGAGCTCTGGGAGCACGTGGAACGCCTCGCACCGCTCACCGGAGCCCGCCCCGTGCCGGAGACCAAACGGTCCGTCTACCGGCACGAGCCGGACAAGTTCGCCGCGGCCGGGCTCACCCCGGCCGCCGCCGGCCTGGTGCGGCCCCCGCGTGTCGCCGAGTGCGCCCTGCAGTTGGAGGCCCGAGCCCGCGCGTTGACACCGGGCGGAGCGGGCCTCTTCGTCAGCGTGGAGTGCGAGGTGCTGCGCGTCCACGCCGCCGAACGGGTCGTCGTGCCCGGCACCCGGCACATCGACCCGGACCTGTGGAGCCCGCTGGTCTACAACTTCCGGCACTACCACGGCCTGGCCCCCGGTCTCGGCCACGGCTTCCGATCGGAAACGGCGCGGGCCACCGCACCCGCGCGGTGAACCGCTGCGCCGGTCGCTGATCGCTTGGGATGTGGCAACCGGAGGATCCCGGGTACTCGCCCCGCACGGGCCCGGACCTGTGTGGGCAGATGGGCCTCCTGCAGTCGATCAGTGAATACGGAGGCAGGTCAGATGAGCACCATCAAGGAAACCGTGGAAGTCGACGTCCCCGTCCACACCGCCTACAACCAGTGGACGCAGTTCGAGGAGTTCCCGAACTTCATGGAGGGCGTCGAGGAGGTCAGGCAGCTGGACGACCGCCACAACCACTGGACCACCAAGATCGGCGGGGTACGGCGCGAGTTCGACACCGAGATCGTCGACCAGCTGGCCGATGAGCGGGTCACCTGGCGCACGACCAGCGGGGACACCCATCAGAGGGGCTCAGTCCGCTTCGAGCGCCTGGACGACACCCACACCAGGGTGGAGCTCGTGATGGAAGTCGAGCCCAGCGGGGCCGTGGAGAAGGCCGCCGACATGATGGGCACCATCGACCGCCGCGTGAAGGGCGACATGAAGCGCTTCAAGCAGTACATCGAGGAGCGCGGAGTCGAATCGGGCGCCTGGCGCGGCCGCGTCGAGCCGGGCGGACCCGGCGGCGCCGGCCCCATCCTCTGACACCACCCGCGCACTGCCTGAACCCGGCCTCCCCGCTGAGGCCGGGTTCTTCTGTGCCCGCATGTCCGCCTCGGAGCGGGAAAGCGGGGAGTTTCGGCCAACGTAATGACATGCACCTGTCCATATCGGCCTCCCGGTGGCACGCTGCCCCCTGACCGTCCGCAGTGACACCCCTGCCTGACCGGGCGACAGGCTTCCCGCCGCCCGGCCCCCACAGCAGAAGGAGACCGCGTGATAGGCCGACCCCGCAGCCCGTACCCCTCCGGCGGCAGCCCCCGCGTCCGCCGTTCCGTCCTCGGCGCGCTCGCCGGCGTCGCCGCGCTCCTGGCGACCGGCGTCACCGCGGCACCGGCGGACGCCGCCCCGGACCCCGGCGTGGCGACCTCCTCGGCGCAGCAACGCGCCCTGGCCTTCTGGACCCCGCAGCGCATGCGCGAGGCCACCCCGCTCGACCTGCTGACCGTCGACCGCTCCGACGTACGGGCACCCGGGGTCCGCAAGGGCAAGGCGACGGTCGTCGCCCCCAGCGCACCCGCCTCCGCCATGGGACCCACGGCCTTCCCGCACGGCGGCGGGCCCTGGTCCGCCGGGGGAGCGGTGACCAAGACCGCGGGACGGGTGTTCTTCAGCTACCAGGGCCGCACCGCGTCCTGCTCCGGCAACGCCGTCACCAGCGCCAACAAGAGCACCGTGATCACCGCCGGGCACTGCGTGAAGCTGGAGGGCGCCTGGCACACCAACTGGGTGTTCGTACCGGGCTACCACGACGGGCAGCGCCCGTACGGCACGTGGACCGCGTCCAAAACCCTGTCCACCCCGCAGTGGACGGCCAGTGAGGACATCAACTACGACATCGGTGCGGCGGTCGTCGCCCCGCTGGACGGCAAGAAGCTCACGGACGTCGTCGGCGGCCAGGGCCTGGCCTTCAACACCGGCTACAACAAGGCGATGTACTCCTTCGGCTTCCCGGCCGCGGCACCGTACGACGGCGAGAAGTTCATCTACTGCAGCGGCACCACCACCCGCGACTTCCTGTTCTCCAACGACCACGGCCTGACCTGCAACATGACCGGCGGCTCCAGCGGGGGCCCGTGGTTCACCCAGTTCAGCGAGGCCACCGGCACCGGCCTGCAGTCCTCGGTGAACAGTTTCAAGTACAACTTCTTCCCGAACTCGATGTACGGCCCGTACTTCGGCGCGGACGCCCAGAACCTGTACCAGAGCGCCCAGTCGTCCTGATCCGCCGTCCCACCGGGAGCCGTCTCCCGCGCCACCGCACGGCGCGGGAGACGGCTTCGGTCGTTGCGTGAAGCGTCGGCCGGCCGCGCGCCGCCGGGCCGGAGCCGGGCGGATGCGACACACGGAGCACGAGTGGCCGGAATCCTGCGGGGAGGTGCGGGGCATGCACCGAGCGTTCGTCGACGCCCCACGAGGAGTGAAACCGGCCATCAAACGCTCCCGCGATGTCGCCCACCGGGCTCCCCCTCATCGGCCACGTCTTCCAACTCGCCCGCACCTCCCTGCCCTTCATCAGCTCCCTGCGCGACGACGGCCCCGTGGTCCGGATACGCATCGGCCCCACTCCCGCCTACGTGGTCACCGAGGGGACGGCACCGTGCGCTGTCCCGCTGCGGCAGCTCACCGGCGGCTCACTGGCCACCGCCCTGCGCCGCGCCACCGGCGACCCCCATCACCGCGGCCGCGCCCGGCAGTTGGCCCGCGCCCTGGCCGACGAGGAGGGCGTGGCCCCGGTGCCGGCCGCACTGGACCGCCTCACGGCGTGACCGGCCGCCGGCGCGACGGCCTGGCCCGCGGGGAACGGCGGTGCAGGCCGATCGCCAGGGGAGCGGCGGTGAACACCGAGGAGTACGTCCCGACGGCGAGCCCGACGAGCAGCGCCAGTGCGAAGTCCGTGAGCGAGGAACCGCCCAGCACCGCGAGGGCGGTGAGCATGAACGCCGCGCCCATGCCGGTGTTCACCGTGCGGGGCAGGGTCTGCAGGATCGCCTGGTTCACGACGCCGGGGAACGGCGCCCCGGGGCTGCGCCCGGCCAGCTCCCTGACCCGGTCGAAGAGGACCACGGAGTCGTTGACGGAGTAGCCGATGACGGTGAGCAGGGCCGCCAGGAACACTCCGTCGACGGGCTTGCCGAGCCAGGCGAACACCCCGAGCAGGATCACCACGTCGTGGACGAGCGCGACGACCGCGGCGGAGCCAAGCATCCAGCGGAAGCGAGCGGCGAGGTAGAGGAACTGTGCCCCCACGGCCACGGCGAGCGCGATCAGCGCGCCCCGGCGCAGCTCCTCGCCGAGGCTGGGGCCGATCAGTTCGTCACGGACCTTGTCCGCCCGGCCGTCGAGGTCGCGCAGGGCGCCGGTGACTTCCGCCTCTTCCGCGTCGGTCAGCGGCTCGGTCCGCACCGTCAGACCCGTGTCCCCCGAGGACTGCACGACCGCCTGCGGGAATCCGGCGTCGGCGAGGGCGGAACGGACCCGGCCGGGGTCGACGGGGCCGCTGGTGCGGTATTCGATGAGGCGGCCCCCGGTGAACTCCACACCGAGTGCGACGCCGCGCACCGCGATGCCCGAACCGGCCAGCACGAGCACGGCCGCGGACACGACGAGCCAGCGGCGCGGGCGGCGCATCAGGAAGGGGTTGCGGCGGGTGAGACGTTCACGGACCGCGCCGATGCCGGCGATGCCGGTGAGCCCGGGGCGGCGGCGTACGCCCGGTCGGCCCGCGGCGAACTCGGCCAGCACCCGGCTGACCACCAGGGCGCTGAACATGGAGGCGAGCACACCGATACCGAGGGTGACGCCGAAGCCGCGCACCGGCCCGGAGGCGAGGAAGAACAGCAGTGCGGCCGCGATCAGCGTGGTGACGTTGGAGTCGGCGATCGCGCTGAAGGCGTTGCGGAATCCGGCCGCGAGCGCCGAGCGGATGCTGGGCCGGCGGCGGGCGCCGTACTCCTCCCGCGCCCGCTCGAAGACCAGCACGTTGGCGTCCACGGCCATGCCGATGGCCAGGACGAATCCGGCGAGGCCCGGCAGCGTCAGCGTGGCGCCGAGGGCGGCCAGGGCGGCGTAGGAGATCAGGCCGTAGCAGGCCAGTGCGAGGGCGGCCAGACCCCCCATCAGCCGGTAGACGGCGATGATGAACAGCGAGGTCAGCACGGTGCCGATGGCCGCCGCCCAGGCACTTGCTGTGATGGCCTGCGCGCCGAGTGTCGGGCCGACCGTGCGCTGCTCGACGGTCTCGACGGGCACCGGCAGGGCCCCGCCGTTGATGAGCAGGGAGAGTTCGCGTGCCTCCTCGGGGCCGAAGGAGCCCGTGATCCTCGTCGCGCCGTCGCGGATGCCGGTGCCGCAGGCGAGGGACGGGTCGACCTGCGGGGAGGAGATGACCTTGTCGTCGAGGACGATGGCGACCCGCCGTGCCGGATCGCCCGGCGCCCGGCAGGCGGCCTCGCCGGTCAGACCGGCCCAGCCGGTCCGGCCGGAGCCTTCGAAGCCGACGGTGACGTGCCATCCGGCGCCGCCCTGCTGATCGAACAGGGCGTCGGCCTCCTTGACGTCCTCGCCGGTCAGGGAGGCGGGGCCGAGGCGCAGCGGGGTGCCGGACTCGTCGGGCAGGATGCGCTCCCGGGCCGGCTCGGGCCCGGGCCGGGAGGTGCGGTCGGCTCGGTCCGCGGTGCCGAGCACGGGGTGGAAGGTGAGCTGGGCGGTACGGCCCAGGACGTCGGCGGCTTTCTTCGGGTCCTGCACACCGGGCAGTTCGACGATGATCCGGTCGTCGCCGGAACGCACCAGCGTGGGTTCGGCGACGCCGAGCGCGTCGATGCGGCCGCGCAGCACCTCCAGGGTGCGGTCGGTGGCGGCGCGGTCCGCGTCGGCCGTGGGGGTGGAACGGGTCTCGAGGACGATCTGCGTGCCGCCGCGCAGGTCCAGACCGAGCCGGACGGGCACGGTGACGGCGACGTACAGGGACAGGGCGAGCACGGCGAGGGCGAGCAGCGCTCTCATCCGCAGGGAACGGTTCAACGGGGGCCTCCGGCAGGCACACCTCGACGGCGGCCGGCGTGGGCGGGCCGCGAGGCGGGGCGGGGTGAAAGGGGAACGTGCGTCAGGTGCCGGAGGACACCGGGGGCGCCCGGCCGCGGTCCTGGTCCACGGGGGGCTGTGCCGCGGGCGCGGGCCCGGCCGGTCGCGCGGACGGGCCGGTGAGCCGGAGAAGGGCGGTGTCCCTGGTCCGCCCGCACATGCCGGAGTGGCCGCAGGGGGCCGGGGGCCCGCCGTGCGGCTGCTCGGCGCGGGTGGCCGCCCGGACGGCACAGGCGACGATGCATCCGTCGTCGGCGCGCGTGGCGTCTGGGTGGAGCCGGTCCGCCGCCACAGGTGGACCGGAGACGCCCGCGCCCGAAGGGCCGGCCGGCGTGATGACGAAGCCGAGGGCGGCCAGCACCGCCACGACGACGACCGCCGGCAGCGCGGTGACGGGGGAGCGGTGCCGGGCGGCGCCGGGGACGGGCGCCGTGCGCGTGATCGGGTGCACCGTCCCCCTCTCCTCGTGATGTGCGAGCCGGGCGGCCGGCGGGTCAGGGCTCGATCAGCCCGGCGCGGATGGCGTAGCGGGTGAGGTCGAGACGGTCGCGCAGGCCGAGTTTCTGCAGCAGGTTGGCGCGGTGGCGCTGGACGGTCTTGATGCTGATGAACAGCAGGTCGGCGATCTCCTTCGACGAGTGGCCCTCGGCGACCAGCTTGAGGACCTCCTCCTCGCGGGGGGTGAGGATCTGATCCGGTGTCTCGTCGCCGTGGCGGGCCCGGTCGAGGTAGTTGCGGATCAGGGCGGTGACCGCGCCGGGGTACAGGAACGGCTCGTCGCGCATCGCGGCCCGGCAGGCGGCGACCAGGTCCCGGTCGGCGACGGACTTCAGCACATAGCCGCTCGCGCCGGCCTTCAGCGCCTGGAAGAAGTACTGCTCGTTGTCGTGCATGGTGAGCATCAGGATCCGCAGGCCGGGCTTGAGGCCGGCCAGTTCGCGCGCCGCCTGCAGACCGGTCAGGCGCGGCATGGCGATGTCGAGGACCGCCAGGTCGACCTCGCGGGTGCGGGCCAGCTCGATGGCCTCCGCCCCGTCACCGGCCTCGGCGACCACCTCCAGGTCGGGCTGCTGGTCGAGGATGAGCCGCACACCGCGCCGGACGAGTGCGTGGTCGTCGGCGAGCAGGATGCGGATCGTGCCCGGTCGGGCCGACGCGGGCGTGGTCGTGTCGGGCATGGTCAGGGCTGCTTCCTCACAACGGGCGCGGTGAGCTCCACCCGGGTGCCGGCCCGGGGCGCGGGGGTGATCTCGAGGCTGCCCCCGACGAGCAGGGCACGCTCGCGCATCCCGCGGATGCCGGCGCCTTCGCTCGGGGCCTCGATGCCGCTGCCGTCGTCGGTCACGGTCAGCACCACACGGTCTCCCGTCCCGCGGAGGGCGACGGTGACCCGGCCCGCGTCCGCGTGGCGGGCGACGTTGGTCAGCGACTCCTGGGCGACGCGGTAGAGGACCAGTTCCGTCTCCGGCTCCAGCGGGGGCAGGTCGGTGTCGAAGCGACGGGTCACCAGCAGCCGGGTATGGGTGGCGAAGTCCTCGCTGAGCGAGGTCAGCGCGCTCACCAGACCCAGGTCGTCCAGCACGCCCGGCCGCAGCCGGCGCACCAGCCGCCGCACCTCGTCCAGGCTCTCCCGGGTGATCTCCTGCAGCTCCTGCAACTCCTTGCGCAGCGGCTCCGGGGCGTCGTCCGCCGAGCGCTTGAGCCCCAGCAGGATCGCGGTCATGCTCTGGCCGACCTCGTCGTGCAACTCCTGCGCGATGCGGCGGCGTTCCCCCTCCTGTGCCAGCAGGGCGCGGGCGCTGCTGGCGACCCTCTCCTGCTCCAGCCGCTCCAGCATGGCGTTGAACGTCCGGATCAGCTCCGCGACACCGCCGCCGCCGGAAGCGGGCAGACGCTGGCCGGGCCGCAGCAGGTCCACGGTGGTCATCAGCTTCGTGAGCCGGTCCAGCGGGGCCAGGCCGAGCCGCAGCAGGGCGGCGTTCGCGACGAGCATGACGGCCAGACCGCCGACCAGGATGACCGCCTCGGTCAGCAGCACCGGCACGGAGACGGTCACCGGAGCCCACAGCAGAAGAGCCGTGGCCGTGCCCAGCACCACGGCGTTGAGGGCGAAAATCCGCCAGAACAAGGACACCGTCCCTGCGCCTCCCCTTCTACGACTTCGGTCTCACCTCCACTGTCGGGCATCGCGGAGCCCTCCGCGTTCGCGGCCCGGGCGCTCGAGCAAGCCTGTGACCAGGCTGCCGCCCGAACGCGGCCGCCGTCCATGGGACCTGACCCCCATTTCCCCGGGCACGCACCACCCAGAGCGCGGCCCCATGGGTCCTTCACCCCGGGGCAAATGGGTCGCGCGCCCGATGGGAATCCGCCGCGGCCCGGGCCAGGGTGGAGAGCACACGACCACCCGACAGCCGACGGCCCGGCGACGCCGCCGGGCCGCCCGCCGCGCATGACCGGACCTGCGGACACCCAGCATCCGTCGCCGAGAGAGGAACCGACCATGTCGCTCGACGTCACCCGGGCCGAGCCCCACCTCCACGAGGCCCGTCGGCGCCTGGAACACGCCCGCGCCTCCCGGCTGGCACAGCTGCGCGCCCTCGACGAGACCGGGCACAGCCCTGACGATCACCTGCTGGCCGCGCAGAGAGCCGCCATGGAACGGGCCCTCAAGGAGATCGAGGAAGCCTTCGCCCGGGTCGACGACGGCAGCTACGGGATCTGCGTGGCCTGCGCCAAGCCCGTTCCCGCGGAACGGCTCGAGATCCTCCCCTACACCCGCCACTGCGTCGCCTGCCAGCGCCGCACGGCCTGACCCGCCCGTACCGACCTCCTCCGCCCTGCCGCAAAGGGGTGACGTGGTGAATCACCAGACCATCGACCCGAGTACGACGCACCTGTCCGCCGAGGACCTCGCCGCGCTGCGCGAGAACCTCCACGAGCAGCGGCTGTTCCGCCGCGAGCAACTGCGCCTGCTCGCCGGACCGGTCACCTCCCGGGCCGAGGACCTGCTCCGGCAGCGGGCCGCCGCGCAGATCGAGGTCCGCGTCAAGCTCGCCGCCTCCGCCCGCATGGTCCTCAACGACGTCGAATCGGCCCTCACCCGCATGGACGAGGGGTCCTACGGCAGCTGCCACCTGTGCCGGCGCCCGGTCGAACACGAACGGCTCAGGATCGTGCCGCAGGCCCGCTACTGCGCGCGCTGCCAGCAGGTCAAGCAGGCACGGCCATGACCGGCGTCCACGACCTGCCCGGCGACGGCCGTCACCGGCTGTGGCCCGGGTGCCGGCGCTGCTGCGGCATCGCCCTCGACATCGGAAGCGCCCGCACCCGCGTCTGGCTCGCCGGCAAGGGCACGGTCGTCGACGTACCCACCGTCACCTTCCCCGGCACCGGTGGGCTCCACCCCGTCCAGCGCGGCACCATCGTCGACACCCCGGGGTGTGCCCGGATGCTGCAACGCCTCCTCGGCAACCGGCTGCCCCGGTTCACCCGTCCCGTGGTCATCGTCACCACGCCCGTGCTGGGCGGTGTCGCCTACCGCACCCGGGCCCGCGCCGCGGTCGAGGTGCTGAGGCCCCGCAGCGTCCTGCCCGTCCCCGGTGCCCGGAGCATCGCCCTGGCAGCCGACGCGGACATGTCCCGGCCGCTGCTGGTGGTGGACGTCGGTGCCCACCTCACCGAGGTGGTGCTGCTGTGCGACGGTGCCGTCACCGACGCGCACCGGACGGCACTGGGGACCGGCGACCTCGGTGAGACGGCCACGCCGGAGCAGATCGTCGAAGCGGTGGTGGCCATGCTGACGGCGATCCGCCGCCACGACCGCACCTCGCTCACCACGGGAGCGCTGCGGCGCGGCATCCTCCTGGCCGGCGGCGGTGCCCTGCGGCCGGAGATCACCTACCCCCTCACCGACCGTCTGAAGGCACCGCTGCACATCGTCCCGGCCCCGCACACCGCGGCCGTCCGGGGCGCCGCCAGGTTCCTGCAAGCCGCCCACTCCCACCCCTCGGCCGTCACCCACCCGCGGTAGGCCCCGTCGTCGGCGTCAGCGGGGGACGCCGAGGGTGTCCAGGCACCGGTGCATGACCTCCGCCGGCAGGCCGGGGTTGCCCAGTGCCCGGGAGGAGAGCGCCGGGTTCCCGCAGCTCTCCACGATGAGGTCGACCGGCAGGGCGGGGTGGGCGGCGGCCATGCCCCGCACCCGTTCGTCCGGATCCGCGAGCAGCCGGACCACCACGTCGGCGGGAGTGTGCGGGTCGAGTCCCACCAGCCGCCTCTTCTCCGGGTCCGGGTCGTCGGCGAACCGCCGGCCGGCACCCGCGCGCGGGAAGTCGGCGTGGCCGAGCAGCGCGCCCCTGGTGATGACCTGGCAGTCCAGGTAGGTCTGCAGCACGACCTCACCGTCCACACCGGTCTGGTTCTCGCACAGGAGGAGCCGCACGGCGTAGTCGTCGTCCCGGGAGAGCAGTTCGACGGCGTCGGCGGGCAGGTGCGCACCGCAGGCGGCACTGCGGCGCAGCAGGATGTTGGCCGACCGGGCGCACTCGCGCAGCACGTCGGGATCCGTGCACAGGCGCACCCACTCGACGGGGTACAACCGGTCGGACGGGTCGATGGTGATGTCGACGGCGCCCCGCTCGGCCTCGGTCAGCTCGGGCCTGACCGACACGGCCAGCCGGACGCTGTGCGCGTCGTCGTCGGCCAGCCTGCGGACGAGGTCGGCGGGCAGGTGAGGGTTGGCCGCGAGTTCGCGCCGGTCCGATTCCGAGCTGCTCGCCGCGAGCCGTTCGGCGGTCGCCCTGCTCATGACCCCGTGGCGGATCACCTCGTGCCGTTGGAAGGGGCCGAGGTCCGCGTCGAGCAGGAGGTCGGTGCAGCGCGCGTCGTCCCGGCAGGCCTGCCGCATGGCTGCCCGGCGCACGTCGTCCACGGGGTCGTGGAGCAGGCGGTCCCGGGCGTCCCGGGGGAGCAGGTCCCACACCCGGGACGCCGCCCGCCGGAGGTCCGCGTCGTCGTGGTCGGTGAGAAGGGCCACCAGTTCCGGCGCCGTGTGCCGGGAGTCGGCCGCGCAGCGGCGGACCCGCGCGTCCTCGTCGGCGAGCAGCCGCTTCTGCGTGGCGACAGGAAGCGGCTCCACGGGGATGCGGAACCCGTCGGGGCCGTGGGCGAGGACCGCCCGCACCCGAGGGTCGGGGTCGTCGACGAGCCGGGCCCGTTGTTCCGGTGTCGCCGAGGGGTTCTCGGCGAACGCCGATCTCAACCTGCGATCGGGGTGCACGACGACCGCGTCGACCACCTCGTCCGGCACAGCCCGCCAGGCCAGCACGTCCCAGGCCGCGACGGCCTCCCGCGCCAGCAGTCTGGTCAGTACGTCGACCGGCGCCGCCGGGTTCCGGGCGATGGCACCGATCGTCTCGCGGTCAGGACACTCGTCGCACATGTCTCCCCCTGTTCGCCCGCGGTCGACGCGGGCCCGCAGATTGTGCTCGGGACGTGCGTACCGGGTCAACGCCCTTGATCACGCGGTCACCTGTCTTCCCGTCAGCATGGGAATCCGGCGGTCACGGTGTCCGGATGTCCCGCACGGGGGTACCCGGCGCCGGTGCGCGCAGGCGCCAACGGGGCCCGGCCGAAGGAGCCTTGGGGGTCGATGGAGTGGAGGGCGGATGACGGTCGACTTGCTCGGTTTCCTCGGCGTCGTACTGGTGGCGTACGTCGTGCCGGGCCCGGACTTTCTCGTGGTGCTCAGATCGGCGGCCGAGGATCCCGCGAAGGGGAGAGCGGCCGCACTGGGTGCCCAGACCGGGCTGTGCGCCCACATGCTGGCCGCCGCGGCCGGCCTCTCGGTGATCGCCACCCGCTCACCCCTGGTGTACGACGGGATCAAACTCATGGGGGCGGCCTACCTGGTGTATCTCGGTGTCCGGGCCGTGCTCGCCGCCCGGCGGGCCGCCCGCGAGCGGCGTGACACGAACGGGGCCCCGTCCGGGGCGCCGGAGGCGGAGGGGCCCGCCCGGGGGCGGTTGCGGAGTGGTTTCACTGAGGGGCTGCTCACCAACGTGCTCAACCCCAAGGCCGCCCTGTTCTTCCTCAGCGTCCTGCCGCAGTTCGTCGACGGCGACGGATCGATGGCCCAGCAGATCTTCTTCCTCGGCATGCTGGACGTCGTCATCGGCGTCGCCTATTGGTTCGCCCTCGTCGTGGTCGCCGCGCGTCTGCGAGCCCTGCTGGCCAGACCGAAGGTCCGCCACCGCTGGGAGCTGACCACCGGCTGGCTGTTCATCGCCATTGGCGTCTCGGTCGCGGCCGTCGCCTGAGGATTCAGCGGGAACACGGCTGGGCAAGGTCCAGGAATGTCATGAGCACGACTGCCCTTCCCCCACAAGGAGGTCGATCATGCACGTCCGTATGCTGACCGGCGGCCTCGCCGCCGCCTGCCTGGTGTCCCTGTCCCTGACGGGTGGCCAGGCTTCGGCCGCGGCCGAAGCCCCTGTCGCCGCGCGTGTCCTGACCTATGACGCCAGTGGCTCGGCGGAGTTCCAGAGCGCCGTCAACCGTGGCGCGGCGATCTGGAACGAGAGCGTCGACGCCGTCGAACTACGGCCCGTCACGGCAGGACAACGAGCCAACATCCGGGTCCTCGCGGACAACGGCTGGCCCCGCGCGCTGCCCGGCACCCTGGGCAACGGCACCGTGTACATCGGGCGCCAGGCCGTCGACCAGGGGTACGACACGATCCGTATCTCCGCGCACGAACTCGGGCACATCCTGGGCCTGCCGGACCGCAAGCCCGGGCCCTGCTCGAGCCTCATGTCAGGCTCCACCGCGGGCACCTCGTGCACGAACCCGTACCCGAACGCCGCGGAGAAGTCAGAGGTCGAGGGGAACTTCGGCGGCGCACTCGCCGGACCGGTACCGGCGGCGCGTGCCGGGGTGATCGTGGACTGACGCGTGCGACACCGCGCGTGAGGAAGCCCTGCGCCTCGCCCGCCCCCTCGCCGTCGACCGGTGGTGGCGACAGCCGCGACGGCTCCTCCGCCACGCCGTGGTACGGCGGGGGAGCCGGGCGGGTTCCGGAGTGCGGGCCCACCGCCGCCGGTCACCTCACCGGCTCATGCTGACCGTCATCGACATCAGCAGTCCGTGTGTCTCCTCGTCGGCGGCGGCCACGAGCCCACGACCGGCCGCACCGACCGGGGCACCGTCGATCCCCGTGACGACACAGCCGGCGGCGGGCGTGGGTGCGGCGTACCGGGGTGCGTCCGCCCCGGTACGCCGCACCCACGCGGTCCGACCGTCCGTGCAGAAGGTTTCGCCGCTGAGGCAACGGTCCTCGCCGGGGAGGCGGAGGGCGCACGGGCCTTGATCGCCGACGTCGCCCGGTGGGGGACCTTCGGTGCCGGTCCGCACGCGTCCGCCCGGCTCGCGCGCTGCCGCGCCCTGCGCTGGCCCGGCCGGCCCCGCAGCAACTGCGCGTCGCACGGCACGTGGCCGAGGGCGCCCCCACAGGGAGGTGGCCCAGCGGCTGACCGTCAGTACCCGCACGGCCGACTGTCACCTGCGCAATGTGTTCGCCGTGCTCGGCGTGCGCTCCCGCATCGAGCTCGCCCGCATGGTCGACAGAGAGCTCCGCTGAACCCGGCACCGGCGGGGCCGCTCGGAGAAGAAGACGCCGCACGACTCTGGGGACCGACCGGACGGTATGTCATTCTGAGCAGCACCACGCGGGTGGCGACGGCCGGACGGGCAGCGCACCCGCCGGACGCCGCTGCGCCCGGACGGCGCCGGGCGCGGCCGGAAGGCCGCAGTCGGGGGAGGACCGCCATGCACCCTGCCGCACGCACACATACGACGTTCCGCACCGGGCCGACGCCGGTCCCGCAGCCGCGCGCACGACGGATCCGGTCACTGATCGACGCCGACGCGCTGCGCGTCCTGCACCGGGCGGCCCGCGTCCTGCTCGACGACCTGCCGGACCTGACCGACCGGCTGCTCGCGGTCCTGCGCGAACAGGAACCGGCGTACCGGACGTGTCTGGAGAACGACCACACCGCCACCTGGCAGGAGGTGTACCGCTCGCTGCGGCACAGCGTGACCTCGCTGCTCGACCCGCGCGGCTCGCGGGAGGCCGCCCACCGCTGCACCTGGCGCATCGGCGTCACCCGGGCCGAGCAGGGACTGCCGCTGGACGCCCTGCTGCACGCGTTCCGGCTGGGCGGCTCCCTGGTGTGGCAGCGGCTGGTGGAGGAGACCACCCGTTCGGCACCCGAGGACATCCGGCTCCTCGTGCACGTGGCCACCGACGTGTGGAACTTCGTCGACGAGCACTGCACCCTCGTCGCGGACGCCTACCGGCAGGCGGAACGGCAGCTCGCCTGGCGGCGCGAGAACCGGGTGCGCCTGCTGGCCGCCGCCCTCCTGGACGGCACGAGCCGGATCGCGGACCTGCCCGACACCGCCGAGAGCCTGGGCCTGCCGGAACACGGCCGGTACGTCGTCGTCGCGGTCGCCGGCGGCCGGCCCCAGCACGTCGCGGACACCCGGGCCGTCCCACTGCCGCCCGGCCGGACCGTCCACTGGCACCCGGGAGCCGAGGTGGACTACGGCATCGTCCTGGTCGCCGGGGAGGGCGGCGAGGACCCCGCCGCGGCACCTGACCTCGCCTGCGACGGCCCGCCCGGACAGCGCGTCGGCGTCGGCAGCGCCGTGACGGGACTCGCCGCGGTCGGCGACGCCCGGCGCCTGGCCGATCTCGCCCTGGGCCTGTGCCCGGCCGAGGGCGGCACGGTCCGGCTCACCGATCATCTGCCCGAGGCGCTGGTCGCCTCCTGCCCGGAACTGGGCGCGGCTCTCACCGAGCGGACCCTCGGCCCCCTGCTTCGGCTCGAACCGGCCGACCGGGACGTCTTGCTGGACACCTTGGCCGCCTGGTTCGCCTGCGAGGGTTCCGCCCAGCGGGCCGGCGAGCGGCTGTACTGTCACCGCAACACCGTCCTGAACCGGCTGCGCCGCTGCGAGCAGCTCACCGGCCGCTCACTGGCCCGCCCGCACGACGTGGTCGAGATCGCCCTCGCCCTGACAGCACGCCGACTGCTGCACGGCTGAGACGCGCTCCGCGGACGGAAAGCCACGGGACGGCCCCTCGACGCGTCCTGTGAGCGTCTGCCCGCCCCTGCACGGCGCTGCCACCCGCCGGCCGGCGTGCGCCCGCGCGCCGCC
>NZ_JBIBKR010000002.1:777260-812729 GCF_042959365.1 Streptomyces sp. NPDC007907
CGCCGGTCCGGTACAGCCCTGCGACCCACCAGCCCGCGGGTATCTGCGCCTCTGCCCGCCCCGGCCCGCGGGATCTGCGCGTCTGCCCGCCCCCCTGCGCGGCGCTGCCACCCGCTGGTCGGCGTGCCCCCGCGCGCCGCCGGTCCGGTACAGCCCTGCGACCCACCAGCCCGCGGGTATCTGCGCCTCTGCCCGCCCCGGCCCGCGGGATCTGCGCGTCTGCCCGCCCCCCTGCACGGCGCTGCCACCCGCTGGTCGGCGTGCGCCCGCGCGCCGCCGGTCCGGTACAGCCCTGCGACCCACCAGCTCGCGGGTATCTGCGCCTCTGCCCGCCCCGGCCCGCGGGATCTGCGCGTCTGCCCGCCCCGGCCCAGCGCTGCCACGCGCCGCGGGCGCCCGCAGCGGAACACACCGCCGCCCGGCATCGTCCCGCCCCGGTCTCCGGCATCGTCCCGCCGCGGTCTCAGGCAACGTCCCGCCCCCCGGCCCCGGCTCCCGCGCCTGGGCAGCCGCACAATCCCCGCCGCCCCCCGTTGGGACCGCGCAGCCACCCGGCCGGAACCCCTGTACCGCCCGCCGGGCCCGTGCTGTCGTGGGCTGCCCCGCCCCCGCAGCCCCCGTACCCGACGGTACGGACCCGAGGAGCCGTGATGCCCGAAGCACCACCGGACGAAGAGCCCGCCCTGCACGTCGAGGGCCTCGACGTGACCTACGGCCGTGCCGTGTCCGCCCTTCGTTCCGTGTCCCTGACCGTCCCGCACGGCATGGTCGTCGCCCTCCTCGGCGCCAACGGCGCCGGCAAGACGACCCTGCTGCGGGCGGTGTCGGGCACCCTGCGCCTGCACCGTGGCGCGGTCACGGCCGGCCGCATCCGCTACGGAGCCACGGAACTCGACGGGCGCGACCCGGTCGCCGCCGTGCGCGCCGGTGTCGTCCAGGTCCCCGAGGGACGCCGGGTTTTCGCCGGACTCACCGTCGACGAGAACCTGCGCTCCGGCGGGCTCGGCCTCGGGCGGCGCCGCCCGGACCAGGTCGCAGAGGCCCGGGAGCGGGTCTTCACGCTCTTCCCGCGCCTGGCCGAACGCACCCGGCAGGCGGCGGGCCTGCTCTCCGGCGGCGAGCAGCAGATGCTCGCCATCGGCCGGGCCCTCATGGCCGCGCCCCGCCTGCTCCTGCTCGACGAGCCCTCCCTGGGCCTCGCCCCGCAGATGGTGTACCGGATCGCCGAGGTCGTGCGCGAGATCAACGCCCAGGGCACCGCCGTCCTGCTCGTCGAGCAGAACGCGGGCATGGCGCTGTCACTCGCGGACACCGCCCACGTCCTGGAGGTCGGCGAGGTCCGGCTGTCCGGACCCGCGGACGAACTCGCCCGCACGGACGCCGTGAAGCGGCTGTACCTGGGAGAGCCCACCGAGGAAGAGGACGGGACCGCGCTCGGCGCCGGAACCGCCGAAGGGCAGGGAGCCGCGTGACCACCCGCACCACCGCACCGCCCGAACTCACCGTGACGGACGTGACCGTCCGGTTCGCCGGACTCACCGCTCTGGACGCGGTGTCCTTCACCGTCGCGCCGGGCACCGTCCACGCGCTCATCGGACCCAACGGAGCGGGCAAATCCACCTGCTTCAACGTGCTGTCGGGTCTGTGCCGCCCGGACACGGGCACCGTCCGGCTCGGGCAGACCGAACTGACCCGGCTCGCCCCGCACCGCATCGCCGCCCTCGGCATGGCCCGCACCTTCCAGAACATCGTCACCACCCAAGGCACCGTCGCCGACAACCTGATGCTCGGCCGCCACGCCCTGTCCCGGGCCGGGTTCGTAGCCGACGCGCTGCGCCTGCCGCACGCGCGGCGAGAACAACGCGAACACCTCGCCCGGGCCCGTGAGATCGCAGAACTGACCGGTCTGGGCCGGCACTTCGACAGCCCCGTCGCGCCGCTCTCCTACGGCGACCGCAAGCGCGTGGAGTTCGCCCGGGCCCTCTGCCTGGAGCCCAGCGTGCTGCTGCTGGACGAGCCGGTCGCCGGGATGAACGCCGCGGAGCGCGCCCGGACGGTCGAGGTCCTGCACGCCGTACGCGCCGAACTCGGCCTGTCCGTCGTGCTGGTGGAGCACGACATGGGGCTGGTGATGCGGCTCGCCGACGAGGTCACCGTCCTCGACTTCGGTCGTGCCATCGCGCACGGCACCCCGGACGAGGTCCGCGGCGACCCCGAGGTGCTGCGCGCCTACCTCGGCACCGGCGCCGAACAGGAGGACGCGGCATGACGACCCTCCTGGACAACGTGTTCAACGGCTTCGCCCTCGGCGCGGTCTACGCCCTTGTCGCCCTCGGCTTCGTCATCATCTTCAAGGCCTCCGGCGTGATGAACTTCGCCCACGGCTCCCTGCTCCTGCTCGGCGGCTACCTCACCGCCGTACTCCACGACGATCTCGGCTTCGCCGGGGCGCTCGCGGTGTCCGTCCTGGTGACGGCGGCCGTGGCCGGAGCCATGGACCGGTTCCTGCTCCAGGCCGGCGGGGCGGACCCGCACACCGCGCACGTGCAGACCATCGTCACCATCGGCGTCGACATCCTCGTCCTCACCGACCTGTCGCGGCGCATCGGCGGCGACCTGCTCTCGCTCGGGGACCCCTGGGGCGACGCGGTCAGCGGGCTGGGACCGGTCACGGTCGCGGACAGCAGGATCGCCGCGATCGTGGTCTCCACCGTGGTCATCGCCGGTGTCTTCGCCCTGTTCCGGTACACCTCGTGGGGCCTGTCGCTGCGCGCCGCGGCCGAGGACGTCGAGGCGGCCTCCCTGATGGGCGTACGGCTGACACGGGTGCGCATGCTGGCCTGGTGCCTGGCCGGAGCGCTGGCCGCGCTGGCGGCCGTCTTCCTCGCCGCGTTCCCCGCTCCCGGACTGGAGCGCACCACGGGACAGATCGCCCTGAAGGCGTTCCCGGCGGCGATCCTCGGCGGGATGGCCTCGCCGCCCGGCGCCCTCGCGGGCAGCCTGCTCATCGGCATGACCGAGGCGCTGGTCGCCGGCTACCAGTCCGAACTGCACGTTCTGGGCGAAGGGTTCGGCGACGTCGCCCCCTATGCGGTGATGGTCCTGGTTCTGCTGGTGCGGCCCACCGGGCTGTTCGGCGGGAAGGCGGCGGTCCGTGTCTGAGCGACTCTCCCGTACCCGCGCCGTGCGCGTGGGTTGGACCTCGGCAGCGGTCGTCGTCCTGTGCGCGCTGCCCTTCTACCTCGACGCGTTCTGGCTGCGCATCGGCCTGTTCTCGATGGCGGCGGCCGTCGGCGCGATCGGCCTCGGCCTGCTGTCCGGCACAGCCGGCCAACTGTCCCTCGGCCACGCCTTCTTCCTGGCCGTGGGCGCTTACGGCTACGTATGGCTGGCCGGCGAGCCCGGCCCCGGCCTGCCGACCGGCGTGGCCGCCGTGCTCGCGGTCCTGCTCGCCGGGACGGCCGGCGGACTGTTCAGCCCCGTCGCCGGGCGGGTGCGCGGCGTCTACCTGGGCGTCGCGACCCTGGCCCTGGTCTTCCTCGGCCACCACGTCCTGCTCACCGCGGACTCCGTCACCGGCGGCTTCAACGGCCGCTCCGTCCCCCCGCTGGAACTGGGCGGCCTCTCCTTCTCAGCGGACCCCGGACTGACCGTGCTGGGCGTGCCGTTCGGCGCCGAGGAACGACTCTGGTACCTGGGACTCGCCCTGTTCGCGATCACCTGGTTCACCGCCCGCGGACTGCTCCGCGGCCGTTCCGGACGAGCCCTGGTGGCGCTGCGCGACAGCGAGACCGCGGCCGCGGTGATGGGCGTCGACGTCTCCCGCCACCGCTCCGCCGCCTTCGTCGTCTCGTCGATGTACGCAGGCCTCGCGGGAGTGCTGCTCGCCCTGTCCTTTCGCCGTGTGGTGCCCGACTACTTCGGCCTCGTCCTGTCGGTCGACTACCTCGCCATGATCGTCATCGGCGGGCTGGGGTCGGTCGCCGGAGCGGCGGCAGGCGCGGTCTTCGTCACGGCACTGCCCCTGCTGATGACCCGTTACGCCGACCAACTTCCCCTGGTGGCCGCCCCCGGCACCACCGACGGAACGGTCGGCCCCACCGAGGCCGCCCGCTACCTCTACGGCGCGGCGATCGTCCTGATCCTCCTCTTCGCCCCCGACGGCCTGCACGGCCTGGTCCGCCGCCTGCGGACACGCCTCGGCCGTCGCCGAACCGCCCCACCACCCGCGAACGCCACCTCCCCGACACCCTCACCCGCGCCAGACGCACGAGCCAAGGAGCCCACCCCGTGAAGCCCACGCCCCACCACACGCACCGCGCACGCCCCACGAAGCTCCTGGCCACGGCTCTCGCGGCCCTCCTGCTGACCGCCACCGGATGCAGCTCCAAGGCGGACTCCGCCGGCACCACCGGCGACGGCGCCGGCGGCATCAAGACCGGGCCCGGAGTGACCGACAAGACCATCAGACTCGGCGCGCTGACCGACCTCACGGGCCCGTACGCGACCCTCGGGAAGAGCATCGTGCAGGCCCAGCAGATGTGGGCGGACGAGGTCAACGCCCGCGGCGGCATCTGCGACCGGCGCGTGGAGATCGTCGTCAAGGACCATGGCTACGACGTCCAGAAGGCCGTCACCGCCTACGCCGACCTGTCGGCGGACGTCGTGGCGCTGCCCCAGGTCATCGGCTCGCCGGTGATGGCCGCGCTGCTCGACGACATCGAGCGGGACAAGGTCCTCACCTTCCCGCAGGCCTGGGCCGCCTCCCTGCTCGACCGGGACGCGGTCCAGGTCCTGGGCACCACCTACGACGTCGACATGATCGCCGCCGTCGACTTCCTCACCCGCACCAAGGGACTCGCGAAGGGGGACACCATCGGCCACGTCTACTTCGAGGGCGACTACGGCGCGAACGCGCTGGAGGGCTCCCGCTGGGCCGCTAAGAAGGCCGGTCTGAAGGTCGCCGGCCAGAAGATCAAGGCGACGGACACCGATCTGTCCGCACAGGTCTCGGCCCTGCGCAAGGCGGACGTCAAGGCCATCCTGATCAGTGCGGGACCGGCCCAGACCGCCTCACTGGTCGGGGTCGCGGCGTCGCGCGGCCTGAAGGTGCCGGTCGTCAGCAGCGCTCCCGGCTACGCCCCGCAGCTGATGAAGACACCGGCCGCCCCCGCCCTGTCGGCCCTGCTCAACGTGGTCAGTGCCGCGCCCGCGGTCAGCTCGGACCTGGCCGGGGTGCGCAAGATGGTCGCCTCGTACAAGAAGAAGTACCCGGGCTCCCTCGTCGACTCCGGTGTCCTGTCCGGCTACAACGCCGCCCGGCTGATGGGGCGTGACCTGCAGAAGGCCTGCGAGAACGGCAGCCTGGCCCGCGAGGACGTCGTCAAGGCCCACCGCTCCCAGGCCGCCGTCGACGTCGGCCTCGGCACCGCCCAGGACTTCTCCGACAAGGCCCGCCCGGCGAGCACCTCGACCTGGGTGCACAAGCCGGACGCCAAGGCGGTGGGTGCCGCGGTGAACGTGGAGAAAGCCCACACCGCGCCAGGAGTCGAGCAGTACCTGGACTCCCGGACCCGGTGAGCCCCGTCCGGCGTGGAAGCAGCCCGCCGGCGCACCCGGCAGGCATGCTGATGCGGTGACCGGCGTACGCACATCGCGACGGCCGTGACGACCGCAGGTGAGGGGCATCAGGTGGTGGACGACCGTCGAGCGGATGGGCCGCCTGATGAGGGCGCCGGCGTACTGGCGGACCGTCTGAAGGAGCGGATCTACGCCACCATCACGATGATCGCGGTGGTGGTCGGTCTGTCCCTGGGCGACGTGGGTGCGCTCGGTGCCGTCGCCACGGTCCTCACGACCGCGCTGGGTCTGTGGCTCGCGGCGCTCGTCGCCGACCAGCAGGCACACCGCACGGTCCACGGCCGTCTCGCCACCGGCCACGAGCTGCGCCGCATGCTGTACGTCAGCAGCCCGTTGCTGTCGTGCGCCGTCGGTCCCGCCGTGCTGATCGCTCTGGCGGCGCTGGACGTCCTCAGCCTGGACGCCGCGCTGCCGGCCGCGGCAGGGGTGGGCGTCGTCTCGCTCTTCCTGTGGGGCTGTCTGGGCGGGCTGCGCATGGGCGGCGGCCCGGTGACGGCGGTGGTGGCGGGGCTGCTGGACGCGGCGATCGGTGTGGCGGTCGCCCTGGTCAAGGCTGCGGCCGGGCACTGAGGACCATCAGTGAGTCCTCCATGGCCGCCACCATGGCGAAGGGGAACCGGTCGAGCTCCAGACACAGGGCGACGTCATCGGGGTGGACGCCCAGCCGCACCCCCTCCGCCAACTCGGCAGCCGCGCGCGACTCGCCTGCGCGGCGGAGGTACTCGGTCGCGTCCGCCCCGGCCCCGGCAGCCCTCCTCGCGATGTACTGGGCGCACGCCAGATCTTCGTCGGCCTGCCCGCCCTCGCCGGTGACCACGAACGTGACGCTCTCACTCCCGCGTGTCCGCAGGAGCCGGGCCGTCGCCTCCGCCACCGCGAAACTGGCGCACAACACCAGCGGAGCCTCCTTCACCGCGAGGGCGCCGACCGTCCCGGCCGTGGTCTTCTGCACCACCGTGCGCCCCTTCAGGTTCGAAGACCGCAGCAGACCGGGCGAGTTAACGGTGTCGAACCCCGGAGCGGGCGGACCGTCCTTGAGCGCCACCCAGTCCGGGTTCGCGGCCTTGAGCGTCAGGGCTTCGTCCAGGGACTCGGCGAGAACGATCCGCTCCGCCCCCCGGCCGAAGGCCCACGCGGCCACCGTGAAGGCGCGCATGACGTCGACGACCACCGCCACGGACGGGGTTTCGGTCACCTCGGCGATACCGGCGAAACGAGCATCCACCCGGTCATGATCGCGCATGCCGGGCCTCGGGCCCAGGGGCGGGGGCGAACCCAGCCCTTGACGCTGCCCTGGGTCAGACACGACTGCCAGTAGCGCTGCAGGACGGGCATCGCGACGGCCGGCGGGAGGACCCGACAGGAACGCGCCGCCCACCGTTGTTGTTCCAGATGCCGACGAACTGAACAGGAAGACGGTCACCGGCGCGGGCGTCATCGTCCGCAGGACGAGGGTGCCGAAGCTCCTCCACTCGCCCGCCCCGTCCACCCGTGCCGCCTCCAGCATCTCGGCGGGCACCGCCGCCTCGGCGAAGATCCGGAACCCGCACGGGCCCGGCGCCCGGGTGCAGCCAGGCGTGCCTGGGGTTCGTGGTCTGCCGGCAGACGGCACAGCCCGGCGAAGCCGAAGCTCTGACGCCGCCGCGCACCACGCACCGTGCGAGGAAACTCCTTGAAGCCGACCGACGTGCCCCGAGGGGGTGGCCGGGCTGCCGGCCGCGGGCGTCGGTGAGGTGATCGTCAAGCGTACGCACGCGGCGCCACCGCCTTCACCGCCGCCGTCCTGGCCGCCCGCGGTGCCGCGCGACGCCTGCGCCGGACCCAGCCGGGCACCCGACACCACCGGACACCCTCCACCGGAAAGGTCAGCACCATGTCGACGAAGGTCTGCGACCATCTTCTGCAGCGTCTGCGCGAATGGGAGGTGGAGCACGTCTTCGCCTACCCCGGAGACGGCATCAACGGACTGCTCGCCGCCTGGGGGCGGGCCGGCAACAAGCCCGAGTTCATCCAGGCCCGGCACGAGGAGATGGCGGCCTTCGAGGCCGTCGGCTACGCGAAGTTCTCCGGCCGGGTGGGCGTGTGCGCCGCCACCTCCGGCCCCGGCGCCATCCACCTCCTCAACGGCCTGTACGACGCGAAGCTCGACCACGTGCCCGTCGTCGCGATCGTGGGGCAGACCAACCGCAGCGCGATGGGCGGCTCCTACCAGCAGGAGGTCGACCTGCTGAGCCTCTACAAGGACGTCGCCTCCGACTTCTGCGAGATGGTCACCGTCCCGGAGCAGCTGCCCAACGTGCTCGACCGGGCCATGCGCACCGCCCTGGCGCGCCGCTCGGTGACGGCCGTCATCATCCCGGCCGACGTGCAGGAACTCGACTACTCCGCTCCCGGGCACGCCTTCAAGATGGTGCCCTCCAGTCTGGGCATGTCCCACTACGCGCCGGTGCCCGCGGAATCCGACATCGAGCGTGCCGCCGAGGTGCTGAACGCCGGCGAGAAGGTCGCCCTGCTCATCGGCCAGGGCGCGCGCGGGGCCCGCCAGGAGGTCATGGAGGTTGCCGACCGGCTGGGCGCCGGCGTGGCCAAGGCGCTCCTCGGCAAGGACGCGCTCGACGACGACCTCCCTTATGTCACCGGCGCGATCGGCCTCCTGGGCACGCGCCCGTCGTACGAGCTGATGCAGGACTGCGACACCCTGCTGGTCATCGGCTCCAGCTTCCCGTACACGCAGTTCATGCCCGAGTTCGGTCAGGCGCGGGCCGTCCAGATCGACATCGACCCGCACATGGTCGGCCTGCGCTACCCCTTCGAGGTCAACCTCGTCGGCGACGCCCGCGCGACCCTGCAGCGGCTGCTGCCGCACCTGCGGCAGGCCGAGCACGACGGCTGGCGCAAGAAGATCGAGAAGAACACCGCCCGCTGGTGGGAGGTCATGGAACGGCGCGCCGCGGTGGACGCCGACCCGATCAACCCCGAGTACGTGGCCCACACCCTGAACGGCCTGCTGCCCGAGAACGTCATCCTCGCGGCCGACTCCGGCTCGGCCGCCAACTGGTACGCACGCCACCTGAAGCTGCGCGGCACCATGCGCGGCTCGCTGTCCGGCACGCTCGCCACGATGGGCCCCGGCGTCCCCTACGTGATCGGGGCGAAGTTCGCGCACGGGGACCGCCCCGCCATCGCGCTGGTGGGCGACGGGGCGATGCAGATGAACGGACTCGCCGAGCTGATCACGATCGCCAAGTACTGGCAGCAGTGGGAGGACCCGTGTCTGGTGGTGGCCGTGCTCAACAACCAGGACCTCAACCAGGTCACCTGGGAGATGCGGGCCATGTCCGGCGCCCCGCAGTTCCTGCCCTCCCAGTCCCTGCCCGACGTCGCCTACGCCGACTTCGCCCGCTCGCTCGGGCTGCACGGGATGCGGGTGGAGAAGCCGCAGGACGTCCGGGGCGCGTGGGAGGCGGCGCTGGCGTCCGACCGGCCCTTCGTGCTGGACTTCCGCACCGACCCGGCCGTGCCGCCCATCCCGCCGCACGCGTCGCTCGACCAGATCGAGGCCGCGGCGGCGTCCGTACTCAAGGGCGACAGCGATCGCACCGCTATGGTCCGTCAGGGCTTCAAGGCCAAGGTGCAGGAGATGCTGCCCGGCAGCCGGCACCGCGAGGACCGGCCGGGTGCGGGTGAGGACCGGTGACGGACCCGGCGGTGGTGGAACGCCTCGACACCGCCGCCTCCACACGATGCCCACCGACGCCCCGAGGCGGACGGCACGCTGAGCCGGAACAGCACCACCTCGCCGGTTGCGACCGGCCCGTCCGGACAGCACACCTAGCCGCGCTGGTCGACGAGCCTGCCGAACGACGTCATGCACGACGGGCAGTGGCGATCCGTCTCCACCGGCTCGGTCGGGCTGGGTTCGAGGGGCACGCCGCAGAGGGCCACGGTGCCGTTTTTGGCCTTCACGTGCCAGACGAAGGTCGTGCCGGGCTCGTCTGGGCCGGTGCACATCTCGTACATGCTTCCCCCATGGGGCAGACGGCTCTCCCACCAGGACATCGCATTCGTGGCTGCGGCACAGTGCGGGAGCGGCTGTTCGGGGGAACCGAGCGCCGGTCGACGGGCGTGGGGACGGGCTGTTCGGCCCGCGACCGTCAGCCCTGGCGCACCACGCGGTGGCGGTGGTAGACGACTCCCGAGCCGAAGGTACGGGACTCGACGAGTTCGAGATCGACCCGGCGCTCGTGCTGCGGGAAGTACGGGGTGCCCCCGCCGACCAGCACGGGATAGACTACGGTCCGGTACTCGTCGATGAGATCCGACGCGGCCGCCTCGGCGGCGAGAGCCGCGCCGCCGATCGCGATGTCACCCTCCGCCGGCTCGGCCCGCAACCGTTCGATCTCATCCGCCAGGCCCCCCGACAGCAGGCGGGCGTTGCCCCGCACCGTCGACAGCGTCCTGGAGAACACCACCTTCGGCAGCGGGTTCCACAGCGCGATCCACTCGCGCTGCGCGTCGTCCAGCGACTGATCCTGCTCGGCGGTCTCCCAGTACAGCATCGTCTCGTACAGCCGTCGCCCCAGCAGGTGGACGCCGACCTCCCGGATGTCGTCGATCCAGAAGCGGAAGACCTCCTCGTCGGGCTCGGACCAGTTGAAGCCGCCGTCCGGTCCGACGATGTAGCCGTCGAGTGAGATGTTCATCGAATAGGTCACGCTGCGCATCGGCAGTCCTCCTCGCTGACGGGATCCGACCGTACGACGGCCCGCCGCTCTGCCGCAGTGGCGTTCGCGCGACACGCGTCCCCCGCGCCCGGCCCGCGCCGACCTTCTCGGCGAGCACCCGGGAGCGGTTCAGGAGCAGGTCGACGGTGTTGCGCACCTGCTCGGCGAGGATCTCCTCCGGCCCGCCCCGTCCGGCGGCCCGCGCCGCCAGCACGCTGGGGGTCACCCGCTCGACGACATCCCGCACGTACCCGGCCGCGGCGGGCGGCGTCCTGGGCGGGGTGCTCGGGGGTGCCGGCGACGAACCGCCGGTTACAGGGAAGCAGCAGCTCGAGGGCACCGCGGGGCGTCAGGGTGTGGAGCTCGCTCATGATCGCAGCCGACGGGCCGTCGGTGGCCGTCGCACCGGCTGCGGGCGCCGGTCCGTCCGGCGCCGGTGTCAACGCCCGGTCATGGGCGGGGTGAACCCCGACTGCCCGGCCGGAGCGTGTCCCGTGAGGACGAGTTCCTTCGCCCTGCGGTACTCGTCGTCCGTGATGGCCCCGCTGTTCCGGATCTCGGACAGCTTGGCGAGTTCGTCGACGCTGCTGGTCCGGCCCTCGGTGCCCGCGGCCTGCCGGATGCGCTCGTCGAAGGCCTCCTGCTGTGCTCGGGCCTGCGCCATCTCACGGCGGCCCATGTTCTTGCCGCGGGCGATCACGTAGACGAACACGCCGAGGAAGGGCAGCAGAATGGTGAGCACCAGCCAGCCGGTCTTCGCCCAGCCGCTCAGGTCGTCGTCGCGGAAGATGTCGACGACCACACGGAAGAGCAGGATGAACCACATGATCCACAGGAAGAACAGGAGCATGCTCCAGAAGACGCTCAACAGGGGGTAGTCGTACGCCAGATACGTCTGCGCGCTCATCTCTCTCCTCCGTCTCGACGCTCGCCGGGCTCCCGGCGGGTGCTGCCTTCAGCTTGGATCCGTTCAAAACGCTCGGCCTCACCCGGCGCGGGTGAGTGTGCGGCAGTCCGGTACCATGGGGTGGAGGAGACGTACTCGCCGAGCGCCAGGCCCGAGACGGCCACGAGGAAGACGGCGATGAGCCAGGAGAGGAACGTGAACACGGGGCCGAGGGGGCCGAACTCGTGCAGGCTGCGCTCCATGAGCGAGGGCATCAGCACGCGCGCGGCCAGACTCAGCAGCACCGTGCCGGTGGCGGCCAGCAGCGCCCCCGGCAGCAGGCTCCGCCAACCGATCCGACCGCCCAGCAGCAGATGCTGCGACCACCACCACAGCAGCGTCCCGGAGATCAGGGACAGCACCAGCCCGGTCACGGTGCCCGCGCCGAACCCCTTGCGCAGCGGTGCCTGAAGCAGCAGGTAGGCCAGCCAGACCACCAGCCAGAGCAGCCAGCGCCAGAAGGCGGTCCGGATCGGAGCCCGCGGCAGGCGCCAGCAACGCTCGAACACCGCCTGAAGGGCCCGGCTGAAAGCGGTGGCCGACACGAGTGTGACCACCGCGCTCACGGCTCCGGCCGTGTTCCGTGTCGTGCCCGTCGCGGAGAAGACCTGGCGCAGCTCGTCGAGAGTGTCGCCGTGCATGCCCAGAACCGCCCGCAGCGAGTCGCTCAGCAGGTCCTGCATCCAGCCGGGAGCGAACGCCGCGACGGTCATCAGCAGGGGGAGCGCGGTGATGAACGCCTGGGCGGCGAGCCGTACCGAGCCCTCCACGATGTTGAGGGCGGACAGGCGGGACAGCAGCCGGGCGGCGGCTCCGGACCGCAGCCTCGCGGCGACCCGCGCGGTCATGCGCCCGCGTGTCGTGCCTCCGAGGCCGGGTTTCACCGTCATGACTCACGGAACCGCCCGCTGTCCGGCCTGGTCCGCCGCCCGGCCGACCGGTCCGGCGGCGGACGCGAGGATCGCCAGGATGATCAGGACGACCAGGGCGACACCCACGACGAGCGCCACGGCTCCGACGGTGGGATGGTTCCAGAGGACCAGCGTCAGGACTGCGGCCGCCAGCACCCCAGCGGTGATCCACTGCCGGTGGTCGGCCAGCCGGCGTCCCACGGCACCGGTGCGCATGCCCGCGTTCTCCATCGCCCTGCCGGTGGCCGTCGTACCCCGGTCGGCCACCCTCCGCACGCCACGGGCCAGGCGACCGGGACCGTACAGGTACGCCACCAGTGCGGTGATCACCGAGACGACCAGCAGGGTGAGCGTGCTGTCACGAAGGAAGCGGACGAACGTGTCGTAGATGGTCGCGGCCGCGTCGGCGGGCAGCGCCTGCGGCGGGACCGAATCCAGATAGACGCGCCGGACCAGGGCCAGCACCACGAGCAGTCCCACCATCATCACGCCGACACCCGTGGCGGTGATCATCAGCATGACCCGGTGTGCGGGGGTGCACCATACGGCGAGCGCGGCCAGTACGACGGTGAGGACCGGCAGCCACGTGCCGACGATGTCCAGCAGCCGCATCGCGTCCTGCGCCTTGCCCAGCTGCTCGGTCTCGAACAGGGTGACCGTCCGGTCCGTGTCCGGGATGGCGGCGGCCTTCTCGAAGCCCGCGTCGACGAGCCGCTGCTGCACCTGGTCGACGACTGCTCCCACATCCAGCTGGACGGTGCCGTTCACGGCCTCCACGGCGCCCTCACGGTCACCGGTGAGCATGTTCATCACGGCGGCGTGGGAGCGCCGGTTGGCACCCTCCCACACCTGCTGGAAGGCATCGCTGGTGATCACGCCGGCGACGGTGCGGTCCACGACGGTCCTGACCGCGTTGCGCAGCGGACCCTCAAGGGACTCGGCGCCCGCGATGACGCGGGGTGGTGCCCCCGCGTCCTGAAGGGTCCGGGCGAGCGAGTCCGTCACCGCCTGGACGTCGACGTTGTCCACCACACGGTCCGTGAGCCGGTTGATCAGGACGTCCTGCACGGGTGGCGCGGAGGCCAGCGGCGCGACCGTCGCCACGTACCTGTCGGTGTCGGAGACCGTGTCGTGGACCCATGCCGCGACGACGGCCAGTGGCGCGAGCACCAGGGTCAGCAGGAGAAGGACCGAGGATCCGGCGCGGCGCGTGCGCCGGTGACGTACCGCCGCGTGGCGGCTCAGCCGTTCGTACTCCGCCCGTTCCTCGGCGGTCAGGACGTGTTTCGGGTCAGGGGATCCGCCGGAGTGCGGAGGTTCCGGGGGTGCGGCTGAGTTCATGGGTGCGCCTTTCCGCGTGGTTCCGCGTTCGCCCGGCCCCGGACGCTGTGCTCGTCGCCCGCCCGGGAGGACGGCTGTGGCGTGTCGCGCGGGCCCCCGCCCGGGTGGACGGTGTGTCGCGCGGGCCGCGGTCCCCGCATCACGTCCGCGGGCTGTCTCAGGCGGCCCCGGTCGGGGCGCGCGGCCCCGCCGCGTGCGTCTTGCGGAGCGCGGCCCGCCACGCGAGTGCGACCGCCGTCTCGGCCAGGCCGAGCAGCACGAGCCACAGGCCGAGCAGCCGGGTCAGGGCGCGGGCCGACTCCGTGGGCAGGGCGAGCACCACGATGCCCGCGACGATGCCCAGCATCGCGGCGGCCAGGACGACGCCGCGGTGCGGCAGGTCCTCGGCGACGACCGCCGTGTAGAGGGTGAGGATCCCGGACACCAGCCAGACGACGCCGGTGACCAGCGACAGCACGGTGATCGTCTGCAGCGGGTCGCGCAGGCACAGCACCCCGGCCAGGACGTACAGCACGGCCAGGAGCAGCCCCGGCAGCCGTTCACCTTGCTCTTCGCGGCCGAAGACGGACACCAACCGGAATGCTCCGCTCACCAGCAGGTACAGCCCGATGAGGACGGCCAGGACGTGCAGGGTCGCCTCCGGCCAGACTAGGACCAGCACGCCCGGCACCAGGGTCGCGACGGCCGAGCCCAGGAGCCAGGTCCAGGAGCGGCCCAGTCGCTCCAGCCCGTACGCGGTGCCGGACGCCGGAGCGGGGACAGCCCCGTCGGGCCGGTGTTCCTGCCCGGGGAACGGTGTCGGACCACGCGACATGCTCATGGCTCCTCCTCGCGTGATCGCTCGGTTCGTCTCGGGACCACCGCGGTGCGGTGCCGAGGCCGGGGCAGGACCGTCGCGCGGCTCTGCCGCCTCCAGAATCCCGCCTGCCACCCTGTGCCGGGGTCACCCGTCACGGGTGATCTGCCGGTGCCGCGGGGACGCCCGTACGGCAACCGCGACCGGTGTGACAGCGCATCAGAAAATGGGAGACGCAGGTGAGTTGACGCCGATCGGTACAGCAGCGGACCCGGGGGGCGTGCGGGCCGGGCATGTCATTCCGGCACCGGCCGCATCTCGACGACCCGCAGTCCCAGTGACTGGCAGCGCGCCAGCAGCCCGTACAGGTGCGCTTCGTCCACGACGGGGCCGAACAGGACGGTCTGGCCGGCCATCACCACATGGCCCAGCTCCGGAAAGGCCTTCGCCAGCGTTTCCGACAGGTGCCCCTCGACGCGGATCTCATAGCGCACGAGCTTGTCCTCCCACGGATGTCCGGGACAGGCGGACGGCGCCCTTTCCGCCATCGTGCGCCTCCGTGCGGTCCCGGACCTCACCCGGAGCAGGTGACCCGCCCGGTGACGGACGCCCGGATCAGTGCTTCAGCACGATCTTGAAAACGATGATGAGCAGACCGAGGAACAGGTTGACCGACGCCGTGACGGCGATGAGCCGTGGCGAGGCACCGGCGCGGCGTGCGGCGGCCACGGACCAGCCGATCTGGCCGACCACGGCGACGCACAGAGCCAGCCAGACCGCTCCTCGCACGTCCAGTCCGAGGAGCGGACTGATCGCCACCGCGACGGCCGGCGGGACCGCGGCCTTGACGATGGGCCACTCGTCACGGCACACGTGCAGGACGAGAGCGCGGTCCGGAGCCTGCTGCGCCAGGCGTGCCCCGAACAGCTGGGCGTGCACGTGCGCGGTCCAGAACACCACACCGGTGAGGAGCAGCAGCAACACCAGCTCGGTCCGCGGGAACTGCCCCAGGGAGCCGGCGCCGATCACCACGGAGGACGCCAGCATGGAACCGTAGACGCCGCCGGTGTAGTCCGCGCCGGCCCGGCGCTCGGCACGTCGCCTGCTGCGCTCGGCCGGGGTGGCGGTTGTCCTGAACACGAACGACTCCCCTCGGACTCACTGGGTCGATCCGGTCGCCCCGGCCATGGCGTCGGCGTCCTGATCGCGAGGACGGCTGCCGCGTGCGGCCGGCAGGTGCGGGGTGACGAGGAAACTCGCCAGAGCCACGCCGCCGGTGGCCAGGATCGCCGCCTTCAGACCCTGCAACTGCGCCTCGGCGTAGGACTCGGTGACGGCGTCGACCTCGGACGGCGGCAGCCCGGCACGCTCGGCCGCCGAACGCAGCTGATCGGTGGGGACGAAGGTGATCCCGGCCTCCAGGGCGACGCCGACCTGTGCACGGGTCTCCTCGGACAGCTGCGCGTTGTCTTCCACCCGCGTGGTGAAGGCATGGGCCAGCGCGCCGATGAGGAGGGAGCCGATGAGCGCGGTGCCCAGCGCGGAGCCCAGGTTCTGTGCCGTGAACTGCAGCCCGCCCGCCTCGCTGCGTTCCTCCTCGCCCACCCCGGACTGCACGATGTTGCCCAGCTGCGAGGCGAGCAGCCCGACCCCCACGCCCAGCACGGCCATGGCACCGGCGAACTGCCCGTCGTCGATGGCCGGGTCGATCGTGGCCAGCAGCCACACGATGGCCGCCACCAGCGTCGCCAGGGCCAGCCGGACCACCCGGCGCGGCCCGATCAGGCGCCCCAGGGAGGACCCGCACAGGGAGGTCACCAGCATGGTGACGGACACCGGGAGCAGACGCAGACCGGTCTCGAAGGCGTCGAACCCCTGCACCACCTGCAAGTACAGCGGAATGGTGAAGAACAGGCCCAGCAGGATGAGGTTCTGGCTCAGCAGCGTCAGCAGGCCCGACCGCAGCACGGGTCTGCGCAGCAGGGCCAAGTGCACCAGCGGATCGGCGCTCTCGTGCTCCCGCCGCCGCTCCCACCAGCGGAAGACGGCCAGGACAGCGGCCCCGGCGCCGACCACGAACAGGGTCGGGGCGAAGCCGAGCACGGTGAAGGGCGGGTTCCGGGGCTGTACCCATCCCCAGGTGCTGCTCTGCAGCACGCCGAGGACACCCAGCCCGAGACCGGCCGCGGAGAGGACCGCGCCGACCACGTCCAGACGGGGGCGCCGCCCGCTCGTGGGGGGCGTCGCGATCACCCGGCGGCACAGCAGCACCGCCACGACGACCACGACCTCTCCGGCGAAGACCAGCCGCCAGGTCAGATACGTCGTCACCCATCCGCCCAGCAGCGGGCCGACCGCGATGCCCGCACCGGCCAGCCCGCCGATGACCGCGTAGGCGATGGCCCGGTCGCGTCCGCGGTACGACTCCGCGACGAGGGCCGCCATGGCCGGCAGCACCATGGCCGCTCCGAGCCCTTCGATGACGGACCAGCCCAGCATGAGGACCCACAGAGCGGGTGCCAGAGCCGTCAGGCCCGACCCGACGCCGTAGACGAGCATCCCGAGCAGGAACATGCGGCGACGTCCCACGATGTCCCCGAGCCTGCCGCCGATCAGCATGAAAGCGGCCATGACCAGCGCGTACAGGGTGATGACGGCCTGGATGGCGGTGACCTCGGTGTCGAAGTCCTCGACCAGCTGGCTGATGGACACGTTCATCACGGAGGTGTCCAGGACCATCAGGAACTGGGCCGCCCCGAGGACGATCAGAGCCCGCCAGCGCTTCACGGTGTCCACCTCGCCGCGTCGACCGGTACGCCGGGGCAGTGCCCGGCGTACGCCGGCGAACGCGTCGCCGGCTGTCCCCATGGCACCCGATGTGCGCGCCGTACGCCTCACCCACGAAGGGGGAAGTGCGGGCCTGCGGCGCGGTGATCGGCAGAGGGCTCAGAGCATCCGGAGGTCGCGTGCGCGGCGTACCGCTTCGCCGCGCCGGTTCACCGCGAGTTTCCGGTAGACGCTCTTCAGATGGGTCTTCACCGTGTTGACCGACAGGCAGAGATCGGCGGCGATCTCCTCGGTCGACATCATGCGGGCCACCCGGTCCAGGACGTCGTGCTCGCGCGCGCTCAGCTCCACCGCCACGAGCGGTGCGGGCGGTTGCTCCGGCCGGGTCCCCTCGCCCTGCGCGGGCGCGGCGGGTGTCAGCCAGCCTGCCGCCAGGTCGTGCAGCTGAGCCGTGGCGAGGAGAGGCCGGATCCACGCTCCGGCGTCCAGGAACGGACGTCGCAGCCGCTCGCGGCGGGCGTCGAGCAGTGCCTGTGCTACGAGCTTGCGGGCTGTCGCCCCGTCGCCGGCCGCGGCGGTGGCCCGGGCCCGTACCAGCGCTGCCCGCACCGTCACCGCCGGGCCGGTGCGTCCCTCGGCGTGGACACTGTCGAGCAGGTCGAAGGCCGCAGCGGGACGCCGGGCGGCGAGCTGGATCGCTGCGGCCTCCACGGCATGCACGGGCTGGTCGCCGGAGACGGCCCGCAGTACCTCGGCGGCCTCGTCGGGCCGTCCCTCGGCCAGATGGGCGGCCGAGGTGACGAGCGCTTCGTGGCTCCGCGCCCAGGGGGAGGCCACGGCAGCGGGGACGGCCGGGTCCGCCGCCTCGACAGCGGCCCGCACCTTGCCCCGGGCCATCAACAGGCGCGCCGCGGCAAGGGCGTGCCCCGCTGCCAGCACCGGATCGGGCGTTTTGGAGGGGGGCTCGGTGGTCTCGTCGATGAGGGCCTGCGCCCGGCTCAGTTCGTCGCGGTCCACCGCGACCGCGGCCAGGACCAGCCTCCCGATCCCGGACCCGGACGGTCGGGGCGCTCCGGGCCGGTCCGCCTCGGACACCGCGGCCAGTGCCTTGCGCTCGGCCCGGCCGGGCCAGCCGTTCATGTAGTCGAGCAGGGCCAGATGCCCCAGCGCCTCTTCCCGGGGCAGCGCGGTGGAGGACCCGCCGGGCGCGCCGGCCACATTGGTCAGGACGGCACGCGCGTCCTCGTAGCGCCCGGCCCACAGGAGCGTGGAGCCCACGTGGGTCATCAGCAGGGCGGTCAGTTCGGGATGCTTGTCCAGCAGGTGAACCGGAACCTCCTGCCTCAGCTCAGCGGCCGATTCGGCGGCCTTCTCGACCTCCGGGGGAGAGCCGTTCAGGCGGGCGGCCAGGGCCTCCAGCAGGGCACAGCTCAGCCGGGCGGCCGCCGCGTCGTGCGTGTCGTCGCCCTCGTGGGCGAGCTGCTCCTCGGCGCGGCGCAGGCCGGCCAGGCCGTGATCGAGGTCGTGCCGGGACAGGTCACGGGCCGCACGCACGAGACAGGTGGCCGGGCTCCTCGCCTCGGGCCCCATGTGGGAGAACAGCCGCGAGAGGTTCTCCGAGCTCGGACCCGTGAAGAGCAGCCCGATCGCGAGATCGTCCACGAGGGCACCGGCGGTGAGGTCCCAGTCGCCCGCGGCGGCGCTGTGGGCGAGTGTCTCCGGCAGGAAGCCGTGCCGGTGCAGCCACCGCGCGGCCCGTCGGTGCAGTTCCGGCTCCAGCCCGGGCAGGCGGACGCGCAGGTGTGCCCGCAGTATTTCCCCGAACAGCGGGTGGAGCTGGTACCACGAGTGCCCGAGACGCTCGACGAACGCGTTCTCCCGGTGCAGCCCGGCGAGGAGGGGCTCGGCGTCGGCACGGTCGGTCAGCTCGTCGGCCAGATCGGGACAGAAGCGCTCCAGGACGCTGACGCGCAGCAGGAGATCCTGTGTCTCCGGCGTCTGCCTCTTGAGGACCTCGGCCAGCAGGAAGTCCGCCACGGTGCTGCGATCCGCCTCGAACTCCTTCAGATAGAGCTCGGGGTCGGACGTCTCCCGGGCGGCCAGGGCGGACAGGCTCAGGCCGGCGGCCCAGCCCTGTGTGCGGTCGACCAGGTTCCGCGCCGCCTGCACCGGCAGGCTCAGACCGTGCAGTTCCAGCAGCGTGGCGGCCTCTTCCGGGGTGAAGGCCAGTTCGGCGGAGCGGATCTCCGTCAGATCACCGGCCGCCCGGTAGCGGTGCAAGGGGAGCAGTGGTTCGGTGCGGGTGACGAGCACGAGGTGCAGTCCCGGGCCGGCGTGGTGCAGGACGAACTCGAGCTGCTCGGCGACCGTCGCATCCGTCACGCGGTCGTACTCGTCGAGCACGAGGACGACCGGCCGCTCCCGGCCGTTCAGATCGCCCGCCAGTGCCGACAGGAGCCTGCGGTCCACACCGGCGGCGTCCACGGGTGCGCCGACGGCCTCGGACGCCGGTGCGCCGCAGGCCCGCAGCGCCTGCAGCACGTAGGCCCAGAACACGCCGGGACGGCAATCGCCCACATCGCAGGTGAGCCAGGCGACCGGAGGGCCCAGTGCCGAGGCCCAGTCCGCGGCCAGCAGGGTCTTGCCGGCTCCGGCGGGCCCGTTGAGGAGAGTCAGTGGAGTCCTCAGGGCCTGGTCGAGGTGGTCCACGAGCCGCCGACGGCGCAGGAACGTGTGGGGCCTCGCGGGGAGGGCGAACCGGGTGCGCAGAAACGGATCCCCCAGGGGATCGGTGCGCGACAGTGCCGGAACGAGGTGAACCGCCGATCCTTGGACATTCTCATGGATTTCCGCCACGGCGCTCATCACCCCTGTCGGTCAGGGCCACGTCATGGGCAGCGCTTCATCCTCAGCATCCCAGCCTTGCCGACGAGCCGCACGGCAGACCGCGCCGACGCCCCGCTGACCTGCGCTTTCGGCGTCAGATCAGCGGGGTCGCGGGCGTCAGCGCGGCGGGCGCGGAGCGGCTGTGGGACGGTACATGTCGTCGCGCTCGCGCCAGGAGGCCTCCTCAGACGGCTCGAGGAGGTTGTCGCGCGGCACGACGCACAGAGCCCAGATGATGAAGCCCGAGAGAGCGATCATCACGACCGACCACACCGGGTACTGCGGCAGGGAGAGGAAGTTGGCGATGATGACGAGTCCTGCGATGGCCACGCCCAGGACGCGGGCCCACATCGCCGTCTTGAGCAGCCCCAGGCTGACGATCACGGCGAGTACGCCCAGGGCGAGGTGGACCCAGCCCCAGCCGGTCAGGTCGAACTCGAACACGTAATTGCGGGTCGTCACGAAGATGTCGTCCTCGGCGATGGCCATGATGCCCCGGAAGATATCGAGCAGGCCGACCAGGAAGAGCATCACAGCCGCGAAGGCGGTCAGGCCGGTGGCCCATTCGTCCCTCGCCCTGTGTGACGGTTGAGTGTCTGTCGCGGTCATCGTGCGCCTCGTTTGCGATGCTCGGGGAGCGGTGTGAGCGAAGCGACGCCCTTTGGTGCAGGCCGCGCTCCGACCCGTTCCGGTGTCCTCATCAGCGTGCCCACGGCAAGCAACAGGCTGCCTCACCCGAGGCGGGTGAGTGTGCGACGGCCCTCTCGTGTCCCACCCCGAGTCGAGACGGTGATTCCGCGGCACTCGCACGGCGTGTGCGTCGGGCTTCACCCGTCGTGGATTCCGCTCGACCGGGGACGTACGGCGGGAGGGGCCCCCGGACGGACATGTCCGCCAAGGAGGCAGCGATCGACCGCTTGCTCCCCGGTAGCGAGGCCATGACGTGGTGGTATGGCAGTGACAGTGATCATCCCGAGCGTGAGCGGTGCAGGGACGTGTTCGCGCGGCACGCGGATGTGGTGGCGACGCTGCCGGAGGAACTGCTCCGGCCCGACAGCCGGGCGGCGCTCCGCCGGGTCGCCGGGCTTCTGTGAAGGCCACTGCCATCGGGCGGGGCACGGGCGGCGGGGCCCTGAGACGGAAGGGGCGCCGGGGCCGGATCGGTTGTGGTGCTCCGGTGCTCTTGATGACCGATCCGGCCCCGGCGCGGCGAGGCTGAGCCCCGGTCGTCTACCCTTGCCGCCACCACGCGGACGCCGCGTCGCGCAGGGTGTTGGTGCCACAGTGCACCTCGCCCATCCCCAGGTGGTACGTGTACCAGTCGTCGATGTACGACACCTTCAGACCGACCTTCTCGTAGGCGGCGGTGACGGCCTGCGTGAAGATGTCCTTGCCGGCGATGACCGGGCCCCACTGGCGCGGGGCGAGGTAGCGGTCGCGGGTCAGCAGCACGCCGTTGACCGCACCGGGAACGTACGCACTGGTCGTCACCGTCGCCGCTGCCCCGGCACGTCCGGCGGCCGGATTCTCGGCGAGCCACTTCTGCTGGCCGTGATCCCCGAGACTGTCCACGAGGTCGGAACCGGCGCCCATGCGCGTCAGGCGCGGCACGGGGATCTCCTGACCCTCGGCGGTCAGTGCCTCCGAGTCGCGGGTGTACAGCGCCGGCACCCGCACGATCTCCGCGTCGGTGACGCCCGTCTCGCGCTTGAGGATCTCCAGGTTGGCCGCGATGCGCCGCGCCGCCATCTCGTTGTCGGCCACCAGATGACGGGAGGCGAGCGCCTGGTCGATGGTCTCCTTGGGGGCCGGAGCGTCACTGCGGCCCGGGACGGAGAACATCTTCGTGCCGCCGTGCCCGTCCCGCTTGGCGTCGCGCAACAGCTTCAGCCCCGCCTGCGGGTCGGCGACGCCGATCCGCCAGCCCCGCGGCGTGTCGGCAGGCAGGAACTGCACGAACTCGTCGACGTGCCCCACCCCGAGCCACGAGGTGTCCAGCAGCAGCGGGTCCTGCAACCCCTGCGACGTGAGCAGCGTCCGCATGACCTTCGACGGACGCGCCCCGCTGTCCTTGCGCTCGCCCATGATGATCCGCCCGGCCGGGAAGGAACGTCCCCCGTGCGTGTAGGGCGGTATGGTCTCCAGGTTCCCCATGGAGTTGAGCGACCAGTCGTCCGGCTCCGCCCGGTCGGTCACCTGCACGACGCCGATGTCCCGGCCGCGCATCCTCTCGAAGAGCTCCCGGCCCGCGTCCCGGTCCGGTTGGGCGGAACGCAGCATCACGCGCATCACCTGCCGCCGGCCGTCCGGCCCGGTCATGCTGACGTAGGCCGGCTCGACGAAGTCCTGCGCCCACCGGTCGGCGTACTTCTCGAAGGTCACCAGCGGCGTGGTGATGCCGGCCTTCCGGACCTCCTTCTCGAGGGCGGTGACGAACGTCCGCTGCAGGCGGCTGTCCGGGCCGTCGCCCTGCACCTTGGTCACCATCACCTGCCGGGTGTCCTGAAGGTGATGCTGCGTCAGCAGCGGTGCCACACGCAGGGTCACCGCGTCGGAGGTGGACTTCTGCCCGGTCGTCACGGTCAGCCGGACCACCGCTCGGCCGTCCCATTTCGCACGGTCCCGGACGACATCGGTCGCCTCGACACCGAACTCCGCACCGGTACGCAACTCGGCGGCCGTCAGCCGGGTCCCGGACGTCACCAGGACCCACTTGCCGTCCCGCTTGAGGAAGAGGTGCACGTGCTCACCCCCCGCCGCCACCTTCAGGCTGCCCGTCGCCCCGGAGGGAAGATCCGGCAGCGGCACGGAACGGATCCGGGCCAGGTCGGCGGCGTCCGCGGTGCCGTTGACCTTCGTGTCGGAACCGTCGTTGCAGGCGGCCAGCTTGGCGTCGGACAGCGGGGCGCCACCGGGCCCGGACACCGGGCACCGCTTGGCGTCGTCATCGATGTTGGGCAGGTACAGAGCTCCACGCTCGACGGACCAGCCGTCCTCGCCCTTGGTGTCGCTGCCGGTGGTGACATCGACCCGCCCGTCGCGGTTCACATCCGCCCGCAGATCGGCGCGCCCGCCCGACTCGGCGGCCACGGCGGAGCCGGCCGGTCCCGCCAGCACGGAACCGGCGGCGGCCATGGCCAGGACCACCGACCCGGCCGGGTACAGGAGCGGACGCAAACGTCTACGTGAACGCACAGCAGTTTCCTCTCGGTTGCGGGTTTCGCCCTGCAAGAGGAAGGACGGCGGCTGTGCGTTCACTGTGCCGCGAGGGTTGTTGCCCAACAACCGCTGAAACCGCTGACAGGCCCGTCAGGAAGGGCGGTTCAGGCGATGGAGGCCGAAATGAGCGCGGAAACGGCGAGGTTGCAGGACGCCGTCACCCAGACCGCGGGGTGGGGCTCGGCCTCGACCAGCGTGGCACCCAGGCGTCCCGGCGTGACCAGGTCCACCACCAGGAAGGCCACCGCCATCATGACCAGACCCAGCACCCCGAACGCCGCGGTCGAGACGAGCCCCTTGCCGAAGTCCTCGTACGTCGTCCAGATGGACGTGAACACGATGCCGCCGATACCGAGCAGTGCGGAGCTGAGGACCGTCGCGGCGTTGCGATTGCGCTCCTGCCAGATCTGCCGGCCGAGCTTCCCGGGTGTCAGCACGTCGACCAGGACGATGCCGAGGAGCAACAGAACCAGTCCCAGACCGCCGTATGCAGTGGCCCGGCCGAGTCCGTTGACGATGTCGCTCATGGGGATGCCAACTCCGAAACGTAGGGATCATGAGTGATCGCGGTCAAGGAGAGGCAAAATCTAGCGCACACGGGCCGAGCGGCGAACGGCGCCCGCCCCCTGGGAGATCACCGGCGAGGGGCACGAAGTACCCTCCAGCTCAATGGGAAGGAAGCGACAGCACATGCACGTCACGGTGGTCCACGACCCGGGGGAGACGTTCCGATGAGCGGAGCCGGGAAAGCGGAACCCGTCCTCTTCCACACCAGGGGACGCGCCGCCCACATCACGCTCAACCGGCCGCGGGCCCTCAACGCACTCACCCACGTCATGGTCCGCCGCATCGACGAGGCGCTGAGCGCGTGGGAGCGGGACCCCGCCGTGGAGACCGTCGTGATCACCGGCGCCGGGGAGCGCGGCCTGTGCGCCGGCGGTGACATCCGGGCCATCCATGACGACGCCCGCGACGGCGACGGCACCGCCTCGGCCCTGTTCTGGCGCGACGAGTACCGCCTCAACGCCCGGATCGCCCGCTACCCCAAGCCGTACGTCGCCGTGATGGACGGCATTGTGATGGGCGGCGGGGTCGGTGTGTCGGCGCACGGCGACGTCCGCGTCGTCACCGAGCGGTCCCGGGTCGCCATGCCGGAGACGGGAATCGGTTTCGTGCCGGACGTGGGTGGCACCCACCTGCTCGCCGCCGCGCCCGGTGAGCTGGGCACCCATCTGGCCCTGACGGGCGCTCAGATCGGCGCCGGCGACGCGATGCTGTGCGGACTTGCCGACCGCTTCGTGCCGACGTCCTTGCTGCCCGGCCTCCTCGACGCCCTGGCCGAACTCCCCGCGGAGCAGGCCCTGGCCGGCCGTGCACAGGCGCCGCCGGAGGGTGTCCTGGCGGCCCGGCGCGTCTGGATCGACGCCTGCTACTCCGCCGACACCGTCGAGGAGATCGTCCGTCGGCTGCTCGCGCACGGCGACCCCGCCGCCGAAGAGGCCGCGCGGACCCTGCTCGGCAGGTCGCCGACCGCCCTCAAGGTCACCCTCGCCTCCCTGCGCCGTGCCCGGGAGCTCGGCCGGCTGGAGCCCGTCCTGGACCAGGAGTACCGCGTCTCCTGCGCCGCCCTGGACACCTCCGACCTGGTGGAGGGGATCCGCGCCCAGGTCGTCGACAAGGACCGCACGCCGCGCTGGTCACCGAAGACCCTGGCCGAGGTCACCGATGCCGACGTGGAGCGCTTCTTCACCCCGCTCGGCGCACGCGAACTCGGCCTGTCGCCGGGCCCTTGCTGACGGAACGCCCGGATCGAACATCGTGACGGGGTGCCGGGAGCCGGCTTCCGACACCCCCGTCGGCCGGCGGACGGTCAGAGCATGAGCAGCAGCCGCGTGTTGGGCACGAGCTTCCGGTTGACGCTGGTGCTCTGCACGAAGATCGTGAAGTGCTCGTTGTGGTCGGGCTTGACGCGCACTTCCGCGTTGGGCAGCCCCAGAAGGGCACGAGCCTGAGGACCGGTGTACACGCGGTCGGTCTTCTTCTCCAGCACCGCGATCTGCTTCTGCGCCTGGATCTTCTCCGACTTGCTCAACTGGTAGTAGGCGGCACCGGTCCGGTAGGTGTGCCCGCATTCGATGACCCATTCCCTGATCGCCGCGTCGCGGGCCACCGGGATCAGCTGGTACTTCGACGGGTCGGCCGGGGTGAGGCCGGCTGCCTTGATGGTGTCCTCGTTGACCGCTTCGGCTCCCGTGGAGAACACCGCGCGCGAGCCCCGGATGCCCTGGGTGCGGCCCATCATGAAGTTCTCGGTGGCCTGCCGGATGACCTGCCCGGCCTCCTCCAGGCCCTGCGTGCTGGTTGCGTCCCATATGGCGATGTTGTCCTTGGGGAACCCGCACTGCATGGCCTCGCGCTTGCCCATCTGGTCGGGCACCAGGACCGCCAGCGTCCAGTTGTCCTGCTGTGTGCGGATCATCTCCGCCACGGCCTGGACCAGTTGACGTGGGTCCGTGGCGGGGGTGTCCGGGCAGCGGTGGCTCGCGTTCTCCTGTCCGTCGGTCAGGACGAACGTCAGGAAGCTGTGGTCGCCGTACAGTTGGGCCGTCTGGGCCAGCTCGCTCTGTGATTTCAGTGCGGCCGCCAGGAGGGCGGTCATCCCCCCGGTCCGGTACAGCTGCTTCAGTGACGGCATGCGCAGCACGTCCTTGTCGTAGATGACGCACTCCACCTTGTCGGCGAAGACGTACACCGTGACGCGCGTTTCCTGGTCGAGCTCCCTCGAACGGCGTGCGAGGTACGCGATCTGCTGGTCGGCTACCTCTACGACCTTGCCGCTCAGGTGCGACATCGATGAACTGGCATCCAGCACCAGAGCAACGTGGTTGATGTAGTTCTGGGTTGCGGACATCACAGCTCCCCCTCGTTCCGGCTTGATGTTCCTACCTTCTCACCCACCACTGACAATCGATCTTGAGCGCAACCCTGCGCATAGGTGTAGTGCCGTGCTGCCGTGCGGTCATTTGCTTTGTCACAAAAAGATTTTGTGGCAAAACCATGTAGTGGACATCATGAGCACATGGACACCGCGACTGATCTCGGCCGCCTCATCGGACCCCTGCGGCGGGCCATGCTGCTGCGCACCCGCCGCGCGGAAGACCTGCCGGATCTTCCCGAGGCCCAGATCGAACTCCTGAGGATCCTGTCCGAGGCCGGGCCCCTCGCGCCGGGTGAGGTCGCGACCCGTCTGCGCGTGGCCTCCTCGACGGTCAGCAATCTGGTCCGCGTGATGACCGCGTCGGGTCTCGTCGAGCGCAGGCCGTCGTCCACCGATCTGCGCACGGTGACGCTCGTGGCCTCGCCTCGTGCGCTGGACCTGCTCGGCCGGTACGACCGAGTGAGCACGCAGGAGCTGAGGCAGGCCCTCGCCGCCCTCGCGCCCGACAGGCGACGGGCCATCGAGGAGGCGCTGCCGGCGCTCAGGGAGCTGATCGGTGCCCTGGAAGAGCAGCGTGACTGACTCGAGAGTCATGCCCGAAGAAGTGAGGCATGAGACCCGGATATCGGGGTAAGCGCTTCCAGCCGGACGGGAAGGGCTGCGACACCTGGGGAGGTCGAAGCGGCCCTTCCCCCTTTTCCTTCTTTCTTCGCACGATCCGCCGTCGGTCCGCCAAGTCGGTCCTCAACACGACCCGCGGCCCGGGGCCGACCTTGATCACGCCGGCCTCGGGGGGCCGACCTCGATCACGCTTGCAGGAGCCTGCGCTTCTGCTCCTCGAATTCGGCCTCCGTGAGCACCCCTTGGGTCCTGAGCTCACCGAGCTGCTTCAGCTGTTCGATCTTGTCCGTCATGTCCGGGGCCGACGGCGCGGCGGCAGCCGGGGGCTCGGGTGAGTACTCCCCGTAGCCCTGCTGTGCCGCCCATCGCCCCTGCTGTCGCCGTGTGACGCGGTTCGACACGGCGGTCGCCGTACCCGCGACGACGGCGGTGCGCGCGACTCCGCGAAGAAGACCTGGCATGACTGCGTTCCCTTCTGGCCGTTCAGCGTGGTCGAACGCCGCTCAGCGAGCGGCTTCGATCTCGTCGAGGGCGGCGACGACGGCATTGACCGGGATGCGTCCCGAGGCGACCAGCCTGGCCCCGCCGCGGCGCAGGGCGGCGGCGAACGGCGCGGCCCATACGTTCTCGTAGACCAGGATGCCGGCGGAGCACCCGGGTTCCAGCGCGGTGGCCGCCTCCTCGAGGTCGTCCTGGCCCAGCAGGCCCGAGGAGGCGCCCTCGAACACGGCCAGGTCCAGAGCGCCGTCACCGGTGAGGTCGGCGATCTCCATGCCGGTCACGGTTCCGTCCTCGTCCTTCCTGACGAACATCAGGTCCAGGATCCGGATCAGACCGCGGTCCACCAGATCGACGAGCAGGGGGAAGCCCTCGCCGGTCATGCGGTTCCTGGGGAACTCGACGACCAGGTAGTCGATGGGCCCCACTTCTTCGAGTTCCTCGCTCACGGCGTCACCTCTGGTCCTCGCGGCTGTTCTCCTACCGCCCCCGCCACCATTCCAGCATCGGGCCCCGGGCCTCGCACTCCGTGGACGGATCGCCCACTCGGCGCGCAGAGGTCGCGGACGCCCGTCGTGGTTCCGCCGGGGCAAAGGGCCCGGAGGGCCGCGCCGCGCAGCACGCGGGTGAAGCCTGAGCCGCTGTCATCGTCCCGGGGCATGCATGAGGATCTCCGCCGTATCCGGCTGGGTCGGCGGCATCGACGCACTGGAGGCGAGAGTGATGAACCAACGAGCCGGACAGGCGGGCCCCCAGACCATCGACGTCCCGGTCCTCATCGTGGGCGGCTCCCTGGTCGGCCTGTCGACCTCGTTGTTCCTGGGACGGCTGGGTGTACCGCACCTGCTGGTGGAGCGCCACGCGGGCACCTCCATCCACCCCCGTGGACGAGGCAACAACGTCCGCACCATGGAGCTGTTCCGGGTGGCGGGTGTGGAGGAGGCGATCCACGAGGCGGCCGCCACCCTGTCCGTCAACCACGGCATCCTGCAGGCGCCCACCCTGGTGGGCGACGCGGGTGAGTGGCTGTTCAAGGACATCGACCCGGGCGGCGGGCTGGCCCGCTTCAGCCCCAGCGCCTGGTGCCTGTGCAGCCAGAACGACCTCGAGCCGGTCCTGCTCGAGCACGCCCGCAGCTACGGCGGCGACCTTCGCTTCTCCACCGAACTGATGTCGTTCGACAGTGACCCCACCGGGGTGACCGCCGTCGTCAAGAGCCGCGAGACCGGCGAACACACCACCATCCGCGCGGACTACCTCGTCGCCGCCGACGGCCCCCGCAGCCCCGTGCGTGAGCAGCTGGGCATCGCACAGAGCGGGCCCGGCGACCTCTTCCACAACGTCAGCCTCACCTTTCGCTCCCGTCGTCTCGCCGACGTCGTGGGTGACCGGCACTTCATCGTCTGCTACCTGACCGACCCGGAGGCCGACGGCGCCCTGCTCCCGGTGGACAACCGCGAGAACTGGGTCTTCCACGCCCCCTGGCACCCCGAGCACGGGCAGTCCCTGGAGGAATTCACCGACGAGTGGTGCACCGAGCACATCCGCCGGGCGGTCGGCGTCCCCGACCTCGACGTGGAGATCACCGGCAAGGCGCCCTGGCACGCCGCCCAGAGGGTCGCCAGCAGCTATCGCTCGGGCCGTGTCTTCCTCGCCGGTGACTCGGCCCACGAGATGTCCCCCACCGGGGCCTTCGGGTCCAACACCGGCATCCAGGACGCGCACAACCTCGCCTGGAAGCTGGCCGCCGTCCTCGACGGCTGGGCGGGGGAGCGGCTCCTGGACAGCTACGACGCCGAGCGCCGCCCCGTAGCCGAGGCCACCAGCGCGCGTGCCGCGGCCCGGTCGGCCGAACACAGCCACCCCGGATTCGCCCCGCCGCCCGGAGCGGGCGGCGGTGGCCCACGGCAGGGCATCCTCAACGTGGCCCTCGGCTACCGCTATCCGCAGGGCGCCGTCGTCGGCGCGGACCCCGAGGTCCCGGTCGTGCCGGAGGGCCTCGATCTGTCCGGCGGACCCGGCAGCAGGGCACCGCACCTCTGGGTGCGTCGCGGGGACGAACGGATCTCGACGCTCGACCTCTACGAGCGGTCCCTCGTGCTGCTCAGTGACGCCGCGGAGGCCCCCGCGTGGCATGAGGCCGCTCTCCGCATCGCCGACGAGCTGTCCCTTCCGCTCATGTCGTACCGGGTGGGCGCCGGAGCTCAGGCCGACCTGGTGCCCGAGGACGGCGTCGACTGGGCGGAGCGCCACGGCACCGGACCGGGCGGCGCCGTGCTCGTCCGGCCCGACGGGTTCGTCGCATGGCGGTCGCCGGGCCCCGAGGCGGACGCCGAAGCGGTGCTGCGCGAGGTCCTGCGGACCGGGCTGGCTGTCGCCTGAGGCACCGCGGGCTCGCTCGTGTCGCACGCCGAGCGTGACCGCCCGAGGTCGCGGCATCGGCCGCCTTCGCCACCGGCGTGACCGGGTGCCGGTGGCGAAGGCGGTGACACAGCACATCACCTGTGCGGGGGACAGCGGCGCCGGCGGGTCGAGGACCCCTTCGACGGCCGAGGTCCCTTCGCTCATCCCGACCGGACGTCCCCGGCACTGTCACTCACGTACTTCATCCGAGTCGCGCGATGTGCGGGGACGGGCACAGGATCGAGGAACGCTGACGTCGCATCACTGCGGCCAAACGTTCACTTTCCCCTCCGCGAAGGAGATGAGCTCAGGATGACCACCACATCCGAACGGGTTGCAGGTTCGCGAACGCGGCAGGCGTCGCACCACGTCTCGCAGTCCGTGTTCGACGGGTCCCGGCTCCGGGTCGTCCTCCTGGTCGACGTCCACGACGGCGCCCAGCAGGAGTTCCTGGAGGCCTACGAGCAGTTGTGCAACCAGGTCGCGTCCGTACCCGGACATGTCAGCGACCAACTCTGCCAGTCGATCGAGAACCCCTCCCAGTGGCTCATCACCAGCGAGTGGGAGAGCGCCCCGCCGTTCCTCGCCTGGGTCAACAGCGAGGAGCACGTGCGGATGGTGGAGCCGCTGCACAGCTGCGTGCGCGACACCCGCTCCCTGCGCTTCCACGTCGTCCGCGAGACCGGCGGCCCGGCGGCCGACCCCGGCCAGGAGGAGCGCCGGCTCCAGACGGCCCCCAGGATCGGCGACGGCCTCATCCGGCACGCGCTCACCTTCACCGTCAAGCCGGGCAGCGAGGAGATTGTCGCCAAGATCCTCGCCGACTACGCCTCACCCGAGCCGCAGGTCGACGACACCACCCGGCTGTGCCGCACCTCCCTGTTCATGCACGGCAACCGCGTGGTGCGGGCCATCGAGGTGCGGGGTGACCTGCTGGCCGCCCTGCGCCACGTCGCCCGGCAGCCCGAGGTGCGGGCCGTCGAGGAGGCCATCAACCCCCATCTGGAGCAGGACCGGGACCTCAACGACCCCGAGTCCGCCCGGGTCTTCTTCACCAGGGCCGCGCTGCCGGCCGTCCACCACGTGACGGCGGAGCGGCAGAACCCCCAGGCCGAGCGGTACGCCCTGTACTACCCGGCCCGGCCGGACCTCGGCATGAAGCTGGCCGAACTCCTGGCCCGTCAGGACGAGGCGGCGGCGGACGACCCGCACAGCCCGGTCCTGCGCAGCACCATCTTCCAGCGCGACGACGTCGTCGTACGGCTCATCGACGTGCGGGAAGGGATCGAAGCCGCCGACCCCGTCCGGATCCTGGGCCTCACCGACTCGGCGCAGGCGGCCGAGCTCACGACGCTCCTGGACGACGCGGGCACGCCGGCGTCCGCGTCCGGGGCAGGCGGCATGGCGCGCCTCCTGGAACTCGCGCGCATGGACCTCGTCACCGACCGCCGGTCGCCCGACGCCTGATTCACCGTCTCGTGGGAGAGGCGGTGCCTCTCCCACGGTGGTGCAGCACATCAACGGAGGAACGCGTGATCACATCTCGTCCCAGAATCGTGAGCATGAGCGACGTCGAGCCCAACCGGCGGCGAGGCGGTGACCTGCGCGCCATGCTGACTCCGGCCGCGGTCGGCGCCACCAGCGGTTTCATGGGCGTGGCCCTCATCGAGCCCGGTGACCGCATCGCCGAGCACTACCACCCGTACTCCGAGGAGTTCGTGTACGTCGTGTGCGGGCGGCTGGAGGTCGACCTCGACGGCGAGCCGCACCCGCTCCAGCCGGAGCAGGGTCTGCTGATCCCCCTCAACGTGCGCCACCGCTTCCGCAACGTCGGCGACGTCGAGGCACGGCTGGTCTTCCACCTCGGTCCGCTGGCCCCGAGCCCGCCCCTGGGCCACGTCGACACCGAGGAGACCGACGCCGAGTCCGCAGTGGTGGGAGCGGAGGCAGCCGCACGACGTCAGGTCCGGTCATGACGAGACGCGTGGTGGTCACCGGCATAGGCATCGTCGCACCGGGCGGCATAGGCGTACCGGCCTTCTGGGACCTGCTGGCCGCCGGACGTACGGCGACACGGGCCATCACGTTCTTCGACCCGGCCGGTCTGCGTTCACGGATCGCCGCCGAGTGCGACTTCGACCCCGCGGCCCACGGTCTGGACACACACGACGTCGAACGGTGCGACCGCTACATCCAGTTCGCCATGGTCGCGGGGGACGAGGCGGTACGGGACGCCGGACTCGACTTCGACGCCGAGGACCCGTGGCGCGTGGCGGTCTCGCTGGGCACCGCGGTCGGCGGCACCACCCGGCTGGAGAAGGACTACGTCCTCGTCAGCAACAGCGGACAGCACTGGGACGTGGACCACCGGAAGGCAGGCCCGGACCTGCACCGCGCGTTCTCGCCCAGCACGCTCGCCTCGACCGTGGCGGAGCGCTTCGGGGCGCGCGGCCCGGTGCAGACCGTCTCCACAGGCTGCACCTCCGGCCTCGACGCCGTCGGGTACGCGTTCCACACCGTGCAGGAGGGCCGGGCCGACGTGTGCCTGGCCGGCGCCTCGGACTCGCCGATCTCCCCGATCACCATGGCCTGCTTCGACGCGATCAAGGCCACCTCACCCAACAACGACGACCCCGCCCATGCCTCGCGTCCCTTCGACGCGGACCGGGACGGATTCGTCATGGGCGAGGGCGGCGCCGTCCTGGTCCTGGAGGAGCTGGAGCACGCAAGGGCCCGTGGCGCCCGCGTGTACTGCGAGCTCGGCGGGTACGCCACCTTCGGCAACGCCTACCACATGACCGGTCTGACCAGTGAGGGCCTGGAGATGGCCCGGGCCATCGAGGACGCCCTCGATCTCGCGGGGCTCGACCCCACCGCGATCGACTATGTCAACGCGCACGGGTCGGGCACCAAGCAGAACGACCGCCACGAGACCGCCGCGGTGAAACGGGTCCTGGGCGCTCACGCCTACGAGACCCCCATGAGTTCCATCAAGTCGATGGTGGGCCACTCCCTGGGTGCCATCGGAGCGATCGAACTCGTCGCCTGTGTGCTGGCCCTGGCCCACCAGGTGGTACCGCCGACCGCGAACTACGAGACCCCCGATCCCGAGTGCGACCTGGACTACGTCCCGCGCGTCGCCCGCGAGCGCAAGCTGACCAGCGTGCTCTCGGTAGGCAGCGGGTTCGGTGGCTTCCAGTCCGCGGTGGTGATGAACCGGCCGAGGGAGAAGACACGATGAGCGAACCCCGGACACGGCGCGCGGCCGTCACGGGAATCGGTGTGGTCGCGCCCAACGGAGCCAGTACGGAGACCTTCTGGAAGTCCACCAGGGAGGGCATCAGTGCCCTGGACCGGATCACCCGGGACGGCTGCGAACACCTGCCGCTGCGTGTGGCGGGCCAGGTGCGCGACTTCGATCCGTCGGCGGCGATCGAGGAACGCTTCCTGGTCCAGACCGACCGGTTCACCCACTTCGCGATGGCAGCGGCCGACCTCGCCCTGGACGATGCCGGGCTGCACCGGTCCGAGACCGACGAGGTGCCGTTCTCGGTGGGCGTGGTCACCGCGGCCGGTTCCGGCGGCGGCGAGTTCGGACAGCGCGAACTCCAGCAGCTGTGGGGCAAGGGCAGCCGTTTCGTGGGCCCCTACCAGTCCATCGCGTGGTTCTACGCCGCCAGCACCGGCCAGATCTCCATCCGCCGGGGCTTCAAGGGCCCCTGCTCGGTCGTCGCCGCCGACGAGGCCGGCGGCCTGGACGCCCTCGCTCACGCGGCGCGGGCCGTGCGGCGCGGCACCGACGTGATCGTGGCCGGGGCGACCGAGGCGCCCATCGCGCCCTACTCGGTGGTCTGCCAACTCGGCTACCGGGAACTCAGCACGGTCGACGACCCGGCCTGCGCCTACCGCCCGTTCACGTCCACGGCCAGTGGTTTCGTGCCCGCGGAGGGTGGCGCCATGGTCGTGGTGGAGTCGGAGTGCACGGCCCGGGAACGGGGTGTGCGCGTGCGGGCCCACCTGGCCGGGCACGCGGCGACCTTCACCGGAGCCTCCCGCTGGGAGGAGTCCCGGGAAGGCCTCGCCCAGGCCATCCGAGGAGCGCTGGCCGAGGCCGACTGCGTCCCCGAGGAGATCGACGTGGTCTTCGCCGACGCCCTCGGCGTACCGGAGGCGGACCGCGCCGAGGCCCTGGCCATCGCCGACGCGCTCGGCGCCCACGGCACCCGGGTGCCCGTCACCGCCCCGAAGACGGGGATCGGCAGGGCCTACTGCGCGGCACCGCTGACGGACGCCGCGACAGCGGTGCTGTCGATGGAGCACGGCCTGATCCCGCCCACCCCCAACGTCGTCGACATCTGCCACGACCTCGACCTGGTGACCGGCCGGGCCCGTACCGCCGAGGTGCGTACGGCGCTGCTGCTGAGCCGGGGACTCATGGGGTCGAACTCGGCGCTCGTGCTACGGCACGGCGCCACCGGCGCCTCGTCGTGAGGCGCCGCGGAACAGGCAAGGAAAGGGAATGGCATGACTGACCGCATCACTGTGGAAGAGCTGGCCGAACTCATGAAGAAGTGTGCCGGTGCCACCGTCACCCCGGAGGAACTCCGCCGCGACGGAGCGGTCTTCGAGCCCATGGGCGTCGACTCGCTGGGCCTGCTGGGCATCGTCGGCGAGCTGGAGAACCGGTACGGCACGCCGATGCCGCCGGACGCCGAACGCAGCAAGACGCCCCGGCAGTTCCTCGACCTGGTCAACAGTGCCCTCATGGCAGGAGCGTGAAATGACGGGACACACGCAGAACGAGATCACCATCGCGGCGCCCCTGGACCTGGTCTGGGAGGTGACCAACGACCTGGAGAACTGGCCGCAGCTGTTCAGCGAGTACGCCTCCGTCGAGATCCTCTCCCGGGAGGGCCACCGGACGACCTTCCGGCTGACCATGCACCCCGACGAGAACGGCACCGTGTGGAGCTGGGTCTCGGAGCGCGAGCCGGACCGTGAGTCGCTCACCGTCAAGGCCCGCCGGGTCGAGACGGGGCCCTTCGCCCACATGGACATCCACTGGCGGTACGAGGAGGTACCGGCCGGCACGCGGATGGTCTGGACGCAGGACTTCGCGATGAAGCCTGACGCGCCGGTCGACGACGAGTGGATGACCGACAACATCAACCGGAACTCCAAGGTGCAGATGGCGCTGATCCGGGACCGCATCGAGAAGATCGCCGCGGAGCGCGGTGCGACGCACGGTCTGCACGGCGGTGCTGCGCGCGCTCGCAACGACTGAGCCGGACGGAGAACGATCCCATGCACCAAGCTCTGATCGTCGCCCGGATGGCCCCGGGATCGGCGCCCGACATCGCCAAGGTGTTCGAGGAGTCGGACCGGGGAGAGCTGCCGCGGCTCGTCGGCGTGACCCGGCGCAGCCTCTTCCAGTTCGGCGATGTGTACATGCACCTGATCGAGGCCGAGCGCGACCCCGGTCCCGCCATCGCCAAGGTCGCCGGGCACCCCGAGTTCCGGGACGTCAGCGAGCGGCTCGCCGCGTACGTCAGTGCGTACGACCCCGAGACCTGGCGTTCCCCCAAGGACGCCATGGCGCAGCGCTTCTACGTCTGGGAGCGCGAACCGGCCGGCTGACCGCCGCCGGTGACGACCGGTCGCGGGGGGGGGGGCGCGCGCCCCCCCCCCCCCCCCCGGGCGGGGGGGGGGGGGCCCGGGGGCCCCTGGGCCCCGCCGCCCGGGCGGGTAAGGCGGGCACG
>NZ_JBIBKR010000002.1:812739-923621 GCF_042959365.1 Streptomyces sp. NPDC007907
CGACCCGGGGGGCCCCCCCACGCCCCCCTGGGCCCCGCGATCCCCGGCGGGGGCCCCCCCCCCGGGGGCCCCCCCCCCGGGGGGCCCCCCGGGGGGGGGGGCCCCCGCGGGGGCGCCCCCGGCGACCGGTCGTACCTGGGGGGGAGCCACGGGGCGCCAGTGCTCCGCGGTGCGCGGTCGGATCAGCCGGGAACGTGGCAGTCGAACGCGTGCAGGTACGGGTTGACCGGGCTGATGTCGTCGATGACCAGGCCTGCCTCTGTCAGCCGGTCCACCATGCTCCGGGTGGTGTGCTTCGCCCCGCCGACGTTGAGGAGCAGCAGCAGGTCCATCGCGGTGCTGAACCGCATGGACGGCGTGTCGTCGACGAGGTTCTCGATGACCACGACCCGCGTCCCGGGGCCGCCGGCCTCGCGGACGTTGCGCAGGGTGCGGGCCGTGCTCTCGTCGTCCCATTCCAGGATGTTCTTGATGACGTAGACGTCGGCCTTCACCGGGACGGCCGTCCGGACGTCGCCGGGCACCACCCGTGCGCGGTCCGCGAGGTCACCGCCGGCGCGCAGTCTCGGGACGGCGTTCTCCACCACCCGCGGGAGGTCCAGCAGCGTCCCGTGCATCGTGGGGTACTTGTCCAGCAGGCTCGCGACCACGTGCCCCTGGCCACCGCCGATGTCGGCGACCGACGCGCTCCCCGACAGGTCGAGGAACTCCGCGACGTCGCGCGCCGACTGCACGCTGGAGGTCGTCATGGCGCGGTTGAAGACGTCGGCCGACTCCGGGGCGTCCTCGTTGAGGTAGGGGAAGAACTCCTTGCCGTACAGGTCCTCCACCACGTTGTGGCCGGTGCGCACGGCCTCGTCCAGCTTCGGCCAGACGTCCCAGGTCCACGGCTCGGTGCACCACAGCGTGATGGCGCGCAGGCTGTCGGGGTCGTCCTCGCGCAGCAGACGCGAGACGTCGGTGTGCGCGAAGGTCCCGTCCGGGTGCTCGGCGAAGACGCCGTAGCAGGACAGCGCCCTCAGGAGCCGGCGCAGCGGGCGAGGTTCGGCCTTCACCGCGGCCGCGAGGTCCTCCACGGCCATGGGATCGTCACCGAGCGCGTCGGCGACGCCCAGCCGGGCGGCCGCGCGGAGGGCGGCGGCACATGCCGCCCCGAATGCGAGTTCCCGCAGCCGCATGGAGGGCGCGGGAGCGGGCTGAGTGGTCGTCATGTGCCGCCTTCCTTCTTGGGTCAGGTGCAGCAGGGGGCTACCGGGTACGTGCCGGTCCCGGTGCGAAGAGGAGCGGGGGGAACGGTCAGCACAGTCCGGCGGGCAGGGACGACGCGCAGTGGTTGCCCTGGAACGTGTTGCCCTGACCGGGGTCGGTGTTGACCAGGTCCGCCGGGGAGTTGCCCTCCAGCAGGTTGCCGCTGATCCGGTTCCGCTCGCTGGTCGTGCCCACGAAGCTCTTGAACAAGACGATGCCGCCCGACAAGGGGGAGGTGCCGACGTTGTCCCTGATCACGTTGTGCGTGATCAGGTTGTCGTCGGCGCCCGTCACGACGATGCCGGATCCCTGCAGGGCGTCCAGCCGGGCGGTCTTCGGGCAGGACTTGTTGTTGCGCTCGATGCGGTTGCCGCGCACGGTCACGAAGCCGGCCTTCGGCTTGTTCTCGTCACCGACGACGAAGACCGCCGCGCAGTTGCCGGTGAGGTGGTTGCCCTTCACGGTCAGGTTGCGCAGCCGGCGGACGGTGACGCCGATCCGGTTGCCCTCCAGCCGGTTGCGCGCCACGACCGTCCCCTCGGTGTCGGCGGCGCCCTGCTCCTGTGTCACCGTGTTGGCGAGGAACAGGCCCGCGTCGCCGTTGCCGCGGGCGGTGTTGTCGCGGAACAGGCCACGGCGCGAGTGCTCCGTGGCGATGCCCCACACCCCGTTCTCGGCCGCGGTGACATTGCGCACGGTCAACCGGTCGGCCTGGTTGGCGTAGACGCCGGTCTTGGGGAAGCCGGTCACCGTCAGGGAGGCGATGGTGACGCCGTCGACGTTGTGGTCCTTCGCGCCCCCGACACAGATGCCGTTGCCGGCCGCGGCACAGCCGGCGGCGCCGGACGGGGTGTCCGGGGCGGTGCTCGGGGCGGTGGTCGTGCTCGTGCCCGCCGCCGGCCTGAGCACCGTGCCTCGGCCCATGCCCTTCAGGGTCAGCCCTGGGGTGGTGATGTCGACGCTCGCGTGGTGAATGCCGCGCGCCAGCAGAACGGTGTCGCCCGGCCGGGCCGCGTCCACCGCCTCCTGGATCGATTCTCCCGGAATGACGACATGGACCGTGTGGTCGGCGGTGTTCGGAGCGGCGCCGAGCCCCGTCCCGAGCAGCGCCCCAAGGCACGCCAGAGGTGCGATATGACATTTCTTCATATCGCGCAGGTTATGTCCCCATAGCCCGGAACCGGCGGGTTGGTCCATCCGGCGGCGTGGCCCCCGCCCGGATCCCGACCTCTGTCCGCTTCAGCACCGCGAGAGGCACGCGTCAGGCGATCCACGCCTCGGTATGCCGGTGACGGTCCAGGCCCACGGCCGAGAACTCGTCCCGGCCGGCACACGCCACAGCCCCCAGTCGCCGCAGCGCCTGAGACACCGGGCTCCCGGCCGACGCGAACGGCTCACCCTCGTCCACGTGGAGCGGCCCGAGCACGACCGCGCCGCCTTCCCACACGACGGCCCGCTGCTCGCCCACACCGCCGAAGTACTCCGACTCCACGTACGCCACCGGCCCAGCCTCCGACCAGCGGGCCAGGGTTTGCTCGAACCCGCCCGTCAGCCGCCGGAACCCCGACGCGCCCACCCCGCTGCCGTCTGCGACGGCATCGAACAGCGCGTACGTCATCGGCACCAGCGCCAGACCCTGTCCGACCGACGCCGGCCGGGCAGCGGCCAGGTCCCGTGAGACGACATGCAGTGTCTCCTCGACCGCGATCACTGCCTGCAGGCCGTAACTCATTCCCACCCCTCCTCATCGAGGTCCTCATCCTGCCCCCAGACCACTTGCCGCGGCCCGGCCTCGAGGCCGGGCCGCGGCGGGCGGCCGCGTCCCCCAGTGATGTGGTGAGTCATGTCAGTCGCGGGGGAGCAGGAGCCTGGCGAGCGCGGCGACCGCGAGCAGCACGGCCCGGAGCTGCTCCAGGTTGAGCCAAGACCCGCCGCCTGCCTGATCTGTTCGGCACGCACCCGGCGAATTCGGGAGTCCGGCTGGTCGAGGTGAAGGGAAGTCGCCGACTTGCACATGCCCTCCCGAAGGAAGGGAGCGAAGCTGGATGTGGGTGCTCTGCTTCCCGTGCCACACGTGCAGCGCCTCAGGACCGGCCAGAAGAGCGACTACCTAGCCGTCCAGCGTGGCTTCTCAGCCGGGGGCGACAGAACTTGGGAGCAGCTCATTGCGCCGAGCCCGGGGCGGTCGGGGCGGCGGGTGCCGCTCGTCGTCACCCTGCCGCGGGCCCTTCGCCGAGCCGACGGAGCCGGTCCCGCGACAGGCATCCCGGTGCGGAGGTAACGCACGCCGGCCATGCGGTCGCCGTGCTGGGAGTTCAGCAGGCGGATCAGGAACGCCCCGACCACGATGAGTCCCACGATCACGGCCACCGTCACGAAGGTCTCCACCATCCTCACCTTCCCCTCGGTTGCTGCCCCACCGTGCCGGTCATGGCCGGCACCCGTGGAGGTGCGGCCGCGTCGCGGGACCCGTGCCCTCCTTCGGAGTCCCACACCGCTTCCACGGCCCGGTCGGCGTCGCGCAGCGTCCGCAGGCGCTCCGCCTCCTCCATCAACCGGCTGGCGCTCGACGTACCGCGCGGGTCGCTCGCGGCGGCCATCAGCCAGGCGGCCGAGTCGGGAGCCGTCTGTGGCGGGACGACCAAGAGGTTCCAGCGGCCCACGTGGTAGGAGAGCAACAGCAGTTCATGCGGGTCCTGCTCGTCCCGGAACCAGCCCACGTGCATCAGACGCCCGGCGACGGGCACCTTGCGTGGGATGACCGGCCACTGCGCGGGATTCACCGTGACCCGGGTGATCCGTCCCCACAGCGGTTCCAGTACGGCGACCAGTGACGGGAGTTCCGCCTCCAGATCGCGGGAGCGGGGCCACCAGGCGCCGTCCAGCAGCGCCGGCGCGGAGCCGATGGGAGCCAGCGACAGACGCGGAGAGAGCGAGGAGAGCCGGTCATCGGCTTCGGTCGTCGGCGGGTGGGAAATGGTCGCCATCATGACGCGTACCCTGCCCCGGGCCGACCAGGGTCGGCCCGGAATATTGAATCGCCGAAAACGACACGAGCCTGGAAGCCGGTGTTCGAAATATCCTCGGTAAATCCAGCGTACTCCTCGAACAGGCCCGACGGACCGTGCGGACAGCGGAGGAACGCTCCCATGCGTTCCTCCGTTGGACCGTCGTCCCTGAGGCAACGATTCCGGGCGAGTTTCCTTGTGCCTGCCCAGCGCCGGCACTTCCCAAGCTGGGAGGGCGAGTTCGATTCTCGTCACCCGTCACCCGTCACCCGTCACCCGTCACCCGTCACCCGCTCAGGCCGAAGCCGCCTTCACGGAGGGGGGTTGTTCCGGCAGGCTGAGCCCGTGCCGCAGCAGGGTGGTCGCAGGGTCTCGCGCCGGGGGAACGACATGGCCGCGCGACGTCGCCGAACTGATCCGCCGAGTCGGGGGAATATCGATCCAGTGGTGTGTCGGTCCCCCGATGCTCCTGCGGGCTTCGACGAGGGTTTCCCTGACGGAGGCGGTGGCAAGGTGAAGGGTGCGGGAGACGAGGGAGGCCGACCAGGGGCCGAAAGGGGAAGCCGGCAGCCGGTCGTCGGGCCACTGGGCACGGCCCTGGTCGTGGTGGATCCCGCCGGACGGATCCTCGCGGTCAATCCGGCGGCCGTGCGGCTGCTCGGCCGCGCCGCCCCGGCGATGCGCGGGGAGGACGCACACGACCTGCTGCACCGGGATGCGCACGGCGGCAGGATCCCCCGGGAGCAGTGCCCGCTGCTGCGGGCCGTGGCCGAGAGGTCCGAGGCACGCGAGGAGGGCGACATCTGTCTGCGCGGTGACGGTCGCCTGATCGCGATCTCCTGGTCCGCTACCCCTGTGACGGACGACGGCGCCTTCATCGGCATGGCCGTGCTGTTCACCGACACCGCCGGCGAGCGCAGCGCGCGTCGGGAGCGTGCGGCCTACACACGTGCTCTGGAGGACCTCACCGAGCGGCTGACGCTGGTCGCGGAGATCACGGACGTACTCAGCCAGACCCTGGAGACCGATGAGGCCCTCGTCCGGCTGGGCCGCCTGCTGGTTCCCCGCCTCGCCGACTGGGCGGCGGTGGATCTCCTTGTCGGTTCCGGGCAGGTCCACCGGGTGGCGGTGACCGGTCCGGCGGGCCGGGTGGCCGGACTGGAGGGCGGGCACCAGCGTCTTACCGAGGCGGGGGAGGGAGATCACTCACCGCTCGTCCAGGTGCTCAACGGCGCTGATCCCGTACTGCAGCAGGAGGCGGACCCGGCCGCACTGCCCGCTTCTCCCCTGGCCGCCGTCCACGACGACTTCCTGCGGACAGTGGGCTCGACGTCGGCCGTCACGGTGCCGCTCGGCCCCCGAGGGCAGATCACCGGCGCCCTGACGGTGGTGCGCACGGACCCGGAGCACCCCTTCGACACCAACGACCTGGACGTCGTGAGCGACATCGGCCGCCGGGTCGGCCTGGTCATCGACAACGCACGGCGGTTCGGCCGCCAGCGCGCCGTCGCCGAGGCCATGCAGCGCAACCTGCTGGCCCCGCCGCCTCAGCCCGGCAGCCTGCGGCTGGCCGCCCGCTACCGGCCCGCCCCGGCCGGCTCCCAGGTGGGCGGCGACTGGTACGACGCGTTCCAGCGGAAGGACGGCACGCTCGCGCTGGTCATCGGCGATGTCGTGGGCCACGACCTGACCGCGGCGGCCGGAATGGCGCAACTGCACGGCATCCTGCGCTCGCTGGCCTGGGACCACACCGGCCCGCCCGGCGCCGTCGTCGACCGCCTCGACGACGCCATGCCCGCCATCACCACCGTCCCCATGGCCACCCTCGTTCTCGCTCTGCTCGAAGGCGACCCGCACACCGGTCCCTGGACGCTGCGGTGGACCAGCGCGGGGCACCCGCCGCCTCTGCTGCTGACCCGGGACGGGCAGGCGCAGTACCTCGAAGCGGGACAGGGAGTCGTCCTCGGTGTCCCTCCGGGCACCGGCGGCAGCCGGCCGAGCGCCGCCCGGCCCCTTCCACCGGGTTCCACTCTCCTGCTCTACACCGACGGCCTGATCGAGATCCCCGGCAGCGACCTGGACACCGGCCTCGCCCGTCTGCGCCGCCACGCCCTCGCTCTCGCCCATGAACCGCTGGACACGCTGTGCGACCAACTGCCCGCCCGCATGCCGCCCGGCAGCACCGACGACGTGGCCCTCCTGACCCTGCGTCTGCCGTCGCCCTGAAGGCGGTGACCGCGGTGAGGCGGGCCGGGGGCTCAGGCGTCGAGGACCAGGACGCGGAACGGGCCGAGCGGGGCCGTCCGCGGTGTGTCGCCTTCGACGTACCGCCATCCCCAGGACCGCAGCGCCTCGACGGTCCTGTGGTCGGAGCGCTTCACCAGCGTGACGGCGACGGCGGCACCGTGGTCGGTGAGCAGTCGTGTCTGCAGGCGCCGGGCGAGGTTCCAGGCACGGTCCTGGTTCTGCCTGCGTACCCGGGAGGGGACGTGGATCCCGGAGATCACGAAGAGGCGTCCGGAGGCGGCAAGCCGGAGCAGCCGCCCCGGAAGGTATCCGTCGAAGCCCTCCCACCAGGGGCCGTCGCCGCCTACGGGGAAGCCGTAGGCGCAACCGGTCAGCGCGGTGGTCTCCGCGATCAGCAGCTCGAACCCCGGTCGCCGTGCGTCGGCCGCAAGCCGCCGCAGGAAGGCGCTGCGGGCTTGGTTCCACACCCAGGGGCCACCGCCGGACGTCTCCGCGTACAGATCACCCAGTTCCTGCAGATGGTCCTCGATCTGACGCCGGGTCAGCGGACGGACGCGTTGCCCTTCCCGCGGCGATGAGCCCCGTTCCGGCCTCGGGCCGGGCTTCCGCGTCGCGGGCGGGTGCGAACCGACGGGACGCCCGAGGGGTTCTGTGGTCGTCGGCGCAGCCGACACGTTCACGATCATGAGGCAAGCCCTCTTCGGGCACGGACGGACCCGGCCCGGCGTCGTCGGTCGCCGAGAGCGGCACCGGTGTCGGAGTCGGCGCGCGACGCCCTCGGTGTCTTCAACCGTACTCCCGCGGCCGCACCCCCCTTCGGTACCGACGGTGGACGAGAACACCGAGGCGGGTACGGCGGTTCCCTCCGCTTCCCGACAGTCGGGGGCGCACAGGAGTACGGTGGAGGTACCGAGGGCATGTCGCACACCGGCTTCCGCGCTGGTCTCGTCCTCGGCGAGACACTTCGCCGGAAGCCTCGCGCAGCGCAGGAGCTTCCGGAGACAGGTCAGCACGATGGCCCCGGCCCTTGATTCCTTCCCCGCCCCCGACGCGTGGCCGGTGCCCGACCCGCGCAGGGCCGTACTGCAGCTCCTCAGCACCGGCGCCACGAGCACGAACGGCACCACCGGCACCAATCCACCACCCCGAGGCCGAGGGACGGCGGGTTCACCTCTCCCAAGCTCTTCTCGCGTTCGACCGACCGTCAGGTCGTGACCGCCGTGGACATCGACCTCAGCATCGCCGTGCTCCTCGTGCTCATCGCCGCCGGAGCGTACGTGATCCACCGGCTCAACTCCGCACACAGCGAAAGGACCGCTTTGCGTTCCTGCAGCCGCTTCCTTCCCGGCCCCCCAGCCGCCGACGACCGAGCCGCCGGCACCACCCCGCCGCCCCCATCACACTCCACCCCGTCCGCCTCGCTCGACCGTCGCGACCATCGCGACAGCGGGCGGGGGCGCTTCCGACCGCGCCGCCACCAGGAACGGACGACGCACAGCACGCGGAACACCGCGGGACGTTGAGGTCGAGATGGCCGACAGAACAGACGTCACTTCCGTGCCCGCGCCGCTCCGCCGAAACCGCAGCCGCAGCCAAGGCACCGGCACCAGTCACGGCACTAGCGAAGATTCACAGACGTACGAGACCGCCGACGGCGATCTCCCCATGGGCGACCTCGCGGAGGTCCGCATCATCGCCGCCAGCCCCGACATCGCCCAACGAGTGGCGCAGCTACTGCGCCGGAGCCTCCGCTGCGACGAGCCCCGCAGCTACCCCGTGGGCCCCGGCGGGCAGGGCACCCTGCTCCATCTCACCGTCGACACCGGGCATGTCGGCGAAGAGACCTTCACCCAGTCGTCTTGGCTGGCCACCAGCCACACCCAGGCGCGACGCGCCCACACCGACGAGCCTGGCTGACGCCGGCCCAGCAGCACCGGCAGTCGTAGGACGGCCGCCCGAGGACAGGAACCGCGACCATGAACCCGCACACCGGCACGGGCCCACCGCCGAGGACCGGCGACCGCGCCCCCAGCCGCCCGGTACGCACGCCACCGGTCCCTGCCCGGCTCGCCTTGCGCCCGCCGACCTTCCCGCCCGGCCCTCTCTGCGGCGCCTGGTGGCCGCGCAGCGATGACCTGTTGGCCGAACTGCCCGCACTCATCGAGGCGTTCGACGCGACGCGAGGACGCGTGTCGCGGATGGCGTCCCACCGCGACACCTGGGCGGCGGCGCCCTGCGAGCTGCCCGTGCCCGGGCACACGGTGAAGGCCGCGTGGTTCGCCTCCGGTTTCGACCCGCACACGATTCGGCTCTTCTCGTACGGCGTCGGACGCTGGGACCTGCTCGTCGTCCCACCCCGGACCGAGACCGCCACGGCCGCACGGCTCATGGCCGCGGCTGCCGACCCCGCGCTCCACCTCACTGGGAGCGAGCTCCTGGCGGCCGAGCAACGCCTCCACGCCAAGGGCGAGGCCGTACGCGAGCAAGGGCAGACGGAGCAGTGGGAGGTCGAGGGCGGAGCACCGAGGCGAGCCTGGGCCCCCTCTCCGCTCCGGCAACTGTTACGGTCCGCGACTCACTTCTCGCTTCCCGCCAGGTACGCTGAAGGAACCGAGGGCACGACGCATACCGGCGACGGACCGGCTTTCGCTCCCGGCGCACCACGACTCCGGACGGTCGTCGCCCGGACAGGTTCCGCATCACGGTCACGGCAGCCTCTGCGGCCTAACTTCGACCTAACTTCGACGCGGGTGTCGTGGCACCACGTTTCGCAGGCGACCGGCACACAGAGCGCAGCCGGAACACCGCCCCCCCAGCCGCGCAGGAGAGCGTGGCCCCACCCGACGGCCGCTCGTCCACGCCACCACAGCAGCCGCCCCCCCGGCCGCGCCTCCCCGGCCTATCGTCTCGGCCCGGCGGGAGGAACCCCCTTCACCGAGGCTGAGGAGCCCCGTCATGCCGCTCGATTCGTCCGCGACCGTTCCCTCACCGGCGGAGGCCCCGCCGGATCCCGTGGGCCCGCCCCGGGCTTACGACGGAACGGTGCCCTTCCCGTCCGGCGGCCCGGCGCCCGCACGCGGCGGTGCCGAGCGCGTGTACGTGGCGGTGACGGCGGCGATCGTAGTCCTGCCGTTCCTGGCGCTCGGCGCGGCGGGCTGGTGGCTGTGGGGAAGCCTCATCCGGCCCGCCGACATCGTCCTTGCGCTCGTCCTCTACGTGGTCACGGGCCTCGGCGTCACCGTCGGCTTCCACCGCGGCCTGACCCACGGCGGCTACCGGGCGGTCCGGCCGGTGCGTATCGCGCTGGCGGTGGCCGGGTCGATGAGCTTCCAGGGGGACGTGATCAGCTGGGTCGCCACGCACCGTCGCCACCACGCCTTCACGGACCGGCCCGGCGACCCTCACTCCCCGTACCGCTACGGCACCCATCTGCGCGGCCAGTTGCGCGGCCTGCTGGACGCCCACGTCGGCTGGCTGTTCCGCAACGACCCCACGCCCGCCGACCGGTACGCCCCCGACCTGCTGGCCGACCGCGACATACGCGCTGTCGCCCGCGCCTTCCCGGCCCTGTGCGTCCTCACACTCGCACTGCCCTTCGGGATCGGCTGGGCAGTCGGCGGCACGTGGGTCCACGCGCTGACGGCCGCGCTGTGGGCAGGGCTCGTCCGCATCGCCCTGCTCCATCACGTGACGTGGAGCGTCAACTCCCTGTGCCACGTGCTGGGCAAGCGGCCCTTCCGTACCCGCCGCCACGACCGGGCCACCAACCTGTGGCCGCTCGCCCTGCTCTCCTTCGGCGAGAGCTGGCACAACCTGCACCACGCCGACCCCACCAGCGCCCGGCACGGCGTCGACCGGGGCCAGATCGACCCCTCGGCCGCCGTCATCCGACTCCTCGAACGGCTCGGCTGGGTGCAGGACGTGCGCTGGCCCACGTCGGACCGGCTCGCCGCCCGCCGGGCCTGACCCGAACCCACCGCTCCACAACCCGTCGAAGGAAACGCCATGATCACCACAGCGCCACCGGCACCGCCCGCACCTCCCGTACCGTCCATCCGCCCTCTCCTACGCCTGCGGCTCGCGCCCCACAGCGTGCTGCCACGGCGCCTCGACGGGGTGTGGTGGCCGCGTTCGTACGACCTCCTGGCAGAGCTTCCGCAGCTGCTCGCCGCACTGCCGCGCGCCTGGGGACACATCGCCGGCGTCACGGTGAACGGAGCGGCCTGGTCCGCGGCACCTGGCCGGATGCTCGTCGCCAACCAGGTCGTACGACTGCGGAAGACGGTCGCAGCGCACGCCCCGGACACCGTCGTCCTGCTAGCACCCGGCCACGGCCGCTGGGACTTGCTCGTCGTGCCGCCCGACACCACCGAGGAGGCGGCCGAACCGATCATGACCGCCGTGCTCGGCGACCGCGCCTGACCCGCCAGGAGGAAGGGTCGGCCCGATGACCCTGACCTACGAGGTCATGCGACTGGCCCGGACGGGCGGGCAGCGCATGGTCGTCTACCAGGCTGCCCCTGCAACCCCGGACGAGGCGGCCATGCTCCGACTGGAGTCCCCGGAGAGCCGCCCGCAGCCGGCGGCACAGCCGACCGAAGGTCTGGCCCCGTGGGAAACGGCAGGGGAGACGGTGCTCAGCGGGAGGTCGACATGTTCCGCGACTCCCGCACGCCCAACCACTGTTCGGCGCCGTAGTCCTCGAACCGCTCCACCTCGGTGAAGCCCAGTTTCGCCGCGAGGCGCATCGCGCGCTCGTCGGCGGTCTGGGTGCACAGCACCACCGGCTCGCCGGGAAGCACGTCGGCGAACCAGTCCAGTACCGCCGCGCACGCCTCGGCGGCGTATCCGTGCCCCCACGCCTCCGGCAGCAGCAGGTAACCGAGTTCGGCCTCCTCGCCTTCCGGCCGGACGTGTCCCGGACGCTCCGCGTCACGCCGGTCGAGCGTGATCATGCCGATCATCGCTCCGCCGAGATCGATCACGAAGACCCCGGGCCGCCGCCCGGGCACCTCGGGAACCGCCCGCTCGAGCTCGTCACGCGGCCGGGCGCCACCGACGTAGGTGCCCACCTCCGGCGAGGCGAACAGCTCGATGAACGCCACACGATCCCGCGCCTCCGCCCCACGAAGCACGAGCCGTTCGGTCCGTAGGGGGGCGGGTGGCCACTCGGCGGGATCGAGTTGAGTCATGTCGCGCAACGTACCGCGCAGCCAACCTCATGGGGGGACCAGGATCGTCGGAAGCAGGACTGTCGTTGCCTCGTGCTGTCGGTTGTCAGCCGGCGGTCGTCTCGGCCTGTGTCTCGGCCTCGGGTGCGGGCGCATCCTTCTGCGCCGGCGCGCTGTAGAAGACGGACCTGCCCTGCTTGGAGCGCTCGGCGCCGCTCTTGGCCACGAGGCCCTCGAGGGTGACGCGCACGACCTTGGGGGAGATGTCGCGGTCGGGGTGGGCCTGGCCGAGGGCCGTGGAGATCTCGGCGGCGGAGCGCGGTTCCTTCTGCTCGGCGAGGTGGCGGCGGATGAGTTCCACCAGGGTCAGGTCGGCCGCCTTGGGCGTGTTCGCGGTCTTGGCCGCGTTCGTCGTCTTGGCCGCGGACTTCCTGGGCGCCTTCTTCGCGGGAGCGGCAGTCGCCTTGCGTGTCTTCTGCTTCCCCCCGGCCGCGGCGGCGGCCTTCTTCCGACGCGGCGAGGGCACCACGGCGCTCCTGGACTCGGCAGCGGACCCACTCCGCGCCTGGGTGATGCCGAGGGCCTGCTGCATGCTGACCAGCACGCCGTGGTCATGCTGCAGAGCGGCAAGCTGCTCCTGCAGGGAGGCGATCTCCGCGCTGATGCGTTCCTGCTCCTTGAGGTTCGCGTCGAGGTCGCCCGTCACCTGGGCGATGTACTGGGAAGCCAGTTCGGTGGCGGGAGCTGCTGTCTCGGACATGGCACTGCCCTTTCCTGTGTACCGCACGATGCCTTGGTGGGAGATGGTACGGACAAGAGCAGCAGCTTGTTCCCGTCGAGCAGCGCTCTTTTGCCCGGTGGCAGCCTCCCGTCAGCGAGATGCAGCACCAACAATTCCTGTCCTAGGTCGAGTTGACTTCGGAAGTGCACATCGCAGCCGACAGAAGACTTCATCGGCACCCGCACAAGCAGGCGAACACCCGGTGTCTGCGAACGTGGAGGCGGGGCATACGGGCTGCATCCCCTTCGAGAGGAGCTTGTCATGCTCGGCATAGTCGCGGCGGTGTTGTTCTTCCTGGCGTTCCTGATCAACGCGGCCGAGATCGGCACCAACGATGTGTTCTCTTCGACGAACGTCATGTTGCTGGGACTGATGTGCCTGGCACTGCAGGTGGCCGGCGTCGGTGCCGGCTGGGCCCGCCGACGCTGACCTGGTGCTCCGCAGGTCCGGTGATGACTCCTCACCGGACCTGCACCGGCCGAAGCGCCCGCGACGGCACAGACGAAAGGGGGACGGCTACATCTCGCCGCCCTCCGAGCCGACTTGCGCCAGATAGTGCTCCAGGTACTCGGCGCTGTCAGCGGCCAGACCGATGTGGTGGTCGGGGCGGATGACGAACAGCCCGGTACCCAGCTCCTGGGCCAACGGCCCGCCGGTCACCTGGTGCGTCCGGAGACCCGCTGCCGCGGCGGGCAATGCACAGTTCACCGCGAGCAACGTGAAGTCCGGGCCGCGCAGCAGCTCGAACAGATTCCCGCAGGGGCCCTCGGTGGTGGCACACGGCAGGTCGGGCACACGGTCACCGGCCCGGACACCGGCCGGAGAACGCCGTTCACGGGCGTCCGTCGACAGCTCACTGTCGCGGTAGTGCACCGACAGCAGGTGGCAGACACGCCCCCGGTACCGGGCCTGCTCGTGGGGGTCCCGGGACGTGCGGCCCGCCCGGTACAGGCGGGTGCTGAGCTCCAGGGTGTCCGCCGCGGCGGCCCGGCGCTCGACCTCGTAACTGTCCAGCAGCGCGTCCGGGGCGTCGTGGCGCACCACCTGACCCAGCTTCCAGCCGAGGTTGTACGCATCCTGCACGCCGATGTTCAGCCCTTGGCCACCACCGGGCGGGTGCACATGGGCGGCGTCCCCGGCGAGGAAGACCCGTCCGTGGCGGAAGCGTTCGGCCATGGCCGTACGAGGCCGGTAGAACGAGAACCACCCCACGGCCGTGACCGCGTCCGCGGACAGATGGGTACGGGCGGCGATCAGAGCGCGCACGGTCTCGGGCGTCGCCGTGAACTCCTCGCCGGTGATCTTGGCGTTCAGCTGGAAGTCGGCGGTCCCGGGCAGCGGACACAGCAGCAGTTCACCTGCCGGGTCCGGCCAGACGTGCCAGTTGTCGCGGTCCAGCCCCCGCACGCGTACGTCCGCCACCACTGCCGAGCGCAGCCCGCCGTCCTCGCCCTTCAAGGCGATGCCCAGCGACTCACGCACCGTGCTGCGGCTGCCGTCCGCGCCGACCAGGTAGCGCGCCGACACCAGGTGACGGCCACCGTCGGAGTGCGTCACCTCCGCGCTCACGTGCGTGTCCGACTGCGTGAGAGAGGTGAGCCGCACGCCGCACTCCAGCGTGCCGCCCAGATTCAGCAGCCGCTCGCGCAGGATCTCCAGCGTGCGCCACTGGGGAACCAGCCACGGACGTGGATGACGCGACACCGGGGCCTGCGGGTCCGGCTCGATCAACTGCCACTCGCCTTGGCGCACCCCGTCGCGCCAGGTCTGCATGGGCGGGAAGAGGGAGCCCGCGGCCCGCAGCGCGTCGGCGACCCCCAGGTCGTCGAACACCTCCAGCGTGCGGGACTGCAGGCTCTTGCCGCGTGAACCGGCGAGGAGCCGGTCGCCGGCCTCGACGACATGCGTACGCAGACCACGCCTGGCGAGGTCGCAGGCGAGGGTGAGTCCGGTGGGTCCGGCGCCGACGACCAGCACGTCCACGGCCGGCGGCTGCGGTGTCGGAGGGGTGGTGTCGGGCATGTCTCCCCGCTTTCTGCCGTTTGACCCGGCACTGGGTGCATGGAGCGGCGCTCTGCCGCACCATGCGAAATGTCCCCCGTGGGTCGGGCAGCCGTGCTCCGCGCCCACCGGGTTCCGCCCACATGGCCGCACCGCCGACGCGCTCAGGAGTACCCATGGCTCACGTCGCCGCCTGCCCTTTCGACTTCAGCGAGCAACTGGACTTCGACCCGTCACTCGGCCGGCTGATGACCGACGGTCCGGTCAGCCGTATCCGACTGCCCTACGGCGAAGCCGAGGCGTGGCTGGTCACGACCTTCGAGGGGGTCCGTCAGGTGACGACCGACCCGAGGTTCAGCCGGGCGGCAATCGTCGGCCGTGACTACCCCCGCATGACACCCGAGCCGATCGTCTCCCCGGAGTCGCTCAACGTCATGGACCCGCCGCGCAGCACCCGGCTCCGTCATGCCGCCGCCCGGGCCTTCACACAGAGCGGCGTGAAACGCATGACGCCCGCCATCGAGCATGTGGCGCACCGTCTCGTGGACGAGATGGTCGAGCAGGGCCCGCCGGCCGACCTGGCCCTCTCCCTGTCCGCGCAACTGCCCAACCACACCATCTGCGCACTGCTGGACGTCCCTGACGCAGACCGGCCCCTGATGCTGCGTCACACCCAGCAGATGCTCGCCACCGCGCCCGAAGCCAGGCAGGCGGCGGCCGCGGCCAAGCAGCACCTGCGCGCCTACTTCACCACGCTCGTCGCCGAACGCCGGAAGGAGGGAGGCGACGACCTCATCACCACCATGGCGGCCTGCGAGCCGGGGGAGGAGCCCCTGAGCGACGACGAGCTGGCCGTCCTGGCACTGACCCTCATCCTCAGCGGCAATGACACCGCCACGTGCCAGATCAGCAACATCGCCTACACCCTGCTGACTCGCCCCGAACTTCTCGACCTGCTGCGGAGCCGTCCCGGACGGCTGCCCCGGATGCTGGACGAACTCCTGCGGCACATCCCGTTCCGCAAGGGCGTCGGTATCCCGCGCGTCGCGCTCGAGGACGTGAAAGTGGAGGGAGTGCTCATCCGCGCGGGTGACTTCGTCCACGTCTCCTATCTGGCGGCCAACCGGGACCCGGAGGTGTTCCCCGACCCGGACGCCCTCGACGTCGACCGCGCTTCTCACCCCCACATGACGTTCGGCTGGGGCGGCCACCACTGCATCGCCAGCACGTTCGCGATGGCGGAGATCGGCACGGCGATCGAGGTCCTGTTCACTCGTCTCCCCGGCCTGCGCCTGGCGGTACCGGCGAAGGACGTGCGCTGGGACACCCGGACCATCCGGCGCTTCCCCTTGGAGCTGCCCGTGACGTGGTGAGACCGTGACACCGCGGGCTGCTGTCTGTCTCAGGACAGCAGCATGCGCGTCCAAGCGACGGCCAGGACCGTGCAGGCGAGCGTGAACAGCCCTTGCACGACGGCGGTGACGGGCATCCTCAGCCGGGCGTGCACGACAGCGCCGGCCGCCGCGACGGCCGGACCACCCCAGATGACGAACCACGTCAGAACCGGAGCGCCCGACGAACGCGTCCGGCCCATGCCCACCGCGACGAGCAGCGTCACGGCCACGACGACGATGATCGCGTCCGCGATCAGCAGCAGCACGGCGACGGCGACATCGATCAGCCGGGAGGGACGCTCACGCCCGGGAGACGCCGGAGCGCCCTGATCATCCTTGTCATCCGTGTCATCAGTGTCATCCGTGACTGAGGGAGCCATGCCCTGACTGCACCGCGGAATGCCGCGTTCGACACCTTCCGGGCGAGTGCCGAGGAGAGTGTCGCGCCGAACAGCGATCGGTTGGTGAGGTCGACGATGAACGGGCCGACGTGTGCGGGGTAGCGGCCGACGATCGCCTTCGGCGGGTGCACCGAAGCCGGCACATGACCCCCGGAGCGGTGCGGCATGATCGGGAGGGTGGGTGCGCGAAGCGACGGAGGGGAGCCGGGGCTGTGAACGGGCAGGCGGAGATCTCGACGCCGGGAGAAGCGGCGAACGACGCCCTGGTTCTGGCCTTCGGCCGGCTGCAGGGGGCCGCGAACCGGCTGGAGTACATCCTGGGCCGGGCGCTGGAGGCGGAGTGCGGCATCAGCCATCTGACGTTCGAGGTGTTGCTCATCCTGGGCAGGGCGGGGGACGCCGGATTGTCGATGGGGGCCATCGCCCAGGAACAGGTGCTCACCACGGGAGGGGCCACCCGCCTGGTGGACCGCATGGTGGCGGCCGGACTGGTCGAGCGGGTCGAGGACCCCGGTGACCGCCGCGCGCGTCTGGTGCGCCTGACCGCGCTGGGGGAGGAGACCACGGTCGCCGCGGCCCGGGCGCACGTGGAGAACATCAAGCGCTACTTCCTTGCGCCCCTGCCGGCCGAGGACCGGGAGCGGTTCGCCGCGAACCTCCGCGTTCTCAGCCACGCGGCACGGGACATGCTTCCGCGCCTGCCCTGACGGCGGCGACAGCCGGTGAGAGGCCGTCGCCGCCGGCGGCGGACCGGCGCCGAGGGCCGTCGGCGAGCGCGTCAACGCCTCGTGTAGAGGAAGCCCAGCTTGTCGACCTCGTCACCGGCACGCCCGTGGAAGCCGGCGATCTGCCATCCCGACGGCGCCGTGCGTGTCACGCAGTCGGTCGTGGTGGTCCCGCCGGACAGGCTCCGGCCGAGGTTCGTGGTGAACGTGGCGGAGAAGATCCGTGTCCGGCCGCTCTTCTCGCCCCGGCACAGCCGGGCGGAGCTGAGATACTCCCCGCTGCCCAGGTTCAGGGACGACACCGTGCCACCGGTCCCGCCGTGGCGGATGACCTTGCCGTCGCCGAGCGTCAGGCCGACACCGTCGACACGGGTGCCGCTGCGGAGCGAAACACTCACCGGGCGCGCGCCCGCCGGTACGGCGTCGATGTCGGTGTAGTGGTCGCCGTGCGGTCCGCCGAACTGTTCGCTGAGCTGGAAGTCCGCGGAGCGCGACCAGGAGAAGCCCACGCTGATCGGATCGTGGTCGGACAGCATGAGCCCGTCGTCGGTGAGGAATCCGGCGTGCTCGTTGTTGTAGGAGGTGGCGTCGAGCGAGACGAGTCTGCTGCCGCGGTACAGCACCTTGTCCACGACCTCGCAGGTGTTGGGCACCGTGGGGCCCGTCTGGTCGCAGACCAGGGCGTCGCTGCCTTTGGCGGGCGGTACGCCGCCGCGGACGAGCCGGACCCAGGGATCCGTCAGGCCGTTCGCGGCGGCGAACTCGGCGATGGTGTCGCCCGAGCGCGTGTAGCGGGTGTTGGTGTCGCCCATGACGACGACGGCGTTCCCGGCCGAATGACTCTTGATGAAGGCTGTCAGCTGGTTGAGGTTGTCCGCCCGCGAGGCCAGGTCGCCGGGGTTCGTCCCGGCGTTGGTGTGCAGGTTGTAGAAGTCCACGTACACGCCCTCGGCGAGGCGCTGGCGGATGAAGGTGAACCCCTTGGGCGTGAGGCAGTCCCCCGAGTCGAGCTGGCAGGACTTCCAGCGCACCCGCTCGAAGTCGTCGGTGTCGTAGGGGAGTTTGGCCAGGGTGTTGAGACCGCTGCCGATTCCCGCACCGCCGCTGGTGGGCGTGCGGTGGGCGTGTGCGGTGTCGCCGGCGTAGAGGAAGGCGTGGTAGTTGAAGTCCTCCTGGACGTTGACGATGTCGTACGGCGCGATCCGCCGGCCGATGTCGGTGGTGGCGGGCTCGCGGGGAGTGGGAGCGCTGGAGATGCTCTCCGGCAGGCCCGCCACGTTGTAGGCGAGAACGCTGAAGGAACCGGACGCGGGGTCGGCGGCAGCGGCGGGGGAGATGTTCGTGATGAACCCGCCGATCGCGGCCGAGACCACCGCGACGGAGGCTAGAAGTCGGCGCATGAGAACCGGGACTCCTGACAACGGGGAGTGGGGAGCCGGAACTTACCGCGGGTAACTCCCTGGCGTTCCCCCGCCCGGCCGAGCGAGACCGAATCTTGACCGACGGGTCCGGACCAGCCACTCACCGGGCGTGGCGGCCCGGGTGCGACCGAAACATCCCCATGGAAATACCTGATGGTCCCCCCGCCGCCGTGGAGGACCGGGTGGGGTCCGGGCGGGCTCCGGTGGCCGTGGTGCGCCGAGGCCAACCGGAGCCCGCCCGGTGTGCGGGTGAGGTCAGGCCGTGTGCAGCCTCAGCCCGTACCGGTTGAGGATCTCGTTGACGGGCTGGTGCCAGGTCTCGCCGCCGCTGCCGCAGTTGCCCCAGCCGCCGGAGGTGACGCCCTGGGCCTGGTCACCGCTGATGAAGGAGCCGCCGGAGTCGCCGGGCTCGGCGCAGACGCTCGTCTTCGTCATCTGGTGGACGGCGCCCTCGCTGTAGTTCACCGTCTCGTTCTTCGCCAGCACGGTGCCGCAGTGCCAGTGCGTGGTGGAACCGGAGCGGCAGACGGAGGCACCCACCGGGGCCTCGGCGGAGCCGCGTACGAGCCGGTCGGGGATCGTGCCCCAGCCGAGCACCACCGGGACGGTCCACCAGCCGCTGCCCACGTTCACCCAGGCGTAGTCGTCGCCCGGGAAGGAGGAGCCCTGGACATTGCCGATGTAGGACCGGTCCCAGCCGTACACCGCGGCGCTCGGCCTGCCGCAGTGCCCGGCGGTGACGAAGCCGCCGTGCACCGAGAAGCCGATGGAGCAGCGGACGTTGCCGGTGTAGAAGGGGTCGCCGCCCACGGTGCCGGCGGCGAAGGTGCGTGGTGCGGCGGGACTCTGCCGCACCGTCACCGGACCTGCGTGGCGGGCCCGGGAGAGGAAGGCCCGGACATCGTTGTCGTCGCGGTGCGCGGCGACGACGCTGACGACGACCTTGTTGGCCTTCGGGTCCACGTGCCAACCGGCCACGCCCGCAGGCGCGTCCAGGGCGTCGATGCGCTCCTTCGCCGCGTCGAGGTGCCGCGCGTCGTACCGCACGAGGCGTACGGCCGCCCCGGTCGCGCGTACGGCGTCGGTGCGCGAGGCGCGGGTGAGGGCGACGGTGAGTCTGCCCTCGCGGGCGTCGAACCAGGAGCCGCTGTAGGCCGAACCCGCGGCCTTCCGTGCCGTGCGTTCGACGTCCGTTGCGGTCTTCTCCGCGACCAGGCGCGCTTCCGCCTCGTCACGGGTCAGCCCCAAGTCGCGCTGCATCGCGGCGAGCAGCTCGGGGGAGGCGGGTGCTTGGGCGGGGCGCGCGGGAGAGTCCGCCGCGGAAGCCGGCAGGGCGCTCGCGGTCGCCCAGGTGCCGAGCAGGAGGAGCGCGGACACGGCGGTGCGCAGGCTTGTGGTGCGTCTCAAGGGATGCCCCTTCGTTGTTCCATCAGGTGGGGGTGGAACAGCAGAGCTTGAGAGCGCTCTCGGATACGCCCGGCAGAGCCTAGCCCCGGATCGGGAAAGGGTCCAGGCCTGTCGTCGGCCGTTGTCGGTGCCCTTGCGGTGACCGGGCTGCGGCCGTCGCTTCCTGGCCACGGGAAGGATCAGAGCTGATCGCGCACCCATGCCGGGTCGGGGTTGGTGTGCGGCCGTCCGCCCACGACGACGGTCGGCACGGTCTCGTTGCCGTCGTTGACTTCCCTGACCGCCGCCGACCCGGCCGGGTCCCGCCACACGTCGACCCAGTACAACCGGCAGGCACTGCGCCCCAGCCGGATACGCAGGCGCAGACAGTACGTGCAGCCCGGCCGCCAGAACACGACCGGCCGGCCGTCGACCGCGCTGCGGCGCTGCGCCTCCAGCGCACCGATCGACCTCGGGAAGACCAGGGGCGAGGAGACGGCCGCCAGCAGCAGGAACGCCACCAGGAGCGCCGCGGCCGCGCCCGGGCTCCCCGCGGAGATCGGTCCCGTCGCGAGGAGTGAGCCGCAGACCACCAGCAAGGCCGGCGGGGCCCACACACGCATCATGGCCGTGCCCTGACGGACTCGGCGATCCGCAGAGCGGCCTCGGCGGGCGTGAGGTGCGTGGTGTCGACGACCTCGGCCGCGGCGTGCAGCCAGCTGCGGGCCGCCTCCGCGTAGGGCGCGAGGTGCGCGAGACGGAAAGGGGAGGGCACGATGTGTTCCCCCTCGATGCGCGCGCGGAGGGTGTCCTGGTCGGCGTGGAGCACGAAGTGCCGCACCTCGATGGAATGCTGGGCGAGCCCCGCGCTGATCTCCCGCCAGTACTGTTCGACCAGCACCGTCATGGGGACGACCAGCGTGCCGCCGGCGTAGTCGAGTACACGGCGTGCCGTCTCGACCACGAGTGGACGCCAAGGCGGCCAGTGCTGGAAGTTCTCCCTGCCGGCTCCGGGCAGCTCCGGCGTGATGTCCATGAGCGTCTCGCCGACCTTCTCGGCGTCGAACACCCGCGCGTCCGGGATCAGTTGCTGCACGAGGGCACTGGTCGTCGTCTTGCCCGCGCCATGCGTGCCGTTGAGCCATACGATCACGCGTCCTGACCCTACGGCACGGGCGAAGACAGGTGGGCGGACCGATAAACCGCGTTCAACTGATTGTCACTGCTTCGAGGTAAGCATCTCGTCTCCGTGGCCGATGCGGCCCTCTCAGCGGTTAGCTTTCTGCAGGTGGGGCGGATCCGCGTGATCCTTCCCGCTGGTTGCCCACCCCTCCCTGTCTCCCGGTCGACGCACCCGTGTGCACCGGACGACCCGTCATGCAAGGAGCACCTGCCCTCGATGACCGTCGACAGCATCCCGGAAGCCCGGACCACCGCCGACCCGCCGCAGCAGTCCCTGAGCACCGCTGCCGCACGCAACCTCGCCACCACCACCAAGTCGGCCCCGCAGATGCAGGAGATCACCTCCCGCTGGCTGCTGCGGATGCTGCCCTGGGTCGAGGCCAAGGGCGGCGCCTACCGGGTCAACCGGCGGTTGCGCCACACCGTCGGTGACGGGCACATCGAGTTCGTCCAGGAAGGCGCCACGGTCCGTGTGATCCCCCGGGAACTCGGGGAACTGGCCCTGCTGCGCGGCTTCGAGGACACGGACGTCCTCACCGCCCTGGCCGACCGCTGCACGCAGCGCGACTTCTCGGCGGGCGAGGTCCTCGTCGAGCGAGGCAGCCCCGCGGACCGGATCCACCTGATCGCCCACGGCCGGGTCAGCCAGACCTCCGAGGGCAGATACGGTGGAGAGAACGCCGTCGGCGTCCTCGCGGACGGCGACCACTTCGCAGACCACGCGCTGCTGGACTCCGAGGCCCGCCACGCGTGCACGGTCACCGCGGAGACGTCCGGCACGCTTCTCACCCTCTCCCACGCCGACTTCGCCGCGGTCCGGGCCTCCGCGCCCCATCTGCAGGCCCACATCGAGGAGTTCACCTCCCGTGCGCGGCAGCGGCAGAATAAGCACGGCGAGGCCGAGATCGCCGTGTCGGCCGGCCACGTCGGCGAAGCGGAACTGCCCGGCACCTTCGTCGACTACGAACTCGAGCCGCGCGAGTACGAACTCTCGGTCGCCCAGACCGTTCTGAGGATCCACACGCGGGTCGCCGACCTCTACAACGGCCCGATGAACCAGAGCGAGGAGCAACTGCGGCTCACCGTCGAGGCCTTGCGTGAGCGGCAGGAGCACGAGCTGATCAACAACCGCGAGTTCGGGCTGCTGCACAACGCCGACTTCAAGCAGCGCATCCAGCCCCGCTCCGGCCCGCCGACCCCGGACGACATGGACGACCTGCTCTGCCGCAGGCGCGGCACCAAACTGTTCCTCGCCCACCCCAGGACCATCGCCGCCATCGGACGCGGCCTCAACGCCTGCGGCCTCTACCCCGACCACGTCGACCTCGGCGGACAGTCCGTCCCCGCCTGGCGCGGCGTGCCCATCCTGCCCTGCAACAAGATCCCGATCAGCAGGGAACAGACCAGCTCCATCATCGCGATGCGCACCGGCGAGGAGAACCAGGGCGTCATCGGTCTGCGGCAGACCGGACTGCCCGACGAGTACGAACCGGGGCTCTCCGTGCGGTTCACGGGCATCAACGAACAGGCGATCATCTCCTACCTCGTCACCACCTACTACTCCGCCGCCGTGCTCCTGCCCGACGCCCTCGGCGTGATGGAGAACGTGCAGATCGCCCCCAGGCCGCGCTGAAGCCAGGTCGGGCAGGCCCCAATCCTGCTCACGCCCATCACTCGGGGCCGCGCTGAAGCCCTGGCCGCGGCAAGCCGGGCAGCCTGTCACGCCCCCGTACCGCGGTGCGCCCATCCCACCCAGCAAGGAGCCGCCGATGCCCGACTCCGGGCCCCTCGGACCATCCCTCCCCGAGCAACAGCCGACGCCGCCGCCCCTGCCCGCGCCCGACGCCCGCACGCCGGTGGTCCCCGACCTTTCGGTCACACCCACCGCGCTGCACTTCCTGGCCGGACTGCATCCCCCGGTCACCGTCCCCGCCCCGCCGTCGGCACCGACGGCCGCCGCAGTACGGAACGCGTGTGACACGGCAGCGCCCCTACCGCACGCCCAGGACATGCCCGACGCGGTCCCGGCCGGACGGGACCTCCAGGTCATGTCCGCCGCGGCTGCGGCCGCCTCCGCCGTACGGAACATGCCCGACACGGCCAAGGCCGACTCCGCCGTACGGAACATGCCCGACACGGCCGAGCCCGACTCCGCACTCCAGCGGGTCCTGCGCGGACCGACCGGACCGGGCACGGCCTCGCTGTCCGTGGCGCGCAGGTACAAACCCACGCTCCCGGACCCGGCGCCCCGGGCCGCCCCCGCGCAGCCCGCCGCCGCGCAAGCCGTCCCCGGCCTGTACTACCACCCCGTCCCGGAGCCCGACCCCGCGCGCGTCGAGGAGGTGAGCCGCCGGATCAAACGCTGGGCCGAGGACGAGGTCCAGCTCTACCCCGAGGAGTGGGAAGGGCAGTTCGACGGCTTCTCCGTCGGCCGCTACATGGTCGCCTGCCATCCGGACGCCCCGACGGTCGACCACCTGATGCTCGCCACACGGCTGATGGTCGCGGAGAACGCGCTGGACGACTGCTACTGCGAGGACCACGGCGGGTCACCCGTCGGCCTCGGGGGCCGCCTCCTCCTCGCCCACACGGCCCTCGATCCCTTCCACACCACCGCGGAGTACATGCCGGCATGGCAGGAGTCGCTCACGTCGGACGCCCCACGCCGGGCGTACGACAGCGCGATGGGCTACTTCGTCGACGCCGCCACCCCCTCCCAGGCCGACCGCTACCGGCACGACATGGCCCGGCTGCACATGGGCTACCTCGCCGAAGCCGCCTGGGCGCAGACCGGTCACGTCCCGGTGGTGTGGGAGTACCTGGCCATGCGCCAGTTCAACAACTTCCGCCCCTGTCCCACGATCACCGACACCGTCGGCGGGTACGAACTGCCCGCGGACCTGCACGCCCGGCCGGACATGCAGCGGGTCATCGCACTCGCCGGCAACGCGACCACCATCGTCAACGACCTCTACTCGTACACCAAGGAACTCAACAGCCCCGGCCGCCATCTGAACCTGCCGGTGGTGATCGCGGAACGCGAGCAGCTCTCCGAACGCGACGCCTACCTCAAGGCCATCGACGTCCACAACGAACTCCAGCACGCCTTCGAGGCCGCCGCGGCCGAGCTCGCCGAGGCCTGCCCCCTGCCGCCCGTGCTGCGTTTCCTCAAGGGCGTGGCCGCGTGGGTCGACGGCAACCACGACTGGCACCGCACCAACACCTACCGCTACACCCTGCCCGACTTCTGGTAAAGAACGGACACCTCTCTGTGACCACTGAAACGACCTCCACCGTCACCGCGAAGATCCCGGCCCCGGCGACGCCGTACCAGGGGGACATCGCCCGGTACTGGAACAACGAGGCGCGGCCGGTCAACCTGCGCCTCGGTGACGTGGACGGTCTCTACCACCACCACTACGGCATCGGCGCCGTCGACCACGCCGCGCTCGGCGACCCGGCCCACAGCGAGTACGAGAAGAAGCTCATCGCGGAGCTGCACCGGCTGGAGTCGGCGCAGGCGGAGTTCCTCCTGGACCACCTCGGCCCGATCGGGCCCGACGACACGCTCGTCGACGCCGGCTGCGGGCGCGGCGGGTCCATGGTCATGGCGCACCGTCGCTTCGGCTGCAAGGTCGAAGGCGTCACGCTGTCCGCCACCCAGGCCGAGTTCGGCAACAGGCGCGCAGGGGAACTGCGGATCGACGACCACGTCCGCTCCCGCGTGTGCAACATGCTCGACACGCCCTTCGACAAGGGCAGCGTCGCCGCCTCTTGGAACAACGAGTCGACCATGTACGTCGACCTGCACGACCTGTTCGCCGAGCACTCCCGCTTCCTCAAGGTGGGCGGCCGGTACGTCACGATCACCGGCTGCTGGAACCCCCGCTACGGCCAGCCGTCGAAATGGGTCTCCCAGATCAACGCCCACTTCGAGTGCAACATCCACTCCCGCCGCGAGTACCTGCGCGCCATGGCCGACAACCGGCTCGTGCCGCAGACCATCGTCGACCTCACCCCGGAGACCCTGCCCTACTGGGAACTGCGGGCCACGTCGTCGCTCGTCACCGGGATCGAGGAGGCGTTCATCGAGTCCTACCGGGACGGCTCCTTCCAGTACGTCCTGATCGCGGCCGACCGCGTGTGAGCCCGACCTCAAGGGGCCGGGGCCGTCGGTGCGGCCCCGGCCCCGCGAGGTGTGTCCGCGCCCGGCGGACGCCCGAACGAAAACGGCCTCGACTCCGTCGGTAGGGATGAGGTGTCGGAGTGGCCTCGCTGAGTCCGGACATGCCTCCGGACCCAGACGTGTCGGTTCGGGATTCCATCGGGAGGCCGGTCCATGAGCTGGGCCAAGCGATCCGTGATCGCACTGCTGACGGCAGCCGCAGCGGCGTCGGTGTCCGCCTGCCAGCCGGAGGACGACAGCGGCGAGGCCGTGCCGTCGTGCGTCTACGTGGTGACCTACGCAGGACGCACCTACCGGGATGTGCCCCATGTGCAATTCGGCCTCGGCACCAGACTGGGAGCGGCGACCCAGCCGCCCTGCGACGACACCGGCGACCGGAACAAGGGAGAGGGCCCGTGCACGACGACCGCCTACGCGGTGGACGGCGTCTCTCCCGACGTGGCGGTCGCCGTCGGTGACGCACCCGGCGATGTGCGGTTCGTCGCGGTCCACTCCGGCAGCGGGCTGCCCCCCGAGGTGAAGAAGCTGATCGCCGGCTCCTGGTGACCACGCGGTGCGGCGCTACGGGTCCTGCCGTGCGCCGCGGGCCGATGCGTCCGCGGTGAGCGGAGTCAGCCAGTGGATCTCCAGGTCCCGGCGCGGTGCACCTGGCGCTGCCAGGCGCCCGGCTCGGCGCGAGTGGCCCCGAGGGGCAGGAGCGTGCCTGCGGCTCGTTCGACCTGCCCGTGAAGAAGGCCACGCGTACGTACCGCTTCCGGGTGCTGCGCGAGGCGGGTGACCGGCCGGGGCCGGCCCGGCTGCGCCGCTCAGAAGGCGTACCGCACCCGCAGCCACGGCGCATGGCGGTCGATGAGAGCGCGCAGTGTCTGCACGGCCTCCCCCTTGACGCCGTTGCGGTAGCGGACGTTGCGGGCGCCGTTCTCGGAGCGCTTGGCCTGCTGAAGGTCCGGCCGCCACAGGGCCTCCTCGGCCCGGGGGTGCCAGCCGAGGTTGACCTCGTGCAGCTCCTGGTTGTGGGTCAGCATGATCACCTCCGCGGCGGCCTGCTCCTTCACCCGCCGGGGCAGAACGTCGTCGAGGTGCGTCAGCAGCTCCGCCCAGGCGTCCTGCCAGCCGGGGCGGATGACCACGGGGGAGAGATTGAAATGCACCTCGTACCCCGCGTCGAGGAAGTCCGCGGCGGCGCCGATCCGCTCGGCTACGGGGGAGGTGCGCACGTCGAGCAGCCGGGCGTCGTCCGGTGGCATCAGCGAGAACCGGATGCGCGTGCGGCCGCGCGGGTCGAGGGCCAGCAGGCCGGGGTTGACGAACTTGGTGGCGAACGACGCCTTGGCCGTGGGCCACTGCCGGAAGGCGTGCACGAGGTCCGCGGTGTTGTCGCAGATCAGCGCGTCCACCGAGCAGTCGCCGTTCTCCCCGATGTCGTACACCCACGCCTCGGGATCGCACTGGTTCGGCTCGGGCTTGCGCCCTTGTCGTGCCACGTGGCGGGCGAGGTGGGCGATGATCCGGTCCGTGTTGGTGAAGACGGTGACGGGGTTGGCGTACCCCTTGCGCCGGGGCACGTAGCAGTAGGCACAGGCCATGGCGCAGCCGTTGGACGCGCCGGGGGCGATCCAGTCGGCGGACCGGCCGTTGGGGCGTGTGGTGAGGGTCTTCTTCTCGCCCAGCACCAGCGTCTCCCCCTTGATGCGCACCCAGCGCTCGATGTTGCCCTGGTTGCCGTGCAGCCCCGGAATGCGCCAGTGCGAGTCGACCATGGTCATCCGGGCCTCGGGGAAGCGGGCGCTGATCTGCCGGCCCCGTGGGGACGCGGCAGCCGCGGGCTCGGCGTAGATCTCCCGCACGGGCAGCATCCGGCGCGCCTCGGGGGAGGTGCGGAACGAGGAGGACCGGTCGGTCGCGACGGGGCCGGGGGAGAGGGCGTCGAGCCCGAACAGCGCGCCGGGGTCGTCGTCCGGGCTGCCGGGCTCGTGGTGCATGAAGGCTCCCGTACGGATCGTGCGAGGGGACGGGAGGGCTGCCGGGTGGGAGGCTCTCCCGTCACTTAACTGTACGGGGCACACACCGCGTCCGCGGTGCGGCGAGCCGACGCCGTGACGCCGAGGGCGTCCAGAGCCCCGCACCGGGTCCCCCTGGCTCCGCGCCGCTGGTGCAGAGCTGGGACGATGCACCGGTGGACACCTTCTCGAACCTCAGCGGCGACCCGGCGTACGACGGGCAGGATCTTTCCCGGCCCGGACGAGCCGCGCCCGGCCAGTGGCCGGAGCTGGAGGCCGCACTCGCCGCGGTCAATCGTGACCTGACGGCGACCCCGCCGGACCGGGAACCGCTGATCCTGATGGTGGACCCGACCGGGCAGCCCCTGTCCCCGGACGGAAGCGACAGGGATCAGGTCTACGTGGCGATGCCCGACGGCCGCTGGCACGGCAACGCGGTCAACGCGTGTGATCTCGAGGAGGGCGACCCTCCGGAACCGCACGATGCGGCGACGGTCCTGACCGTGGTCGCGGACGCCGCGCAATCCACGATCATGGAGCTGCTCCGGCAGGTCTGGCCGGTCTGCCGAGAACACAAGATTGGGATGCACCCTCGTCGCGCGGGAACCGCTGACGACACGGACGCGTTGGGCCCGCCGGTGTGGTGGTGCTCAGGGAGCCGGGACGGCGACGGCCACGACGTCTCCCTGGTGGGAGAGCTGGCCGCGACCCTGCCGGGAAAGCAGCGTCGAGCCCTGCGGCGCAGCGAGCGGCCAACGTAACGCCCGCCGATAGCCCCGCCGCTCAGCCCCGGGTCATCACACGCCCGGAAGTTGCCGACCGAACAGAAGAAAACGATCTCGCGCGGGCCACGGACCGGACAGAGTCGGTCCCCAGCGGACAGAACAGGACTCCGTGCCCGTGGGCCTTCTCCGGCGAGCCAGTGTGGGCGCATCACATGCCCTGCACGGGCCGAGGCCCCAGGGGGCACGAGAGGAGACGCATGCGACGGGAGCGAGTGCGTCTCAGGCCCAGCCGGCCCTGCCCGATGCGCAGGCGGGTGCGCCCTTCGGCGAGGGCCGAGGCGCCCGAGCCGGACGTGCCTGCGACGCGGTCACGCGGTGGGCGGGCGGTCGACTGGAACGGGACCGCGACGCTGCTGACTGGCATCGCGGCCGTGGCCGGACTGTTCTTCACCGGCATCAGCACCTACTACGGCTACCAGACGGCCCGGGATCAGCTGAATCAGTCCGTGCAGGACGACTACGAGCTGGACAGCCGGCAAGCCGAGCGGGTGTCGATCTGGCTCAAGCGGGAGAAGAACGGCGGCGCCGGCCTGGTCCTCACCAACCGCTCGCAGTCTCCCATCTCAGATGTCTACGTGAAGGTCAGCGCCGTCCCCGGAGCCTCCAAGCAGAAGAGCGCCTCTGTGTACGCCCTACCCGTGCTGAACATTCGCGCTCTGCCGCCCTGCTCCGCCGTCTCCCTCCCCGCCGAGGTGGTCCGCAAGGACATCGGCCCGGCGTGGACACCTGACACCGCGCTCGACGCGGAAATGCTGTGGTTCCGCGATGCGGAGGGCCGGCCATGGAGCCGCGAACACACCGGCGCACTCGTCCACGGCTGGAGCACCCCGGAAGAGATGACGGGGCAGCGGGCGTTGAGCAACGAGATGCAGCCGCTGCGGAGGCAGGTCACCCACGCCCAGCGCCCGGTGGAAGGCTGCGGCCCCGACGCATGACGGTAGCTCCCCGCCGCACCTGAAGCTCACCGCCGCCCGGCAGACGGCCCGGTCTCACTTCAGGTGCCGGTCCAGGAACCGGCACCCGTCCTCCCACGCGAACCACGGGGTGCCGGTGTGTCCTCCGCTATTGGCGTGCAGCGTCTTCTCCTTGCCGCTGAAGGCGTCGAACAGGTCCAGGGCCCGCTGGCCGGGGTTGCCTTCGTCGTCCCACTGCAGCAGGAACAACAGCGGAACGGTGACGTGCCGGGCCTCCTCACGCTGAGCACGGGGCACATACCCCCCGGCGAAGAACTCCGCGGCCGCGATGCGCGGCTCTGTCACCGCCAGTCGAATGCCGTGGGCGGTCCACCCTCCGGAGTCCCCGACCCGGCCGCCGAGCCCGGGCAGTTGAAGGAGAGCGTGCAGAGTGGCCAGCCATTCCGGCACCGTGTTCTCGACCAGCGGGCCGATGAACGACTCCAGGAACTCCTCGGACGGCCCGGCCCCCCAGCCGGGGATCCGCCTTCAGCAGGCCGTTGTTGTGGGACATCAGGACCCGGGGGCCGTATGGAGCCAGGCGTCCACAAAGGGCCGGGGATCTCGCCCAGGGTGAATGGGGTCATGGTCGGGCGATAGGTCGTCCGGGAGCGCCGTTCACGAGCGCTCCTGAAAGGCACGACCACGCACTTCACTTCGGAGCAGCGCCTCGACGGCGATGTCGTCGAGCGCGCCGGTTTTCGCGCGGGCGAAATGGAGCGGCCCGGCCCGGGGCCCACTGCTATGGTGCCTCGATGCCGTCGATCAAGAAGTTCCAAGTGACCTTCGACTGCGCGGAACCAGCGCGACTCGCCGCTTTCTGGTGCGAGGTGCTGGGGTACGTCGTGCCGCCGGTCCCGGAGGGGTTCGCCACGTGGGAGGACTACCACCGCTCGCTGCCACCGGAGGAACAGGTCGTCTACTTCGCATGCAGTGACCCCTCGGGCGAGGGCCCGCGGCTGCTCTTCCAGCGCGTCCCCGAGGGCAAGGTCGTGAAGAACCGAGTGCATCTCGATGTGCGCGTCGGCACGGGTCTCGTGGGCGAGGAGCGCCTCGCCGTGCTGGAGGCCGAATGCGCACGACTTGTCGCACTCGGCGCAGTACACGTGAAGACGCTGCTCGCCGATGACGAGAACGAGTCGTGCATCACCATGCAGGACATCGAGGGCAACGAGTTCTGTCTCGACTGACAGAGGTGACGGTCACTCCGCACCGTCCTCCTTCCAACCGTCCAGCCCCCAGAAACGGGCGGTGTGGTAGCTGGAGCAGATGGTGTCGAGGTAGTAGGTGCCGGAGCTGCCGCACTGTTCGGTGCCGCTGCCCGGGTCGACGGCCAGTCCGTGCCTCATGCCGGACACGGAGTACACCTCGACGGCGGGTCGGCCGGAGGCGTCGTCGTACACGCTCAGCGTGGTGTCCCCGCCGAGGCTCTCCGTGCGGGAGGGCGTCTGGCCGATGCCCCACACGTTCGTCCACTGGTCGCGCAGCTCCGCGGCGTTCGCGGGCCTCACGGTCGTGTCGGCGGTGCCCTGCCAGATGGCCACACGCGGCCAGGAGGTCGTGCCGGCCGGAGCGGCGGAACGCACCGACTGTCCCCACTGCGCGGGGCTCTTGTCCGGCGGGCTGTACATACAGGTGTAGGCCGTGATCAGGCTGCTCGCGCAACGCGCCGGCATTCCGGAGCCGATGGCCCCGCCCGCGAAGACGTCGGGATAGGCGGCCAGCATGTTCGCCGTCATGGCACCGCCCGCGGACAGGCCGGTGATGTACACGCGCCGGGTGTCGCCTCCGTACAGCGCGAGGGCCTTGTCCACCATCTGCTTGACCGACAGTGCCTCACCCTGATCACGTCCGCTGTCGCCCGGCTCGAACCAGTTGAAACAGGAGTTGGCGTTGTTGGCGCTGCTCGTCTGGGGGAGGACCAGTGCGAAGCCGTAGGCGTCGGCGAACTCGGGCCAGCCGGAGTGCGCGTAGTAGTCGTTCGCGCTCTGCGTGCAGCCGTGCAGGGCGACGACCAGCGGGGCGTCGGCGGGCAGCGCGTCGGGCGCGTAGGTGTACATCGACGGGTTGCCGGGGTTGGTGCCGAAGCCGGTGACCTGGGTCAGACCCGCGGCGGATGCCTGAGGGCCGGCGGCGAGCAGGCCACCGGTCAGGGCCAGAGCACCGGCAGTGGCGGTGGCCCAACGGCGTACGCCCCGGACGATGTTTAGCGGGAACGGAAGACGTGTCTGTCCCATGGCGACTGCCTCCTGATGTGGGGGGACTCCGGTACCGGCAGCCGGTGACCGGGCCAGCATCATCGGGGTTCGCGTGCCGGGGCCGGCATGGAGGTGGCAGCCACCAAGGGCGAGAACTTGTGTGACGGCAGGACATTCCCGGCCCGTGAAGGCTGCTGTAGGGCAGGAGTCCTCAGGGCCCGGCTCCTCGCGGGCACGGCACCGATCGGCCCCCTCGCCAGGTGGTGCCCGCAAACACTCCGCGGCTTCGGACGATGGTCGGTCACCCCATATGTCGCGGCGAAGCTGCGTCATAGCCTTCCGCGCACTCCCCCTACCGACCGCGGAGGTTCACGCCATGCGCTTCTCGTTCCGCCCTGGGCCACGATCCTGGAGACGCGGCGGGCCGGCGGCCCTCGCGCTGGCCGCCCTCACGCTCACACCCGGGCCCGCCACGGGGGCGCCGGCGCGTGCGGACGGCGGCCTCTGCGCGCGTGTCAACCAGGTGCGCGTCCCGGGGGCGGAGTATCAACGGGCCGCATGCCTGGACGAGTTGACCACGGCCGGCACCGTGGCCTCGGGCCACACCGACCCGGCGGACTGGGCGGGCCTCACGCCGAGGGACCTGGCCGTTCCCCGCGGCGTCCCCGGCGTCCAGCTCGACGGCTACTTCCCGGACACGTCGACCACCAACACCAACAACGGATGGAACCACGACGCCCAGTTCGTCATCCGACTGCCCGACCGCTGGAACGGCGGCCTGGTGGTCGCCGGCACCCCCGGCAACCGGGAGCAGTACGCCAACGACCGGGCCATCGCCGACTGGGTGCTGTCCCGCGGCTACGCCTACGCCGCCACCGACAAGGGCAATACCGGCATCACCTTCCACCGCGACGGCAAGGAGCCGGGCGACGCCATCGCGGAATGGAACAGCCGGCTCACCCAGCTCACCCGGGCCGCCCGTGCCACAGTCGCCCGGCACTACCACCGTCCGCCGTCACGCACCCTGGTCACCGGCATGTCCAACGGCGGATACCTCGTGCGCTGGCAGCTGGAGAACCACCCCGGCCTCTACGACGGGGGAGTCGACTGGGAAGGCACGCTGTGGCACTCCGACGGTCCCACCCTGCTGGAATTCCTGCCGAGGGCGCTTCGCAATTACCCCGTGTACGCCGGCGAGGGCGAGGAAGCCGACGCGGCGCGCGAAGCCCTGCACACCGCCGGTTTTCCAGCCGGTTCCGAGTTCCTCTGGCCGTACCACCACACGATCTACTGGGACCTGACCCAGCGCATCTACCGTGAGGAACTGGACCCCGGTTTCGACGGCACGACCGAGGCGGGCACGCCCTTCTGCGCGCCGGGCACACCTGCCTGCGACGCCGACTACGACTATGCCACCCGGCCCGGCGAAGTCCGTGAAGCCGTGGAGAAGATCGCGTTGACCGGCCGGATCGGCAAACCGTTGATCACCCTGCACGGCACCCTGGACGTCCTGCTGCCGATCTCCCAGGACTCCGACGTCTACGCCCGTATGGTGCGCCAGGCCGGCCGGGGCGCGCTGCACCGCTACTACCGCATCGAGGGCGGCACCCACACGGACGCCCTCGTCGACACCCACCCGGACCGACTGCGTCCGCTCACGCCGTGCCACCGCACGGCCTTCACGGCGCTGGAGAAGTGGATCAGCCGGCCGGGGCACCGTCCGCCCGGCTCCCACACCGTCCCGCTGCCTCCTGAAGCGGACCCGGCGACACTCCTCGACGCCTGCCCCTTTTCCGCCCACGCGGACGCCGCCCCTCCGCCCAGGCGCTGAACGGCCCGACACGCCCTGCGGGCCTCAGCTCGGTCGGGTCCGGTCCAGCTCCTTCCGGTCCAGCTCCTTCCGGTCCGGGCCGGCTCAGTCGGGTCCGGTCCAGTCGAAGGGGAAGTGTTTGCTCGACTTTCCCGACCGTTCCCAGGAGAAGCCGAAGGCGTCGGCGCGGTCCGCGGTGGCCCGTCCCCAGGTGGCGACCTGGCCCGGTCCCACCTCGGCGCCCGGGGCGTTGTGGAGTTGGACGCGGCTGCCCTCCGGGCTCGTCGGCCCGGTAAGTGCTTCTGCGGCGGCCGTGACCCGGCCGGGGACCTCTGCCCGCCAGGTGGCGAGGTCCTCGTCGATCTCCACGCGGATCGGCGCGAACTCCATGCCGCGCATCTCGGGCCGGAGCATCTCGCCGAACCGCGCCGGCCAGCCTCCCGCCTCACCGCCGAAGACGGCCCCGAGCGCGGCGCGCTGCCGGTCGTCGGCGCGCTCGTCGAGGAACACCGCGGCGTACGCGTCACTGTGCTCGCCGGCCCAGACGTTGCCCACGAACGCGCCCAGCATCAGGACGTTGAGGTCGTCGAGGCGCACGTCGCCGTAGTTGCCCTCACGGATGTGCCAGACCAGCACGCCTTCGCAGTCACCGTAGGTCGGCGGCTGCGCGAACGTGCACGGGCACGGTATGGCGCACTTGCACACGTCGAACCAGTCGCCCGCCAGATGCCAGCCGGTACCGGCGCTGTCCTGTTCCGTCATCTCGCATCCTCCCGTCGAGCTCGAGGGGCTCCATCGGAGTGGCGAGACCGCGCGTCCCGAGCCCGCACGCGGATCGCGAGGCGGCCTCCCTTCCAGCCTGCCGCACGCGGTCACATGTCGTCCATCGATGGCGCGGACTCCTGCAGGCCCGGCAGCAGCCAGTCCTGGAACGGCGCCAGCACGGCGAGGACGAGGAACGCAACACCCACCACTCCAGCGAGCAGGGGTCCCCGTGACCACAACTTCTCCACGAAGATCACCACTGCCAGCCCGGCCATCGCCGCCACGTTCATGACTCCGAGCGGTACGAGGACGACCATCAGTCCCGCGCAGCAGCCGACGCAGTAGCCGCCGTGGTGGAGGCCCACCCGCAGATCGCGGGCCGGCTGCCGGAACCCGGCGTAGCGCACCAACTGGCTCATGGGGTCGCGGCAGTGCCGCAGACAGACGTTCTTGAGAGGGCCCAGTTGGTAGAGGCCCGCCAGCAGGAAGGCCACCGCGCCGATCCAGCGTCCCGCCGTCGGATGATCGGCCACCAGGTCGCCGGTGAGGTCCAGAGCGACGAAGGCGAGCAGTCCGAACGCCGTCCACACCAGCAGATATCCGCCCACGAACTCCACGGTGTGCCCTGCCCGGCTCCACCCGGACGACCGGCGCCCGAGGCCCCGAACCCAGGTGAGGGCGACCGGCGCCATGGACGGCAGCATCATGGCCGCCATCATCGTCACCCAGAGCAACAGGAACAGGGGCAGTGCCAGACCCATGGTCCCGGGTTCGACGCCCATGTCCCGGGCCTGCCCGACGGTCAGCACCCAGGCGGGCACGGCGATCAGAACGACCAGCGACCAGGCGACCGCGAGCTCCCGCGTCGGCAGCAACCCCCCGCCCGCTCCGGTCGGGGCGGGCGACCGGGCGGAGACGAGGACGGAACTCCGGACATGCCGCATCGATGCACTCCCTGCCTCCCCACCAGCACAGCACGCCCCTTGCCCCACCGCGACTCCGCGCCGTGCCCGAGTAAGCTACCGCTCGGTATTCGTCACGAGTCGCCTCGGATCGGCCACATGCGGCAGGGGGGAAGGGATACCCGGATGTCCGAGCTGGACTTCTAAGCCCACGTCGCCACCCGCGGCGACGTGCTGGGCGTCGGCGTCGGCGCGCAGCCCGCCGACTGGGAGACCGCACTCGGCTCCGATTTCCTCGACGTGGCGGACGGGGGACTGCTGCGCCGGGACTACGGTCTCGTGGAGCTGTCGTTCCAGGAAGAGGACGGCACCTGGCCCTGCTACGGGGTGGGCGTGCAGGTGCACCGGCTGCGACGGGACACCGAGGGGTCCGTGCCGGCTGCGCTGCGCGGCGCGTACGGCCTGTTCGCACCCTCGGCCCGCTTCGAGGACCTGGCTTCCGCGATCATCGGGCTCGGCTGCACGATCGCACCCGAGCCGGACGAGGACGGCACGACCGGGGACATTCATCGCTACCGCGTGCCGGAGTCCGGCGTGCGGATCTTCGTCCGCGCGGACGAGGACGCCCCGGGGCAGACGGGTGAGGTGCGGAGCCTCAGCTTGTCTCCCGGGTGGTGGCGCGAGGAGAGCTGATCAGGCAACCTGCGCCGGCCCTTGCCATGGCACTCCTGCTCACGGTGAGGCGGAGTCCTCCTGAGCCGTGTGCGTCGGCTGCTCGCCGCCCCTGGCGGCGGGCACTTCCTGGCCACCGGCTTCGGACGTGGCGTCAGCCGCGGCGTTCACCGTGGCGGGCCGTCGTACGAGCAGGTGGCTCACCTCGTACGACATCTCGGTCGTGCCCTGCCGGGGCGCGGGGTGGTATCTCCCGGCACACACGGAGAGGTTGACGATGAGGTAGGCGTGCCATCTCCGGGCCCACGCCGCCCGTCGGTGAAGACAAGCCTGTCGTTGAGCCACCTGTCGACCGAGCGGGTGCCGAACACGGTGCGCAGGTTCACCCAGGCACCCGGTCGGACGCGCGAGACAGCGGACGGCCGGGGCCGGGTGCCGGAAGCGAGCCCGGTAAGGGTCCGGTCGGAGCGCTCACAGCCTCGCGGCATGGTCGGGAACGTAGGTCTGCAGATCACGTGGCGGTCGCTGGTAGCCGGTCGAGGGCGGTCGGTCCGGCAGCTCCAGCACCGGCGGGGGCACCTCGTGGTACGGCACGGATCCCAGCAGGTGGGCGATCATGTTCAGCCGGGCGCGGCGCTTGTCGTCGCTCTCGACGACGTACCACGGCGCCTCGGTGACGTCGGTGTGCACCAGCATCTCGTCCTTGGCGCGCGAGTACGCCTCCCAATGGGTGATCGACTCCAGGTCCATCGGTGAGAGCTTCCAGTGGCGCAGCGGGTCCTCCAAGCGCTTGCGGAAGCGCTCCTGCTGCTCGGTGTCGCTGACCGAGAACCAGTACTTGCGCAGCAGGATGCCGTCCTCCACGAGCATCCGCTCGAAGATCGGGCACTGCCGCAGGAAGAGCTGGTACTCCTCCTTGGTGCAGAACCCCATCACGTGCTCGACACCGGCCCGGTTGTACCAGGACCGGTCGAACAGGACGAGCTCCCCGGCGGCCGGCAGGTGCTCGACGTACCGCTGGAAGTACCACTGGGTGCGTTCGCGCTCGGTGGGCTTCGGCAGCGCGACGATCCGGGCGATGCGCGGGTTGAGGTGCTCGGTGACCCGTTTGATGGTCCCGCCCTTGCCGGCCGCGTCGCGCCCCTCGAACACGATGACCAGCCGGGCTCCCTCGGCCCGCACCCACTCCTGGAGCTTCACCAACTCCGTCTGCAGACGCAGCAGTTCCTTCTCGTAGACCTTGCGTGGCAGCTTCGCCGACTTGCTGTCCGTCATGCCGTCTCCCGCTCCGGGATTCCTCGGGACGCCGTGCAGGCACCGTACTGGCGTGCGGGCACGCCCGCACGACGGACGACCGCCGCACTCGCGGGTCGAGCCGGCCGCGGTCCTGAGCGGCGGCCTTCGAGTGGCCACCGCGGACGGAACCGAGGGAGGCTGGGAGCGAGGCGGCGGTTCCCCTGCCCCGGCTGCGTGCCACGGCCGTCACGAGGGCCGCCGTCCGACGGAGCGTGCGGCGAACGGGAGAGGGCCATGAAGGTCGGAGTGCTGACCGGCGGCGGTGACTGCCCCGGACTCAACGCCGTGATCCGCAGTGTCGTCCGCAAGGGCGTCCAGGAGTACGCGTTCGAATTCGTCGGCGTGCGCGACGGCTGGCTGGGTCTGCTCAAGAACGACGTCGTCCCCCTGGACATCGCCGGCGTGCGCGGGATCCTGCCCCGGGGCGGGACCATCCTCGGCTCCTCCCGCACGAACCCGTTCAAGCACGAGAACGGCCTGGAACGCGTACGTGACACCCTCGCCGCGCACGAGCTGGACGCGCTCGTCGTCATCGGCGGAGAGGACACCCTGGGGGCGGCCGTGGAACTCAGCCGACAGGGGATCAACCTGGTCGGCGTGCCGAAGACCATCGACAACGACGTCACTGGGACCGATTACACCTTCGGCTTCGACACCGCCGTCGGCATCGCGACCGAGGCCATCGACCGCCTCCACACCACCGCCGAATCCCACATGCGGGCCCTGGTCGTGGAAGTGATGGGGCGCCACTCCGGCTGGATCGCCCTGCACGCCGGCATCGCGGGCGGCGCCAACGTGATCCTCATCCCCGAGCGGCCCTTCGACATCGAACAGGTCTGTGAACTGGTGAAGAGCCGGTTCCAGATCAACTACGCGCCGATCGTCGTCGTGGCCGAGGGAGCCGTCCCCAAGGAAGGGCAGATGATCGTCAAGGACCAGTCGCTGGACGAGTTCGGACACGTACGGCTGTCCGGCATCGGCGAATGGCTGGCCCAGGAGATCTCCGCACGCACCGAGAAGGACGCCCGCACCACCGTGCTCGGGCACATCCAGCGCGGTGGCACGCCGAGTGCCTTCGACCGATGGCTGGCCACCCGCTTCGGGCTGCACGCGATCGACGCCGTGAAGGACCGGGACTTCGGCTGCATGGTGGCCCTCGAGAGCACCCGCATCGTCCGCGTGCCGCTGGCGGACGCCACAGCGCGGAACAAGGTGGTGGATCCGTCGCTGTACGACGAGTTCGAGGTGTTCTTCGGCTGAGCCGTCATGCGCCGTGCGGAACGACCGCGACCGGACAGCGGGCATGGTGCAGCACGGCGTGCGCGACGGGACCCAGCCGGCCCTCGGGAGCCCGTGGGTCGGTGTGGCGCCCCACGACGAGCAGGTCCGCATCACGGGAGGCGTTCAGGAGCGCCTCCGCGGCATGGAGCAGCATGACATCGGTCGCCGCCCGCACGCCTGGATACTTCTCCCGCCACGGCCGCAGCGCGTCGGACAGCCCGAGAACCTCCTGGTCCTCCCAGGTGGCGCGGTCCTCCTCGGTCACCACGAACGTGCGGGGGGAGACGGATTCCGCGGGCAGGGCCCAGGCCTGCACCACGTACAGGCGTGCCGCGCGGGCTTCGGCGGTCCGGAAGGCGAAGTCCGCCGGTTCGCCGGCCGGCCGGTGGGCGTCGAAGCCCAGCACGATCTGGCCGGTGCCGCGCGGCGGGGACGTTCCGTCGTTGGAGGTGTCGGCCGGGGGAGAGACGAACACGACCGGGCACGGGGCCGCCGCCGCCATCCGCAGGGCGACCGAGCCCACCACCAGATCCCGGAAACCGCCTGTGCCGCGCGAGCCCACGACGAGCAGTTCGGCGGCGCGTGCCGCGCCGAGGAGAGCGAGGGCCGGGGGCTCGTCCGCCTGCTCGCCCTTCACGTCGAGGTCCGGATGGCGCGCGGTGAGACTCTCGACCGTCCGTTGCACCAGTCGGGCGCCCATCACGTGCAGGCGTTCCAGCGCCGGATCCGGAACGGTGGGCCCTGCGAGCTGCGGCGACACATGCAGCAGCCGCAGGGCGGTGCCGCGCAGCGCGGCCTCCCGCGCTGCCCACTCGGCGGCTGCCGCCGCGCACTCGGATCCGTCGATACCCGCGAGAACAGGGGGACGCATCCCGGCCTCCTTCGTCCGGCCCGCACCTCGAGGGCGCCGTCTCTCCTCGTCTCCACTGTTCCACGCCGGGACCGCTCCGGCGCCCGGGCGGACGAGGACGCGGACACCGTGCGTGAGGCCCCGGCGGGCCCCACGGCTCCGGTGCCACGGGACCGGTCAGTCGCCGACCGTTCCGGCGTCGATGCGCCGACCACGCGAGGAGTCCACCACGACGGGGACGCCGTCCGGGATCCGTCCCTCGAGCCGGTCGAGAAGGGACCCCACCGGCGGTAGTTCTCCCGGGGTGCGCACGTGGATGTACATCGTCCGGGCGTTCGCGTCGACACTCGTGACCTCCGCGCCGGGCTCGTCGGCGAGCCACTCCTGCGCCGCGTCCCTGGTGCGGCTGGTCCACGCGTTGAGCAGCAATGTGAGCGCGGTGTTGGCCGTCAGGGGCACGAGGACGACGACGAAGAGCAGGGCCATGGCCGCATACGCCCTGCGCGTGGGACGCCCGGCTGCGGTGTCGACCTGCGTGGCGTAACCGAGGGAGGCGAAGACGACCATGCCCGCGAAGACCAGGGCGAAGAGGTTCGACACGAACAGGGCCAGTGCGCCCAGCGCCGGCCACCCCGCCAGCTTCCCCAGGCACACCCCGACCACCACGAGGGGCGGTACGAGGGAGATGGCGATCGCGACTCCGGGCAGGACGGCGGCGACATCCCGCCGGGACAGCGCCACCGCGCCTGCCAAGCCGGTGGCCAGGGCTGCGATCAGGTCCATCAGCCCCGGCGACGTACGGGACGAGATCTGGCTGTTGGACAGCAGGTCGTAGTCACCGGGCAGAAACACCGACATGACCATCCCGACCGCGATCACCAAAAGGCACGCGAGGAGGACGATCAGGAGCGAACCGGTGCGACGGCGCTGCACCGAGCCGAGGGCGATGCCCATGATCGGCGTGGACAGCGGCGCGATGATCATGGCGCCGATCACGGTCGCCGTCGAGTCGGTGATCACTCCGCCGGCCGCGATGACCGACGACAGCGTCAGCATGGTCCAGAAGGCCGAGCGCTTGGAGGCGGTGTCCCCGGACGACAGATCCAGATCCTGGGTCAGGTCGTCCAGCGAGCGGCGTTGGGAGACCGGCAGAACGTGCGCGCGAACCTTGCTGATCATGCCTCCAAACAATCACGCCCCGCCCGTTCCTCAGGCGCAGGACACGTGCACAGGGCATCGCGGCGCGGGGACGGCCTCACGAACCTCACCCGTCACGGGTGAGCACCCGGCGCGGGCCGCCCCCCATGATCGGAGGGGTTGCACGACTCGCTGTACGACGCGGAACCCGTACGAGGCGGAAGTGAGGAAGTGGACATGGCAACAGCCACCCATCATCGTTCGCGGGGGTCCGAAGCGGCCGCCGGAGGCCTGGTGACGTTCGCCGCCGTCCTGCTGTTCGTCGCAGGCATCCTGGACCTCTTCCGGGGCATCATGGCCATCGCCGACGACGACGTCTACGTCTCCACACCCAACTACATCTTCAAGTTCGACCTCACCAGCTGGGGCTGGATCCAGCTGGTCCTCGGCGTGGTCGCGCTGGGCGTGAGCGCCGGGCTCTTCTCGCGCGCGCTGTGGGCCAGGGTGGTCGGCGTGGCCATTGCGGCACTGCTCATCGTCGCCAACTTCCTGTCCATCCCGTACTACCCGGTGTGGTCCCTCGTCCTGATCGCGCTGTACGCCTTCGTCATCTGGGCGCTGTGCGTCGTACGGGAGTGATGTGGGTCCGTGGCACCGGCCGGGCGACTCAGAGGGCCACGGTCGACAGCACGTCGTGCCCGAGCCGGCGGAGGACATCGGTGGCGAGCCGGTGACGCACCAGCTCCCTTCCCGGGTCGAGCGCACGAGACCAGCATCGCGCAGGGTCCGCAGAGCACGGGAGACCTGAGGTTCGCTGGAGCCGAGCCGGGCGGTGACCTCAGAGGTGGTGATGGGCTCGCCCAACAGATGACGGCACAGCTCCATCCGGGCGGGTGAGGTCAGGTGAGCTGACCGCCCGGAGTCGCGGCGGGCACCGGGTACTGCACCGTCACGCAGGAGGCGTGCTTGTGCTTGACCGTCAGATGCGGCCGCACCCGGGCCGACGGATGAGGACCAGGGGTCGCGGAGCGACCCTCACCTCGCCGGTCTGCAGCTTGTCCAGGCGGATGCGTTCTCCTGGCCCGACACGCACCGTCGTCGGCAGCAGCTCGGCGAGCACGTCGGCGGGCGAGCGGGCTGCCGGCCTGCGGCGCACTTCCCGGGCGTGGTCCCCGAGGGCCGGCCCCAGCCGCCGCCAGTCCTCGGTGAAGAACGCGGTGTCGGCGGCCCGCCGTACCGTCAGAAGCCGGTCCCGCAACTCCAGCGGGGCCGCCATCAACTATCACGCCAGTTCCCCGCGGGCGTAGGAACGGCGCAGACAGCGGCGCGTGTAGTCCTAGGCAGCGGTGGTTCCGGCACGTATCTCGTGGGCCGGCGGGTCGGGCAGCGCCATGGTTCCGAGAACGCCCGGGGGCCACCATCTCCAGGAATTCATCGCCCTGCAGTGTCGAGATCGCGGCCAGTTCCTCGTCCAGGCCCGCCGCGAGCGGCAAGGCGCGGGGGAAGAACGACAGCGGAAGCGGGCCCACAGCGGAGCGAAGAAGAGGACTTCGTCGTGCAGCTCGGGGTCCGCCGAGGTGGCGCGGGCCGCCCAGTCGGCGGCCTCCGGAAGGTGTTCGGGTTCGGCGAGCACATTCAGGCTGGCCATCAGTTCCGGCAGCGCGGAGGACCCGGCCGCGAGGTCCGCGGGGCCGAGTCCTCCGAGGTCGAGGACGATGTTCACGCTGTCACCGTACGGCGGAACTACCGCACTGGCGTCCCTGGGCGGAGCGGAATGCCCAGCAGGTACCAGACGAAGAACATCAGCACCCAGACCGCCAGCGTGATCATGGCGAAGGGCAGGGCGAAGGAGATCAGTGTGCCGATTCCCGCCCGCGGCGCAGGGGGCCTGCAGGTAGCCAGCACACAGCATGAACGACGTGCTCATCGGTGTGATGGAGTTCGTGCAGGAGTCGGAGATGCGGTAGAGCGCATCGTCGTGGCCGGGGTGGTACCGAGCAGCATCGGCATCAGCGCTGGTGCCACGGGACACCGCATGCGCCTGGACAACTCCTCCAGCCACTTCCCCCGCGACGTCAACCAACCCGGGCGAGCCGGAGGCGACAGCCCGCCGCACGACCGTGGCCACGAACACAATCCACATGGACGCCATACACCCGTCCCACCTGAGGATCTGGCTGGAAGGCGGCTCATCCGCCTTGCGATGAGCAAATCCTGAGGAGGCGTCAACCCAAAGACCAACAGGCCAGGGTGCCACGGACCAATCCGGCGATGCGCGCCAATGGCGCATCTGCTCCTTGCCCTGCCACCATGGCTGTGGCCGAGCCAAGGGTCCCTTCCGCCGGAGGCAACTTGGAACTGTTCATCATTCTCTTATGCGTCGGAGCCGTCGTATGGCTCATCAGTTCGGAAAAGAAGGAAGAAGAGGAGAAGGCGCGTAAGAAGGCCCAGGCCGCCGCCGCGCAGTCAGCGCGGCTCGCGCAGGTCACCGACCCGTCTTGGATGAGCACTGAAATCATCCGCGCCGTGCAGTCGAGCGACGCCCACCATCTGGAGGCGACGGCGGCTGAGTTGCCGAAATGGCCGATACGTGACCCGCTGGTGCAGTCGGCCCGCTGTCTGCTGAGGCTGCACGCCGGGACGGGCGTGGCGGAACGTGCCGCCGTACCGCGGGCGCTGACGGACGAGGTGCGGGCCGGTGCCGCCTCCGCCATGACGGCCCTGAGCCTGGTGACGGTCAAAGTGGTCTCGCTCGCCCGCTTTTTCGGTTACGACTGGCGGCAGTTGCCTGAGGAGCCGCGCCTGCTGCTGGAGCGGGACGCGTCTCGTCTGCACCGCATCGGTGAGGCGGCCGACGCGCTGCACCACAACCTGGGCGTCGCCATGGCGGCGGGGAGCACCGCCCACGAGGCCGACACCGCGGGTCGCCACATGCTCGCGCTGGCCGAAACCATCCGGGAACTCTCCCAAGGCATGGAAGAGGAGTAACGCATGGCCACACCGCCGGAGCACAACGGCGGGCTTCCCGCACGCTGGGGCGAGGCCCTGGGCTGGGCCCGTCAGGTTATCGAGTTATTCCAGGCCCTCGACAGTGTGGGCGCGTCCGGACTACGCCCGGCGCAGCACATGATCGGGCAGCTTGACACTCTGTCGCAGGACGGCGAACGGCGGATCGTGCAGGTATTGACGGACCGGAACGCGCTGAGGCGGTACCGGGCGGACACAGCCGCCGAAGAACGGGACCTGACCGCCCAGGCGGCGGCCGCGATGAAGGGCATCGGAGAAACACAGGACCCGCCCCCCAAGGCCCGCACCGCCTTGAAACGCGCCCACCGCCTACGCGCCGATCTCGCCTCCAGCGAGGCGGATCTCGTCATGGCCGAGGAAACCGTGCGGAGATACCAGCAGTGCCAGACACTGCTGCGCGAATACCGCGCGAACCTCCAGCGGAAGCTGAACACCCTGGAATGGCACTACCGGGCCGCGGAGGCCCACCGGCAGCAGGCGGATCTGGCGGACAGGCTCCGGGACTTTGACGCCTTGGGCGCCGATTTGACCGCACGGGTCCGCGATTTCGCGGCAGAGGCGGAGGCCCGCTCTACCACCGCCTTCGACCGTGAGGACATGCAGATCGCGGACCTGCGCTACTCCAACCAGGAGACCCGGATCGACGAGGAACTGAACGGCTACCGCGGCTTGACGGAGTACTGACATCGCTGCACGCCCGTGCAACGGCGGGACTGCCGGCGGAAACGGCACAGGGAAGTGAGGGGGAGGGCTGTGTCACGGTCCGAGCAAAGGGTCATGCGTATCGGGTTGAGCTCAGGGGATAAGGATGCCGACTCCGTGGAGATCGTTCTCCGCGACGGCGCGCGGCGGGACAGCGCCTTGGTCCTCGTGCCCGAGCTGGAGATCAGTCCACAGGACCAGGAGGAGATCCGGTGGTACCTCGAGGACTACCGCGAGTTCCCGTCCGACCCGGCGCCGGTCATCGCCGCGCGCTGCTCTGTGCGCATCCACGAACTCGGTGAGGCGCTGTTCCGTGGGCTGTTCGACTCCTCGGAGGATGCCCGGGCGCTGTGGCGACGGGCCAGAGAACAGATGGGGGACCTTCGGGTCGAGGTCGGCTCCGATCTCAACGACCTGGTGGGTGTGCCGTTCGAACTGCTGCGGGCGCCCAACGGGCCCGTCCTGTCGCTGGCGGCCCGCTCGTTCACTCATGTGCTGCCGTCAGGACAAAACGCCCAAGAGCGCAGGACACCCAGCCATGGGGATGCGCTCAGAATCCTGCTCGTCATCTGTCGGCCATTGAACGAACGGGACGTGCCCTTCCGATCCGTCGCACGCCGGCTGCTCGGGTCCACCGAGCGGCGGGCGGACGTACACCTCCAGGTTCTGCGTCCGCCGACGTACGAGCAACTCGAACGCACCCTGCTGGCCGCCCGGCAGCGGGGCGAGCCCTTCCACATCGTCCATTTCGACGGACACGGCGTGTTTGGCTCCCTGCCGGGGCTGCCCGGGCAGCCCCCGCAGGGCGCGGCGTTGTTCGAGGACCCCGGTTCCGAGACGAACGCCCGTCGAGTCACCGGGGGAGAGTTCGGTGCGCTGCTCACTCGGGCCGGCGTGCCCGTCCTCATCGTGAACGCGTGCCGCTCGGACCGCGTCGACCCGAGCGCCCCCTACGCCCCCGCTCCTGTGGCGGACCCGGACTCCGGCCCACGACAGCCGCGGGGGTTCGGCTCTCTGGCACGCAACGCCCTGCGTGCGGGCCTCGACACCGTCGTGGCGATGCGTTACAACGTGTACGTCTCCGCTGCTGCCACCTTCGTGTCCGTGCTGTACGAACGGCTCGTGGACGGCGCCGAGGTGGCTGAGGCGGTGACGCAGGCCCGCACCGTCCTGGCCGTGCCGGGCGGATCGGGACCACGCACGGACGAGTGGCTGGTCCCCGTGGTGTACCAGCGCGGTCCCCTGCAACTGTTCGACGGGACGGGCCGACCAGCGGCCCTGTCCCGACCCGCGTCGCCGGGCCTGGCCACCCACCCCGGGGACACGTACCTGCCGCCCCCACCGGCCATCGGTTTCGTGGGCGGAGACGACACGATCATCGTGGTGGACCGGGCGTTCGACCGCCACCGGCCAGTGCTCTTGCACGGTGAGGTTGGGAGCGGCAAGACAGCCACGGCCACGGACTTCGCCCGCTGGTACCGCCGGACCGGAGGCGTGTCCGGGCCGGTGATCTTCACCTCCCTGCGGACCACCGGTTGCTTTGAGCTGGATGCCGTAGGGCGATGTCTGGAGACGCCACCGCTGCCGCCCTCCGACGCGGCATCACCGGCTTCCGTCCTGTGGATCTGGGACGACGCCGACTCAGCCGACACGTGGAGTTCCGCCGAGCGCGCCCACCTGGCCGGCCTGCTCGCCGACTTAGCCGGGGGGCCGGTACGGCTGTTGCTCACCGCCCGCTGCGAGATGTCCTGGTTACCGGGGCCACTCGAGCGCGTCGCAGTGAGGTCCCTGGGCGTTGCCGAACGGGCGGAACTGGCGGCACGCGTCTTGGGGCCGGACGTGCCTGCTCTGCCCGAGCCAGTGATCCGATTCAGCCAGGGGAATCCCATGGCCCTGCATGCCCTGTGCCGCCAGTTGCCCGACATGGAACGAGCAGGCGGGGTCGACGCCTGGCTGGAGACGCTGCACAGCGGCACCGGTCGACCGCTCCGCCCCGGAGAAGGGGCGCCGGACTCCGCTGCCATCACCCTGGCTCTGCGCGACAGCCTCGACGAGCGAGAACAGCGGGCGCTGAGCCTCCTGCTCTTCTTCCGCGCCACCGTCGCCGCCCTGCCGCTGTCGGATCTGACCCGGCGACTTCAATACACCCGTGCCGGCCGGTACGTACCTGCCCTGGACCGGGACAGCGCCGCCCGCCTCCTCGCCGCGGTGACGGCCCTGGGCTGGCTCCCCCCGATCAGCAGCGGCTGCCACGCGATCCACCCCTTGCTACCCACAGCTCTACGCCCGCTGCTGGAGGACTGGGTACACGACCTGTCGGCGACGGTACGCACAGTCCTCAGCGCAATTTACGATCAGTACGGGCACGCTCTGTTCCGCACGTACAACGAGGGAGGCAGAGCAGTCCTCGACCTCATCGCGCTGGAAGAGGACAACCTGCTTCAGGCACGAAGGTTCGCCCTGGAGCACGCACGCGCGGAAGAGGTCATGGGCCCGATGCAGGCGCTGCGCATGCTGTACTTGGAGAGAGGACGGCGGGAGCGGTGGCGCAGCCTGGTCGAGGGTCTGTCCCCCGTACTGCTCGTCCCCGGCTCCGGCACTCCACGCCCCGACCTGGTGTTCCGAGACCCCTCCCTCCATGCTGTCCTCGCCCAGTATCTGACCGAGACCGAGCGGGCGCGGCCCGATCACTCGGTCACGGGCCCGGAGCCAGGGCGTACGGACCGCGATCGAATGCCCGCCTCGTCGCGCACCGTGACCGGGGCGGACCCACGCCAGGACGTGCAGCGCTTGCTTGTCGAGAACACCGAGTCCAGTCTTCAGCGGGCGGTCGAACTCGCGCACCGCAGCGGCGACCGGACTCTCGAGGCAACAGCACGCATTCGGCTCGGCCACTGGTATCGGGCCCGGCGTTCCCCACGCTTCGAGGACATGGCGAAGGACTGCTTCGATCGGGGGGAAGCCCTGACGCGGGGGACCAATGACCACCTCACCCTGGCGCGCGCCTTGGACGGGTCGGGCGCCCTCCACGTACAGCGGGCGGGCCGACTCAGCGCCGAGCACCTGCAGGGGCTCGTCGAGTCCGGGGCACTCGACACGAGTCGCTCCGGCCGGGTCACCGTGCCCCTACCGAAGGAGGCGATTGCTGAACTGCTCCTGGCCCAGAGCTGCTACACCGAGGCGCTTGCCCTGTTCCCGGATGATGACGGAACCGCTCACCTCACGGCGTCCCTGCACCACCAACTCGGCGGGGTGTACCAGCGGATCGACGTGACAGACATGGCCGCCCGGCACTTCCGTCAGGCTGTCCGGGATCACGAGCGCGCGGGTCACACCGCTCGCGCCGCACAGAGTCGGATGGACTTCGCGGACTTTCTCGTGCACCGCGCCGGTCGGGTGGAAGATGCGCTCCTCTATGCGCAACAGGCCCTGCGCGATTTCCGGTTGCTCGCGGAGCCCTACCGCGCGCAGGCGGTGGAGGCTCAGCGTCTCGTCGACGAGCTGACGCGAACCGTGGGGGAATCATCGTGATCCTGCCCGAACCGGGATCCCCTCGTGGTTTCACGGATCCGACGGTGCTGGGGAACCTTCTCCCTCTTCCGCCCGCAGACGGCGCGCCTCCGCCAAGGCATGCTCCCTGTCCAAGCCGAGCAGCCTGGCGGCCGGAACGGTCGAGACCTCGCAGTTGTCCGCGTGGTCATACGAAGACTCTGCGACGATCTGGGCGCCGTCGATCCCCCACATGCGCCATTGAGGTTTGAAGGGCCGACCTCGGAAGAGCAACGGGCCTCCGCAGTCGCAGCAACGCGTGAACGCCGGACTTGGAGACGTCGCCGCGTACTGATCGTGCCGGTGATCAGTCATCAGGGTTTCCTCCTGCATTGGCACTTCGAGCCACTCGGACGAGAGCCCTGCGCACCCGCTCCTGGCGCAGGATCCACTCGAGCTCCGCCAGACTTCCCACCGCCGTCACGGTGACCGCTGCCCAACGGCAGGTGGCGTGCTCGAGGGACGCAGTTTCGGGCGGGGCCAGCACCAGTGTGACGCCCGTACCGAGCAGCACGATGCCCATGTTGTAGGCCGTGCTCCCTCGCCGGCTCATACGCCGCCACTCCGCGAGGTCTCGCCGCTGCGCCGAGCGAAGGGTCTCCTCGGTCGGCCGACGCGCGCCGGGCGGGTACCAGTCGTCGATATCGGCGGGGGAATAGAAGTGCCGACGAGCGTGGAACCCGTACTGCACGCTCGCGATCAGGACGACGAAGGCAAGAGTTAGCAGCAGCATCGCGGGGCCTGGCCAGCGGAACTTGTCACCATCGGAACCCAGTACGCCGACCGTGGCGATACAGGCTCCGGCAAGCAGTGGAGCTGCGACGAAGTGGGCTGCCTCGGAGGCGCTTCCGTATCCGAGCGGTGTCGGCTTTGCCCACTCCGATGGACTGTCGCTCACGTGGCGCGCCCCCTCGAGACCCAACGATGAGGACCCAGTGTCACCACGGAGGTGCTTTGTGTAAAGAGCGGACTCGGGCAGGCGCCCGCCGGGGCCGTGCTGCAACGCCCCGGTGGGGAAGTGGCGGTGGGGCCGCCTCGATCAGGCCTGGGTCTGCTGCCGTGGGTCGGGGAACGACGACCCCCACGTCCGTCGGGCGAGCGCGAGCACGTCAGCGGCGTGGGCGGGTTCCAGTGCTTCGATGGCTTCGGTCACACTGTCCTTGCCGATCGCCTTCATCCAGCCCCAGTAGCGTGGCTCGTCGGGTTCGATGAAACGGATCAGTTCGCCCCGCTGCACGGGGTCGACCATGCGGAACGTGGCGAAACGCTCTTCGTCGGTCGCGCGTTCCAGCATGGGGAACAGGCTGCCGGGGTCCTTCGCGTTCAGCACATCGACCGCCCACGCGGTGTCGGCGCAGGCGAGCAGGAGCCTGAGGAGTCGGTCCGACCACACGCGGGCGGCCATCCGCACGTCCATCGTCCGCAGCAGTTCGAGTGCGTCGTCGTCGCTCAGCTCAGCCAGCAGCCGGCTGACCAGGTGCGGGGCCAGGAACGTCAGGATCGTGTTGCGCTTGGACGCCGTCATCCGGATCAGAAGACCGGCGGCGGTCGCCTGGGGCAGTTCGGTCATCCGGGCAGCCGCAGCGTCCTCGGCCATGTCCGACACCAGGGAGAGGACCCTCTCCTCGTTCCACCGCGCCATGCACTCCGCGGCCACGTCCGGCGTCATCACCACCAGGATCGTTCTGGTCTGCTCGTGCGGCATCAGGGCCATCCGCGCGGACGCCGGGCCCGCGCCCAGAGCAGTGAGAATCGCTGCGGCCCGGTGGGGGCCCAGCGCCGTGAGCCGCTCGGCGGACTGGACGAGGGGGAGGGAAGCGATCCGCGCGGCGAGGACACCGTCCGTCGCCTCCGCATCCACCTCGTCCGCCGTCTCCGCACCGCCGTCGCCCGGAGGGGCTGCCGTGACGTGAGGGGCTGACCGCACCGGGTCCCAAGGATGCATGTAGCGATCGGCGTACGCACGCTGCCAAGCCGCCCGCCACCGGCTGATCTCATGTGCGGGACATCCGCAGACCGACACGAACGCCAAGACGGTGCTCAGGGCGGGCAGATGCCTGCCGGACATGGCGTTGCTGATGGTGCTGCGGGGGAGGGACGTGCCACCTTCAGCCGCCGAGGCCTCCATCCGGCGGAGAGTGGGCGCACCTGCCGCGAGGCGTAACAGGCGTAATTGGTAACCGAGTTCGGATACGCTGGTGACGGTCTCCGGATCCGGTCGCAGGTCCGGCCGGGCGGCGCCTCCCGCCGCCGACGGTGAAGTCACGTCCCGCACCTTCCCATCCTGTCCGACGCCTGACTCATCGTGTCCCATGGTGTCCCATGTCCGAGGTCTTCGTGCGGAAGAGACCGGAGTCGTCCCTGTTCCATGGATCGCGCCGGCGGTTCCCCCGTTTCCTGGGGGCGCGCCTGTTGTGGCCGCGTCGATTCAAGGGGGGGTCTTCCACATGTCCGGCACCCGGATGATCTGGCTGGCACTGATGCTGCAACTCGCAGTCGTCGTGGGCCTGGGTGGTGGTCTGCTCGCCCGGCTCGACGGTGCGACGCCCGCACACGCCGTGTTGGTCGGTGCCGGCGCGTTCTCCGGCACCATGCTGCTGCTGTTGACCATGGCGAGCTTCCTCGAACGCCGATAGGGCGTCACGCGCAGGCTCCAGGGCGGTTACAGAACGTCTCGGTGGCGCGGCGGGAGGGGTGAAGGTCACAGAAGCATATAGGGCATTCACGACTTCGATCTTCACGGAAGGCTCACAAGTTGGTTAAGTTGGTTACCGCCTGCACGACTTCTGCCGATGGACGGGTGGTTCTCGTGCGCTCTCGGACGGAAGGAGTGCCTCTCCATGGCGCTGGAACGAACCCCGCTCCCCGGAGTGACCCCCTTGGCTGGTGCCCGCGTTGGCCAGTGAGAGCGAGGCGCCGAGCCCCGAGGAGGTCCGGCGGCGGGTCAACAACCTCTACGACCGGGCCGAGAGCGATACGGGCACCTTCAACGCGACCCGCGCCCTCGCGATCCCGCGTCAACGGGGCGCGGCCGTCCAAAGCCGGTCCGAGGACGAGATGGAGCCGGCGGTCGGAAGCTTCGCCCGCCAGTGGTTCGACGCCGCCCGCGCCAAGTTCGGCCCGTCCGTGCCGGCCTGGCACGCGCAGCGAAAGGCGCCGGTCCGCCCCGACCGCGCGCCCCAGAAAGCACGTCCCGTGCGCCCCGCTGAGCGTCCCGAGGAACTCCGCGCCCTCGAAGCACCCAAGGCGTCCACCGGTGGTGCGCTGGAGCTGACCGCCGGATCGGTCCCGGCCCCGGCCCCGGCCACCGAACTCCTCCCCGAGCTCCCCGGCCCGCGTACCGCAGAGGCTGCGGAGGGCGAGCTCCGGCCGGTCGCAAGCGCACCGGCAGCCGAGGCACCGTCGGCCTTCGACGGCGATGGGGCGCCGTGGTCGCTGTACGAGCCCGCACCAACGCCCGTACCGGCAGCGCCCGCACCCGGGCCCGCCTGGGAGTCCGGCCCACAGCTCACCGCGCCGTACGCCGCGTCTCCGTCACTCGACCCCACCGCCTTCTACAGCGACGGTCGTTCGGTCGAAGTGACCGCCCCCTACAGTGAGGTGGGCTTGCCCGACATCCCGGCACCGTGGCCGGCGGCGACCGCCCTGGCGGAGGCGGCCACAGAGCCGGTCACTGCATCCGCCCCTGCCGCACTGGCAGTTGCCGCCGCCCCGCCCGCCCCGGAAAGCCTCGCCGCGCACCAACCGCCCTCCACCACCTACACACCGGGCGACTTCGCCGGTTCCTGGCCGGTGCCGGCCGGCGGCCACAGCACACAGGCCGAGCGGGTCATCGTCTTCGCCCGGGCGCAGATCGGTCGGCCCTGCGTGTGGGGTGCGGTCGGGCCCGGCTCGTACGACGCCCCCGGGCTCACGCAGGCCGCGTGGAAGGCTGTCGGTGTCATGCTTCCCCGGAGCACCCAGGCCCAGTGGGGGGCCGGAGTGCAGGTCTCGCTCGCCGATGTCCAGGTCGGCGACCTGGTCTTCTTCCATGACGACCTCAGTCACGTCGGCATCTGGAGCGGCGACGGCATGATGATCCACGCCCCGGGTCCGGGAGCGCTCATCTGTGAGGAGTCGGTGTTCTTCGCCGGCCAGGCGGCGATCAAGGGCGCGATCCGCCCGGTCTGACACCTGGCTTCGGCTGCCGACGGGCCTCGGGGGGAGAAGTGAGGGGCGAGATTCCGCCGTGTCCCTGAGGAAGCAGGGCACTTGAGGGCTCATGACAGTGCCCAAACCGTTGAAGATCGCCCTGTTCGTCGTGCTGGCCTACGCCCTGATCGTATTGATGCTGCGCTATCGAAGAGACGGCATGGACTGGGACCAGGCACTGCTGCTCGGTCTCCTCGTCACGCCCCTGGCCTTCCTGCTGTCGTGGGGTCGGGACCGGCTCATGGGCAAGGCACGGGGTGCGGGTGAACGGGCGCGGGCCCGCCGCCGAGGTGAAGCGGCGGAGTGACATCGGGCCGTACGCGCCCCTGATGGTGCCTGCCCATGCGGCCGAGGAGACCGGTTCAGCCGTCTGCCCGGGCACGCAGCGGCTCGCCGACGCTCCTGAGGTGACGCAGCGCCTCCCGGTGCGAGGCGATCAGCCCGGTCTGGTGGTAGGGGATGCCCAACTCCGCGCAGTACCGCTCGGTGATGACCTGGGCCCCGGCGAGCGCGGGTGTCGGCATGCTCGGGAAGAGGTGGTGCTCGATCTGGTAGTTGAGCCCGCCCATGAAGGCGTCGACCAGTGCGCCACCCCGGACGTTGCGTGAGGTGAGGACCTGGCGGCGCAGGAAGTCCAGCGAGGTCCCCTCCTCGATCATCGGCATCCCCTTGTGGTTGGGTGCGAACACCGAACCGAGGTAGATCCCGAACAGGCCTTGGTGGACGGCGAGGAAGAGAAGCGCCTTGGCGGGGGAGAGGACGGTGAACAGTCCCCCGAAGTACACCACGAAATGCGCCACCAGCAGGGAGCCTTCCAGTGCCGGCTTTTTCATCGACGGACTTTTCAGGGACCGGAAGCTGCTGAAGCTCAGGTTCAGCCCTTCCAGGGTCAACAGCGGGAAGAACAGCACGGCTTGGTGCTTTCCGATGAAACGCGGCAGACCCCGGGCGGTGCGCGCCTGCCGACGCGACCAGACGAGGATGTCCGGCGAGACGTCCGGGTCCTTTCCCTCGTGGTTGGGGTTCGCGTGGTGCCGGGTGTGCTTGTTCATCCACCACCCGTAGCTCATGCCCAGCAACAGGTCGGCGACCAGCAGTCCCCCCGCCTCACTGGACCGCCGACCGGAGAAGACCTGCCGGTGAGCGAGGTCGTGGGCGGCCAGTCCGAGCTGGCCGAAGACCACGGCCAGGGCGACGGCGACGAACAGCTGGCCCCAGGTGTCCCCCAGTGCGATGAACGCGCCGACGCACCCGGCGAGTGCGAGGGCGACCAGTCCGAAACGGACCGTGTAATACAGCGGACGGCGCCGGAGAAGCCCGGCCTCGGCTATGCGCCGTGACAATGCGGAGAAGTCACTCCCCTTGTTCTTCCTCTGTCGTTCTCCTCGCGTGGGCGGGCCTGCCGGAAGCACCAGTGAATGGGTCATGGTGCTCAGTATCGAAGTCACGCTCCGGCGGCAGAATGGTGTCCGCCCCCTGCATGAGGTGGTGCCAGCGCCGCCACGGTTGCGGGGGGAGAACCGCAGCAGGCCCGCCGCATCGCCTTCCGTCACGGCGCTGAGTCCGCCGCCGTGACCGGAGGAGTCACCCGGTCAGGTGGGTGACCACTGAGCGCATCACCCGGCGCACGGCAGGGACCGTCTCCTCCGGTGGGTCGATGGTTTCGAACCCGTGGTGGCCGTTGGGCACGTCGACCAGTTCGAGCCGCGCCGCGCACTCGTCGGCCGCGGTCACGAACGCGTCGACGGTCGCGGCGATCTCGGGTGACTCCAGCCCGGCACGGAGGACGACGACGGGCAGAGACCCGGCCTGTCGGATCGCCCTGGCGGGATGGAAGCGGCTGCCGGCCATGCCCCAGGCGGGAAGGGGAGCCAGGACGGGGTAGGAGGCGGCCAGGCAGCGCAGCCAGGCGGGCGGCTGTGCCAGCCAGTCCGCGGTGAGGGGGCCGCTGCCGGAGAAGAACCACAGGGCGACCCGGTCGGGGTCCACCCGGGGGTCGGCCCGCACCCTGTCCACCCCGGCGGCGATGTCCGCGGCGGCACGCTCGTAGTCCGCGACGTCGTGGAGACCGTGCTCGAGGCTCACGCCGACCATGCCCTCGGCGGCGGCCAGGCGGGCGTGTCCCATCAGGGTCGGCCACTCGCGCGGGCTCGGCCGGGCTCCCTCGGGCACCGGCCCGCCGTGCACGAACACCACGGCCGGTCGCGGGCCCTCGCCCTCGGGGACGTACAGATCGACAGGACCCTGGCGGTCGCGCGGCAGTTCGGGTACATCCACGGGGAACGGACGCAGATGGGCGGGCGTCGACGCGTCGTCGCCGGCCGGCCGCAGACGGTGCCCATCACCGGCAGCGGCCTGCAACAGCACCTCCGCCAGCGCGCCAGGACAGGACAACATCGGCCAGTGCCCGGTGGGCAGCTCGAAGAAGGTGACCTGAGGTTGCGTCAGGACGGCCAGCGCGGGATCGCCGAAGTCGACGAGCCTTTGCAGCATGTCGATGCTGGCACCGTTGCGGGTACACAGCACGCCGGTGACGGGAATCGCTGCCACCGCTCCGGTCAGCCGCAGTGGCTGGAACAGGGTGCCCAGCGGCTGCGGGACCGCCAGGGCGGTCAGCCGCGCCAGGTCCGCCTCACCGACGCCATCGGTGCTGCCCCAGCGTTCCCACTCCTCAAGGGCCGGTGGCGCCAGCACCCCCTCGCGCTCACCTGCCTCGGCCCGTTCGGCGAGCTGCGCACGCAGCACTTGGTCCGGCACGGCGGCCAGCGCCGGAACACCGTTCTGCGGCATCCCGCTGTCCAGACAGACGACCCGCGCGATGCGCTCCGCACGCCGGTCGGCGGCGCCGAGCACCGGGTGGATCCCGTAGTCGTGACCGACGAGCACGATCTGCCGCCCGGACGTCGCGTCCACCGCGTCGATCGCCGCGAGCACGTCCTCGATGTGCGTCTCCAGACCGACGTGCGGCGCCGTGGCGGACCGGTCCGGGTCGAGGTCCGTCAGCGGCACCACCTGTGCCGTGCCGCCCGCCGCGACCAGCCGCGCGGCCGTCTCCTGCCAGACATGGGTCCCGGTGAACGCACCCGCCACCATGATGAACACGTGCACAAAGTCCTCCCCGGACTGGTCTCGTGACGCGCGCCGGTCGCGTACGTCATCGTCCGCGGACCACGGCGTCTGCCCCGGCCCGCGTCCCGGTACCGTAGGAACTCCCCTAAAGGGAGGTTCAACTGTCCACTGCTCATGAGCTGTTGTGGAGCATCGGGGAGCTCGCCGAGCGCGCCGGTGCCACCGTGAAGACCGTCCGCTTCTACTCCGACCAAGGCCTGCTCCCGGAGGCCGCGCGCAGCAGTGGCGGGCACCGCCGCTACGGCCCCCCGGCCCTGGAACGTCTGCAGCTGATCCGTTCCCTGCGCTCCCTCGACCTGCCCCTGCCCGAGATACGCCGCGTCCTGGACGACGAGGAGGCAGCCGGCCGTGCGCTGGAGAGTGCCCTCGACAGCCGTCTGAGCGAGCTAGGCAGCGAACTGAAGACCCTGCGCTGGCGCGAGGCAGCACTCCAACTGGTGCGCGACTGCCCGCCGGGCCGGCGCGCCGGTCGGTTGCGGCTGCTCAGTGCGTTGAACACCCCGCCGAGCACCGCACCCCTGGCCAGGTTCTGGCGTGCCTGGCTGCCACCGCGTATGCCGCGCCGGGCCACCACGGCATTCCTGGAGGCGGCCGTCCCTCAGCCGCCGGACGAGCCGCACCCCTCTCAGGTACTGGCCTTCGCCCGGCTGCACGCGATGACGACCGCGCCCTGCCCGGACGGCCGGCAGCCCCAACCGGAGGTGCACCGAGTGGCGGGGGCCGACGGCGCCGTCGTGCTGTACGCGGGCCTCATCGAGGCCTTCGAACTCGCAACTCCCCATCTGCGCCGGGCACGTGCCCCGCAGCCGGGCGAGGCCCTGGACGCCTACGTCGCCGCGTACGCGAGCGCGTACCGCAGCCGCGACACCCAGCAGTTCCGCCGCTCGCTGGCCGCCCGCCTCTCCGCCGAAGCGCGCCTGAACCAGTACTGGGAACTGGCCGCCGTCGTCCTGACCCCGCCGGGCAGCAGCCCGCAGCCGACCCCGGGCTCCGCGGACGACTGGCTGCGCGCGGCGCTTAAGCTGGACAACGCCAGAGCAGCGTGAGCCCCGGGGGGCAGCAGCCCAGGTCCGGGATCGGCTACGGGCGCGCGGCCCGGTCCGTACACGCCGGCCCGCTCACCCCAGCACCACGACCACCGCCAACGCCCCCACGAGCGAGTCGATCCGGTCCAGCAGCCCCCCGGCCCCTGCCAGCCACCGGCCCGAGTCCTTGACCCCGGCACCGCGTTTGACCAGGGACTCCACCAGGTCGCCCACCGGCCCGCCGACGGCCACCGCCACCGCGGCCGGCCAGCTCCACGCCGACAGCAGCGCGAGGACGGCCAGACCCGCCGCCGCGCCGCACAGCGTTCCGCTCCACCGCTTCGCCGGGGACAGCGGCGACAACCGGGGACCGCCCAGGCGAGGTCCGGCGAAGTACGCCACCACGTCGGCGACCGACACCGCGGCGAACACCGCCAGACCGAGCGTCCCCAGCGGCGCCAACCCGGCCAGCACACCCAGCCACACCAAGCCGAGCAGACCGGTGCCGAGCCGCCGCAAGCCGTCCTCGGCATCACCGCTCACCAGCGGCAGGGCAACCAAAGCCAGGGCCACGACCCCACCCACCCGCCAGAGCTGGTCCGGCACCGACACCGCGGCGACGACCAACCCTGTCACACCTGCCGCGAGCACCACCCGGTCGGAACGAGGCAGCCGGGTCAGCGCGCCGAACTCCCACACGGCCACCACCGCGACAGCCCCGGCGAGCAGGGCGATCCCGGGCCGGCCCCACCAGAACGCGGCCGTCACCACCGGCACACCCACCGCCCACGCACACCACCGGACGACCAACTCCCGTCGTCGCGACGCCCCCACGAGCACACCGCTCACCAGCAACGCTCCGCCCAGCCATGGAGCCAGCGCGGCCACCGAGGTCACCGTGCCGCCCCGGCACCCGACAAAGCGGGGGAGTCCGCGTGCAGTTCACCGAGCGCGGCCCGGTAGGCGTCCACGATGCGGGCGTTCTCGCCGGTGTCACGGACCGCCACACGCACGGTGCGACCCTCGTACGACGACGACAGCGGTGACAGGTCCCGCAGGAACACACCGTGACGCCGGCACTCCGCGACCAGGGACGCGGCGCTCGCCCCGCCCTGCGGCAGGGTCAGCGTCAGGAAGTTGGCCACCGACTCCCCGACCGTGACCGAGGCGTCGACCGCGGCCAGGTCGGCGGCGAGCCGACGCCGCAGCTCGTGCGTACGCCGCAGCACGCCGGTGTAGTACGCCGGGTCGCGCAAGGCCGCCACGGCCGCGAGCTGAGCCGGCAGCCCGACCGCCCACGGCGGGGTCCACCGGCGCAGCTCCGCAGCCGTGTCCGCCTCGGCGACCAGATATGCGGCCCGCACACCGGACAGGGCGTACGTCTTCGACATCGAGGTGCAGACCACCACGCGCGGGTCCCTCGCGGCGAACGGGGCGAGCGACTCGGCGGGATCCACGTAGCCGAGGTACGCCTCGTCGACCCACCACCGGGTCCGTTCCGGGGCCGCGCTGATGACCGCACGCAGCTCCGCGGCCGGTGCGTGGCGGCCGGTCGGATTGTTCGGGTTGACCACGACGACCAGGTCGTACGACCCGTCGGCCGTGACCGCCGACAACCTGGCCGGGTCGATGCGCCAGCCCTCCTCGGGCCGCAGCCGGAACCGGTCCACGCGGCAGCCGATCACCCGCTCCGTGACATGGGCGTACTCGCCGTACCCCGGGTCCAGCAGCAGGACTCGGCTCGTCGGCGTCAGCCACCGGCCGAAGGCCCGGAAGATCAGGTCGGAGGAGCCGGCGCCGACCGCGAGCGTCTCCGGGGGCAGGCCGCGGACCGCGGCGAGCTCGGCGAGCAAGCCCTCCGCACCGGTCGGCGGTGAGGTGCGGGCGAGCCACCCGGCGTCCTCGGCGAGCACCGCGCGTACCCCGGGAGCCGGCGGGAACCAGGCGTCGAGCACGTCGGCCGCGACCACTTCGTGACGCCTCTCGAGCGTGCGGAAGTCCGCGCCGATCGCGGTGAACGAGGCCCCACCGTGCTCGCAGCCGTCCGGCCGGGGCGCGAACGGCGCGTCCAGCCGCCAGTCCACCCCGGCCGCCAACCGGGCCACGGTCGCCGCATGCCGACCCGCCGCGCCCCGCGACAGCTCCGCCACGTCAGCGGTGAGCACGTCGAATGCGACCGCCCCGCTGCGGACGGTACGGCCGACGGGACGCAGACCCGCCGCCCGGTACATGCCGATCAGATCGGCGCGGCCCATCGCCACCACCCGCCGCCCGCCCCGGGACGCGATCCAGCGCAGCGCCGCGTACATCAGCAGCCCGCCCGCCGCTCCGGACCGGGCGTGGGGTTCGACGGTGAGCAGGCGGACCTCGAAGACGTCGGCCTCGTCGAGGAGCGGCAGCTCCGCGCGGGTCAGGTACTTGTCCAGCCCGTACCGGCCGACCCAGGGGGGCGTCACGCTCACGAATCCGACGCGTTCCGCACCCCGCGCCGCGACCAGGTATACGTTGTCGCCGTCCAGGCCGTCGACCAGCCGCCCTTGCGCATTGGGTGCGTGCTGGCCCAACTCCTCCGCGTAGACGCGGTGCCGCAGTTCATGAATCCAGGGCATGTCGCCGGGAGTGGCGGAACGCAGAGTGAGGGCGCGGGCCATCTGAACCTCTTCGTAGGGAGACAAGGGCGGTCCAGTGTGGCTATGAGCAGCCCGTGGGGAGCAGGGGAGGACAGCTCGGACGGTTTGAGTACACGTACTCAGGCGCTTGCGCTCTCCTGTGAGATCACTTCCGCGGAGGGGATCCAGCCGCACGCGAGGTGGTGTGAGACTGAGGGCATGCTCATTCAGTTCCTCACGGCGGCCGGCGTCCTCGCCGTGCTGACCATGGTGCCCGAGCCGGACATGGCCGTCGTGACGAAGCGGGCGGTCGCTTCCGGGTGGCAGGACGGGCTGCGGACGGCCGGCGGCATCACCCTGGGGCTGATGATCTGGGGCCTTCTCACGGTCGTGGGCCTCGCCGCGGTGCTGGCCGCCTCGGCCACCGGCTACACGGTGATCAAACTGGCAGGAGCCGCCTACCTGGTCTTCCTCGGCGTCCAGGCGCTGCTGACCAGCCGACGTGCCCGGGTGCAGGTGACCGGCACCCTCCCCGGCGCCCCCGCGGGCAACCCCTGGCGGACCGGCCTGGTCACCAACGTCTTCAACCCCAAGATCGCCGTCTTCTACACCGGTCTGCTCCCGACGCTGGCCCCGACCGGGCTCTCCCCGCACACCGGTATGGCCATGCTGGTCCTCGTCCACGCGGCGTTGACCGCCGGGTGGCTCGGCGGCTACGTGATGCTGCTGGCCAGGGCGCGCGTCGTCCTCCAAAAGCCCCCCGTGCGCCGGGCCATGGACCGCGTCACCGGCGTCGTCCTGATCGGCTTCGGCCTGAAGGTCGCGACGACGCACCCCTGACCGGCAACGTCGATGGTGCTTCGCCCGGACGGCCGGTCCGGGGTCGGGAGCGTGACTCAGGCCCGGCGCACCGCGTGTCCCGGATACGTCACGAGAGGCTTGCCCTCCGGAGACTGCTCACGTCCCGCGGCTTGAACGATGAGACGTCCTGCACGGACAGCCCCGCCCGGTCCAGGAACTCGGCAAGCGACGTCTGCCGAAACAGGCACCCTTGCCGAAGGAGCCCTGCACCGTCGACGAACGGTGGAGGGCCCACGCTCTGCGGCATGACGACGACGGCTACTCCAGGGACGGCGGTCACCTGTGAACGGCACGGCCTGCCGGGCTCAGAGCGTGGTGGACTCCCATTCCCAGGGGTTGGCGTGGATCTGGTCCAGGAGTTGGGCGAAGAGCGTGCCGTCCAGCAGGACGCCGTTGGTTTCCATCGGGATCCGCTTGTCGTTGATCACCGCGGTGGGCGTGCCGGGCCCCTCGGGCTCCGCCGCCCCTCCGGCCCGCTCGTAGGCCTTCTGCGAAGCGGCCACGAAGGCGCGGTACTTCATGGACTTCACGGCCGAGTCGAAGGCCCTGCTGCGCAGGCCCTCCACCTGGCCGGCCAGCTTCAGCAGGTAGGCGTCGGTGTAGCCGTCCTCGCTCTCTTCGGGCTGGTTGAGGTAGAGCACCTCGTGGTACTCCACGAACTTGCCCTCCTTCAGCGCCGCGCGCAGCGCGTTGACCGCCTTCTTCGAGCCGCTGCCGCCGACCCGGTCGTCGAGGAAGGAGGCCAGGGTGTACTGCACCGTCGCGTGACGGTCGATGACCGCCTTGCGCAACCGGGGCCCGCCGCCCGAGGTTTCGAACTGCCCGCAGTAGGGGCAGCGCGGGTCTTCGTACAGGTGCACCTTCACCTTCGTGTCGGGATCACCGACCGTGATGGTGGTGCCGTCCGCACCCAGCTTCTCCGGCAGATCCTCCACCCCCTCGAACGCGGGCTGCCGCTCCGACGGCACGTCCGCCCGCCCACAGCCTGCCAACGCCAGCACCGCGACAGCGCACCACACGACCCGACGACCCTTACGCACCATGCGTCATCCCCTCCCCAGAAGTAGGGCGACTCTAGATCATCAGTACGACATCCGCCCGGCCGGGCCGAGCACCCAAGTGAGCGTCTCCCGCGCGCCGATCGCCCCTGAGCCGTCCCCGACCTGTCCCGGAGAAGACCCTGACCGGAGCTCCACGGCGGCGACGGGGCATCTACCGTGACGACGGTGCGCCGGCCGGGTCCGCACGTACGACACGAGCACTCTCTCCACGAGCTCCACGAGGAGGAGCCATGCCGTCAAGGGGTACCAACACGCTGCGCCGTACGGCGGCGCGCTGCACAGCCACGGTCGTGGGAGCGGCCATGGCGGTCATCACGGGCCTCGCCACCGCTCCCGCGGTCCACGCGTCGCCGCCCGCCCCAGGAGACCTGCACTGGGCTCCGTGTGACGACTCGGCGCAGCCGGGAGCCGAGTGCGCCACTCTCAAGGTACCGGTCGACTGGGCCGACCCGGGCGGGCCGGGACTCGACCTGGCCGTGGCGCGCCGCAAGGCCACCGACCCCGGCGCACGCGTCGGCTCGCTGGTGTTCGGCCCCGGCGGACCGGGCGACTCGGGTGTGAGGATGGTGGTGGACCGTGTCAGCCGGTTCAGCCCTGAGGTCCGCCGCAGATTCGACATCGTCAGCTTCGACCCGCGCGGCGTGGGCGGCAGCAGCCCGGTGACGTGTTCCGCCGAGCTGCTCGCGCAGCGGCCGTCGCCGCAGCTCACGAGCCAGGCGGACTTCGACGCCACCCTGGCGTACAACAGGCGGCTGCGTGCCGACTGCCGGGCCCGTACCGGCCCGGTGTTCGACCACCTCGACACCGCTCAGACCGTTCGGGACGTCGACGCCCTGCGCGCCGCCCTCGGCGAACGGAAGCTGACCTTCCACGGCAGCTCGTACGGCACGGTCCTCGGGGCACAGTACGCCGAGACCCATCCGCGGCGCGTGCGGGCGATGGTTCTGGAGAGCGTCATGGACCACAGCGTCGCGGCCACCCGTGACTTCCTGCGGGCCGAGGCAGCTTCCGCTGAGGATTCCTTCCAGGAGTTCGTGAAGTGGTGCGACCGCACCGCTGACTGCGCACTGCACGGCCGCGACGTCCGCGCCGTCTGGCGAACCCTGCTGGACCGCGCGCTGCATGGCGAGTTGGAGGACCCGGCGAGGCCCGGCAGGCCGCTGTCGTCGCCGGATCTGGTCAACAAGATCGCGTTCCGGAAGTTCTACGAGGCCGACCACCCCGGCCTTGCCGCGGTGATCGCCAGGATGCACGCGAGCAAGCCGCTGCCCGCGGCGCCCACCTCATCGGCGCCGCTGCCTGCGGCCACCCCGGTCTTCTGCTCGGACTGGCACCTGCCGGTGCGCGACTTCACGACCTACGCGTCGCTGGTCGCCATGATGGACAGGACCGCGCCCGACCTGCCCACTCTGCTGCCGGTGCACATGGTGGCGGCGTGTCTGGGCGCGCCGACCGCCAACCCGCAGCACCGCCTGGAGGCACCCGGGGTCCCACCCGTCCTCGTCTCCAACGCGCTGCACGACCCCGCCACCGGCTACCCGTGGGCGGTCTCGGTGGCCCGGCAGCTCGGCCGCAGCGGCGTGCTCCTCACCTATGAGGGTCACGGCCACGGCAGCGTCACCAGCGGCCCGTGCATGCAGGACGCCGTGGACAGCTACCTCACCGACCTGACGGTCCCACCACGGGGCACCAGCTGCCCCGCCCAGCGGCCGTGACAGCCGGGCGCTGTGGCTCCCGACGCTCAGCGGGGCTGGATCGCCGCCTCGGCCGCCGCCTTGATCCGGGCCCCGAAGGCGGGAGCATCCTTGCGGGCGGCCGTGAGGGCCAGGCCGACGAGCAGCTTGCCGAGTCCACGGCCCTCCAGCACGTTGTGGAGACGGACCCGCGTCCTGCCGTCGGCCAGCGGCTCCAGGTCGTAGCCCCCCTCAGCCACCGACACGCTGTTCTTCGACACCTCGGTCCACCGGATCCGCGTCGGCGCCTCGAGTTCGGTGATGCGGAACTCCCTGGCCGTCTTCACCCCGGCGTCCTTGACCGTGCTGCGGAACACCGTGCCCACGGCCGTCGGCGTCTCGGGGACCCGGTCGATCCTCTGCACACGGGGACTGAACTGCGGATCGTTACGCCCGTCGGCGAGGTAGTCGAACACCGCCCCGACGGGCCGGTCGACCTCGGTGGTCACCTCGAACTGTCCTGACATGCGAGCTCCTCGGTCACTGGGTCCGCCCGGTCGTGAAGGGCCGGCAGCGCGCCCTGCCCTCACGGCAACGAGACCCTACGGGAGCACCGAGCGCCCCGCGAGGCGACCGACACGTCATCGCAGCGCACCGGGCCGCGACACGACGGTGACCGTCACGGCGTCTCCTCCGCTCGGTGCCGCTCCTCGCGCAGCACGTCGTCGAGGTCGCCGAGTCGGTCCAGGCCCTGCACCGGGCGCCGCATGCGGGGATTGCCGGACAGCCTGTCACGGTGCCGGTGGAGGAAGGCCCAGTATCCGGCGGTGTACGGGCAGGCGTGCGGACCGGTGCGGACGGTGGGCCGGAAGGCGCACCCCTCGCACAGGTCGCTCATGCGGTGGATGTAGGCGCCTCCGGAGGTGTACGGCTTGGTGGTCATCCGGCCGCCGTCCGCGTACTGGGACATACCGATCACGTTCGGCACCATCACCCAGTCGTACCCGTCGACGAAGCAGCGGTGGAACCAGTCGGTGACGGCCGCCGGGTCCCAGCCGCGCTGCAGGGCGTGGCTTCCCAGCACCATCAGGCGGGGGATGTGGTGCGTCCATCCGGTGTCACGCACCTGGGCGAGCGCGCCGGCCAGACAGCGGGCGGTGACGGCGTCCGCGTCGAGTTCGCTGAAGTAGGCGGGCAGCGCCCGTCTGTGCCCGAGTGCGTTGCCGTGCCGGTAGTCCTCACCGAAATGCCAGTACAGCTGCCAGACGTACTCCCGCCACCCCGCGACCTGCCGGACGAAGCCCTCGGCGCTGTTCACCGGGACACCGCCCGCCCGCCAGGCGCGCTCGGCATGCTCCACGCACTCGGCGGGGTGCAGCAGCCCCAGGTTCATCGAGGACGACAGCAGACTGTGGGCCATCACCGGGTCACCGGCCAGCATCGCGTCCTCGTACGGCCCGAAGGAGGACAGCCGGTGCGCCACGAAACGGCGCAGCGCCGACAGGGCCTCGCGCCGGGTGGCGGGGAAACGGCGGGGGCCGCCCCGGCCGACGAACCGCACCCCGTCCTCGCGCTCCCACCGGTCCAGGTCCTCGCGCACCCCGGCGTCGACGTCGTCCTCCCGCGGCCGGTACGGCCCCGGCACGTCCAGGGTGCGGGCGCCGCGCGGCGGAGGCTCGCGGTTGGCGTGGTCGTGGTTGAAACGGCCCCCGGCCGGGCGGCCGGCGTCCATCAGCAGGTCGTGCCGCTCACGCACCCAGTGGTAGAGGTTCTCCTGGAGCAGCCGTCGCCCGCCGAGTCCTCCGGCCCAGCCGGTGAACTCCTCGTGCGTGACCAGGAAGCCGCGGGCGGGCAGCACCCGCACCACGGGCAGGGAACGCACCAGCCGCAGCGCCGCGTACGAGGTGGGGTGGCACACCGTCACCGGTGTGTCGCCCACCGCGCGGCGCAGACCCTCGCGATAGGTCTCCGCCCGCACGTACGTCACCCGCTCACCCAGCTCCGCCGCCCGGTGCCGCATCGCCGACAGCACCAGATGGGCCTTGGCGCGGTGAAAGCGCCGGCGCCGGAAGACCGACTTCGCCTCGATCATCACCACGGGTGCTCCGCGGTCGGGGCCATGCTCACGGGCGGGGGTGAGGAAATGCGGGCCCAGCTGATCACCGAAGAGCCAGTGCGGGGTGGACATGGCGGCAGGCCTTCCGTCGGGGGTGCGCGTACGGACGGTGCGGAATTCGCCCGCCGGAGCGGTACCGGATGCGGTCGACCGCCGAGCTCCCCCGTTCGGGTGCCGGTCCGTCAGCGGCGCCCCGCCGGCGCGCACACACAATCTTCGACGAAGAGGGATAGCCGGGGGCTGTTCAGCACGTCGTGATGGTTCGAGAAGGGGAGGGTCGATGGAGGCCTCGAGTCATGACGAGTTCCGGGAGTTCGTGGAGATGCGCTCCACCGCGCTGCTGCGGGTCGCGGTACTGCTCACCGGTGGTGACCGGTACGCCGCGGAGGATCTGCTGCAGATCGCACTGATGAAGGCCTACGGGCGCTGGGCGCGCATCGAGCAGCACGAGGCCTACGTCCGGCAGGTGATGTACCGCCAGCAGGTGAACCGCTGGCGATTGCGAAGACACCACGCGGAGACGACGGTGCCCGTGCTGCCCGATGCCGCCGGGGACGCCGCGGCCGGGCCGGACTCCGACCTGCGGATCGCTCTGTGGGCGGCGCTCGGCCGTCTGTCGAACCGGCAGCGGGCCGTGGTCGTGTTGCGCTACTTCGAGGACCTGCCCGAGTCCGAGGTCGCGGCGCTGCTGGGATGCCCGGTCGGCACGGTCCGCAGCACGGCCCACCGCTCACTCGCCAAGCTCCGGAAGCTCGTACCGGAACTCGGCCCCGAACGGCCCACGGAACGGATCCAGTCGCTCGGCTACACGCCCAAGGAGGTTCAGCGATGACGACGGAACGCGTGGAGGACAAGGTCAGGGACACGCTGCACGCGGTCGCCCTGGACCGGGTGCGGGCGCCCGGGGACCTGGTGGAGAAGGTGGTGCGGCGGCGCAGCAGGCGGCGTTTCTCGCAGGCCGCGGGGACGGCGGTCGCGGTGGCCGCGATCAGCGTGGGCGCGGTGTTCGGCTTCGGCGACGGCGGTTCGGCACGCCATGAGCGCCCCGTGCGCCCGGCGGCCTCACCGGCGACACCGCCGCAGGGCTGGAAGCCGTGGCAGAGCAGCGCTGCGGGCGCCGGCGAGCGGGGATGTCTGGTGGACGGTTCCGCGCTGTACTGCAGCGGGTCCGCGTACGACGTCGCGAAGATCGACGCCAACACGGGCAAGCGGCTGTGGAGCGTCGAGGTCAATCGCGAAGGTGACGGCATCGACCACCCGTTCGCCGTGCGCGACGGCGTGGTCTACGCCTACCGCAATCACACGGCGCAGAATCAGTCGAACGGGGACTACTTCGGCGGCACCGACCTGATGGCGGTGAAGGCCGACACCGGCAAGGTGCTGTGGACGGTGCAGATGCCGCAGGACGACCGCACGGAGCAGGCCGCCATGCCCATAGACGGCGCGGTGCTGGCGAACACTCCGTCGGTGCGGACGATGTCGGCCCTCGACCCGTTGACCGGCAAGGAGAAGTGGCGCCACACCTGGGACAAGGGCATCGTGTGTCAGCGGGCCGTGCTGAGCGGCGTGCCCTACCTCCTGTGCGCGCGGGACGTCGAGAAGCCGGACGGCACCGACGTCATCCGTCTCGATCCCGCCACGGGCAGCGCCACGAAGGTCACGACCCTCCCTGGCATGCAGCAGCTCATCGGCACTTCGGGGGACCGCATGGTCCTGCTCGCGGCGCGCGACGAGGACCGGAAGGACCTGCAGCTGACCACCGTCAACGGCTCGGGAGAACATGCCTCACACCCCTACCGGGTCAAGGGGGCTCTGGCCGGATCCGATGTCGTCGGTGACCGCCTGATCACCGTCTCCCGGAAGGGCGAGGCCTCGGCCCACTCGCTGGCCACGGGCAAGGCCTTGTGGACCCGCCCGGTGGGCGTCAAGGTGCCCGGCCAGGACACCATGCAGAGCATCGCCTCCCCCGTGGTGTCGACCAGGCAGGGAGTCGTGTACTTCCTCGACCCGACCGGAAACCTGTCGGGACTCGACCTGCACACGGGCGCACAGGTCTGGCGCGACCACGTCGACACCGGCAGGACGAAGCCCGGCTTCGCGGGCTCGCCCCAGCTCCTGCTCTACGGGGACGCCCTCGTCGCCCGGAACGGCAGCACGCTGGTGTCCCTCCTGCCGCCCACCGGCAACTGACCCGGGGCTCCGGGCCGGGGACGCGCCTCCCCGGCCCGGAGCCACCGCCACCGTCAGGCGTCGGCGGGCTCGGCCCTAGCCGGCGCCTTCGCCGCGCCGCCGTCGACCGACGGCGCGCCGAAGACTCTGACCGCTTGGTAGTACGTCCATGCCGTGCTGTTGCACGCGGTCCTGCTGGCGCCGGAGTACGCGCCGCAGACGCGCTTGAGGTCCTCGTAGAACGCCGAGTCGAGACGGTCCTTGTTTGCGGAGAACGTGCCGGCCGCCTCGTAGTTCCGATATCCGAAGTCGTGGCGGGCGCAGGCGTTCTGGAAGGGGAAGCCGAACGGGTTGTCGGGCGAGGTGGTGCAGTAGTCCGTGGACCAGTCGAATCCGTACGAGGCCCATGCGCCCTGATTCTGGCGGGCAGCGGCCCAGGCGTTGTAGCTGGAAGCACTGGTCTGCGTCCAGGAGCTGAGCACCTGGGGCTTGTCCGCCGGAGCCGCCGAGGCGGACGCGGCGGGAACCAGGACGAGGGGGAGTGAAGCCATGGCACCTGCGAGGAGAAGCGAGGCGTGACGCATCCGGGTGTCCTCCATACACATCGATGTGCTCGCCGTGGATCTCACGGGAGGATCAAGCTGGGCTCCACCCCGCGGCAGGGACAGCCGGGAACAGGGCAGGCCGGATGGCGGATTGACGCCGGTGAGCGCCGGGCAGATGCGCGGCCTCTGTCGGTCGTCCTCCGAAAGGTCGTTCAGGTTGGTGAGCCGGCGGTAGCCGAGGGGGGATGCTGCGATGCAGACGAAGGCCAGGAAATGCTCGGCTTTGCGTTCACAGGGGAGGTGCGGGCCCCACACCGGACTGGCCAGTCAAATCCCGCCCAGAAAAGGGTCGTTGGCGCCGGGCGCACCCACTCGTGCCGGCCGTTGTCAGGCGTCGAACAGGCCCAGCGACACGTTCTTCACGCCCGTGATGCCCTGCGGGCCCTGGGACCAGTCCGACGGGTCGTAGTCGAAGGTCACGTAAGCGCCACCCGCATGACCGCAGGCCACGGGCGCGAAACTCCAGTCGTCCCCGGCGGCGGTCTGCCAGGTCATGTACCAGGCCACGCACTCCCCATCCACCCAGCCGCCGGGCTTCAGGTCCTCGACCCATCCGGTCACGCGCGCCCGGCCGTTCTCGATGCAGATGCTGATCTCGCCACGGCCGAAGGTCTTCGTCGCACTGTCGGTGACGCAGGTGGGCGCGGCGGTCCCGGCGGACGCGGCAGAGGCCGTCGGCGCCACCGCGAGACACGCCGCCACTGCCGGGAGCGCCGCTAACGCCTTCACACGAGTCGATCGCTTCATGGTCGCTTTCCTTCCTGAACGTCTGGACAAAAGTCGAGTCATGCGCACGTCGGCGGTTTTCAGGAACTGTTCCGAATGGGCAGAGCCGGACGACCACCTTCGTAGTCACGGGCATCAACCGGGCGGAGCCAGCGCAGCGTAGCCCGCGGCCGGATTGCCGACCAACAACTGTTCAACTGCTTCCCTCAGAACCCGGCCACGGCTCCACAGCCACACTGGCGCTGCCCTGACGGTTCGTTGCGGACCACGTTTGGGATCTTGAGAGCACGAGAAGCCCATGGCAGGCTCCTGCCGCATGATCGATGACGATGACCGAGCCGCCATGACTGTGGCAGACCAGGTGGTGGCCCTGGCTCGTTCGTTCGAGTTCGACGAGAAGCGCCAGCAGTTCCACGGAGGCGGACAACTGCGCCGATTGCGTGTTCGCACCGATCCAGTGAAAGAGCCTGCCGTCACGCGGGAGCGTCACCCCCGCCGGAAAGCGGTCTCCCAGCCAGCTCCACGTGTCGCTGTTGCGCTGCCACCAGCGGTGCCCCGCATCATTGCCGTCCGAGTCACCGGCGAAGGTGCGAGGCCCACGCCTCGCAGGTGCGCCGTCACCCCTCGCTCGGGCGACGGGCACCTGGCTGACTTGGCTCCATGGATGAGCCGGGAACGTTCCCGCGCCCACGTGATCGCCGTGGTGACCGGCACGGTGCCGACCACGCGGCGTACGGCACACCCCCACGATCGGAGGAAAGGTCGGATGATCGGCGGCTGAGGGGGTAGAACGGTACCCGGGTGTCGTCCACGTTCCGGACGGCACCTCATGGACCAGCCGGGACCTCTCGGCGATATCGAAGGACAAGCAGCATGGCCAGCGGCACCGTTAAGTGGTTCAACGCCGAAAAGGGCTTCGGATTCATCGCCCAGGACGGCGGCGGCCCCGACGTCTTCGCCCACTACTCCAACATCTCCGGCAACGGCTACCGGGAACTGATCGAGGGCGAACCGGTCACCTTCGACGTGACGCAGGGGCAGAAGGGCCCCCAGGCCGAGAACATCGTGCGCGGCTGACGAAGGACGATGCGTACCGCCCCGCGTGAGCCGCTGTTCACGGCGGCGGCACCTCTGCGGGGCGGAGCGGCTCGATAGCCCGTTGGGCCCATGAGCCGGAGGCGCAGGTCCACATCCTGCGTCCCCGCCACGCGAAACGAGGGGCCCGGCTTTGCCGGGCCCCTCGTCACGGCAGAAGCACCGTTCGTCGGCGAAGGGCGAAGAACAAAGGGCAACGGGCGACGCACATCGTTCGACGCCCCGACGGAATCGTGCCGCTGTCAGGCGGTCACAGGCCGCGCTCGGTCGCTCGTGGGTTCGAGGCGTACGACGATGCCCTTGGACGTGGGCTGGTTGCTGATGTCGGCGACGCTGTCCAGCGGCACCAGGACGTTCGTCTCCGGGTAGTAGGCGGCGGCCGACCCCTTGGCGGCGGGGTAGGACACCACCTCGAAGTTCTCGGCCCGGCGCTCGGAGCCGTCCGCCCACACACTCACCAGGTCTACGTGATCGCCCTGGGCGAGGCCGAGTTCGGTCAGATCGGCGGGATTGACGAGCACGACATGGCGGCTGCCGTGGATGCCGCGATAGCGGTCGTTGTTGCTGTAGGGGACGGTGTTCCACTGGTCGTGCGAGCGCAGCGTCTGCAGCAGCAGATGCCCCTCCGGCGCCCGGGGGACCACGCGTTCGTTGCGGGTGAACAGGGCCTTGCCGACCTTGTTGTTGAAGACGCCCTCGTTGACCGGGTTGGGCAGTTGGAAGCCCCCGGGGCGGGTCACCCGTGCGTTGAAGTCGTGGAAGCCCGGCACGACGCGGGAGATGCGGTCGCGGATGGTGCCGTAGTCACCCTCGAACGTGCTCCAGGGGATGTCCGGCTTGCCGCCCAGGGTGCGGCGGGCGAGCCGACACAGGATGGCGACCTCGCTGAGCAGCAGCGGGGATGCCGGTTCGAGTCGGCCCTGGGAGGTGTGCACCTCGCTCATGGAGTTCTCGACGGTGACGAACTGCTCACCGTCGGCCTGGACGTCACGCTCGGTGCGCCCCAGCGTCGGCAGGATCAGCGCGGTGTCACCGCAGACGGTGTGCGAGCGGTTCAGCTTGGTGGAGATGTGGGCGGTCAGCCGGCATGAGCGCAGCGCCTCCTCGGTCACCTCGCTGTCGGGAGCGGCACGGACGAAGTTGCCGGCCAGGGCGAGGAAGACCTTGACGCGGCCCTCGCGCATCGCTTTGATCGAGTTCACCGAGTCCAGGCCGTGCGGGCGCGGCGGGTCGAAACCGAACTCCTTCTGCACGGCGTCGAGGAAGGTGTCCGGCATCTGCTCCCAGATGCCCATGGTGCGGTCGCCCTGGACGTTGCTGTGGCCGCGCACCGGGCAGGCGCCGGTGCCGGCACGTCCCAGATTGCCGCGCAGCATCAGGAAGTTCACGATCTCGCGGATGGTGGGCACGCCGTGCTTGTGCTGAGTGATGCCCATCGCCCAGCAGACGATGACGCGTTCGCTGGTCAGGACCTCGTCGCGGACCTTCTCGATCTCCTCGCGGGTCAGTCCGGTCGCCGTGTGGACGTCCTCCCAGTCCAGGGTGCGGGCGTGCCGGGCGAACTCCTCGAAGCCGGTCGTGTGGGCGTCGATGAAGTCGTGGTCCAGGACGGTGCCGGGCCGGGCGTCCTCGGCCTCCAGCAGCAGCCGGTTGAGGGCCTGGAACAGGGCGAGGTCGCCGCCGGGCTTGATGTGCAGGAAGCGGTCGGCGATCTGCGTGCCGCGTCCCACGACCCCGCGCGGCTTCTGCGGGTTCTTGAAGCGCCGCAGCCCGGCCTCCGGTAGCGGGTTGACCGCCACGATGCGGCCGCCGTTGCGTTTGGCCTCCTCCAGGGCGGAGAGCTGACGCGGGTGGTTGGTGCCCGGGTTCTGCCCGACCAGGAAGATCAGGTCGGCGTGGTGGAGGTCGTCGAGGCTGACGGTCCCCTTGCCGGTGCCCAGGGTCTCGCTCAGGGCGAAGCCGCTGGACTCGTGGCACATGTTGCTGCAGTCGGGCAGATTGTTGGTGCCGAAGGCGCGGGCGAAGAGCTGCAGGACGAAGGCGGCCTCGTTGCTGGCGCGTCCGGAGGTGTAGAAGACGGCTTCGTCGGGGGAGGCCAACGCCTTCAACTCCTGCGCGAGGACGCCCAGGGCGTCGTTCCAGCGGATGGGCTCGTAGTGCTCGGAGCCGGGCCGCTTGATCATCGGCTCGGTGAGTCGGCCCTGCTGGTTGAGCCACATGTCGGAGCGTCCGGCGAGGTCGGCAACGCTGTGCTCACGGAAGAAGTCGGCGGTGATCCGGCGCGTGGTGGCCTCGTCGTTGATGTGCTTGGCGCCGTTCTCGCAGTACTCGTTGCGATGGCGCCGGCCCGGGGCCGGGTCCGCCCACGCGCAGCCGGGGCAGTCGATGCCACCCACCTGGTTCATGGTCAGCAGGTCCACCCCGGTCTTGCGCGGGGAGGTCTGCTCCAGGGAGTACTCCAGCGCGTGCACGACGGCGGGAACACCGGCCGCCCACTTCTTCGGCGGCGTCACGGAGAGGGTGGTCTCCGGCTCCTCGCCGGGCGGGTTCTGCATCGATTCGCCTTTCTCTTGCCGTATCCGGCGGGCGGTGTTCGGTGGCCCGTCAGCCGACGGGCCACTGGGCCACGCGGCTCCTGGGCGGTTCCGGATGGTCGTGCTGCACACGGCCGTTGCGGATGGTGCCCCGCCAGGCCCCGCCCTCCTGCCCCAGTCCCTCGATGAACTGTTTGAAGTTCACCAGTTCGGCGTTCACCAGCCGGGCGGCCCCGGTGGAGCGCGTGAGCAGCCTCGCCGCTCCCCGTGGCTCCAGCAGCATCCGGACCGTGATCGCGGTGCCGCCGGACTCCGTCGGCATGAACTCGACTTCCCCTTGGTGGGAAGGGTTCTGCTCCAGACCGCGCCAGGCCAGGTAGGCGTCCGGGTCCTGCTCCACGATCTCGACCGGGAAGCGGTGCCGCAGGGGCCCGTAGCCGATCGACCAGACGGTGACCGTGGGCCTGACCTGCTCGACGCCGCGCACCACGGTCGAGAAGCGCGGGAAGGTCTTGAACTGCGTCCACTGGTTGTACGCCGTCCGCACCGGCACGGCGACCTCGACCGTCTCCTCGACGTGCCGCTCCCGCAAAGGACGGCGGCGCGTGCCGCCGTCGCCGTCGGCGCGCCTCCCCCGTGGGTTCGGTACGGCCTGCCGGCTGTCGTCTTCGTGCGCCATCGTGGTCTCTTCTCCGGTGAAGGGGCCGGCGCCCGGGCATCCGGCCCGCCTCGTGTGCCAGGGCTGCTCTTCCGGTTCCCACATCGACCACTTCGAGTCCCCCCCATGTCTCCGGCCACCCGCATGTCACCTGCGGGCGGCGCCCTCCGGCCGTCACAAGGACGCGCGTCGAAGGACCCAGTAGCCGGATGCGCAGGCCGCGAGCATGACCATGGCGAGGCGCTGCCGCCGGGGGACCCGCCCCAGTGCCTGCGCCAGGGCCATGCTCTGCTCGTCCGGCCCGACTACCTCGGTGGGTCGGCCGGCAGACAGACCTGTCCGACCAGGCGTTTGCCGCAGGACACGCAGAACTCCGATTGTTCCTCGTCGGTCAACGGCGAATCTCCCCGAGCTGTGCTGTCATCTTTCGTACGCACAGCTGGGGCGGCGCGCGTCGTTGCCACTGCGTCGGCTGGTGGCACGTCCGCGGAGATGAAAGAGGCCCGCGCGCCACTCCTCGGCGCGCGGGCAACCGCCTTCACTCACTACACGGGGGCGGGGCTACGATCTCTCAGCGTCTAGCGGTTGGTGATGTGAGGCCGCGTCGGAGCCTGGGCCGTGGGCGTCAGTGCAGCGGCTTGTCGAGTACCGCCTTGCGGTGACTGAAGGTCTCGATGGAGTAGCGGCCGTGGTAGTTGCCCATGCCGCTCTCTCCCACCCCGCCGAACGGCAGGTCGGAGACGGTGAGATGGGCGAGCGGCAGGCCGTAACCCAGGCCGCCCGAGGAGGTCTCGTCGGCGAACCGGCGCCGCGTCTCGTCGGAGTCGGTGAAGACGTACAGGGCGAGCGGCTTGTCCCGGTCGTTGACGAAGCCGATCGCCTCGCCGATGCCGGGGACGGTGACGATCGGGAGGATGGGGCCGAAGATCTCCTCGCGCATGACGGGTGCGTCGGGGGCGACGTCCGCGAGGACGGTGGGTGCGATGTACCTCGTGGAACGGTCGCTCGTGCCGCCCACCACGGTGCGACCGGAGTCGAGCAGGCCGGTGAGCCGGTCGAAGTGCCGTTCGTTGATGATCCGGCCGTACTCGCCGGACGCGGCCGGGTCGCTGCCGTACAGCGCCTTCACGGCGTTCGCCAACAGCGGCTCCAGAGCCGCCGCGGTCTCCGGATCGGTCAGGACGTAGTCCGGGGCCACGCAGGTCTGTCCGGCGTTGAGGAACTTGCCGCGGGCCAACCGGTCTGCGACGACGGCCAGGTCGGCGTCGCGGTCCACGAAGGCCGGTGATTTGCCGCCCAGTTCGAGGGTGACCGGGGTGAGGTGCTCGGCGGCCGCGCGCATCACGATCCGGCCGACCGTGCCGTTGCCGGTGTAGAAGATGTGGTCGAAGCGTTCCGCCAGCAGGGCCGTGGTCTCGGGAACCCCGCCCTGCACCACGGCGACCGCGTCGGTGTCGAGGTACGCCGGCAGCAGCCGGGCCAGCACCGCGGAGGTGGCGGGGGCCAGCTCGCTGGGCTTGGCGACCACCGCGTTGCCGGCGGCCAGGGCACCGACCACGGGAGCGAGCAGCAGCTGCGCCGGGTAGTTCCAGGGCGCGATGACGAGGACGACACCCAGGGGGTCGTACTGCGTCCAGACCGTCACGTCGGTGCCGAGGTGAGCCGGGGACGGAGCGGGCTCCGGCCGCAGCCAGCCGGCGAGGTGATCGAGGGTGTGGTCGATCTCGCGTACGGTGAAGTCGATCTCGGTGCGGAAGGCCTCCGTGGCGCTCTTGCCCAGGTCGGCATGGAGGGCGGCGGCCAGGTCCGTGCCGTTCTCGGTGAGCATGTCGCGCAGTCGGCGCAACTGGGCCACGCGCCACTCGGCGGGCTTGGTCCGACCGGTGCGGAAGGTCGCGCGCAGGCGGGCGACGACGTCGGCGGGCTGCTCAGGGACGGAGTGATTCACGAGTACCTCACAGGCTGACAGTCAGATGTATATGCCAACCATTTGCCCGCTCGTCTGCATTCCATCGTTTGGGCGCCGCATCCGTGCCGTGTGTCACAGCGGGGCGGTCGGTGACTGTCGGCTGTGCGTCCGTTACGTGCCGTAGGACGCTGTCGGCATTCTGCCCGTGCGGCACCGGTCGGGCGGGGTGGGTGTCGGGAACCGTCGGGTCCCGACACCCTGCGCTGAGGTCAGAGAGCGCCGCCGTCGGCGATGGTGATGGTGGCCGAGGTGCGGCCGGACCGGGAGCCGTAGCTCTCGATCCTCCGGACGACTTCCATGCTGCTCTCGTCGGCGACCTCACCGAACACGACGTGCTTGCCGTCGAGCCACGGCGTCGCGATCGTGGTGATGAAGAACTGCGAGCCGTTGGTGTTCGGCCCGGCGTTGGCCATGGAGAGCTGGCCCGGCTTGGTGTGCCTGAGCGTGAAGTTCTCGTCGGCGAACTTCTCGCCGTAGATGCTCTTGCCGCCCGTGCCGTCGCCGCGGGTGAAGTCGCCGCCCTGGAGCATGAACTCCGGGATGACGCGGTGGAAGGACGAGCCCTTGTAGCCGAAGCCCTTCTCGCCGGTCGCCAGTGCGCGGAAGTTCTCCACGGTCTTGGGGGCGACGTCGTCGAACAGGTCCAGGTTGATCCGGCCGGCGGGGACGTCGTCGATGGTGATGTCGAAAAATACCTTGATAGTCATGTGCCCATCTTGACACTTGACGCTCTCCGGCCCCGCCGGGGACCCCCGCCGACCCCGTCGCTTCGCCCGCGGCGCGCGTCCGTGGTGCGATGGAACCGGGGGCGGAAAGGAGAGCGATCATGTCCGCAGCGAAGCGAACTGGTGTCGCCGCCTCGGTGTCGGTCCGCCCGCTGAGCGAGCCGGATCTGGACAGGGCGGACGCGATCTTCAGGGTCGCCTTCGGGACCTTTCTCGGAGCCCCTGAGCCGGAGACGTTCTTCGGGACCGTCGACTACGTCCGCACCCGCTGGGCGGCAGATCCGCACGCCGCATTCGCGGCGACCGTCGAGGGCGAGGTCGTCGGGTCGAACTTCGCCGCCGACTGGGGCAGCGTAGGGTTCTTCGGCCCGCTGACCATACGTCCGGATCTGTGGGACCAGGGCATCGGCAGGCGCCTCATGGAACCGGTCCTGGCCTGCTTCGACACCTGGGAGAACCGCCACCGCGGCCTGTTCACCTTCTCGCACAGCCCCAAGCACCTCGAGTTCTACCGCCGGTACGGTTTCTGGCCCCGATTCCTCACAGCCGTCATGAAGAAGCAGGTCGCCGCAGGCACGCCAGTGAGCGGCCGCAGGCTCTACGGCGAGCTGACCGCCGCCGAGCGGCGCGAGGCACTGAGCCTCGGTCGCGCACTGACGGGGGCCGTGTACGAGGGCCTGAGCCTGGACAGGGAGATCGAGGCGACACAGGCGCAGGGCCTCGGTGACACCCTCCTCCTCGAGGGCGCCGACTCCGGCCTCGACTCTCTGGCCGTCTGCCACTGCGGAGCGGGGTCGGAGGCCGGTGAGGACGTGTGCTTCGTCAAGTTCGGCGCCGTACGGCCTGGCCCGGGCGCCGCGGACCGGTTCGAGCGACTGCTGGACGCGTGTGAGCAGTTGGCCACCGAGAAGGGGCTGGGGCAGCTGGACGCCGGAGTGAACCTGGCCCGCCAGGACGCCTACCGGCGTATGGTCGACCGCGGGTTCCGTACCCAACTGCAAGGCGTGACCATGCACAAGCCCAACGAACCCGGTTACAGCCACCCGGACGCCTACGTGATCGACGACTGGCGCTGAGGGGCTCCGCGTTGAACGACAGCACGTTGAGAAGGTGACCAGCTAACTCTGCTGTCCGAACACCTCCCGCCACCCACCGGGCACCAGGCCCGATTCGTACGCCACCACCACCGCCTCGGCCCTGCTGTCCAAGTCCGGCTTGGCCACGGTGCGGTCGAGGTAGGTCTTGACGGTGGCCTCGCTCATGTAGAGGTGATCGGCGATCTTCACGTTGGACAGCCCGCGTGCGATCAGTCCCAGGGCCTCCGGCTCGCGGGAGGTCAACGCGTACAGGTCCGCAGGCTGTTCGCCGGCGCTCTGGCGTGCGTACGCCTCGACGAGGCGGCGGGTGACGCCGGGCGCGAAGAGCGCGTGACGGCCGTACGCCGTGGGCCTCGATCGCGGGACCAGGTCAGGACTCCACCGCACTGCCGGTGCCGGGCATCGCGTCCTGCATCCTGCTTGCCGCGCGCATCGAGACACAGGTGTGGCTGCGCGGACTGGCGATCGTGGCCATCGGCGCCGTGCTCGGCGCGGTCACCGCGCCCTGCGGCGGCACAGAACAGCCGGCAGGGACGGTGACGCGCCTGCCGGCTGAACGGGTGCGGTGCCGCTCCGAGCCCTCGCGGGGCGGCTCACCTGCCTCAGTTGCTTCAGTCGCCCGCAGAGCGCCCCTCGAAGTCCCGCCGCACAGCTGCACCTTCGTCTTCGACCAGTCCGCCCCCGGAGGGGAGGTCCAGCACCGCGCCGCAGCGGCTGCACAGCTTCCCGTCCTCGGCCGGCGTGCCGCACGCCTTGCAGAACCGATTGCCCTGCTCGTTCTCAATCCCCTGCGTCATGACTCTCCGAAAGCAGCTTGGAAGTGTTGGGTTCACAGCGGGGTACCCATGGCGCCGGAGTCGATTCCGTGATCGACTGGCCGGCCGGCCGACCGGCCGCGCTGCGGCGGCCATGCCCTCCCGAGCGGTGAACCGGGCAGGGCGGCGAGGATGCCCGTCCGGCGGGTGTGCCGGCTGCCGACCCGACCTTTCAGCCCCCGACGACTCCCCGATCCAGCGCGGTGCTGCGTCTCAGTGCGAGAGCCGCGATGTCGTCCTCGAGCCGTCCGCCGCTGTGCCGGAGCAGATCCCGGTGCAGATGGTCCAGCAGCTCGCGGGGGTGTTCGGGGTCCTGCCGCCGCATCCAGTCCGGCAGCGGGAAGAAGCGGCCCGTGTGGTCCCGGGTCTCCGATACGCCGTCCGTGTAGAGCAGCAGCTGCTCACCCGGGGCGAAGGCGACGACGTCGACCCAGTAGCGGTCACCGATCAGCCCTGCGAGGTTGAGGGGTGGGGAGGGGAGGGAGGGCTCCAGGACCCGGACCTCCCCGCAGCACGCGATCAGCGGTGGGGGATGTCCGCAGTTCAGAAGCCGAATCCGGCCGCCGCCGTGCGGGATCTCGGCGAGGAGAGCGGTGGCGAAGTGCTCGGGCTGGTCGGCCACGGGGAAGGCGGCACTGTGACGTATGACGGTGGTCTCCAGGCGGTGGACGATGCCCTGCAGGTCGGGCTCGTCGTAGGCGGCCTCCCGGAAGCAGCTGATCACCGCCGACGCCGCCCCGACGGCGGACAGGCCCTTGCCCCGCACGTCACCGATGAGCAGCCGGACCCCGTACGGCGTACCGATCGCTTCGTAGAAGTCGCCGCCGATCCGGGCCTGCTCCTGGGCCGCCAGGTACAGCGACTCGATCTCGACGCCCGCGATGTGGCGTGGCAGCGGGCGAAGCAGCACTTTCTGGGCCGCGTCCGCGACGAGCCTGACCTGGAACAGCGTCTCCTCCCGCTGAAGTCGGACATGGCTGCCGTACGCGGCCGCCAGGGTGACCGCGATGATCGCGGCCGATGTGTACGGCGTCCCCAGGTCGGTGTGGAAGAGGCTGAGGACGATCATGAGCACGAGGCAGAACGCCCCCAGCAGCATGGTGGGGATCACGGGCCACATCGCGGCCGCGAGGGCGGGCGCGGCGGGCAGGAGGCGGCTGAACGCGATCTCCCTGGGGGTGGAGAACGCCAGGGCGGCGATGAGAACGGTCAGGACCAGGGGCGCCAATCGGGCAGCTTCCCATCGGCCGCTGTAGGCGGGGCGATGGCGCCACTGCCGTGCAGACGTGATCACAAAAGCATCTTATCGGTCTAATCGGACACGCGGGGTGGAAGGATCATGCGCGCACGAGAATGTGCTGCGAGTGGCCGGTTTTCGAGGGGGTGAGGCCCCCATGCAGCGCGGTCGTGCAGCCGCACGGACACCCGGGGTCGACCGAACGAGGGGTCGGCGCGCCCTGGCCACTTGGGATCACCGGTGTTAGAAAGGTCGCATGGCGAGTCCTTTCGCCCGTTTTCGACACCTGTCGGTCAAGCGTCTGATCAGTAAGAGCACGCGGACTGTAGCCGGGCAGGTGTTGGTTTTCCAGGTGGCTCTGGTCGTGCTGCTCGTTGCCTGCGGCGTCTTCGCTCTGATCCTGCAGTCGGAGCGGGACAGCAGTGCCGAGGCCAGGCGCCGCTCCACGGCCGTGGCGCAGACCTTCGCGCACTCGCCGGGCGTCCTGGCAGCCCTGCGGACCCCGGACCCCACCAAGATCCTTCAACCGCTCACCGAGGCGGCCCGCCGAGCCGCCGACGTCGACTTCATCGTGGTCATGAGCACCACGGGCATCCGCTACACCCACCCCCTGCCGGACCGGATCGGAAAGCAGTTCGTGGGCGAGATCGGGCCGTCGCTGGAAGGGAAGGTCTATGTGGAGAGCGTCGACGGCCCGCTCGGCCGTGAGGTGCAGTCCACGGTCCCGATCAAGAACGCCGACGATGACGTGGTGGCCCTGGTCTCGGCCGGGATGAAGGTCAAGAACGTCCAAAGCCAGTTGAACCGGCAACTACCGATCATCCTGGGCGCGGGCGCCGGAGCCCTCGCGCTGTCGGCCGGCGCGACGGCGCTGGTGGGCAGACGACTGCGCCGGCAGACGCACAGCCTCGCCCCGGACGAGATGGCCCTGATGTACGAGCACCACGACACCGTGCTCCACTCCGTCAGGGAAGGGGTGCTCATCGTGGCCGCGGACGGGCGGCTGATGCTGGCGAACGACGAGGCCAGACGACTGCTGGAGCTGCCCCCGGACATCGAGGGGCGGCTCGTCCAGGACCTGCCCGGCCTCGACCCCGAGACCAAGGCGCTGCTCGCCTCCGGCCGCGAGGTGACCGACGAGGTGCACCTCGCGGGAGACCGGTTGATCGCGGTCAACCAGCGGCCCACGAGCCGCGAGGGGGGACCCAGGGAAACGGTGGTGACCCTGCGCGACTCCACCGAGCTGCAGGCGGTGACGGGCACGGCGGAGGTGGCCCGGGAGCGGCTCCGGCTGCTGTACGACGCCGGACTCCACATCGGTACCAGCCTCGACGTCCTGCGCACCGCCGACGAACTGGCTCGCGTCCCCATCCCTCGCTTCGCTGACTTCGTCACCGTGGACCTGGCCGACGCCGTCCTGCACGGCGAGGAGCCGGCCTCCAACGGCACGGACATGCGGCGCGCGGCCGTGTCCGGCATCGTGGACGACCATCCGCTCATCGAACAGGGCCGGCTCTTCGACTACGTTCCGGCCACGCCGCAGGCGCGCGGCTACGGCAGCGGCCGCGCCCAGCTGGTGAGCGACCTGCCGGCTGCCACCGGCTGGCGCATGCAGGACCCGGAGCGGGCCAAGGCGGTCATCGACTACGGCATCCGTTCCCTCATCTCCGCGCCGATCCAGGCCCGTGGCGTCGTGCTGGGCATGGCCACCTTCTGGCGCACGGAGCAGCACGAGTGCTTCAACGAGGAGGACGTGTCGGTGGCGGAGGAACTGGTGGCCCGCGCCGCGATCAGCATCGACAACGCCCGCCGCTACACCCGCGAGCACGCCCTCGCGGTCACCCTCCAGCGCAGCCTGCTGCCGCAGGCCATGCCCGAGCAGAGCGCCCTCGACATCGCCTACCGCTACCTCCCCGCCCAGTCGGGCGTCGGTGGGGACTGGTTCGACGTGATCCCCATGCCGGGCAGCCGGGTCGCCCTGGCCGTCGGCGACGTGGTCGGCCACGGCCTCCACGCCGCCGCCACGATGGGACGCCTGCGTACGGCGGTGCACAACTTCTCCTCCCTCGACCTGCCCCCCGACGAGCTGCTGAGCCATCTGGACGACCTGGTCGGAAGCATCGACCAGAGCGAGACGGCGGAGAGCGCGGCGGGCGTCGTGGGCGCCACCTGCCTGTACGGGATCTACGACCCCGTGACGCGCCGCTACGTCATGGCGCGGGCGGGGCACCTGGCGCCCGCGCTGGTCCGGCCCGACGGGACCGTCACCTTCCCGGACGTGCCCGCCGGTCCTCCGCTGGGCCTCGGCGGCATGCCGTTCCAGACCGCGGAACTGTGCCTCCCTGAGGGCACTCAGCTCGTCCTGTACACCGACGGCCTCATCGAGGACCGCAGGCGCGACCTGGACGTGGGGATGGAGCTGCTGCGCGAGGCGCTCGCCGGCAACCCCGGCCGGTCTCCCGAGCAGACCTGCCAGGACGTCCTGGACAGCGTGCTTCCCGGCCGCCCCAAGGACGACGTCGCCCTGCTCGTCGCCCGCACGCGGCAACTGCCGCGCGACCGGATCGCCGACTGGGAGGTACCACAGGACCCCGCCGCCGTATCGGGCATGCGCGACGCCGTGTCCCGAAAGCTCGAAGTATGGGGCCTGTCGGAGATCGGCTTCACCATGGAGCTCATCCTGAGCGAGCTCATCACCAACGCCATCCGCTACGGCAGTGGGCCGATCCACGTGCGGCTGATCCGCGACCGCACGCTGATCTGCGAGGTGGCCGACGGCAGCAGCACCTCACCCCACCTGCGCTACGCCGCGACGACCGACGAGGGCGGCCGGGGCCTGTTCCTGGTCTCGCAGATGGCTGAGCGCTGGGGCACCCGGTACACCCCGCAGGGCAAGGTGATCTGGGCCGAACAGGCGCTGCCCTAGTTCCGCTGCCGGGGATGCCGCTGCGGGCGTTCACGCCCTGCGTGCCGTCAGTGGCCGCCGGGGGCCGGTCGACGCCGGCCGCAGCGGTGCACCGTGGACCGGTCGGTGAGCCGGAGGGCCACGCAGACGCATCCTCCTCGCCCCTGGGGCAGGTGTGCGCCGTGACCGCCCCAAGTCCTACGCCATCAAGCCAAGTTGCGTCGGCCGCCTTCCGGGATGGTTGCCTCGCCCCTATCCTCGTGCGGCCGGTGTTACCAACGGTAAGGGGTGGCGATGAGTGGCACCACGCGCAGAGGGTTCCTGAGCACTGCCGCGGCCGCCGGGGGCGGGTTGGCCCTCGGAACCCCGGACGGGGCTTCGGCCGAGGACGCCTCCGCACCGCAGACAGTGGCGGTCCTGGGCGGCGGCGTCGCCGGGCTCACCGCCGCCCACGAACTCGCCGAGCGCGGCTTCCGGGTCACGGTCTACGAACGCAAGGCACTCGGCGGCAAGGCCCGCAGCATGGACGTACCGGACAGTGCCGCGGGCGGCCGGCGCCCCCTGCCGGGCGAGCACGGCTTCCGCTTCATCCCCGGCATCTACCACAACCTGCCCGACACGATGCGGCGGATCCCGTTCCCCGGCAACCCGGGCGGCGTCCACGACAACCTCCTCGCCCCGAAGGAGATGCTGTTCGCCCGGTCGGGCGGCCGTGAGGACATCCGGATTCCGCTGCCGTGGCCCGACCACACCCCGGCCGAACTCACCCCCGACGAAATCCGCCGTGCCTTCACCGCCGTTCTGGACACGGCGTTCAACCTCCCCCTGCACGAGGCCCTCTACTTCGCCAACCGCATGCTGGTTTTCCTCACCAGCTGCGACCAGCGCCGCGACACGGTGTGGGAGCGGACACCCTGGTGGGACTTCGTGCGGGCCGGACGGATGTCCTACGACTACCAGCGGGTCCTCGCAGTCGGCATCACCCGCAACATCGTGGCCACCAAGGCGGAGGAGGCCAGCACGCGTACGGTCGGCACCCTGCTGGAGGCCTTCGCCTTCAACGCCCTCGGGCGGGGCGCGGACGGACCACTGGACCGGATCCTCAACGCACCCACCAACGAGGCATGGATCGACCCCTGGGTGACCTACCTGACGTCACTCGGGGTCGAGTTCCGTGTCGGCTGGACGGTACGGGACCTGACCCTGGACGCGGGTGCGATCGCCGGAGCCGTCGTGGAGGACCCCTCAGGTGTGCGCCGGACGGTCACCGCCGACCACTACATCTCGGCGATGCCCGTCGAGCATGCGCGCCGCACATGGAACTCCGCCGTCCGTGCAGCCGACCCCCAGCTTGCCGAGTGCGACCGCCTGGAGACGGACTGGATGACGGGCATTCAGTTCTACCTGACCGAACGCACACCGATCCTGCACGGCCACCTCGACCTCATCGACTCCCCGTGGTCGCTGACCGCGATCGCCCAGGCCCAGCACTGGCCCGGCCGCGACTTCCCGGCCGACTACGGCGACGGTACGGTCGCGGACTGCCTGTCCGTGGACGTCTCCGAGTGGGACCGCCCCGGCATCCTGTACGGCAAGACCGCCAAGCAGTGCACCCGCACCGAAGTCGCACGCGAGGTGTGGGCACAGCTGAAGGCGTCGCTCAACGACAGCGGCCGTACGGTCCTCAAGGACTCCGTGCTGCACTCCTGGTTCCTCGACCCCGCTGTCGACGGCCTCGGCACGCCGGATCCCGTCAACGACGAACAACTGCTCATCCACCCGGTGGGCACCTTCCACCACCGTCCACGATCGGCCACGAAGATCCCCAACCTCTTCCTGGCCGGCGACTACGTGGCCGTACCCATCGACCTCGCCACCATGGAGGGCGCCAACACCTCGGCCCGGCAGGCCGTCAACGTCCTGCTGGACCGATGCGGATCCACCGCACGACGCTGCACCGTGACCCCCCTGTACCGAGCCCCCGAACTGGAGCCTCTCAGACGCCACGACCGCACCCGCTACCTCCTCGGACTGCCGAATGCCTTCGACATCGGCTGAAGGCCCCGCGCGTCTTCGTCCCGCTCCTTCGTATGATCGTTCCGCATTGCGAAGAAACGGGGGTGGGCAGTGGCGCGGAACGGCCGGCGCGGCAGGAAGAGGAACGAGGACGGCGAGGAGGAGGGCTGCTGCGCGGGCACCCTCGACACGCTGACGCACCCCTGTTGCTGCGGCGGCGCGTGGTCACAGGCGGCGGCCCTCTGGCTGACGCTGCTGCGCCCCTCGCTCGGTGCCGGTCACGGCGCAGACCCGGCCGCGCCCCCGCCGCGCGGCCGGCTGGCCGCCGCGATGTACCGGTCCGTATGGCACTACCGCGTCGCTGTCAGCCCCACCCGGCCGCCGTGCTGCCCGTACACCCCGAGCTGCTCCACGTACGCCGTACAGGCACTCCACCACCACGGCGCCCTCCGCGGCGGCCGGATGATCGTGACACGCCTGCTGCGCTGCCGCCCCGGCGCGGCCCGGCACCGTGGCTACGAGGACCCGGTGCCGCCGGGTCAGCACTGACGGCCTCGTGTCGCACCGGTGGCCGGCCGTGAGGCGAAGCCGTCAGGCAGACGGGCGCACGAGTGGACCCCACGGTGTGTGACGCCTGTGGTGTGCGTGCTGCATCAGGCCGGTCCTTGTTGTCTTGGGTGTCGTTGTCTTGGGTGTCGTCGTGCGAATCGTGCACGAGCGGTCTCGTGTGCGCTGTGCAGTAGCCGCACGACCGTGTCGGTCGTCCCTTCAGCGGGGTTGACGACACAGATCCAGCCGAGTGCGCCATACACGGGGTGCGGCATCACGGTGTCGGTGGCTGTGTAGTCAGGAGGGCGGCTGATGGCGCGTGGGTCCTCTCCGATGAGCTCTTGGAACGTCACACGGCCGACGTGAATGTTCACGCGCCAGCGGCCTGGAGGGTCGAGCTCGCAGGCGGTGTCGTCCGGATGGTTCTTGGTGATGATCGTGCCGTAGGGCTGGGTGTTCTCGGGCATCCGGCCGTCGGGGGCGTAGTAGAAGAACGCGTCACCCCAGGCGAGTTCGGGGAAGTCGCCTCCCGGCCCCGGGACGAGCACGAACGCGCCGTCGAGGTCTCGCACGGTCGCGATGATCTGTTCCATACTCATGGTTCAAGCATGACCTTCAAGTGCTTATGTGGGGTTGGCCGGTGGACGGGACCACGAGCGGTTCTCTACGGGCACCGCTGAGAACAGTCGATGTCGCCAGAGCGTCGGGGTACTCGGTGCAGCAAGTCCGTGACCTGGAGCGGCTGGGAGTCATTCCACCGGCGGCACGATCCGGCAACGGATACCGCTCATACACGCGGGTTCACGTGCACGCTCTTCGCGCTTACCGCGGACTTGCCGGCGCTGTGGGGCCGGTAGCAGCCCGGCAGATGCTCGCGGAACTGCGGACGGAGACGATCGCCACGGCAGCCGGGACGATCAGTGCGGTGCATGTTCGGCTTGCGCGGGAACGGGAGGAGGCTTTGCGCGCTCAACAAGCGTTGCGGGTGATCCAGGGTGAGACGAACACACCCGAGACCGAGCAGGAGAGCGATGCGATGACGATCACGCAACTGGCTGCAGCGCTCGACGTTCGCCCCTCAACCCTGCGTTTCTGGGAACAGGAGGGGCTTGTCCTACCCCAGCGAGTGACGTCTCTGAGGGCACGTCGCTACGGCACTTCGGCGATCAGAGCGGCCCGGATCGTCGCCGCCCTCCGCAGCAGCGGCTACGGCATCCCCCAAGTGCGCGCCATCTTGGACTCCTTGGCCCGTTTCGACGGCCTGGGTGAGACGCAACGCATACTGCAGCAGCGCCTCGATCAGATCGCCATGCGGACGGTGGCGCTGCTCAGGGCGGGCACGGACTTGGCAGCCGTCGTCACGGGCGATCGGCAGCCCGCCGAATGCGCAACCGACTTGGACGGTCTCGCGCGCTGACGGGGCATCACGGCTCGGACTCCAGAGGGCCCATGACGGCGATCTGCCCACGCTTCTTCACGCCACCTCCCGGGCCGAAGCGAAACAGATCGCACCTTCGTGCCTCTGGGTCTTCCGTCTGCCTTGCGCTGCCGTCGCTCAAGGCATGAACATCGCCAAGACGATCACTACGAGAACAACGAGCCCGATGATGAGCCACACGGGCTTTCCCCTCCGGCCCCCGCTCCGATCCGACACGTCCTCGGGGCCTCCACCCCGGGGCCGGTCCTCTTGGAGCGCCGGGTTGTCCGGACGGTCACGTGTGTAGAAGTCGTCGTCCGCCATGTCGGACTCCTTCCATAGGTGGGCCGGGTGCCCTCAGCGGTCTGCTGAACACCACAACCACCGCCTCCTGTTCTGGCCAAAAGCAAGCAGGAGCTGCGCGGTAACCCTTGCAGCTGTCCCCTGGTGCACAGCTGGAACTCCGACTGTGTGCCTGGCCACGTGCAGGCTGAACACGAAGCACCTTGCAATAGTTGAAGCCCGGTTTGTCTGCGGGGAGCGCCCGGAGGGGGCTGACACGGCGTTCGGCGCCATGACTCGGCAAGTCCGTGCGCGTCTGAAAGTTACTGCCGTGCCTTGCTCCGCGCTGCGGGGCGCTGAAAGCTTCGCTTCTTGAAGTCGCCTAGCGCTTCACGTACGAGCAGAGTGCAACTACTTGAATACAACCGCTGGCAATTGGGGGGCAGAATCATGCTGAGAGGGATGAAAAGGTCCGCGCTTACTGCGGGGCCCGTCGCAATGTTGAGCTTCGTACTCGTGCCATCCGGCCCCGTCTCCGCTGCGCCCTCGTCGCACGAGCCGGCCCCTCCCTGCGTCGTCATGTACGAAAGCTGGCGGTACACCGAAGCCGCCAACAACTGCGTCGACACGTTGAGCGTCACGGTCGTGTACGAGGACGGCGCGACGAGCCGATGCTCCACCCTCGCGCCGGGCGCTCGTACCACGGTAGGCGAAGGGTATTTCGGTCAGCACGGTCACGCTGTCCGCCTCGCCCTGTGCGCGACACCCTGACGGTACTCCGCGGGTCGGAGCCTACGGACGAGGGGATGGGAGCGTGATGGCACTCTCGCCCGAGGCGGGCCGACCGGTACGTGGATCAGCTGCTGTCCTTGCCCATCACCTTGCGGACGGCGTCCCGGGTCCGGTCGACCAGGGCTGCCATCGGTCCGACGGCGATGTTCTCGGCCGCGGTCTCGACACCCGGATGCGGACGGGTGGGGGCCATGGCCTCGGCAGCCCGGACAGCCGTGGCCATCCTGGCAAGCTGCTGCGTGTCGGCGTTCTCGCGAATGCGGGGAAACTCGTACTGTTCCTCGGCCGCCGCATGCTGCAGCACATCCGCGCGAAGCTCCCGTACGGCCGGCATGAATCCGGCATCGTCGGGACTCATGTCGTCCAGTCGGCTCAGCTTCTCCTTCGCGGCCCTTTCCTCCTGCAGGCGATCCCCGACCACCTGCTCACCGTCGCCGAAGAGGCGGCGGGCCGCGGGGTGGATCACCTCTTCCTCAGCGGTCTCGTGGACCGCAAGCAGGCGCACGAGTCTGCGGAACGCCTCCGCCCGGTCGTCGGCAGTGGCGTTCTCGACTTCGGCGAAGAGGTCACGGATGTGATGGTGCTGCTGCATCAGCAGTGTCACGACGTCGTCGTTCTCGCCGGTCTCGTCCAGGTGGGGCATGGCGCCGGTCAAGGGGTCCTCCTGGGGTTCGTGCCTGAGCGCGTCGGCCCGGCCCTGTGCGGCTCCGCCGAGTTCCGGTCCAGGCTGTCCCAGGCGATGGGCGGCCGCGACCGCACTGGGCCGAACGGCCGCGGGAGTTCGCATCCCGGCAGCCCTCGGGGGTACACGGGCCTGGCTCGCGAGAGGGTCTCGGGGCCTGGAGGGAGGCGTCGTGTCCGTGGAAGTGAGAGCAGCCACCGCCGCCCATGACCGTCGCCCGTCACAAGAGCGGGGGACGGACCGGCCGGGCACGCCATGACCCGCCACGCGCAGAGACCCGCAGAGCCTGCAGCAGGCAGGCCCGACCGGATCGCAGAGCTGCGTCGTGTCGCCAGGGAAAACTTCGGCTTCAGCGAGCTGAGTCCCGAGCAGACGGAGGCGATGGGGGCGCTGCTGGAAGGCCGTGACGTCCTGGCCGTCATGCCCACCGGCTCCGGCAAGTCGGCGATCTATCAGGTACCGACCGTCGTGCTCGGCGGACCTGCCGTCGTGGTGTCGCCACTGATCGCCCTGCAGCGGGACCAGGTCACGGGACTGCGCGAGAGCGCAGGGCCGGATGCCGTGGCGGTGAACTCCGCACAGTCCGAGTCGGCCACCGACCGGGGCTGGCGGGCCGTCCGGGAAGGCGACGCCGAGTACCTGTTCCTCTCACCGGAGCAGCTCTCCAAGGACGACGTGGTGACGCGGTTGCGTGAGCTGGAGCCCTCGTTGTTCGTCGTCGACGAGGCCCACTGCGTCTCCATGTGGGGCCACGACTTCCGCCCGGACTACCTGAACCTGGGCGAGGTGGCCGAACGCCTGGGCCGCCCGCAGGTGCTCGCCCTGACGGCGACCGCCGCCACCCCGGTTCGGGACGACATCGTCGAGCACCTGCGCATGCGCGACGCCCACGTGGTGGCAGCTGGGACCGACCGGCCCAACATCGGGCTTGTCGTACACACCTTCACCGATGACGCGGCCAAACGCGAGGCCGTCGCACGGTGGACGGCCGCAGCGGGCTCCCCGGGCATCCTCTACACGGCCACCCGCAAGGACGCCGACGCCTATGCGATGCGACTGCGGCAGGACGGCGTGGACGCCGAGGCGTACCACGCGGGGATGAAGGCTGCGGACCGGAGCCGGATCCACGACGGCTTCATGGCCGGCGCACCCGCGGTGGTGGTGGCCACCTCCGCATTCGGGATGGGCATTGACAAACCCGACATACGTTTCGTGGCCCACGCCTCGGTCCCGGACTCGCTGGACTCCTACTACCAGGAGATCGGGCGGTCCGGCCGGGACGGGGAGCCGGCCCGCGCGGTGCTGTTCTACCGCCCAGAAGACCTGGGACTCCAGAAGTTCCTCACGGCTCGGGCCCTGGACAGCACCGGACTGCGTCGGATCATGACCGTCCTGGCCGGTCAGGGGGTCCCGCAAAGCCGCAGCCGCGTGGCGCAGCTCTCCGGACTCTCACGCCGCAAGACCACCGATCTCCTGGGACTGCTGGAAGAGGCAGGAGCGGTGACCGTGGAGGGCAGGCGCCGCGCCGTCCGGGCCGTTTCCGGCCACACGGCGGACGAGGCCACCGAACGGGCCGAGGAGGTCTTCGAGCGGCGTCGCCGCACGGACCGGTCGCGTATCGAGATGATGCGGGGCTACGCGGAGACGCCGTCCTGCCGCCGTCAGTACCTCCTGGGGTACTTCGGCGAGCAGCTCGACGGACCCTGCGAGCACTGCGACGTATGCGACCGTGCCCCTGACCGGGGCACCGCGGCCGGGCACCGGGAAACCGCCGCGCCCGGGGAGGGTGCGCCGTACGAGCCCAACGACAGGGTCCGGCACGCCGAATGGGGCGAAGGCACGGTGATGCGGGTGGAGGAAGACCGTCTCGTTGTGCTGTTCGAGCAGGTCGGCTACAAGACGCTGTCCCTGCCGGCCGTACAGGACAGCGACCTGTTGGCCGACGCCTGAAGCGCGCCGGTCAACAGGTCCGCTGCTGTCGGGTCCTCTCAGGTCATTGCTCCGGAGCCGGATATCGTGCGATCACCCGTGGTTGACCGGGGCGAGCGTTCGGAGCGGGCGGCGGCGCTGGCTGCCAGGGCCAGCAGCAAGGCGATGACACCCGTGATGACGTTGTTGACGACGCTCCTCGTGGTGCTGACGTCACCTGCGATCACCCAGGGGGCGATGATGGTCCACACGCTGAGGGCGCAGGCCGCCCACGCCATGCTATGGGTCCGTTCATAGGCCCGCCCGAAGCCGCCGCTCATCAGCAGCGCGTAGGCGATGCCGACGATCACGTTGGTGACGGCCAGCCTGGTGAGGTTGTCGAACCCCACGATCCACGGCGACGCCGCCAGGTAGATGCCGGTGACGAAGGCCAAGGTCTCGACGGCCTGCGCGCGAGGCGTGGTCGCAGTACGTTCGGCCATCTCGTGGCGGGTCCGCATCTCGACGATGTCGGGGTGCGTCTCCATGGACGACCGGGGGGAAGTGCTCATACTTGTCACCTCCAGGTGACAAAGGGTGTGCCGACTGGGTCGGGTACCCACGCCCGCCCGATAAACCTTCATCCCTGATCTCGGAGCCAGGAGCCATGGAGCCATCGGAGCCCTAGGGTGAGTGGCACCCGACTGTCCGCGGGCAGGGCGGGGTAAGTGGAACGCGCAGCCATGGGTACTCGCCGACGCATGATGAAGCCCGCGCTGTGGCAGGGACTGGCGGCCGGCACGGCCGGGGTGCTGGCGATGACGCTGACCGAGAAGGTGGAGCAACGGGCCACTGGCCGGCCCGACTCCCACGTACCCGCCCGGACCCTGGAACGACTGACCGGCATGGCCGAGCGGCCCGGCCGCCAGCCCGTTCCCGTCAACTGGGCCATGCACCTCGGACAGGGCGCCGCACTGGGCGTGCTCCGCTCGGTGATGGCGCACGCCGGCCTTCGTGGCCCGTGGTCCTCGGCGAAGTTCGGCGTCGTCCGGGTCACCAGCGATCAGATCCTGGAGAACGCCACCGGCGTCGGCGCACCGCCCCAGACCTGGCCCCGCCGCGAACTCGTCGTCGACCTGCTCCACAAGACGGTGTACGCCTTCACCGCCGGTGTAGTCGCCGACGCGCTGGCCGCACGCTCGGGTCCCGGCCCCGGGCAACGACACGCCGCAATGCGCCCAGGCCGCCACACCGACGTGGGACCTCCGCGCCGGGGACAGTGACCGCCGCGCCAGGGCCCGCCACCGCGAGGCGGTCCGGCCGTGAGGTCGAGGCACCCCAGACGCTCACGCAGAACGGGCCCGGCACAGCTTGTCGACTACGTGCTCGATCACCCTGTCCACCCGCCGGCCAACCGCTGCACGTCGTTGCCGACGATGAGCCCGATGGAGTTGCCGACGGGCCTCGGCCGGTCCGGGCTCGGCGCGGTCGCTCGGTCGGCCCGCGGGTTCGGCCCACCGGGCGGGGGGAGGACTGCCGCGGGAAAACGGGTACCCGCGCCTGGCGGCACCGGCGCGTGCCGCGGCGGACGCCGGCGCGCTGCCGGCGGCGCGGGAAGGAGCAGGACATGGCCACGACCATCGAGACACAGAGCATCGACCAGATGGGAGGCCCGGGCAGCGTCCTGGCCCGCCAGCGCCGTGATCACGCGGAGATGGACCGTCTGATGGACCGGTACCGGGCGCTGGAGGACGGCACGGAACGGGAGCGGGTACTGAAGCAAGTCGTCCAGCTCGTGTTCAGCCACGCGTTCGCCGAGGAGACCGTGCTGTGGCCGGCCGTGCGGCGTGCGGTCGCGGACGGGGAGGAACTGACCTCCCGCGTTGAAGAGGAGCACCAGGAGATCAACGACCTCGTCACCGACATCGAGCGTCTGGAGCCCGGCACGGCGGCGCGCGAGGAGAAGGTGACGCAGGTCTTCGCCCTGATCCGGCAGGACATCCGGGACGAGGAGGACCTCGTCCTGCCCCGGCTGCAGGAGGCCTTGGACGCCGCCCGGCTGCGGCGGCTCGGTGCCGCGTGGGAGACGGTGCGCAGGAGCGCGCCGACCCATCCTCACCCGGGCGTGCCTCGGCGCCCGCCGGGCAACGCGGTCCTGGGCGTGCCGCTGAGCCTGTACGACCGGCTCCGCGACGGGCTGGGACTCGGCGTGTCCGGCCCATGGGGCAGGAGGATCCTGTCCGGCCTGGTCGGGCTGCTCGTCTCCGGTGCGGTCGCCGCGATCGTGCGCAAGCGACGGTGAATCGGCGGGCCAAGGCCGCTGACCAGTGATCGCTGGTATACGGAGCGCTTGGGACAAGCCACCTGCTTCCGGCGCCGGATCGGGAATGATCGCCGGGCCGGCGGGGGTTGAACGGCTCCCGCGGCCCGCAGAGGGGGTCGACCAGTCGGCGACTTCGCTGTGCCCGTTCAGTCCATGGAGAGTCCACGGTGCCTGTGGCGCCGTGGAGTTCGGAGTGCCAGCTGTGCTTTTCGATGTCACCCACGGCGAACTCGTCGGCGTCTTCGGCGGGGACCGGGTCGCGACCTTGCCCGCCGGCGCCTTCCCGCGTGAAGCTGCGAGCACCGAGGGGGCCCGCCTCCTGCAGACCGTTGGCGCCCCCACCGGTACGCTCTTGCTGTGCCGGCCTGACGAGGACGACGGCATGCTGGCCCTCGTGCAACACGTCGTCCACAACGAGGACTTCGAGGACGCTGCGGAGGGCGCCGGCGCCTGGCCCGTCATCGGCCGGCTGCTCAACGCCCACCTCGCCTTCGATCCCGTGTCGGGCGAAGTCCACGCCTTCGACCCCGACGAGGACACCGTGCAGGAACTCAACACGGACGTCTCGTCACTGATTCAGGTCACCTTCCGGTTCCAGCGCCTGCTCGAGGAGTTCGCCTTCAGCGGCGACGAGGAGACCGACTTCGAGCGCCTGGACCGCGAGGTCGATCGCATCCGTGAGGAGACCAGCAGCATCGATCCCGTCCCCTTCCAGGACGAGGAGAGCGTCTGGTCGGTAGTGGCCGACGAGATCGCCATGGGCCAGCGCTTCAAGGGCAGCAGCCCGGGAGCCCGCGCACTCTCCGGGTGATCGCCGGCACGTCGTGTATGCGGCGCGTGCCGAACTGAGCACACACCCCCATGGCAGATCAGGGCCGCCGCGATGCAGACGAGGCGAGGGTGAGCGCGGCGCCTCCCACCCCGCCGCCTCACCACAGTTGGGTACCCGGGGCGCCCTTGAACGGTCCCCGCACCTCCGAGGTGATCCAGCCGCCGTAGAAATCCCCCTCCTGTGCTGTGACCTCCTCTCCGTCGACCGTGCAGCGGTCCACGCGGCTCGGATAGAAGGCGAAGAACCCGGCGAGGGACGCGTAGCCGGGCTCGGGACGGGGATAGCACCACGCGGCACGAGCGCGTACGTCGTCTCCCACGATGACGTCCCAGTACCGGGCCGCGCCCTTCCATTCGCACCAGGTCCGGCCCGCGACCGCCGGGAACAGAAGCTCAGTACGGACATCCTGCGGAGGGATGTAGAACACGGGGGGATGGCTGGTCTCCAGTACCCGGACCGACCTGCGGGTCTCGGCCACCACCTGACCGGCGCACTCCACCCGCACGTCACGCTCGTCCTCCCGCATGGCAGGCGGCCGCGGGTAGTCCCACACCGACTCGGGCGTCCGCGGGGCGAAACGCTGCATGGGCTCTTCCAGCGGGTCCAGATACACCTCGTCCACGTAGCACCAGGCCCAGTCCCGGTCGCGTGCCAGAGCGCGTGCCACCGGGTGTGCGCTGGAGTCGAAGTGGACCGTGGCGTGAGCGCCGGGGGAGTTGTCGCTGCAGCCCACGTGCCCGCAAGTCAGGCACAGCAGCAGGTCGGCCGGTGCGCGACCGCGCGCAGCGCAGGACGCGCACGTCTCACTCAGCGGGGGTGGGTCCGCCGTCCAGGTGTGGGAGCAGGGCTTCCCCGTGGGCCGCCCGCCATCCGGCCGGGGAGTCCATCTCGTCATCGGTGATCACCAGCCGGTGCAGTCGACATCACGCTGCTCGGCAGCACCACGCCCCGGCCCGTGCTCGTGTCGGTCACGTTCTCTCCTCTGTGGTCCTTGTGCTCCCTCTGTTTCGCCCCGACACCGCACTGGAGATGCAGGCCCCCGGGCGGTTTGTTCCCAGCAGGGCCCCACGCGAGGCCGAATGGTTCCAGGCTCGTCTCCTCCAGGCTCTGGGGCGTCGCACGAACGGGGTGCCCGACCGGGAGCAAGCCCTCCGCTCATCCCACTTGCCATGGAGTGCGCTCGAAGTCATAGCGTCGAAGACACAACGGCGCACGAAGCCGTCTCAGCGCCCGCTCCTCCTGGGAGGCCGGGTGGTGGCATCTGTGTCTGGATGGACGGGAGACTTCGTGCCCCCCGAAGGACGATCAAGCGTGCAGGGAAGGCCAGGACACGACATGGAAAAGCGCAGTCTGCGGGAATTGCAGGTATCGGCCATCGGCCTGGGGTGCATGGGCATGTCCGCCTTCTACGGAACCGCCGACGAGGAGGAGGGCGTCGCGACGATCCGGCACGCCCTGGACCTCGGGGTGAACTTCCTCGACACCGCGCAGGTGTACGGCCCGCTCACCAACGAGTCCCTCGTCGGCGAGGCGATCCGGGGGCGCCGCGACGACTATGTCATCGCGACGAAGTTCAACTACCGGATGGACGACGCCGTACCGGGCGACATCAGCACGGTCGGCCCGCAGGACGGCTCGCCCGCCCACGTCCGCAGCTCCGTCCACGGCTCCCTCAAGCGTCTGGGAACCGACCACATCGACCTGTACTACCAGCACCGGGTCGACCCGAACGTGCCGATCGAGGAAACGGTCGGTGCGCTCGGCGAACTGGTTGCCGAGGGCAAGGTGCGCTACATCGGGCTGAGCGAGGCGAGCGCCCAGACCATCCGGCGTGCGCACGCCGTGCACCCGGTCACGGCCGTGCAGAGCGAGTACTCGCTGTGGTCGCGGGACGTGGAGGCCGAGGTGCTCCCCACCTGCAGGGAGCTGGGCATCGGCTTCGTACCGTACTCACCCCTTGGCCGCGGCTTCCTCGCCGGACGGTTCACCTCGCCGAATGACCTCGACGCCAACGACTGGCGCCGCCAGAACCCGCGCTTCCAGGACGCCAACCTGGAGGCGAACCTGCGGCTGGCGGCGAAAGTGAAGGAGATCGCCGCCGAGAAGGACGTCACGCCGGCTCAGCTGGCCATCGCTTGGGTGCTGGCCCAGGGCGAGGACCTGGTGCCGATACCGGGCACCAAGCGCCGCACCTATCTCACGCAGAACGCCGCCGCCGTCGACATCGACCTGACGAAGGACGACCTGGCCCGCATCGACGCGGAGCTGCCCGAGGCAGCCGGTGAGCGGTACGACGAGGCAGGCATGCGCTCCGTCAACCGATAGGCGGAGGGCCGCGCACAACACAGGGGGCTCCGCAGGGAAGATCACCCAGGAGGAGCGGAGGCGAGCGGGGGACAGGGCGTGGTCGGACGTGCGCTGAACGGTCACGCAGTCGATCTCGTGCACCCTGTACTGGCGCCCGGCGCATTCCGGACCGACTCGGAACTCATCGCCCCCCACTGCGCGACCACCCTGTCCAGAGCTCGCTCTTCGCACGAGTGTTTGACGTGACGAATAGGGGTCATCCGCATGCCAAGCCTGTCTCCCAGCGGGGCAGCGCCGACAGCATCGGGCGCGGAGACGACGCGAAGGGTGAACGCGATGACCGTCGCGACACAACAGGGTGGTGGAGGCGGTTCCAGCGGCCTCTACGACGTTCTTGAGCTCATCCTCGACCGTGGGCTGGTGATTGACGCGTTTGTGCGCGTCTCCCTCGTCGGTATCGAGATCCTCAAGATCGACATACGGATCGTGGTAGCCAGTGTGGACACCTACCTGCGCTTCGCCGAGGCGTGCAACCGTCTCGATCTGGAGGCGGGGCCACGCAAGCCGGCCGGGCTCACGGAGCTCACGGGGAAGGTCACCGAATCCGGCGCCCGCGGCAAGACCAAGGGCGCCCTGTCCGGTGCCGCGGAGACCATCGCCGACGCCTTCCAGCAGGCCCGCGATGAAGGCCGGGAACGTCAGACGGGGCGCGGCCGGTCGTAGGAAGCAAGCTGTAACCGACATCCGCCAGCTCTATCCGTTCGGCTGCTGTGCCGTCTTCGCGAAGGGCGTCGCCCCCGTCGAACTACCGGGCCGTGCCGGAGGCGAAGGACTCCTGACCATTCACTCAGCGGGTGTCGGGTGGCAATCCATAGGGCGGATCACAGCCGAGCCACGGTCCGCGGGCCGGGCGTCGCGGCACACCTACGACAGGGCAAGGGGTGACCGATCGTACACACCTAGAACCTAAGGGTGATGAGGGCGCCTCTGGAGCGTACGTGGTGATGGAGACGTGTGGGCCGCCTGGCAGCGCGAAGTCGTCGTACGCGAGGTCCATGGTTCCGGCGACCCGGTGGTTGACGACCTTCTGCCCGCGTGAGTGGCGGTGCACGTTGTGCTTCGCCCAGCGGGTGCTGAAATCGGTGCTGCGCGCGGAGAGCTCCCGACGAGTTCGGTCACCTTCTTCTCCAGCGGGTCACGTCCGGCGGTCGCCCGCAGGACCGCGACCAGTACGACTGCCCGAGCGAGCGGCCTACCACGTCTCCAAGCACCGCGTCATCGGCCTGACCCGCAGCGCCGCGGTCCACTACGCGCCCCGGCGCATCCGCACCAACGCCGTGTGCCCCTCGCGGTCCTCAACAGACGCATGATCACCCGTCGCGAGCAGGCGACGACCGGCGCCTGGCTCAGGTCTTGCTGCCGGACGTGTTCTGCGCGGGATGCCCGGGCGGTAGCTTGGTAGGCGAGGAAGCCCCCGGAAGGAGGGCGATGCGATGCCGTGGTTCGCATGGCTTCTCGCTGCCGCGGCACTGGGTGCCGCGGAGTTCTTCACCCTGACGCTCGTCTTCGGTCTGCTGGCCGGTGCCGCACTGGTCGCCGCCGTGGTGGCAGGTGTGGGCATCGGCCTTCTCGGTCAGCTCCTGGCCCTGGTGGCAGCAGCCGCGACGGGCCTCCTCGTACTCCGCCCTGTCGCGTTGCGCCACATGGCACAGCAGCCCCTCGTACGCGACGGGGCCGACGGACTGATCGGCAAGCGGGCCGAGGTCATGCAGGAGGTCACCGCGACCCACGGCCTGATCAAACTCTCCGGCGAGGAATGGTCCGCCCGCGCCCTCGACGAGAGCCACGTGATCCCGGTGGGGGCGCTGGTGGACGTCATGGAGATCGAGGGGGCCACCGCCGTCGTCTACCCCCGCGAGCTCCTTCCCTGAACGGCTGAACACACAGCAACGGAGGCACTGTGGACCCAGTTGTCATCCCCCTTCTCGTGGTGGCCCTCGTTGTCGTCTTCCTCGTGGCCTCCAGCGTGCGGATCGTTCCGCAGGCGCGCCGCTACAACGTCGAGCGGTTCGGCCGCTACCGCCGGACGCTGCAGCCCGGGCTGAACCTGGTGCTGCCGGTGGCGGACCGCATCAACACCAAACTCGACGTGCGCGAGCAGGTCTATTCGTCCGACCCCCGGCCGGTGATCACCGAGGACAACCTCGTGGTGAACATCGACACCGTGCTCTACTACCAGATCACGGACCCGCGGGCCGCGGCGTACGAGGTCGCCGACTACCTCCAGGCGATCGACCAGCTCACCGTGACCACGCTGCGCAACGTCATCGGCAGCATGGACCTGGAGGAGACGCTCACCTCGCGCGAGGAGATCAACTCCCGGCTGCGAGCCGTCCTCGACGACGCCACCGGCAAGTGGGGTATCCGCGTCAACCGCGTCGAGATCAAGGCCATCGACCCACCGCACACCATCAAGGAGGCGATGGAGAAGCAGATGCGGGCCGAGCGTGACAAGCGGGCGGCCATCCTGCACGCCGAAGGGGAGCGGCAAGCCAAGATCCTCACCGCGGAAGGCACCAAGCAGAAGGACATCCTGGAGGCGCAGGGCACGCAGCAAGCCATGATCCTGCGGGCGGACGGCGAGGCCAAGGCGGTGGAGCTCGTCTTCCAGGCCGTCCACCGCAACAACGCCGACCCCAAGATCCTGGCCTACAAGTACCTGGAGACGCTTCCGCACCTGGCGAGGAGCGACAACAACACGTTCTGGGTGATCCCGGGGGAGCTGACCGAGGCGGTCCGGACCGTCACCCGGGCGTTCGGCGACGAGCCGACGGCAGGCCCTCCCCGCCCCGAGCATCCCGAGGAAGCAGCCGGCGTCGAAGCCGAGGCCTCGCACGGGACCCGGGTGCCGCAGTTCGACGCGGGATCGACGGCCGCCCTCGACGCCGCAGCGGCCGCCGACGAGGCCGGGAAACAGGCCGCCGCAGCGGTGAGCGACGCCAAGGCGGAGGCGGAGGCCGCGAAGTCACCGCAGGTACCGCACCTGGGGCGGTCGTCCGACGCCTGAACTGCCCTCGGCTGCCGCCTCCAACCCTGTCGCGTCGGCGGCCGAGGCGGAGGAATTCGCCCGGATCGCGGCGGAATACCCCTCGACGTCTGAGGGGGGATCTGCGGGCTGCCGGGAAGCGGCATCGGCCCGACCGGGGTCGGCCGACGAGGCCGTGACGCCGACGTAGGTGTGACGTCTGAGCACATGGATGCGCTGGATAGTTCGGCCGATCTGTGTGACGGCTGTGACTGAGCCATGTTCATGTGAACCGGGGGACAGAGTGGCACCGCAGGCAGCAGGTCATCGGCGTTCGTTGAAGCGCCGTCTCGTTCCGGGGGCTTCACTCGCTGCGGCGGCGGGGACGGCGGTCACCGCGACGGTGCCGACGCCGCCGTACCGCTGCACCAAGAGCAGTGCCCGCCTGATCAGTCGCTCCGGCACGTTCGGCACATCGAAGACGCTCACGTCGGACGGCCGGGTGCCCCAGGTGGACGCCCGGTGGTGATCCGGCAGCAGGGGACCTTCCCGCACGCGATCAGGTCCGTCACCGGCCCCTGACCGGCATCAAACACCCCGCCCTGCCCCGCTCGGCGGTTCCCACCTCTCACTCCGTGAAGGAGACACATGCGCAAGCGCGCTGCCTTTGCCCTGTCCACAGCCGTCACCGCGGCAGCGGCGGGCGTCATCGTCCCCGCTGCCTACGCGGACGACAACGTAGGCGACATCCAGGTCGACGGCGTCGTCGTCAACGGCGGCAAGAGCATCGTGGTCGACACGGCCGACAAGACGATCACGGTGTCGGTGACGGCAACCGACCCGTCGGGCATCTGGGACGCGGACTTCAACCTGTGGCGCGGCCCGGACGGCAGCGACCCCTACTACAGCGCCGACGCCTTGATCGATCCCAACGAGACCACCACACCGGCGGACTGCGTCGCCTCCAGCAGTACGACGTCGACCTGCTCGAAGACCTTCACCTTCGAACCGGACTGGTGGCTCACGAACGCCGACGCCGGCACGTGGAAGGTCCAAGCCCAGGTGTCGGCCGACGACGGCAGCTACACCGACCGGTGGGCCTACACCACCACCCGCCTCCAGCGGCACTCCAAGCTGACCGTCAACGCGAGCCCCGAGCCGATAGCCAAGGGCAGAACACTCACCATCACCGGCAAGCTCACCCGGGCCAACTGGGACACGCTCGACTACCGGGGCTACACCAACCAGCCGGTCAAGCTCCAGTTCCGCAAGGCCGGTTCCACGACCTACACCACGCTCAAGACGGTGTACACCTCCAGCACCGGCTCCCTGACGACCACGGCCCTCGCGTCCGAAGACGGCTACTGGCGCTGGAACTTCGCAGGCACGACCACCACGCCGGCCGTCTCGGCAACCGGCGACTTCGTGGACGTGCAGTAACCCGGACACCGTCTCGCCCGCACGGCGACCACATGAAGGGTGCCCTCGTTCCTCTCACAGGAGCGAGGGCACTTGCCTGCTGGGCCCTGCCGGAACGTCGGTATGCGTCGCTGCGGACTCCCGCGTCCCGACATGCGGCACGCGCGCGGGGGATGCCGTCAGTCGAAAGCGTCGGTCATGCAGTCCCGCCGGCAGTCGGCTGCCTCATAGCGTTGACGCAGCGCGACAGCTGCCTCTTCACGCTCCACATCGAGCCCGTAGTGTCCGCTCGCCACCCGGGTCACGTCGTCGACCCTCACGATGACCGGTTCCCCGCGGGCAGCCCGACGGCGCGCTTCACCGATCGCCATGTCCGCGGCACGCAGCAGGCTCCTGGAGCGGTCCCGGATGGCCGCCGCTTGGGCCCGCTTCGCCGAAAGGGGACGCAGGACGCGCCCGCGCCAGATGAAGCCGACGGCGACAAGAACGAGGCCGAGCGCTACGAACAGGAGTCCGCCGAGGTCGTGACGCATCTCCCCAGTCTCCACCACCCGGACCCCGTGAGCCTGTCGGACGCCTGGAGCCGACGCCGGGCGAGCGAAGTGGAAGACGCAGCGCCGAGGACTGAGGAGTTCGTAGCGCGGCTGGTGCGCCCCGTCATCGGAGATGGTCGTGTTTCGACCCGATGCCCTTGCCTCTGGTCGGAGTTCCCTCCGATGTGAACGAGTGGCGGAAGGTGAAGGCGTGCGGCGCAGAACCGTGGTGGTGGAGGTGTGTCAGCCTGGAAACCCCGTCCCGCCAGGTGGGTATCACACCGTCCGGGACCCACCAGAAGACGTGATTGGGGTGTCCTGTCCTCTCGAACCAGTCGTAACGCCTGTTCAGCGCCTCACGGTGCAGACCGGTGTAGACGGCGTCGAGGGCGGCGCTCAGGTCGGTCCAGAGCGAGAGGGTCGCGGCCAAGGCGGTCGTCTCCACTGTGCGGCCCTTGCTGTACCAGGTCGGTACGGCGAACTCTCCCCATGCACCCCAGTCCGCCTCGAAGAGCACGCCCGGGTCACCGTCTGTCGCTTCAGCGCGAGCGATGTACCCGGGGTGCTGACTCATCCTCCGGTAGACGGTCTCACCCATGACGTAGAACTCGCGCGTGAGAGGTGTGGGGTCGGCGAGAGGCGACTTCAGGACGCCGAATGTGTACAGAGCAAGATGGGGCATGCGTCTCTCCCTGGTTGGGGCCGCTCGGCGTGGACCCGGTTCGATGGCTTACGCACGGGAGCGAGGGCCAATGGCGCGTGATCGACTCATCCAGCCGCGTGCGGCCCAGCCTGTGCGACCGCGGCGATCGCCGAAGACCAGATGAAGGTAGCCGCCGCTGCGCTTCATGTCGAAGTTGCCATTTCCCTGCCAAAATGGCCTCTTACACAGGTCCTTGCGGGGACCGGGACGGTGGCACGCAGGCCCTGCCGCGGGCCCCGGCGTGACCAACAGAAGTGAGTCTTGATGTCAGGCTGGAGCCGCCCATGAAGGTGACCGAGTCAGGGCACGCCGCGCGGGTGTCCGCTTACGCGGCCGTGGGAGCACGGCTGTCCTTGTTGAGCGACCGACGGCTCGAGAAGGTGGTGTCCGCCGCGCCGAGTCTCGGCTCCGGTATCGGGGGCAGGTCGGCGGAGTTGGAAGTCGAGGGGATTCGCGTCTTCGTCAAGCGAGTGCCGCTGACGGACATCGAGTTGCAGTCGGAGCACGTGCGATCGACCGCCAACATGTTTGGTCTTCCTCTCTTCTACCAGTACGGGGTGGGGTCGGCGGGTTTCGGTGCCTGGCGTGAGCTGGCCGCGCACATCATGACGACAGGGTGGGTACTGAAGAACGAGTACACGGGTTTCCCGCTGCTCTATCACTGGCGGGTATTGCCTGACAGTCCCCCTGCCGGCTTCCTTGACGGGCTCGGCGGCGTTGAGGGGGCTGTAGCGCACTGGGAGGGTTCGACGGCGGTGCGCCGTCGGCTGGAGGCCGTGGGAAGGTCTTCTTTCAGCCTGGTGCTCTTTCTGGAACATGTGCCACAGACACTCGCCGAGTGGCTCGACGACAACCGTGAGGCGCCCCCTGCGGAGCCGGGAAGCGGGTCGCTCTATCAGTGGGTGGAAAATGCACTGCTGCGGGGGACGGAGTTCATGAGCGCGCGCGGACTGGTGCACTTCGACGCGCACTTCGCCAATCTGCTCACCGACGGCCGGCAGGTGTATTTCGCGGACTTCGGGCTCGCATTGAGCCGCGATTTTGAACTCTCGGCCGAGGAGCGCGATTTCCTCGCTGACCACCTGGTGTACGACCGCTCCCACGCACCGAACCATCTACTTCGGCACCACCTGCCGGCCGACGTGCGCGGTGGCACCGAACACGGGACCTTCCTGCGCGAATGGATCGACGGCCACCAGCCCGCCGACATTCCACCCGACATCGCCGCGATCATCAACCGTCACGCTCCGCACGCGATCGTCTTGGACGACTTCCATCACCTCCTCCGTACACAGAGCAAGCGAACCCCCTTCCCCGCGGCTGAGGTCAAGCGTGCTTTGGCTGGCGCAATGACGTCAGAAGAGTGAGGGCCCGGAGTTCCATACGTTCCCGCGCTGCGGCCTGTGGTGGCCGGCCGAAGCCTCACGCTCCGCCAGGCGTCATGTCCTGCCCGTCAGGACGTCGTTCCAGGACTGTCCAGGAGGATCGCCGGGTGAGAAGCGACGTCTCAGTCGCCGCCACCGCCGCAAGAACTGCCACCGCAAGAACTGCCACCGCAAGAGCCGCCCCCCTCTTCGGCGACCCAAGAGTTCTCCGCCTCCCCGCGTGATCTGCGCGCGGGCCTGTCCCCATCCGAACGGCCTGTCAGATACCAGACCAGGCACGCAACGAACGCGAAAACCGAAAGCCCCACGGTCCAGAGCAGTGACTCCGTGGGGCGTCGGTCCATGGGGCCCTCGAAGAGCAAAGCCGTGAACCAACTGGCCAGGAACCCGCTCTCCGGCGCGAAGACAAGCACTACGAAAATCCGCTCCACGACGGGCATGCGCATCGCTTCCCTCTCCCTGTCAGCTTTCCCACGGTAACGGGGCTTGGCACAGCCGCCTATGGTCTGCACACCGCGACAACCGGATGGCTGGGGAATCATGCGGGCGCACATGAGACATGCCGGGCGGACGTCCCGGGGAAGTTGGTGCCGTGGATTTTGAGGATGACGTAGACATCGGGGATGTCGGTCGCGCGAATGATGGGCTGCCGCGTTCCTGCCCGCGCTGCGGGGGAGAGCTGACGCGCGAGGTCTGCCACCACGGCGGGCGCAGAGGGCCCACGGGCGTACGTGCCCGGACTGCGGGTGGTTGGGGCGTCCGGATCTCGGTGGGCTGCCCACCGTGCACACGTTCCGGCGCGTGACCGGCCGGTTCGCCAACTGCGTCTTCTGCGGTGGCGATCACTGCAACCGGCCGCGTCGGCCTGGCGAGAGGGAGCACGGGTCCCCTCTGGACTCGGCGGCGAGGCCGGAACTCAGTTCGGCTGCTCGTACTCGTCGACCGTCCCGTCTCCGTTGTCGTCGAATGTGTAGTCGTATGCGTCGCCGTAGGTGTCTCGGTAGCGCATGCAGGTGCCCTGGGCGCGCAGTTCGGGCTTGTGGTCGTAGTAGCCGAGGTGGAGCGTGATCCGGATGCTGTCGTCGAGAGTGGTGGCGATGCCGTTGTCGACTTTGTCGACGGTACGGCCCTCCGCGCGCCAGGTGGCTCGGAGGAAGGACAGCGCCGCGCGGTAGTCGTTGTCGCTCGCGAAGTCCAGGTCCCAGGTGAAGAGGGGCTCGTCCCGGGTGACACCGGTCTCGTCGAAGCCGAAGTCGTCCACGCACGAGGAGCTGCCCTGCCGGGAGGCGTACGGCTCCTTGGCCGGCGCCGGGGACAGCGCGCGGTAGACGTCCTCGCCGGCCCGGGTGGTGGCCCGGACATGGTCACGGAACTCCTCGGTGCTGCGAACGGGCCCGCCCTCGATCGACTCGCACCCCTTGGCCGCCAGCGCGAAGAGCACCACGAGGGTGACACCGAGCACGGGGACCACGATCTTCGACTTCATGCCGTCGATCAAAGCCGCCCCGGCGGAACGCGCGGCAGCGCTCTGCTACTCAGCAGACCTGAGCAGCGGCACTCAGACCGGGTGTCCGGCCACGGTGGGTGCCGTGTCGTGCGTGACGACGGCCGATCTCGGGGCGGGGGAGACGCCCGCCCGTCAGCAGCTCATCGGTCATGAGTGTGCCGCGCTCTTGGGCAGTTCGCCGTACACCTCGTCGGGGACGGACTCGAGCCATTCGTTGCTGACGTCGTCGCACGGCCAGGTAGCTCTGGCCGGTGAAGTACTGCGCGAAGGCGTCGTTCTTCTCCCCGAGCGGGAAGATCTGGTCGAGTCCGTTGACAGCGAGGCCGAAGCCGGTGTCAAAGCTGTGCTGCGTGGCCGGCCGCCGCCCGCGGTCCTGTCCACCACGGTGGGGGCATGGCGTGGCCCATCAGTGGTGTGCGTGTTCCGGGGCGCCATTGGGCTTGGGTGGAGCGGGCGGGAGGGGATCTTGAGGCCGGGCAGCGGGTGCTCGGGTGTGGGGAGCGGTCGCGTGGGCCGGGCGCAGCAGGACAACGGCGTCGAGGCCTCCGTCCGGGGCGGCTTCCAGGGCGATGCGGCCGCCGCTGGCGCGGGTGAGTTGCTCGACGATGGGCAGGCCGAGGCCGGTGCCGTCGTGGTGGGTGTCGGAGGCGCGCCAGAACCGGTCGAAGGCGTGTAGGCGTTCGGTCTCGCTCATGCCGGGGCCTTGGTCGATGACATGCAGTTCGACGCCTTGCGGCCCGGGGCGGGTGGCCAGGGTGATCGTGGCGCCGGGTGGTGAGACGCGCAGGGCGTTGGCGAGCAGGTTGTCGATGATCTGTTCCAGGGCCCCCGGGACGGCCCGGACAAGTCCGGCCGGGTGGCCGGCCGTGGTGATGTGGACGTGGTGCTCGGCGGCGAAGGGTGCCCAGGTGGCTGCCCGGTCGGCGATGACGGCGTCGAGGTCGGTGGGTTCGGGGGTGGTCGCGGTGGCCTCGAGTCGGGCCAGGGAGAGCAGACCCTGGATCATGCGGGCGAGGCGCTCGGTTTCGCCGATGGCCTCGTCCAGGCTGTGGTGGGCGGCCGGGTCGAGGTGGGGCTCGAAGTTCTCCAGCCGGATCCGCAACGCGGTCAGGGGGGTTTTCAGCTGGTGGGAGGCCTCGGCGGCGAAGGCGCGCTGGGAGGTGAGGAGATGCTGCAAGCGGGTGGCGGTATGGGTGAAGGAGGTGGCCAGGCGGCGAAGTTCGGGCGGGCCGAGGTCGGTGGCGGGCGGGTCGGCGAGGGTGCCGTCGGCGAGCTGGGTGGTGGCGTGTTCCAGGGCGTGGACGGGGCGGATGATCCAGCGGGCCAGAGCGAGGGCGATCAGCGCCGCGGCCGCCAGCACGCCCAGGCCGGTCAGGGCGAGGGTGAACCAGATGTCGCGGACCCGGCCGTCCAGGACGTCGGTGGGGTAACTGAGCCGCAGGGCACCGCGGATGGTCTCGCCGGAGGAGCCGGGGACGGTGACGTAGCGGGTCTGGGCGCCGCTGTCCGGGTCGGGTGCGGTGCCGACGGTGGTCCGGTTGCGCAGGGCGGTGGCGATGTCCGGCTGCGCGGACAGATCGGTACCGGCGGGGGTGGTGGAGGCGGAGTCGGTCAGGACAGCTCCGGTGCGGTCCACGACGAGCACCCGGGAACCGGTCCGCTCCGCGTAGTCGGCGGCCAGCTCAGGCAGTTCGTCGGTGTTGTCCTCCTCGATGCGTTCCTCGGCGAGTTCGGCGAGCATTCCGGCGTCACGCTCGATGCTGTTGGACAGCCGGGACGTTTCGGCCCGGGCGAACAGGAGGCCGAAGGGTATCTCCAGTCCGAGCAGGACGAGCAGCACGAGGCCGAGGTAGCTGCACAGCAGACGCCTGGTCATGTCCGGGCCTGAGGGCACGGGCTGCCCGGCGGCGCTGCCGTATCGGGGGTGTGGAGGCGGAAGCCGACCCGGCGGATGGTCTCGATGCAGGCGGGATCGCCGAGCTTGCGGCGCAGGGCGGCCACGTGCACGTCCAGCGTCTTGGTGGGGCCGAAGAAGTGCGGGTCCCATACCTGGTCGACGATCTGCCGGCGCGAGCAGACCGCCCCCGGGTCCAGAGCGAGGTGGGCCAGCAGGTCGAATTCCTTCGGAGCGAGGGCGATGGGAACGTCGTGGAGGTGGACCTGGCGGGTGCGGCGGTCGATGACCAGCGGCCCCACAACCTGCGGGGTGTCCGAGGGCGAGGGCCCCCGGACACGGGTCGACCGACTAGGGCGGCCCGCGTCGTCCGCGTCGCCGGGGACGCCGGCAGGCGGTGTCCGAGGGCGGGCGCGGCGGGTGACCGCGCGGATGCGGGCGACCAGTTCCCGGACGCCGAACGGCTTGGCCATGTAGTCGTCCGCACCCAGTTCGAGACCCAGGACCCGGTCGATCTCCTCACCCCGGGCGGTGATCATGATGATCGGTACGTCCGAGCGCCGGCGCAGGGCCCGGCAGACGTCGATACCGTCCATGTCCGGCAGGCCCAGATCGAGCAGCACCATCTCCGGCTCGGGCGCGGCCAGTGCCGCCGAGCCGGTGCGCGCCCGTTCCACGGCGTATCCGTAGCGGCCCAGGCCCTCGGCCAGCGGGTCGGCGATCCGTTCGTCGTCTTCAACGAGCAGCACCTGCATGGCGTCAGGCTCACACCTCCACCGCTCCACGGTCATGACCACACCAACCCGTCCCGGTTTTCCGGACAGCACCTGATACGCGTTCGGGGACGCGCCCGCTCAACGAGGAGGGCCGAACTCGTCGGCAGCGGGCACCTTCGCAGCGGCGCTGACGACCCCGGCCCTGAGGCTGTGCCGACGTCAGCCCTCGTCGCCGGCCTCGTCCTTGGTCTTGAGGACCTTGTAGGTCTTCGGGTCCAGGTAGACCTCCACCTCACTGCCGTCAGCCTTCTTGATCTCGACCGCGTACGTGCCCGGGTTCTCTGCGTCCTTTTCGGACTTGACCACCGTGCCGGGGAAGGCGGCCAGCGCCGCGGCCTCCGCCTTCTGCTTGGCCGCGCCGGTCAGCGGGGTCTCCACCGCGTCGCCGCCCTCGTCACCCTCGGCCTGCGCGCCGCCCTCCGCTGTCTGGGCCTCGCCGGCAGACCGGCCGGCCGTCGCGCTGTCGGAGGACGAGGCTGAATCGCCGGAGTCCGAGCCGCCGCAGGCGACCAGCCCGACCAGCAGGACGGCGGTGGACACAGCGGCGGCCAGGGCGCGCTTGGAAGCGTTCATGTCGCAGATCTCCAGGGGAGTCGGGGGACGTCGTACCGGCCGGTCAGCGGCGGAACACCGCAGATCCAGGCCGTCTCGGGGACGTCAACGACCCTAGGAACAGGCACTCAAGCAGGAGGCCAGAGAGCGGCCAGGAAACCGATAGGAAACGACCAACCTTCAGCAGCCCTCCTTCTCTTGGGCTGGTGGGGGTCTCTCCGGGCGGGAGGCGCCGGTGATCGCGGAGGCGACCTCTCCTCGGCGCAGCACCCGGGCCAGCGTCAGGGTGGCCATGGCGACCCCCATCTCCTCGGCGCGGGGAACCCGGTGGGGCCAGGCTCGCGGTCCGGCGCGGAGGATACGGAGGGGTGGTGAGGTCCCTGCCCCGCCGTGTGCTCCGAAACCAGAACAAGCACCTTGTGATCAGGACCCGACGTGTGAGGGGCAATCCGCAGGTGCGCAACCGGACGGACTTCAAAGCCCCGGGAGACCGGAACTGTGCGCGGGGAGCGGGCAGGCAACGGGGGACGTGCCTGCCGCCCCCACACGCGAGCACCCGCTCACGGAGGGAAGCGGGCCTCACCCGGGGCCGGCTCGCGACCCCGTACTACAGGGCACCACGGATCCCAGGTGTCACACCCGGGAGATGCGGCTGTACAGATGTGCAGCCTGGTGCCGTACGTACTCGGCAGCCGCCCGAGCCTCCGCCGCGAGGTCGCCCAGCTCGCGCGGCAAGTCCGAGTAGTTCAGCGGGTGATGGGCTGCGGGCGGATGGCCTGCCACAAAGCAGGCCTTAGGGTCGTTATGTGCGGCGCCACAAAAGCATCACAACTACGACACGTCATGCTCGGTTGATCCGCCCGGCAATTCCGTGACCGATGAGGAGATAGACGACGGCCGGAAGCCCGTAATTGAGGACAATGCGCAGACCTTCTGTGTCCATGGTGAAAATATTCTGAGCCCAGCCGGACAGCCAGTCCGCCGCACCGTGCACGAATCCGACGAAGGCGTTGGCCTGGTTGGCATCAAGCAGGTACAGCACGATCCACAAGCCCAGAAGAGCGGCCGCGATGTCGGCGATCGTGCAGATGATGAGGGCTGTCCTACGTGCTGCGGCCTGGCCGCCACCGGAGTGGCCAGCCGCTGAGGATTGGTCGTAGGCCGGGTATCCGGAAGCCGGATCGATGTTGCTCACGGGGTATCCCATCTGACGCTTTCATTGCCGCCTTCTACAGCGTCGGGTATCCGCCGTGGCGTTACACCAGGACCGGGTGATGCCAATGTCGCCACTATTCCGACACTGCGCAAGGACCACCTCACCAGGGATATTCCGGGTGCCGGAAAGTAATTCCGTCAGGCGTCTCGCTGCGGCGCCCCGCGACTTGATGAGCGCCACAGCCCGTTGGCTTGCTCGTCCCCACGTCAGTGGTGCGACACGAGGGCCGGCGCTTCTGCCCACGCAAGGGCGGAGCGCCGGATCGCCGCACTTCATTCGCCCAGGTCTGACGTCTGCTGTGCCCAGCCAAGGAATGCAGCACTGTGCATGGTCAGGACGAGGCCAAGCGCAGAGTGCAGCACCACCCGGCCCACCTAATCTGAACCAGTCCCGGGAATCAGGCCGCGACGAGGTCCTGCTCGCGGTCCGGCGTCTTGACCTGGGGCTGCTTCTTGTTCGGCAGCGAGAGCCGGACGACCTTGCGCCAAGCGGAGAACACCTGCTTGGGCAGCGGGCCGGTGACGTACTCCAGCTCGTACTTCTCGAACAGCGCGCGCACCTTCACCGCGACCTCGGCGTACCGGTTGCTCGGCAGGTCCGGGAAGAGGTGGTGCTCGATCTGGTGCGAGAGGTTGCCGGTCATGAAGTGCATGGCCTTGCTGCCGCTGATGTTCGCCGACCCCATCATCTGGCGCAGGTACCACTGGCCGCGCGTCTCGCCGTTGATCGACCGGCGCTCGAAGACCTGTACGCCCTCGGGGAAGTGCCCGCACATGATCACGGAGTGGGACCAGAGGTTGCGGACCAGGTTCGCGGTGAACGTGGCGGCGAGCGTGGGGAGGAACGACGGGCCCGACAGCAGCGGGTGGATCACGTAGTCCTTGAGCACCTGCTTGCGGATCTTGCGGCCCACGGCCCTGGCCCGCGCGCGGAACTCCGGGTTCTTGCGGCGGCGCTTGTGCAGGTTCTTGCCGAGCTCCAGGTCGTACGCTGCGATGCCGTACTCGAAGAAGCAGGCGTTGATGAAGTTCCACAGCGGCTGGCCGAGGTGGAAGGGGTGCCACTTCTGGTCCTCGTCGACGCGCATGATGCCGTAGCCGAGGTCGTTGTCCTTGCCGATCACGTTGGTGTACGCGTGGTGCAGCTCGTTGTGCGAGTGCTTCCACTGGTCGGCCGGCGAGACGTGATCCCACTCCCACGTGGTGGAGTGGATCTTCGGGTCCCGCATCCAGTCCCACTGGCCGTGCAGGATGTTGTGGCCGATCTCCATGTTGTCCATGATCTTCGCCACGGACAGGCCGGCGGTGCCGATGATCCACGCGGGCGGGAAGAACGAGAACAGCAGCACGCCCCGGCTGACCAGCTCGAGCTTGCGCTGCGCCGAGATGACCTTGCGGATGTAGGCGGCGTCCTTCTCGCCACGGCTGGCGATCACCTCGTCGCGGATCGCGTCCAGCTCGCGGCCGAGCTCCTCGATCTGCTCCGCGGTCAGGTGGGCGGTGGGGTCGATGGCGGTCAAGGTGGTCCTACCGTTCGATGTCGCAGGGGCCCGCCGCGGCGGACACACAGGTCTGGATGAGGACGCCCGGCTCGGCCTCGGTGATCTCGCCGGTGCGCAGGTCGCGGACGGCGCCCGCCTTGAGCGGTGTGACGCAGCCGAAGCAGATGCCCATGCGGCACCCGGAGGGCATCAGCACACCGGCCTCCTCGCCGACGTCCAGCAACGGCGTGGCGCCGTCCGCGGCGACACTCTTGCCGGTGGTGCTGAACGTGACCTCGCCGCCGTCACCGGCGACGACGATGCTGGGGCGGAAGCGTTCGGTGTGCAGGCGCTCTTGTACGCCGTGCTCGCTCCAGTGCTCTTCGGCGGCGTCGAGCAGGCCCGCGGGCCCGCACGCCCAGGTCTCTCGCTCGGCCCAGTCGGGCACGAGTTCGCCGAGGCGGGCGATGTCGAGCATGCCGTCTGTGTCGGTGTGCACCTCGATGAGCCGCAGCTTTTTGTCCGCGACCAGGTCGTGCAGTTCGTTGCGGAAGATCACGTCGTGCGGCTGTGGCGCGCAGTGGATCATGACGACGTCGTCGAACTCGGTGTCGCGCAGCATGCCCATCACCGGTGTGATGCCGCTGCCGGCCGTCAGGTAGAGCACCTTGGCGGGCTTGATCTGCGGCAGCACGAAGTCACCGGTCGCCTGGTCGAGCTGGATCAGCGTGCCCGGTTTCGTCCTGCGGACCAGGTGGTTGCTGACCTTGCCGTCCGGGATCGCCTTCACGGTGATCGTGACGCGGCCGTCCCGGCGGTTCGGCGGTGAGGTGAGCGAGTAGGCACGCCACAGGCGCACCCCGTCGACGTCGACACCGATCCGCACGTACTGACCGGCCGTGTGGCCGCGCCAGCCCCGTCCCGGCCTGATCACGATGGTCGCGGCGTCGCTCGTCTCGGGGTGCACGGCCTCGATGCGGCCCCGGAGGTCAGCGCCCGCCCGCAGCGGGCTGACCAGGTCGAGGTAGTCCGACGGCAGCAACGGCGTCGTGACCATCTCCAGCAGTTTCCACGCCCTGCCGCGGAGGGCTGTACTCGTCATGGGTCCAGCTTGCTGCGTCTCAGGGCGTAAAGTCCTGACCGTAGGACGTGAATCTGGTCGGTGGAATTGTTCGCAGGGAATAAAATCGTGAGCCATGTAACCCGGAGGGCCAGCGAGCTGGCCTTGGATGAGACGACGGTCACAGCACTTCGGGCCGCGCTGAAGACCACCGCCGATGAAGTCGTCCAGGCGATCATCGACGAGGTTCCTCCCTACGCCAACGCCCTCTCGGGCCACATGGGCGCCACCATCCGCCGAGCCGTCCGCACCGCCCTGGGGCACTACCTGGACCTCGCGAGCGGGAACGCCACAGGCGGCGACGGCGGTGACGCGGCCTACGAGCTGGGCCGCGGCGAGGTCCGGGACGGCCGTTCGATGGACGCCCTGCTCAGCGCCTACCGCGTCGGTGCCCGCGTGGCCTGGCGATGCCTGGCAGCGGGTGCCGTACCCGCGGGCCTGCCCGCCGCCGAGGTCGCCAAGTTCGCCGAGCTGACCTTCGCCTACATCGACGAGCTCTCCGCCGCGAGCGCCGCTGGCCACGCCGACGAACTGGCCGCCCGGGGCAGGGAACACGAGCGCCACCTGGAGCACCTGGCCCGCGACCTCCTCGCCGGCGCGAGCCCGGACGTGCTGCTGGTCTCTGCTCAACGGGCCGCATGGCAGCCTCCGGTTTCGCTGACCGCGGTCCTGCTGCCCTCCGCCCAGGCCCGGCCTGCCTACCGCGCGCTCGACCCGAGCACCCTCGTCCTCGACGATCTGCCGGACGCCACCGGTGTGCTGCTCGTCCCCGACGCCGACCGATCACATCTCCTGCGGCAGCTGACCGACCGCACCGCCGTGGTCGGCCCGGCCCGGCCGTGGGCTCGTGCGTCCGCCTCGTACGCACGAGCCGCACGCGCGCGCTCCCTCTCCTCCGATATCCGTGACACCGAGGAGCACCTGCCCGAACTGGTGCTGAGCGCCGACGTGGACGCGTACGCGGACCTGCGCGCCCGAGCCCTCGCACCGTTGCAGACCTTGCCTGTCGCGACCGCACGGCGGCTGGAGGAGACGTTGCGGGAGTGGCTGCTGCACCAGGGCAGGCGGGACGAGGTGGCGGCGGCGTTGTTCGTCCATCCCCAGACCGTCCGGTACCGGATGTCGCAGCTGCGGGAGCTGTTCCCGGATCTCGCGTCGCCGCACCGGGTCCTTGAACTGACGCTGGCGGTCGGTCTTCCGGTCAGCTGACGCGTCGGCTTTTGCATCCGACCCCGCCACGCGACTGGGTCATCGAACGCGCCCTCGGCCGGCCCGTCATGCACCACCGCGGCCTGGCCCGCGACCACGCGACCCTCCCGCAGGTCTTGTCGGATTTCTTGTCGGCGAGGACGCGGCGGCGGCCCCGCCGCGTCCTCGAGCGGGTCGATCTTGACGGACGGGGCTGAGCAGATCGCGCGGGGGGCTTCGGGGCCGCGTTCCTGCCGTGGATGCTCTCAGCGACGGTGTCCGTGGGGTTGTTGAACTCTCGGGTTCTCGAAGGGGCCCTTGAAGGCCCTCGCGGCTTCCCCGGTCTTGACCGCGGGATTCTCAGAAAGCAGCGGCCTGTTGAAGCCGGGCGGACAGATTCGGCCACTGAGGGGCCAGTAATGGGCATACAAGAGTGCGGTAGACGCCGGTGCGCTGTGATGGCCCATTCCTGTAGAAATGCCAGCCGGGTGGGGCCGCCATGGACGACGATGACAGCACAGTGCCGGCGCGCGGGGCCGGAGTGACGACGCCGCCGTCCTGCCGCTGCGGTACCGCATCCGCGGGGCACGGGCTGGCGGCGGACGAGGAGCGGTTCCGGGGGCTGTTGGAGGCGGCGCCGGACGCGATGGTGATCGTGGACGATGCGGGCCTGATCCGGTTGGTCAACGCGCAGACGG